>JBQCHY010000056.1:0-247548 GCA_051954235.1 Xanthobacteraceae bacterium
CGACGATCACGCCACCCGCGCTCGCCTCGTCTCCGCAATCCCGGCCAGCTCCGACGAGACGAGCGCTACCCTCAAACCGCGTCGCGCGAAGGGGTCAAAATTGGACGCCGATACGGGGTCAAAGTTCAACACCGATTGACACTTTGGCATCCGCTACGATGAACTGTGGGCTTTTGTCGCAACTTTGGTTCGAGGCGCATCTATCGACGCTCGTGGTAAATGGACTAAGGCGCGGCGCCCAGCTATAGGCGCGACTTAACGGGGTTGTTTGATGAAGCTGCAACTAACTGTAGTCTTTTTGATCGGGCTGTTTTTAGGCTTTCTTTTGCCCGGCGGCCCGGCCATCGCAAATGGCGGATCACCGCTGGAGCACTACACAAACCTGCAAAAAGACCTGCTTTCGCGGCGCCCATCAGTGTCCACGGTCGCTGATGCCGTTGCCTTGTTTCCCGACCAGCATGAGTTCATCAACACCGTCAAAGATGTCTACGCTTTAGCGATAAACAAAGCAGACCGCATGGTTCTGGATATTGCCTGCCAGCGAGCCTATGCGGCTTTTATCAAATTGCCTGCCTCCGAAAGGGTTCTTCTTCAGTTTCTGTCTGAATTCGATGCCTCTTTTGCTAAAGCGGACAAATCCGTCGACACAGGGGAGCAGTTCGCGTGGGGATGGGCTTACGCCGCCAACGCTGCAGTCGATGGTTTTGCGGCGACGTCTGATGTCAGGTTTGTTGATATTGTTCTACGCGGAGCGCGAGAGGCTTTTGCCAACACCGACAAAACTCTGGGGCTGAAGGACAGTTTTGGAAGGGAGCACCTCGATGGCTGGAGCTTCCACGAGGGTGGAAAGCCGGCGCGCGAGGAGACATTGCCGGGGCGCATCGTTGCACCAATTTTAAAGCTGGCACTCGAGATTAAGGATTCGAACGCGGTTGATGATGACAGAAAGCGGGAGGCAATTGAGCTTGCAACACGCGGTGTTTCAATTCTGAAAAAATACCTTACCGAGCAGCAGATCGACGGCGACAATCGTTTCTTCGAAAATCCGTGGACCGGCGAACATGATGCTATGAACCACATAGCGGCCTTCGCCGAAGCGGCAATGCTTGCCTATCAGTTTAGCGGCGATCCGACCTTTCGAAGTTTTGCGCAAGGTTTTGAGAACTATTTCATCTCGCATACGAATCCGGTGAAATCCGAGACCGGACGCATTGCACTCTCTTGGCCTTACCAGGTACTGCCGAACAGACAAACGGAAGAGCAATTTTGGAAGGCTGCCATTACTCTGCCGGCAATCGTGTATCTCGATCAGAGCGGACTTAAGCTGAAAGAAAAGGATCGCGTTGCCCTCATTTGGTCGGTGATTGGTCTCGTAATTCGGCAGGACCGCTCGATCAATCAGTTCGTCGGCATCACCGATGCGAGAGTTACTGGCAAGACCTCTGAAGAGTCAGAATTCTCTCGCGGCCTCTTGTTCACCCATCTGATGGCGGTCGATGTTTGGGAGCCCATCGCGCGAGAGGTAATTCTCGACACCATCGCAGCGCGGCCGGATGTATTTCCCAACGGATTGTTACTTCATATTTCCGACGCTGTAGCCTATGCGCATATGCTTCGTTACCCGCAACCATCGCGTTCGATCAATAGTCGGAACTCAGTGAATTGAAACGGGGCGATCTATCTTATTAGCGTAGCGTCCTGAAGAGTCGGTCCTCGGGTTCTGTATCGCGCCTGCAGATATCTGAGATGTATATAGGTCTCTGACTGGCGTTCCCGTCACTCCACCAACAACCCTAGCGAATGCTCGCCAATGACTGCCATTGGCGAACGGCTCACCGACCTAAATTGTTCGAAGGTTAGAGAACGCGTGTGAGCCTTGCTCCCTAACTATTTTGGGGGCGTCAGGTCGAAGGTCGGACGAAACAGATGATGATGGTAACGAAGTGCATATTTTATCTAGTCAGGTGCTCAAATGACACCACCGTTTAACTTTAGCATACCGCATGCTGCTAGCGCAATGCACGTTCCAACGTGCGTCTGATTGGAATGGAACAGCGAGACGTATTAGCGGCCTAGCCGCAGATTTCGGATCGATTGGCGTTAGCTTATACACGTCAAAACTGATTCGCTAACGCGTGCCGGCTATCAGTCGGCTTGTCATGCGCGCGCAATTCCTCTATCGCCGCACGTATGTGGATTCTTGTCATTTTGGCCGCGCTCGTCTTTATATCTCCCGCGGTCGCCAATGAGCTACCGGGCTGGCAGAGTTACTGTGCCCTGCCCGCCTCCGAGGACGTTTCGGGCACACCGACGGGGGAAATTCAAGTGACTGATTTGACTGTCACCACCCCCCATTCCCACTCGATGCATATGTTCGGCTTTGGTTCGCAACTGCGGATTTGGGATATGACGACCGGCATCGGCTCGGGAAATCGGATGTGGAATATGCCAGCGGGCAAGCAATGGAGCTGGAACGGCAAGGAGTTCGTCCCAGTTAAATCGATCAGTTACTTGCCATTTCATGCATACGGTTATGATTTCCGACAGGAGCGTGGCGCCGTAAACGCATGCGATGGCGGCCGGTGTAAATCCATAAAGATTAAGGAAGGCACTTGGTCATACGATTTTGCGGCTGCCAATGGCGCCGTCATTGCCGTGACGAATTACGGAGACGCACTGCTTTTCCGAGATGGAAATTGGTGTCGCATGAGCCGACGCGACGACACCTACCGATGCGACCCAAACGAACCGATAGTCCTTGAGCCTAGACAAGTACAGTTTTATTCGTCGATCAGATTCAAGGGGAAAACCCTTCTCGGCGAGTGGCCAACTGGCCGCATTTATGAGTTCGACGGAAAGAAGCTACGGCCTACTGACAACCAGCCTCCATTCGCGACCGGTAAACCTATAGGATATGAAGCTCAAACCTTGGCTGTTTTCTGCAACGATCTCTATGTTGGATATTGGCCTACCGGAGAAATCTGGCGGTTACGAGCCAATGAGTGGTCGCGGGCAGTTGCACTATTTCCGCCTCCTCGTGATACAAATACATTCATACCATATCGTGATCGTACCGAACCAGCTCCTCTCGATGGGTTTTATGGTCGCCGGGTAACAGCACTAGTTCCACACAATGGCAGCCTGTTTGCCGCGACGTCCAATCTACGTGATTGGGGAAGGGACTACACTTCCCCGATTTTATCTTCTGCTGAAGCAGAGAAATACGGGGCTATTTACCGACTGGATGTCAAAGGGTGCTCGTCAGTAACTAACTAGCAATTTGCCATATGGCTATCCTCTTGCTTGAGATGAAATATAGACTATCGCAGATGGCGCAGACGACGGCCCCAGTTGCTTCCTCCCGGAAGCATCAGGATCCCAGTGCCGGCCTCTATGACGATCTCCGGAGCCGAATAAATTGATCGCTTGGATCCAAGGCTTGCGAGCTTTCGCTGTTCTGGTGGTCATTATCTACCATCTAAGCCATTCGCTCATGCCTGGTGGGTTTATTGGAGTCGATCTATTCTTTGTAATTTCCGGCTTTCTAATCACCCGAAAGCTTCTTCGAGAAATCGTTGAGACGGGACGACTGAACGTTATTTCCTTTTGGGGAGGAAGAGCAAAAAGACTATTGCCGAATGCACTTCTAACGCTTGTGGCCGTTCTCGTCGCAAGTATGCTGTTGCTTCCGGCCTACCGTCACGGACCAGTCTCGCTCGAAGTAACTAGGGCAGCACTGTTCGTCTCAAATTTTCTGTTTGCTAATCAAGCGGTGGACTATTTCCGTTTTAATGACGTGCCAAGCCCCGTTCTTCACTATTGGTCACTCTCAATAGAAGAACAGTTTTACTTCGGATTACCGCTTCTCCTAATTGCGGTCTGCCACTGCATTTCAAGGCCAAACAATAAGGCCTTTATCGGGCTCATTTCCGCCATCTGCGCGACCTCGTTTATATACTGTCTTTATGAAAGCTGGTTGAATCCAACCTCAGCGTTCTTCGATACGCGGTCACGGATCTGGCAGCTCGCGCTCGGAGGATTGACTGGAGCTCTGTTCGAACGCTCGCGCTCGCTACCGTCGCCGCTCAGAGTTTGCTTCGCATATTCAGGCATCATTGCGCTGCTAGTCTCCATCCTGCTTTACAACGATCAGATGGGTTACCCCGGAACTTGGGCAATTGTCCCAACAACCGCAAGCGCATTGATCCTGATAGGATTACCCGCCAGCCGGCGACTGACGTACGCATTGTCCCGGAAGCCGATCACAGCCATTGGAGACCGTTCCTATAGCCTGTATCTATGGCACTGGCCTGTTATCGCCATCGCAGCGGAGTACTGGCCCGATAACCCTCTCACCCTTCTCCTTTCGACTTTCATCTTCATTGTCCTCGCCTGCGCAAGCTATCAGCTTATCGAGTATCCAATCCACAAGAGCGAGCGATTTGCGCGGTTTCGTCTTGGTCTCGCCGCAGTCGGCCTCATCTTTGTTGTTGGCGGTGGCACTCTTCTGCACTCATACCCAATCACACCCGCATCGAAAGCTCGTAACGAGGCGATTTTAGCAGCTAGCTCCGACTTCAGCCGAATATATCGAGATCATTGCCACCTTGCTTTTGAGGAAACACGCTCTCTGGATTGCGTGTACGCAAACAAGAATAGTCAACACACCGTCGTGTTGTTCGGCGATAGCCATGCCGCACAATGGTTCGATGCCATCGAAAAAGCGGCAACAGATACAGGTTGGCGGCTGGTGTCGAGAACCAAAAGTAGTTGCCCTTCGGTTGATGTTGGAATGTGGCTGTCTCCGCTGACGAAGTTCTATGAGGAATGCGACATCTGGCGCAACAACGTTCTTGCCGAACTGAAAGCCGCACCGCCTGACTTGGTCATTATCGCAAACTCCTCTCACTACCACGGTTTATTGTACGACCGTTCATCTCGAACGATCATTGATTCCGGCAGTGAAAGCAAAAGATGGAGCAGAGGCACGCTATCGACGATTGAGGCAATTATTTCTCAAGGCTCACGTGTTGTTTTAATCCAAGATAATCCCCGGCTACTCGCCTCATATAAAAATTGCCTCTCGGTCTCCGATCACTGCGGGAGAATCAAAACCGAAGCATTAGCCGGAATGAAGGTCGAATTCAGAGATATTTCCCAGCAAGGAGTCACGCAAATAGACTTTAACAGTACGATCTGTGACGGGTCGTGGTGTTCCAGCACTCGCGATGGCAACATAATCTATCAAGACTCCCACCATCTTACTGCGTCTTACGCTTCTACATATTGGCACAACTTTAGAGAAATACTAATTCACAATACCCCACCAAATACTGCTGAAAGCAATCAATAATTATCAAGCTCCCGTCACGCCGCGCCATCGCTAATTGATTCAACACTAGGGCCAGAAACGTTGCGCTCGGACGGACCCTCGTGATTCAAGCTCCCAAGCTGGGGGGCGAATCATGCGGTACGAACTCGCCGACTATGAGACGGGATCGTCAAAACCGTGCTTGTCGAGCGTGCGGCGAAGTAGGCCAGATACTTTCGGGTCCCCAAAAAACTCGGTGATGTATGCGAGTGCGGCGGACTTGTTGTTCGCCACTGCTATTGCGACCGGAAGCTGATGAAAGGCGCCATCGACTAAGCGTGATCCGGGCACTTGCTTGACGTAGGCAGGAAGAGAATCGCGCGCTAACGCAAGTGCATTCGCCTTGCCCTCGCGCATGGCCGTGATGGCTTCAGCGACCGAAGTCACCGGCGAGATCGTCGTGCTCCGTAGCCGAGGGCGTGGCCACCGCGAGCGAGCCCAGCCGGTTCCGCTCAGGATGCCAGTTCGCAGCCTAGCTCGCCTTGTCCCCAGACAGAACTCGAGCGGTGACCGTCAAGGTTTCGGCGGCTTCTCAAAGCAGGGAGACTGTTATGTTCGCTATCTCCTTGTCGTTGGTGGCACAGCCGTGATCCGCCACCGAGGCAAGCGGACGCCAGCAGACCGGTGACTGCAATCATTGCTGGAGAAGAAACCGTGAGGCTGGTCTCGGTCGCGCTCGCCAACAAGGTCGCCCGGGACGCCTGGGCTCTTCTTGCCCCGGGAGCAGCATTTGAACCCTCACCACCTCGGCGCTTGCTGACAGACATCAGTCGCAGCAGGCGAATACACAGGAATTGATGACGGCAGAACGTGGCGAGATGATCGACCAACAACGAGAACACCCCGCGTGTTTCAATGCATCTCGAATGCGCCAGCTTGATCGGGGGCCTCGTTCGCGGATTTTCATCACGGCCAACGGACCATGCTCCGCGTAGAAACAGACCTGGCATATGAAAGCGACCGATCAGAAGCTCACCAAGGCCATAGCCAATCGACGTCGTCCACATAACCTAGCCGCCCAAAACCTCGACCTGCATCACCTAATGGCCTCAAAGTTAGAAAGGCCAAGCACTTCGCGAATTGCCAAACGCCACGCAGGACGGGGGCTCATCTGATGTGCACTCTGCGACCATCGAAACGGGCGATCCTACCTTCACCCAGTATATGATCGCACAAAGTTCACCGATCTTCACTACCTCTCAAGCCCGGCGTTGAATCTAAACTACATTCTTGGGAACCCGTCATCTCTAAATTCTCCTACAGTCTAAAAGCTGCACCTTATTTCTGACGAACAATTACAGGAACTATGCCCAGACACACTATCTGGATGAACTCCCTTTCTGAGAAACGAAAACGGGGCACCGCTATGCTGCTAGCTGACTTCAAGAGACGCTGTTCTCACTATGCGCTTGATCCTGGCATCCTGGAAATCACCCCTACAAATTAAGCATAGGCCTACTGCTTCCAGCCTTTATCTCGGGCCGAAGGGTTTGCCGATTGACATTCTCGCGCGAGCATCAACGAGCCCGCCTAAAACCCACCAATCCATCTCTCGCACAGAGTGCCGAGACGCTGGATGCCGAGGCATGTGATGCTATTATCGCGGACTAGCCCACCAAGTCATGCTCCTGAACGACTCTTTGGACTTTTAATTGGACTAGCGATTGCAGTTTCGCTTCTGGGGCGGTCGCTTGTACTCCCAGGCCAAGCGATCTCGCTGGTCGCCTTTATTGCGGCTCTAGCAATTCTCCCATTCACATCAATCGCCCCCTCTCGTCTTGGGATCGGCCTCGTCACGACCTTCATATTGGTCTTCTTGTACATTTGTTTGATTGCTTTTTCAGCCAAGGAATCTCAATGGGTGAATCTATTGAACCTTGGGGATTGGTCCCGTCACGCCGAACACTACGTTGATTCTAAACTCACCGTCTTCGCGATCACTGGGCTGCCGCCGATTATCCTTGCCGTGCTGCTGACAATATTGAATCATCGTCAGATCGCGACCCGATACGTTCTACTGGGAATCATCGCGACATCAGCACTCGGATTTATAATTTTAGCTTCATCCTCAAACGAGCTGATGGGCACGAATTATGGGACTGCAGCAGACTGGCTATCTGGCAAAGGCCGACCAGCTTTTTCAACCATATCAATGGGGCTACTTCTTATCTTGGGCGCACTTGCTGCGCTTTGTTGGGTTGGAAAAGCGCCTGCACTGGACAAGATAATTGCTGCATTTGTTGGCTTTTGCCTGGTGGCAACGATAATGCTTCACCGTCGCATCGACACGATTCTTTTTGTGATCGCTATTGTTGCGATCCTTATAACCCACGCTCGAAAAAGTTCTTCCTGGAAGAGTGCGGTAACTTTAATGGCGATAATATTCGCCATTCCAACGGTCTCGTTGCCCTTGGTAGCGAATGATTTTACGTCATCCTATTGGTACCACATCGCATCTGGAATGAAGTATCGAACCAACGCTGCAACGATAGCAATCGATCTCATCCAAGCCGATGCAGATGAAAGCACCGCAGAAAAGTTGGGAACGGCTAAGGATAAAACCGCTTGGCTGACGAACAAGGAAATTACCAGCGAGAATAAGGAGGCGGCGACCGCGAATCATGCAAGCGTCAGCGACGATGAACGTTTCAACGCCATATTCGATTTCGGTGCAAAGATTCTATTCGGCTATGGACTCGGATTTTATGCGGACAATAGCGCAGACGGAATGATGTATCCACACAACTTAATTATTGAAACATTCCTTGAAAACGGAGCCATTGCCTCGGGCGCACTTCTTGTCTCAATTTTTCTTCCGCTCATCCCGCTATTTGCCAAGCTCCGCCGAGGAACAATATCTCGCTACGAGCTTGCGTTTTTTGCGATAGCAATAGTTCTTTTTACCGTCTCGCTGAAGGCCGGTGAGATCTCGAGCGTTGGACATCTATTGTTTTTCGTTATTCTCGCTGGAGCTACTCACGAAACCTCGTTAAGAGATTCTAAGAACGTTACGCCTCAGTTGCCAACAACCCATGCAGCTTCAACAATAACAAAACACCGCCGGCAATTGCGACCGATCGATTGAGCTGCTGCCGGTTTGATGGATACCGAGATTGGGTGTTTCATGAAGCCGGAGGTTGCCATGCAGAGACGGACGTTCAGCCGGGAATTTATGCTTGAGGCGGTGAAGCTGGTCAGGGAGCGCGGGTTTCGGCAGCTCAGGCTACGCGCGATCTGGACGTCCACGAGAACGTGCTACGCAAGTGGATCAAGGAGTTTGACTCCGGCCCGGTGCAGGCCTTTCCCGGTCATGGGCAGACGAATCCCGAGCAACTGGAGATCGCGCGGCTCAAGCGCGAAGTTGCCAAGCTCAGAGCCGAGAGGGATATCCTAAAAAATGCCGCAGCCTTCTTCGCGAGGGAAGCGACATGAAGCTCGTCTTCATTGCGAAGCACCGGGATATCTATCCGGTGGCATGGCTATGCAACGCGTTGGGCGTCTCCCGCTCGGGCTTCCATGCCTGGCTGAATCGTTCGCTCAGCGCCAGATCCCGGAGCGACGAAGCGACCGGCGACCGTATCAGGGCTAGCTTTATCAGTAATGATCGAACCTACGGGTCCCGCCGGGTCTGGCGGGACCTGCTTGCCGCGAGCATTGATTGCGATCTTCATCGGGTCGAGCGCCTGATGCGCCTGCGGGCCTTGCGGGCCAGGCCGCAACGACGGCGTCTTCCGCGGGATGAAGGCGATCGCGGGATCACAACCGTGCCGTCAAATTTGCTGACCCGGCAATTTGCGGCCGAGCGACCGAACCAGAAGTGGATTGCAGACTTCACCTATATCTGTACAGCGACTGGCAGTATGTCTCGGCGGCGATCGATCTGTTCTCGCGCCGGGTGGTCGGCTGGTCGATGAACGCCGGCATGACGGCTCAGTTAGCCGCGGATGCGCTGTTGCATCAGATAAAGATAAACTTAAGCTCTTTCGAGCACTTCATCATAAAGCTTCAGAAGCTTCGCTTCCTCCACAGTCCAATTATACTTACTTTCGACCGCGTGTCGACCACGCTCCCCCATATGTCGCGCCAGATTGGGATCATCGATCAATCTGTCAATTGCTGAAGCAATCTGTTCCGGGCTAAGAGGATCCACGCATATTCCACATTCGTTACCTTCGACAATTTTCCGCCAAAGCGGAAAATTCGAAGAAACAACTGGCAAACCCGCAGCCATGTACTCGAACATCTTGATCGGTAGCGAATCAAGGTAGGCTGGCGTTGGATGAAGCGTGACAAGGCCTGCCATCGAGCGGTCCAGTACAGCCTTGATTCCTTCCCGCGAAAGGAAGCCGAGCTCATTGGTTCTAATCCAACCCGGCATTTGCTCCACTTCGGCCTTCACTTGCTTTTCGGAAAAGTCCCCAGCCAGATTGAGGCGCGCGCCCGACTTGGATGCTGCTATAGCCTCGACCGCCTGCTTGATGCCCCGAACCGCCGTAATGCTGCCGACGTAGCAGATTTCCTTCTCCTTGCGCACCCAAGGCGCATCCGGAGCAAGTTCATCAAGCAAAGGGAAGTTACTTATATTCACCGAATGAATGCCTAGATGCTCGAACTTATCACGAATTGTTGGCGTTGCAGCGATAACTGCATCGAAGCGTCGGCAGGCAAATTTCTCTAGAATGCTTGCTGCTCTGGAGATGGATCGCCTAGCAACAGGATGTAGATAAGTTTTGGAGAGAATCTGGCGCGGCAAATCCTCATGAGCATCGAAAATAACATGCTTGCCACGACGCTTGAGAGCGAGGCCGATGCCTAACAGTTCGGGATCGTGCAAATGATATAGATCAGCATCATGCGCAAATGCGGATTTCAAAACCCGACGAGTCGCACCAAGCATCCGGTCGATTCGACCATCTGAAGCACCCGTATCGACAACACGAACACCATCTTTCACTTCGTCGCTCAATCCGTCAGCAACAATCAGCGTGACCTCATGTCCGGCTGCAGCAGTGCTTCGGCACATCTTCAGAAAGATGCGAACATCATAGCGAGGATGAACAGAAGTCAGATGTACAATGCGAGCCACTTGAAACCCTACCGCCTGACTAATGTACTCACGTTATCGAAATCTACCATGAGACATATCGCTGCCACCTAGAAATCGGGCGTGTAACGGCGCTCCGATCAAGATGAGCATCGGCTATTAAAAGTCGAGTCCTGAAACAACAGCTGAAGGTAGTTTTCGGCCAGAACTTTATAATTTCGGTTGCGCAACAGCCAAACTCGCCCAGCATCCCCCATCGCGACGCGAATTTTGGTTGGCATATCGACGTAGCGCAGAATTTCTGTGCGCAGCGCCTCTACATCGCCAGTGGGAACGAAACTCCCGCACCCCGCTTCATCGATCATTGAAGGATAACCCGAATAGGATGCAACTATCGGCTTGCCCGAAAGCATATAATCGATCACTTTATTAAGGGATTGGCCGTATTTCCAGATTTTTGATGTATGCGTCGAAAAATATAGCAGATCGCTGCGCGTCAACACCGCCTGAACCATAGTCTTTCTGACCGCAGGAGCGAAAGTGATGTTTGGCAAATCGGCGCAGAGTTCCTGATACTTAGTCTTAAGATCTCCGTTTCCTACAATCAGAAAATGGATGTTCGAATATCCTTGTAGGGCGCGAGCGCAAGCCAATAGAGTATCAAGTGCATTCGTAATGCCGATAGACCCAGCATGGCAGACAACGAACTTGTCTCGAGGTATGTATCTGGCTTCATAGTCGGATTCCAGCGGTTCGGCGGCCGCCAGCGACACTTCGTCTACACCCATCGGAATACAATGAACCGTTCGTCTTTGACCGAGAACCTCGGCAACATGGCTTCCGAGGTTGGGCATTGTTCCGACGATCACGTCCGCATGACGATAACCCAAACGCTCGATCAGTCCTAAGCCAATAACAAAAGGGTTACGCTTGCCGTAACCTCCCTCCTCTGTCATCGTTAAGGGCCAAATGTCGCGAATCTCAAATACGAGACGACATCCGTGCCGAACGCGTAGAAGAAATCCGTTTACGATGGTCAACAGTGACAGACTCGACACGATCACCACATCGGGACGGCCAAATTGCTGCTTTGGAAGGCGCCATAGGCGCCATTCAAAGTCGAGCCAGCTCAGGATCCGACGTAACGATTTGGCGGCTCCATATTTGAGCGTCTTTACCCAGCAGACTTCGACGCCATCGATGATATCAATGTGATGGCTTCCCTCGAACTGCGGCGCGGTCACCAAATGGTTTGAATCCGACGTCAGGATAACGCCGCGGTGCCCCATACGCACGAACTCGCGCATGATGAGAAACCCTCGCGCGCCGACCGATCCAGACATCGGCGGCACAGCGTATTTGGAGACGTACCAGATATTCGCGGGCAAGTCCTTACGCCTCATACATTCGCGGAACAGAATTGACGACGCGGATGACTTCGGAAAAATCCAGACCCACCGCGTCAAGATACCATTTTATATTTGGGTAACGTGGCCGGTTCTCATCTTGAATTAACGCCATCGCTTCTTGACGGGTCATCTGTCCCTCACGGATCTGATTACTGCGGAACGTATCATGCTCCGTAAATCCCGCGATCGTGTAATAGATATAGTTATAAAAAGCAGCGGTTCCATCACCGATGCGCCAAGTTGTAGATGTGTCGGGAGCTTTCTCCCAATCGTATCTTGCAAGACACTGATCTACGATCCGTTCGTCCCATGTCCAGTAATCGAAGATATGAAAATAGTCAGACTTCTCCGCAAAACTGCGGTAGTACTCGCCCGAGAAAGTATCCCATAGCGAGCTGTTGAAATAGCTTGGACTTTGTAACATCGCCTTGAGACGTAGGTACTGATAGCGCAATTGTTTCATCCCGCCACTGATGTAAACACGCTCTTCCGCAAAATCCGGTGGCACACCGAGAAACCCTGCCTTGAAATGCGTGACTTCGAGCGGATTGACACCCCAGAGATTCAGCGTAATTCCCGTCTGGCGCTTGACGGTTTCAACATGGCGGAAAAAATGCTTGTCGCCGGCGGTCAATATGCTGACCATGCCGAGATTGGGTGACTTCAACCAAGCGCGAAGGTTCATCGCGATGTTCTCGCGCTTCTTGGCAATATCATCGGCGACAATGATATTTTCAACGCCCAGCTCTGCCGACATTCGGCTGATATTTCGCCGCCCAAGGTCTGTTACCATACCCCAATCATACGTATAGGTCACAGGCTTCATTCGAAGCTCGTTAACGATCAAATGTAGTGCGTAGCAGCTGTCACGACCTCCTGAAAAAGGAACTACACAATCGTTACCGAACTTACGGCGGAACGGCTCTACCAAGGCAAACAACTGTTCTTTCGGTTTCGGCTTATTGCGCGGCTTATAGTGAAGGCAATAATTGCAAACACCCTCTTCGTTGAATCGGATGAAGGGCATGGTTTCCGGTAACACACATCGCGTGCAACGACGCAGTTGTGGCTGAGGATATACGAGAAGCTTTTCTTCCGACGACGAAAGTGTGAGCGGCGGTATGAGATTGGCACGATGTCCGGCTTTATTGACGATGACATAGTCACCAGTTGACACCGGAATATCGAGAACAACTGCATCACGCTTAATCTGCCTAATTTCCTCGCACTTCAATTCGGTCAATGGAAACTCTTCAGAGGAGAAATACGTTGCCGCTGACTTCTTACCGATATAGAGGCTACCATTATTGGAGAATAGGCAAAGCTTCCCCAACCTCGGCAGCGCAAGCGCGCAAGCGACAACACCGACGCATAAATCAAGCACTCGAGCAGGAATATCCTCAACACGGCCGCCCTGCGCCAGATGCAGAGCAGCGATCGCGGGAATCACTTCGGTATCGATTTGCAGCTCTGGGACCTTGCCTATCTTGTTCCAGATTGACTCGTGATTAACAATGATGCCGTTGTGCAAGACGCAGACATCCTCGCGAAGTACCGGCTGATTGTCATTAAGACCATTAGTAATCAGCCGGCTGTGGCCCATCACAACGCTAGTCACATAGGGACGCGATTCGCTCAGTAGGCGAGAGATGGGATAGTCAGCTCGGTGCACCTGATAGATGCCATCCTGCCAGAACAGCAGCCCACTGGAATCTTTGCCGCGCTGCTGGGCGTGCGTAGCCAACCTTACGAGGTCGTCCTTCACCGACGAATCCGCCGAGATTATCCCAAAAATTCCACACATCGTTCGGTTCCTACAAAGCAGCTCTGTAATTCAAATCCATCATCTAGGCGTATCCTACGCCGTCTTGCTCTTGGGTACCCAGGCATTTAACTGCTTATTCATCATGACACTCAACCTCACAGGTAAGACGACCAACCGCTTCCGGCGATCGCACGAATTCTGTCGACAAATACTTTGGTTCCGACAACGAATCGCCAGTGCGACCTCGGTTTGGTCAACAAAACCGGCAACGCCAAAAACACCCGAGGAACCGTTCACCCTTCGATTCTGACGTAAGCACCGTCGGGGGGCGACCGAATGCGATCGCGCGACGTCAAATTTTTAGGGCTACCGTCATTCCCAGTCTGTCGATGATCAATCGAATCGACACTCTGAACCCGCCGATTCAAAAGAACCCCCCAACCTAAACCGATCACCGACCAGAAAACCGGGGCGGAAAAAGTAATCAAGAGCAATGAGAATGTGTTCAAATAGAGCGCAAAGCGCGCCATGGGTACATCGTGATTAAAGAGCCGAATAATCGACTTACCGAACGCAACTAAGGCCAGTCCGTAGTATAGAACAAACCCGAAGTATCCATATGTCACCCATGCCGATAGCGCATTGTGAGCATATTCTCCTGCTCCGGTCAGTCGGTCGCCCCCGAATAATCCGGATAGCGGATTTTGGACAATTTGCTCCCACGCTATCCCGCTCAGTTCTTGTCGAGCATTCCACGAGGTTGAGTTACCGAGATCGAAGATTTCAAGCTGGCGGGATGCTAAGAGCATATCGAAGCTGAGAAATAGAATCGCCGACGCGCAGCCCCCCAAGAGAACTAAAAACAAAAGATTAGTACTCCTTCTCAGAGAAAGGAGGGCTTCAAGCACGACAACGCAGAATATGAAACCAAAAAGCTCAGCGCGGGCAGCTGCAAGAAAGACAATGCAAGCACATGGCAGGATAACAAGAACTCTAAAATATACCGTACCGATGAAAGATAGGGCCAGCAAAGCTGTCAATGTTATGGACCTGGAAAATCCTTGATAAGAAGCGGTATTCAAATTGCTAAAATATCGGCTGGGGTCGAAGCTTAGCCATTGATAATCAGTGAAGTAAGCGGTCAACAGACTCATCAGGGCTAGAAATACCCATATCGCGGCCCTAAACTTACGTGAATTCTCACTCATGTATGCGCCGATAGACAGAAGCGCAAACAAGGATACGACTAGTACCAAGCTATCGGAAACGGCCGCGATTGCCACATTCGCGGGCTCCGTTTGGGAGCCCATCCAAAACGTCCACACAATACAATAGACCAAAAAAATCATTATGAATCCAGCAAACGCCTCGTTCAGCGCCAAGCTGATCCACTTCGACAAGAATACAGTCGAGAATAGTAGCGAAATAAGTATCGATATCTCGACATTTGACCCGCTATCAACTTCAATTAGTTGAGCAGCTCTGGCCAGATTCCACAAATAAAATCCGGGGAAAAGCAATATAAATCCGATATTCGCGACTCGGTTTGCCAAAACCCGACTGCTTTCTTTCCACGAGACACTTCGTTTCATCGTAGTGCGAAGCCACAGCGAGACATTCGGAGGTCAGAACTTGTCTTGGAGTTATACAGAATCCGCAGCGACAAGCTCTTCGAAGTTCTCCTCACCTATTCCTGTGTCGATATGAGCGCGATACCATCGAACATAGTTTACCCACCGCCAGATCTGCCAATTGAACGGCGCTCGATTAGTTACGATCCTATTAAACGACTCGAGAAGAGCGTCGGCGTTAATGAATGGAATGCTGGCGGCGTCCTGCAACCACTGCCGAATTACCGGGGTAATGCTTAGCAGCCAGTCCCGTTCAGGCGTTGCAAAGCCAATCTTATCACGTCGATCCAGAACTACATCTGGTACAATGCCTCGCATAGCGGCCCGAAAGACACGCTTCGTTTCTCCGGCCTCTGATATTAGATAGCTCTCTGGGAGAGAGAACAGCAATTCCGCCATCGGATTGGTAAGAAATGGAACGCGGCTTTCAATCGAGAATGCCATCGAATTCCTGTCGCCGTGCCGGAGCAAATGTGGCAGACCCCGCCGCTGGAGGCTGTCGGCGAGTTGTTCTACGACGCGCCGTCCTCTGTTGTCGCGCGATAGAGTTGGCCGCTTCTCCTGAAAGATGACCCCGGCATCACGTAACAGATCGGTTTTGAGCCAGCCTGGTTGAAAATCGCGTCCAAGTACCTTGCGAGCCTGACGATACAGCCGGTCTGGAAAAACAGAGTGCCCGAGATACATCCACGCCTGACGATAAGAGCGACCGGGCCAGTTACCCCAATCCCGTGCAAAGCGGTGCATAGCGCCATATTGCCCACTTTCCAAGAGACTCAACAAGCGCTGGCCTGGATAGCCATCATAACCGGCAAGAAGTTCGTCAGCCCCCTGTCCATCAAGGGTAACAGTTATACCATTCTCACGAGCTAGTTTGAAAACACGATACTGCGCATAAATGCTTGTACTACCGAAAGGCTCACCCTGAGCCTTGATAAGCGCATCCAAATCCCGAATCAATTCACTAGCGTCCGCTTTGACCTTATGCGGAATCGCGCCTGTTGTTTGGTTGACCAAATCAACCCATTTCTCCTCCGAGACCTTATCATCCTCGGCAATATAGCTAAACGTATGGATTGGTATTGAGGGATCGACATGGCGCATTGCACACACGACGGCGGAAGAATCGATCCCCCCCGACAACGCTGCTCCAAGTGGCACATCGCTCCTCAGATTCAGCCGGACGTTATAGAGAAATTGTTCACGGACAGCCTCTACTGCCTGACCAAAGGTAAACTTCGATACCTCTCGCGTCGGCGGGCGCCACCAGATCTCAGGCTGTGCTGATGTAGTCGAATCGATATCTACTTCAATAAGGGTTCCAGGCAATAGATGCCGCACGCCTTCCACAAAAGTGCGCTCCTGGCTATCATAATCGCCATGTACCAGATAGTCGTAAGCACGCTGCAAATCTGGTCTCGCCCGTAAACCTCGCAGCTCCAGTAGGGCTGCCTGCTCCGAGGCGAATCGGAAACCGCTCTTGTCCCGATCATAGAACAAAGGCTTGATACCAAAAGCGTCGCGTACGCATGTCAACTTGTTGCTGCGGCGATTGTGAACAGCAAAGGCAAACATGCCCTCAAGCCGGGGCAGGCAAGATTTACCCCACTCGGCCCAGGCAGCCAGCAGAACCTCCGTGTCAGATTCCGAATAAAACTGACGCCCCGCAGCCCGCAACTCCTCACGTAGTTCGCGATAATTGTAGATCTCACCATTGAATACTATGGCCAACTGCTGATCCGGGCTCAGCATAGGCTGATGCCCTTTCTCGCTGAGATCAATGATCGAAAGACGGTTCTGACCGACAGCCACAACGCCTCGCGCACATCTTGCGATCGCGTGCCCGCTATCGTCCGGGCCTCGATGGCGCAAGAGTGCTAGGGCCGAAAGGATGCGCCCCTTGACGGGAGCTTGGTCGTCACACCATAGCCCGCCAACGATCCCGCACATCGCCACCTCACTTTTTGTGCGACCGGCATTTTGGCGACATTCGACAGAATGCACCTGCATGAATGCGGTACCACAGCGGCGGTTGCTAACAGATAATTGAGAAAGTTTGCAAGCGCGAAACTCAAGAGGTCTGAAGGACCGCTAGCTGGGAACGAAAGGGGCTTTAGAGGCTCGAACCCCTCTTACGACAGCCCAAGCAATCCCGAAAAATAGTCCCAACAACAAAGCTGTTGGCACAACAATCAACATTTTTGGGAATATTTTCTTAGCCCGAGCTTCAGCCAGACTATATGAGACCGATTCAGCTTGGTCAGGCTTGCTTAACACGGATCGCGCAAGGAGAGCACTCACCTGCGCTCGCGACACATCGTTCTTGAGAACGAATATTTCCTTCTGCATATCGCGCAGATGTGGGATATATGGATCGTCGTCCTTTCGGTTCTCCAGTATGTTAACTTGCTCTTCCAACGCCAGATATCCGTCGAAGTATTTCGGATAGCTCAAAGCAGGTTGAAGCTGTCGTTCAGGGGAAGCGGGCTGCTGAACGGTAGGGGCTGGGGCAAAGCGATCGATAGTGAGTGCCTGCGCCCGAAGTTCCAACGGTCGATCTAGACCAACCGAGCGCGCGACCAACGCCTCTTTTCTTAATTTCGCGATATCATCGTGTTTCTCCGCCGCAACTTTTTCTCGTTCCGCCGCAATTAACACGTTAGTTCGCTTGATCCCCCAGGCCATCGCTTCTTCGTCTGCAGCCACGCGGCGCTCAATTTCTTCCCGGATCCCCACCGCGAGATCCCGACTTGCACGCTTCAGCGCATCTGACACAAAGGTATTTAGCCGTTCTTCGTTGTCGTATGTCGCCGTCATTTGCAAGCTGATGAAAGTTCGCGCTTCTCCTTGCTTTGCAGGATCACCTTCTTTGACCTTGAAATCAACTCTAGCACCGGCGACACCTGCTTCTTTCTCCGCAAGCGCAAGGCGGTTCCGATCGGTGAGGTATTTGACGAACTCCCCAGCAAGTGCCTCCCGCGTATATCCAAAACGGCTAGCGGCCACCAAATCGGCATAATCGGCAAACTTTGCGCGCGTTAGGGGGGTGATCTCCACTTCCGCCCGATAGCTGGCAGGGATTACGAAATAAACCACCAGGCCCATAACCAGAAAGAGTAACGTGACGACGCCGATCAGTCGTCGGCTCTTCCATGTCATATCCATCAGGTCGATAAGATCGAATTCTGCCCGTGCGGTCCCCTGCTCGCTCATAGCATCAAGCCTCTTATCAACGCGCAAAAGTACGAATTAACCAAACTCAGTTTGGTCCAAGTTTCCTTGACCGACGGTTTCGAGGGTATGACTGGGAAGAAAATGAATGCCAAGCGACAGAAACATAACTATCCCCTTTAAAACCAAAAACGTCTCCATACTGAGTATCAACTTATCTTCGCCGACTACAGCGATCCAAAAGCGCCCAAAGCAATCGCATTTGCATCCACGTCGCGGCGTTGGCGAAGCTAAACTATTCACTCCGAGAAAACGCATAGCAGAGTGATTTTGAACTTCCAAGCTCCAAGTAAACCTCTCGAAAACGGCGGGATAATAGGTAACTGGATGCGAGGAGGTCTCTCACAATACCGAGGCGCACTCCGAAACATTGATCATACCCAGAATATGACAATGTCTCGATGCTGAAAGGGAACATACAAATATATCGTGCATCGATCTCAATACCGATGTCCCTCAAAATCCTCGTCGGCCATGGAGGCGTGCGCAAGGTTCTGACGCCCAAGGATAGAACACCCTAGAATTGCATTCTAGAATCAATTCTTTAGTTGCGAAACAAGCCCTATTGGGAATCGGAGCTATCAGCCGTATCACTAATGCTTGCCTAAATCTCGAAACAGCATATTAGCGGGTATGAAAAGCCTATAGCTGATATCTGGATGGAATCGGAAGCATTCCTATGATCCGTTTTATGAGTCCAAAACTCACAACACGCAATTATTTGATCGCCCTTCATGACACGCTAGCGACCGCGCTCGCGGTGTTGATCAGTTTTTTTCTTCGCTTTGAAGGCAGCGCCCTCGAAACACGCCTCCCCGTCCTTTTGTGGATACTCATCCCCTTTCTGGTTCTGAGCATTATCGTCTGCTATTTCTCTGGTTTGACCACCACGAAATGGAGGTTCGTCTCTCTTCCAGACGTATTCAATATTATTCGCACCGCGACCATCCTAACGGTGGCTTTATTGGTGCTGGACTATATTTTTGTCGCGCCGGATATGGGCGACCGCTTCTTTCTCGGCAAAACAACGATCATTCTCTACTGGTTTCTTGAAGTCTTTTTCCTGAGCGCGTCCCGCTTCGCCTATCGTTACTTTCGCTTCACTCGCACCCAAAATAAAGCACGTGTCGGCGACGCCGCGCCAGCCTTGTTGATCGGCTTGGCCGCTGACGCAGAGATCGTGCTGCGAGCCTCCGAAAGTGGCGCGATCAAGCAACTTCGGCCGATCGGCATTTTGTCGCCGTCATCCGCGGATCGCGGGCAGGTGATCCGACGCACGCCTGTCCTTGGCGGAGTCGAAGACCTAACCGAGGTCGTCAATGACTTCACGAAGCGGGGGACGTCGATCAAGCGAGTCATCTTGACTCCGTCAGCGTTTGAACCCGGCGTCCCGTCCGATTCAATTTTGCTTGCTGCTCGAAAGCTCGGCCTGATCGCAAGCCGCCTTCCCTCTCTTGAGGCCGGAGAAGCACCGCAACTAAAGCCGGTTGCCGTTGAGGACCTTCTTCTGCGTCCGAGCCACAAGATCGACTATAGCCGTCTCGAAGATCTGGTTCGCAACAAGGCGATCATCGTTACTGGCGGCGGTGGCTCGATCGGATCGGAAATCTGCGATCGTGTCGTTACCTTTGGTGCTGCTCGCCTCTTGATTATCGAGAATTCGGAGCCGGCACTATATGCAGTTCAGGAAGCGTTGGTCGCCCGGCAGACGAATGCCACAATCGAAGGCCGCGTGGCGGATATTCGTGACCGCGCGCGAATCCACCGCCTGATGCAGGAGTTCAAGCCGAACATCGTGTTCCATGCCGCCGCCCTCAAACATGTTCCTATTCTGGAGCGAGATTGGAGTGAGGGCGTCAAAACCAATATTTTTGGGTCAATCATCGTTGCGGATGCCGCAGCAGCCTCAGGCGCCGATGCCATGGTGATGATTTCGACGGACAAGGCCGTCGAGCCAGTTTCCATGCTCGGCCTGACCAAACGCTTTGCTGAAATGTATTGTCAAGCGCTGGATCGCGAACTCGCGGCACGAACCAGCGGCAAATTGCCGATGCGCTTGATATCGGTCCGGTTCGGAAATGTGTTGGCGTCGAATGGTTCCGTCGTACCGAAATTCAAGGCTCAGATTGAGGCGGGCGGACCGGTCACGGTCACTCATCCTGATATGGTTCGATACTTTATGACAATCCGGGAGGCCTGCGACCTGGTCATTACGGCCGCGACCCATGCCCTTTCGCCCACCCGCTCGGACGTCTCGGTTTACGTCCTCGATATGGGACAACCGGTCCGGATCGTTGAGCTCGCCGAACGCCTGATTCAACTTTCGGGTCTACAGATCGGGCATGACATCGATATCGTCTTTTCAGGAATTCGCCCTGGCGAACGGCTCAATGAAATCCTGTTTACGGATCAGGAACCGACCATAGACATTGGTATCTCCGGCGTAATGGCCGCCAAGCCAAACGAATCATCGATGCTCGAACTGAGAAAATGGATCGCCGTTCTCGAAAAAGCCGTTGCAGACGACGAGCGAGGCGTCGTCAAAGCAACGTTGACCGAGGCGGTTCCAGAGTTCGGCCACCCGGCTTCGGAGCTCCATTAGGTATACCTGAAACGACCAGGTGCGATACAACAGCCTCGCCGCTCCGGTAATTCTAAAATGCTTTGCCCCGGAAGCGGGACACTCCAATGCGGGAAACGCCCTACCGCGACATATTGTGCGACCTCAGTCAAACTGTTATGGCATCGCAATAATAGGGTTCGGGCGCTGTTGCGACCAAGCATCCAGAACACGACGGACAGGCGTGCCTCAGGAAGCGTTACCGAATGTAAGCGATTGTTACCAATCTAGTTTCTTGATTTTTTCAAGAAGATTCGGCAGAGCATCCAGCGTCTATTTCTCGATTCTGGTTGGGGTCATCAAAGGTTCAATCAATGAATAGCTCAGAAGACGCGTTGGCCTTGGGAAATGAGGCCAGCGCAATTGTTGACCGGATCAACGACCGATCCTTCAAAATAGGAATTATTGGTCTCGGCTATGTGGGAATCCCACTTGCGCTTGCAGCCGTGCGCGCAGGCTTTCCGGTCCTGGGTTTTGATATCGATACGTTGCGGGTTGAGGAACTCAACAAGGGCGTGAGTTCAATCAAGCATATCCCGAGTAAGGATATCGCCGAAGCGGTGGCAACCGGTAGATTCGCCTCCACCACTGACTTTGATGAAATCAGGAGTGTCGACGCCGTCATCATCTGCGTTCCAACACCGTTGACGCGGAATCGCGAACCAGACCTGTCTTTCGTCGAGAATACCGGCCGAACCATTGCGCCGCGCCTGCGCAAAGGACAACTGATATCGCTCGAATCCACCACTTATCCCGGTACAACAGACGAAATCCTAAGGCCGATCTTTGAAGCCACTGGCTTGAAGAGCGGCCGAGACTTCTATCTGGCGTTTTCTCCCGAGCGGGAAGATCCGGGCAACGCCAACTACGGGACCACGACGATTCCGAAAGTGGTAGGTGGCGATGGCCGCGATGCGCTGGCGATAGCAGATGCGCTTTATAGCAAGCTGGTGGTCAAGACTGTCCCCGTTTCATCGACCGCAACCGCTGAAGCGGTCAAGTTGACCGAGAACATTTTCCGCTCGGTGAATATTGCGCTCGTCAATGAGCTCAAGATCATTTACAGCGCGATGGGAATCGACGTCTGGGAAGTGATCGATGCCGCGAAGACGAAACCGTTCGGCTTCATGCCCTTCTATCCCGGCCCAGGTCTCGGCGGTCACTGCATCCCGATCGATCCCTTCTATCTGTCGTGGAAAGCGCGCGAATACGAGATCAGCACCAAGTTCATCGAACTGGCGGGCGAAATCAACAGTGCTATGCCTCGCCTTGTCGTCGAGAAACTTGCTGAGGCGCTCGATCGCCGCTCCAGCCGAGGTCTGAATGGTTCGCGCATTCTGATCGTGGGCTTGGCCTACAAGAAAAACGTCGACGATATCCGCGAAAGCCCATCATTGCGCTTGATCGAGATCATTGAGGAACGCGGCGCGAAGGTCGACTACTACGACCCATATGTCTCAGTCATCCCGATGACACGAGAACACGCGGCGCTGGCCGGCCGTGAGTCTGCATCATTCAATGCTGCTAATATCGCCAGCTATGATGCGGTTTTGATCGCGACCGACCACGATTCTGTCGACTATCCATTCCTGGTGAAAACCGCGAAAATTATCGTGGATGCTCGCAACGCCTGCGCGCGCAACGGCGCTCTCTCCGAAAACGTCGTTAAGGCCTAGTTCTCAAGCACCATGAAGGAATTGTTTTCATGACGAAGTTCGCGCTCATCGGTGCTGCCGGTTACATTGCTCCGCGTCATATGGGAGCGATCAAGGCCGTCAACGGCGATTTGCTTGTTGCATATGATCCGAATGACTCTGTCGGCATCATTGATAGCCATTTTCCCCAAGCGGATTTCTTCACCGAATTTGAGCGTTTTGACCGACACGTCGATAAGCTGCGTCGTTCCGGTCAATCCATCGATTACGTTTCGATCTGCTCGCCCAACTATCTTCACGATGCACACTGCCGCTTCGCTCTCCGCGCAGGAGCCAATGCGATTTGCGAGAAGCCGCTCGTTCTCAATCCGTGGAATATTGACGGCCTAGCCGAAATCGAAGCCGATACCGGGCGCAAGATTTCAACTATTTTACAGTTGCGGCTGCATCCGGCCATCAAGGCTATGAAGGAGAAGTTCTCCAACTCTCCCAAACGACATTTCGTCGATCTGACTTACATCACATCGCGTGGTCACTGGTATCACGCGTCGTGGAAAGGTAACGAAGACAAGTCGGGAGGCATCGCCACGAATATTGGCATCCATTTCTTCGATATGCTGGGCTACGTCTTTGGACCCGTTCAAGCTTCCGTTGCGCACTTGCGCGAAGAGTCGCGGGCTGCGGGAGTCTTGTCCTATCAGAACGCAGACGTTCGGTGGTTCTTGTCGATCGACAGCAACGACCTGCCAGAATCCGTAAAAGGCAAGAAGACGACGTATCGCTCCTTGACGGTTGGCGATGAAAGTGTCGAATTCTCGGATGGCTTCACGGAACTGCACAATGACAGCTACCGCGAAATTCTTGCCGGCCGCGGCTTCACGCTTCAGGACGTTCGCCCCTGTGTCGAAGTGGTGTCCGCTTTCCGCACCGCTCCGATCGTGACCACTGGGGAACGCCACCCCTTCGTGCAGCATCACGTCAAAGCGTAGCATGACAGATACAAAAGGTCAGATGAGAGAAGATCCCCGCTTCCCGGGCGTATCAATTCATGAATCGGCGTATGTCGATCATGATGTCGCCATCGGGCCGGGGTCTCGCGTATGGCACTTCGTTCATATTCTGCCCAAGGTCACCATCGGCAAGGATTGCATCTTCGGCCAGAACGTCATGATTGGCCCGGACGTCAAAATCGGCAATGGCTGCAAGGTGCAGAACAACGTTGCTCTCTACGCCGGCGTCGAACTCGCCGACGATGTCTTTTGCGGACCATCCTGCGTTTTTACCAACGTGAACAATCCGCGCGCCTTTGTCAGTCGTAAGGACGAGTTTCGGCGAACGCCAGTTGGCAGAGGGGCGAGTATCGGCGCCAACGCAACGATTGTTTGCGGCCATTCACTCGGCGCCTATTGCTTCATCGCGGCCGGTGCTGTCGTCACTACGGATGTCCCCGACTTCGCGCTCATGGCAGGCGTTCCAGCCCGACGTATCGGTTGGATGAGCCGAGAAGGCGAGAAATTGGGCTCAGATCTTCGATGCCCGCGGACCGGTGAACGCTATCGCGAAACGCCGGATGGCCGCTTGGAGGTAATTTCCGAATGAGCAAGACATCGATTGATTTCATCGATCTCAAATCTCAATATCGTACGCTCAAGACATCGATCGACGATCGCATTCAGGCCGTTCTGAATCATGGCCAATACGTTATGGGCCCCGAAGTCGGCGAGCTCGAAGACAAGCTTGCAGCCTTCGTCGGCGGCGGCCAATGCATCACCGTTGCGTCCGGGACCGAGGCTCTGCTGATTGCGTTGATGGCGCTGGGAGTCAAGGCTGGCGACGAGGTGATCACATCGCCGTTTACATTTGCTGCAACGGCGGAAGTTATAGCTCTGGTTGGCGCGACGCCGGTTTTTGTCGATATCGAACCCGATACCTGCAACATCGACGTGCGCCGCATCGAAGCTGCCATAACTCCCAAAACGCGCGCGATCATGCCGGTTTCCCTTTACGGGCAAGCACCGGACATGGACGACATCAATGCGATTGCCGATCGTCACAATCTCACCGTTATCGACGACGCGGCGCAAAGTTTTGGCGCAACCTATCGAGATCGTCGAAGCTGCGCCTTATCGACGATCGGCTGCACCAGCTTTTTCCCCAGCAAGCCTTTGGGGTGCTATGGCGATGGCGGCGCCATATTCACCACGGACGACTCGCTTGCCAAAGCGATGCGGGAGATCCGGGTCCATGGTCAGGAGCGTCGCTATCACCACACCCGGATCGGTGTCGGTGGCCGCATGGATACCATTCAATGCGCCGTCGTGCTTTCAAAGCTTGAGCGCTTCGATTGGGAGTTGGAACGGCGCGAGGAAATCGCGCAGCGCTATATTCGATCGCTGTCCGGCTCCAACGCGGTTACGCCGCCTGTGGTGCGACCCGACCGGACATCCGCCTGGGCGCAATTTACCGTCCAGGTCGAGCGCCGAGACCACGTCATTAAGTCGCTGAACGACCACGGCGTCCCCACCGCCATTCACTACCCCATTCCGCTTCACCTGCAACCGGCCTACCGGGACCTTTGCCGCATATCGGGAAGCCTCTCTAATGCAGAGCACGTGGCCGACCGTGTCTTCAGCCTACCGATGCATCCTTATCTTTCCGAAGCGACACAAGACACAATCGTTGCCCGTCTTCTGGATTCGGCCGCGGCGTCCTGAACGTCGCGATAAGAGGCTCAATTCTCAATCTCCAGGAAATGGGACGCGAGGCAATAGGCTTTGTTTCCCACTACAATCGCGCCGCCATTGCGATAGCGGCGCGGTACGGGTATCTCAGGAGTTGTGCTGAAAGCCGGATGCGGCTGCATACAGCCCGTTCCGTAACACCTCTGCTGTTTTGCGGTCTACGATCGAGACACCACCAAGCAACGCAATGGACCTGTCGTGCTCAAGCAAGCGATCGATATCATTGTCGCCGTCACGGCCTTGCTGCTGCTCTGGCCCGTCATTCTCGCTTTGACGATTGCGGTTCGCCTGTTCCTTGGAACACCGGTTTTCTTCAAGCAAACGCGAATTGGCCTCAACGAAAAGCCGTTCCAGATCATCAAATTCCGAACGATGACGGATCAGCGAAACGACGCTGGTGAACTTTGCCCGGACAGCGTGCGCCTCACTCGTTTCGGAAAATTTCTGCGCTCCACCAGCCTCGACGAACTGCCCGAACTCTACAACATCCTGCGAGGCGAGATGAGTCTCGTGGGTCCGCGGCCGCTCCTCCCCGAATATCTCCCGCTCTACAATGCCCGTCAGGCCAAACGCCATGAGGTTCGGCCGGGATTGACTGGCTGGGCTCAAATTAATGGTCGCAATGCCCTCGACTGGAAGGACCGCTTTGATATGGACGTCTGGTATGTCGAGCACCGCTCGCTCCTTCTCGATCTCAAAATCATTGGCAAAACCGTGCTCACCGTTCTTCGCCGTGAGGGAATCAATTCAGCCGAGAGCGCCACGATGGCGCCGTTCCGAGGAAACGATCCGTGTCAGTAAAGAGGGGCCGCCTTCTCATTATCGGCGCGAGCGGACATGGGCGCGTGGTCGCGGATTGCGCCCGCGCACTCGATCGGTGGACAGAGATCATCTTCTTCGACGATAGACATCCGAATATCGACCACAATTTCAAATGGCCCGTGCGTGGCAGCATCGCGTCTATCCAGGAGGCTGCTGGCACGAACGACGAGGTTTTTGTTGCGATTGGCAACTGCGCCACACGCGTGGCAATGCTGACTCGTTTGCGGGGGATGAATCTAAAACTCGCCACGCTTGTCCATCCCCACGCAAGTGTCAGTACCGACACAAAAATTGAATATGGCACTATTGTGGTCGCCGGAGCGGTGGTGAATATCGGTGCCACGATTGGGTTTGGCGGCATCATCAACACGGGTTCATCTGTCGATCACGACTGTGTTCTCAACAGCGGCGTTCACGTCTGCCCTGGCGCACGATTGGCGGGAGACGTTTGTGTCGGTGATCGAAGCTGGATCGGCATCGGCGCTGTCGTGCGGCAGGGTCTCCGAATCGGTGCAGATGTTGTCGTCGGCGCGGGCGCGGCAGTCGTAACAGATATATCCGATGGGCTGACGGTCGCTGGGGTACCAGCCCGTCCGCTGGCCGTTCGCCAAGGCAACAGAGGTTCGTGATAGATCATGCTGAATTCTCCCTTCGCGCCCTGGCCGAGTTTTTCGCAAGAAGAGGCTGATGCCGTCTCGCGCGTTCTGCTGTCGAACAAGGTCAACTATTGGACGGGCACCGAGTGCCGAGAGTTTGAGCGGGAGTTTGCGACGTGGGCAGGCTGCGCCAAAGCAATCAGCCTTGCTAACGGCACCGTTGCGCTGGACCTTGCTTTGAAGGCGCTGGATATCGAGCCTGGCAGCGAAGTCGTGGTTACTCCCCGCTCCTTCATTGCCTCGGCTTCAACGGTCGTGAATGCGGGGCTCGTTCCCATCTTTGCCGATATCGACCGAGACTCGCAAAACCTGACCGCAGAAACGATCCGACGTGTTCTGACGGACCGCACGCGCGCCATCCTGTGCGTCCATCTCGCTGGCTGGCCGTGCGACATGGAATCCATCATGTCGCTGGCCCGTGAACGAGGCCTGCTCGTCATTGAGGATTGCGCCCAGGCGCATGGCGCAACCTACCGTGGACGCTCAGTGGGCTCCTGGGGCGATATCAATGCGTGGTCGTTCTGCCAGGACAAGATCATCACCACCGGCGGCGAAGGCGGAATGATCACAACCGATCGCGAAGAGCTTTGGGATAAAGCCTGGGCTTACAAGGACCACGGCAAGTCGTGGGATGCCGTCTATCAACGTCAGCATCCACCGGGTTTCCGTTGGCTTCATGAGAGCTTCGGCACCAACTGGCGCATGATCGAAATGCAGGCGGTTATTGGCCGCATCCAACTCGGGCGAATGCCGGAGTGGCATGCCCACCGCACGCGGAATGCCGAAGCCATCAATGCCGCCGCTCGCGCCTGCCCTGCCCTGCGCGTCCCGGAAGTCCCGAGCGACATCCAGCACGCGTGGTATCGTTGCTACGTTTTCGTGCGTCCCGAGCGGCTACGCGCAGACTGGAGCCGAGATCGTATCGTTCAAGAGATCAATGCATCCGGCGTGCCCTGTCTCCAGGGATCGTGTTCTGAAATGTATCTCGAGAAAGCGTTTGAAAATGCGGGTCTGAAGCCAGCCCAACGGCTTCCCGTCGCCCATGAACTTGGAGAAACCAGCCTCGCCTTCCTCGTTCATCCCACCCTAACCGCGCAGGAAATCGATAAAACCTGCAATGTCCTCCTCGACGTGATGAGCAGGGCAACATCCTAGAGCGGCGATCCCCAATCAAACGTTCCCGATGCGCACAGAGCAGACGCCGATAAACAATCGCTCAGAGATCGTCAGTTTGTTACGAGCTTTGATGATTGAGCATGCCTTGCCGCTTTGGGCGACGCGAGGTTGGGATCATCAGCGTGGCGGCTTTATCGAAGGACTCGCTGCGGACGGAACAGCGGATTACGACAAGCCACGACGGCTTCTCGTGCAGGCTCGTCAGATCTACTGCTTCGCCAAAGCCGCGCAACTGGGTTGGTTTCCGCCAGGCCGCGAGATCGCTTTACGCGGCCTCGACCATATGTTGTCGACGGCCAAAAGCCCTGACGGCCGTCCGGGCTACGTGCCATTGCTGGCCCCCGACGGCTCCATTCTGTCCACGGCTCGCGATACTTACGATCATGCCTTTGTCCTTCTGGCGCTGGCTCATACTTTCCAATTGAGCGGTGATGCCCAGATTCGTACTGAAATCGACGAGGCATTGGCGTTTTTGGACCACCATCTCAAGTCGGAGCATGGCGGCTACATCGAAGGGATCCCGGCGTCGCTGCCGCGGCGGCAGAACCCTCATATGCATCTGTTCGAAGCCATGATTGCGCTGTTTGACGCCACGCATGACATGAGTTTCCAAAATCGGGCCGGCGAGTATTTCAGTTTATTTCTGGCTCACTTCTTTGATCCGAAGGCAGGTGTGCTCAGGGAATATTTTGAAGAGGATTGGTCGAATATTCAGCCGGTCAGCGTCGAACCCGGTCATCAAGCCGAATGGGTCTGGCTCCTGAAGGAGTTCGAGCGGATCACCGGGTGTCCGACCGGAAAATATCGCTCCGTCCTCCTCGCATCGGCGCTGCGATATAGCGACCCTGAAACCGGGTGCCTAGTCGACGAAGGGAATATAGACGGGAGGATTATCAAAGGCTCCGGAAGATGTTGGCCTCAAACAGAGCTGGCGAAGGCCTGGATGGCGCAAGCTGAGTCTGGGATCCCCGAGGCCACCGACGCCGCAAGAGATGCTCTGATAAGGTTGGATCGATATTATCTTCGGCATCCCGTCAAAGGCGGTTGGTACGATCGCTTCGATCCTGACCAGCAGGCCTCGACCTCATTCATACCGGCCTCATCCTTTTATCACGTCCTTTGCTCTATCGCCGAGGCCGAACGGGTTCTAGGCGTTTAGAACACGCGCCACCCTTGCGATCGGTTTGTCGCCGTCTCTCAGGCTTTTGGAGGCCGTGCCCGGAATACTACCAGATTGCTCATCGTGAAATTGACGGCGAAGCCGACCAGAATCGACATAGCCTTGGCCAGCAAGACATGAACGTAGTGCGACAAGAGGACGAGAACGGTCGTCGTCATGACCATGCCCAAGACGCCTGATGCGGCGAATGCAAGGAAATCTCGATAGCGAAGCAGCCTCCCGCTTTCGACATGAAATGTAATGTAAGTATTGAGAACGTAGGAACAGGAGACCGCCACCATCCATGCGACCACGTTCGACGCGACGATCGGCAGCCCGACGACCTTGTACGCGGCCGTGAAAACACCGAAGTCGATCAGCGTGTTTCCGACGCCAATCATCGCAAAGCGCACGATCTTCCGTCGCATGGCTGAATTTCGCAGAAAGGGAGGAAGCATGGGCGGAAAGGATTTTCGTCCGTATCTGACGCGGTGAACTGGAAATGCCCACCCTGTTGGGTGGACCCGGCCCTGCTCAATATCAGGTCATGACCATCCATTCATCATGTTTCGGCGGTTTCCGGGACCTGTTCGGACTGGATAATCAAGGATAGATTTCAAACGCACACCATCGCCCCTTCCGACCTCCATCTCATTCCCGTCGCAGGATCATGCCGGATCGTATCATTCCACTCATCATGTGCGGCGGCGCCGGAACGCGGCTTTGGCCGCTCTCTCGTGACCGATATCCCAAGCAATTCCTGAAACTTTTCGGTCCTCGGTCGATGTTCCAGGATACGATCCTCCGTGTCTCGGATCCCGATCTATTCGACAAACCTTGCATCATAACCGGCGAGGCTCATCGATTTCTGGTGCTCGAGCAACTTGCGGAGATCGAACGCGACGCGGATATCCTGCTCGAGCCCTCCCGCCGAGATTCGGGACCCGCTATCATTGCCGGCACCATGTTTGCCGAACGTCGCAGGTCTAACTCTGTAGTATTGGCTCTGGCCTCTGACCACGTCGTCACCGACAACGATGCCTTTGTTGCGGCCTGCCAAGCATCGATGGGCGCGGCGGCCAGCGGTCAAATCGTAACTTTCGGCGTCAAACCGACGCGGCCAGCAACAGAATACGGATACATTTTGCCCGGCGATGCTATCGCCGGGCAACTGCGTATGGTTCGGCAATTCGTCGAGAAGCCAGATGCCGCGACCGCAACTCGATACATCGAGAACGGATATCTTTGGAACAGCGGCAACTTCATTTTTCGAACCGATATTCTGCTCAGCGAATACAGGGCCGTTGATCCGACAAGCAGCGATGCAATTGCGCGCGCGGTTCAGAACGCTGTTCTGGACTCTTCTTTCGTTCGCCTCGACAAAGTGTCCTTTGAGAACGCAACGCCGACTTCCATCGATTATGCCGTCATGGAAAGAACCACGCGTGCCGCGGTCATGCCAGTGTCATGCGGCTGGTCCGACATAGGTTCATGGCAAGCCGTTTGGGATTTTTCCTCCAAGAATGAGGACGGCAACGCCACACGCGGGAGTGCAATCTTCGAAAATTCACGCAATTGCATGGTGATCTCGGAGAAACCTATCGTGGCACTTAATGGTGTCGATGATCTGGCGGTTATTGTAACCGACGATGCAATCCTAGTATCGCGTCGTGCGGATGGAATCGGTCTCAAAAAGCTGGTTTCGACATTGAAGGCGACCGCGCCAGAAACAGCCGAACCGCATCCGACGCTTAACGAAAAGTAGACGTGACGCCATCGAAAATGGGACTATTTTCCCATATTCGATTTGAAGCAGTGTTCGGGTTTTGGCTTCGTGTCGGCTGAACGCTGAAAGGCGAAATGCCGCGGCCAAGCCACCTCGACATGATGATTTTGAGTGCCCCTCGTATTTTGAGATGCGCTGCCCTCGCTATCTCAGGTCTCGCAGTTTTCATCTAGCATTTCAGCGTCTGGCCAAGCCAATTGACAAGGCGAGGCGTAGAGGTATCTACAGGGCTGCGGGACAGCTTGGCACGGCCCAGAGAAGATATTCTGAATAGGGGTTCGGATTGGCTCCCAAACCGATGTGGCAACGTTTTCCTTTCAAGCCTACTACATCCCTGTATCCCGCAGATATTCTTATCGTCATGGTCGCGGCCACCCTCCCCTGGTCGACCTCACTGCCAGCCATTTTTCTTGTCTTATGGCTAGTGGCTCTCGCACCCGCGACGGACTTCGATACATTTCGCGACCTGATGAAACGACCGGTCTGTTTCCTGCCGGTCAGTTTCTTTGTGCTCGCAGTGGTCGGAACTCTGTGGTCGAGCGTACCATGGGGAACGCGGCTTTATTCGGTGGGGCCAGTAGCCAAATTCCTTGTTGTTCCGCTCCTTATTTACCACTTCCAACGTTCGACTCGCGGTGGATGGGTTTTCTTGGCATTTTTTGCCTCATGTACATGCCTGATGATTTTTTCTTGGGTTGTGGCAATCGACCCGCGACTGGCTCTGAAACCTGATGCCGGCTATGGCGTTCCCCTTAAGAACTATATCGATCAAAGTCAGGAATTCGCTCTCTGCGCGGTCGGCATTCTCTACGTTATCGTTCAAGCATCGCGTAATCGGCAAACGCAGAAGGCATCTGCCCTCACCGCGATAGCTTTGGCTTTCTTTGCCAACATGGCTTTCGTCGTCGTCTCCAGAACAGCATTAGTCACGATCCCATTTTTGATCGCCGCCTTTGCCATCCTTCATCTTTCACGACGAGGACTGGTTGCAGCCGGCGGCGCTCTTGCTGTGCTCATTATCGCCTTTTGGGCCGCGTCCCCGACACTGCGTACGCGAACCGCGACGATCATTTCCCAGTATCAAGACTATTCAACATCGAACGACCCCACTTCCGTCGGCTTACGGCTGGAGTTCTGGCGAAAGTCATTGCACTTCTGGAGCGAGGCGCCACTGATCGGACAAGGTACAGGATCCGTCAAATCGCTCTTCACGGAATCGGCTGTGGGGAAAACCGGCGCTTCGGCCGAAGTCATTGCTAATCCGCACAATCAAACGCTCTATACCGCGGTCCAATGGGGCACACTGGGTGTTTGCATCCTTTACGGAATGTGGCTGTCCCATCTGCTTTTATTCCGAGGAACAAGCCTCGCACATTGGGTCGGGCTGCTTGTTGTCGTCCAGAATATCTTAACGTCGACGTTTAACTCTCACTTGTTCGACTTTGTTCCAGGATGGATCTACGTACTTGGTGTAGGCGTCGCTGGCGGGATGGTTCTTTCCTCCGAAGTGACACCATCGCGTAATTCACCACCGGAGAATTGATCGTGAAAATCGCGATGATCGGCACCGGCTATGTCGGCCTCGTCTCGGGGGCCTGCTTTGCCGATTTCGGCAATCACGTCACCTGCGTTGATAAGGATGCCGGCAAGATTGCTGCGCTTCTACGTGGGGAGATACCTATCTTCGAGCCCGGACTTGACGACCTGGTTGCCACCAACGTCCGCGCGGGGCGCTTGAATTTCACAACCGATCTGGTCGAGTCGGTCGGCGAAGCGGATGCTGTCTTTATCGCGGTTGGGACGCCCTCGCGGCGCGGCGATGGCCATGCGGATCTCGCTTATGTCTACACGGCCGCCCGTGAAATCGCCGCCGCCGTTCGGAGATTCACGGTCGTCGTCACGAAATCGACAGTCCCTGTCGGCACGGGTGATGAAGTCGAGAGATTGATTGGGGAGGCGTCTCCCGCCGCGGAAATTGTCGTCGCATCCAATCCGGAGTTTCTGCGTGAAGGCGCCGCAATCCGGGACTTCAAGTTTCCCGACCGCATCATCGTGGGCACCGACGACGAACGAGCGCGCAAAATCATCGGCGATATCTATCGGCCGCTATCGCTCAACCAGGGACCGATCATGTACACGGCGCGCCGCACCGCCGAAATGATCAAGTATGCCGCGAACGCATTCCTCGCCACCAAGATCACCTTCATCAACGAGATTGCCGACCTGTCGGAAAAGGTCGGCGTCAATGTGCAGGAAGTCGCGCGCGGCATCGGCCTGGACAACCGGATCGGAACCAAGTTTCTCCATGCCGGACCAGGCTTCGGCGGATCGTGCTTTCCGAAGGATACACGCGCGCTACTGAAGACCGCGCAGGATCACGACGTCCCACTGCGCATCGTCGACGCGGTTCTCTCCGTCAATGACAATCGCAAGCGTGCGATGGCACGTAAGGTCGCTAGTGCGGTCGGCGGCCAGTTGCGAGGCAAGAGCATTGCCGTGCTTGGCCTCACATTCAAGCCCGATACCGACGATATGCGTGAGGCTCCCTCGATCCCGTTGATAACCGGGCTACTCGATATGGGCGCCAAGGTACGCGCATTCGATCCTGCGGGCATGGAGCAGGCGCGCCGGGAATTGCCGGAGATCGACTACTGCAACGATGCTTACACCTGCGCCAAGGATGCCGATGCGCTAGTGATCGTCACCGAATGGGTCCAGTTCCGCGCGCTCGATCTCAAGCAGCTTCATAGCGAGATGCGACAACCGATCATCGTCGACCTACGCAATATCTATCGACGCGAGGATGTCGAAGCCGCAGGCTTCATCTACGAAAGTATTGGCCGACCAAAACCGGATGGCCGAAGTCGAGTTTCCCAACCCGTCTAGGATCAGCCGAACATTCCCGGTATCAGCACAATGCAGGCAACATCTTTGCGCACCGACACGTGAGGACCAACTTCAACACGATCAGGCTGCCCTCGGCTAAGGTGCTCGATACATCGCCTGGCTGCACCGGCAGAACTCTCCGGATCACGTTCTTATTCAATGCGACACGACAATTCAAACCCGTAAGTTTCACCTTCCTCTTCTGAGGCGAAATAATTGATTCTATGATAGAATATCGTCACTGAAGTAAGAAATCGCCTTTTCCACAGCCATGATCCGGATTCTCTCTTTCTTTTTCAAAGGTGACTGCAAGCATGAACGATCCTAAGGTCCGATATGCCTCACTTTGCGAGCAAGAATCCGATATCAGCATATTTCAACAGCCTTGGTGGCTCGATGCAACGTGCGGCCCCGAGAATTGGAACGTTATACTGGCTGAATCAGGGAACGGTATTCAAGCATCTCTCGTTTACCGCAGGAGCAAGAAATTTTTGTTCGAGATACTGTCGCAACCCGCCCTGACTCCTTTTCTCGGCCCATGGATTCGAGAAAGCAATGCTGGGCCCTCCGAGGCCACATCACGAGAGACGGCTCTGTTGACGGCATTAATTGAGCAGTTGCCGCCATATCATTACTATCTTCAAAACTGGAACCCACGATACAAGAGTTGGCTCGCGTTCTATTGGAGGGGTTTTACTCAAACAACCCACTATACCTACATCCTGAATGATCTTCATCACACCGATAGGCTGTGGTCTCAGCTTCAGGGTAAAGTTCGTACTGAAATCAAGAAAGCAGAAGGACGGTCGGGAATAGTTGTCACTGATGGCACAGTGGACGAAATGTATGCTCTTGTACGGCTGACTTTCTCACGTCAAGGCAAAGAACCACCATTCAGCAAGAGCTATCTCGAGAGTATAGATGCCGCTTGCGCTCAGCGAGCGTGTCGAAAGATCCTAATTGCAAAAGATAAAAGTGGTCGCCCGCATGCGGGGGCCTATATCGTTTGGGATTCGCTTAGCGCATACTATCTCGTCGGTGGAAGCGACCCCGAGGTGAGAAACAGCGGAGCAGCAACGCTCTGCCTATGGAAGGCGATTCAGTTTGCCTCAACCGTCTCGAAACAGTTTGATTTTGAAGGATCCATAATCGAACCCATTGAACGTTTTTTTAGATCCTTTGGTGCAGCGCAAACACCATATTTCATGATCCAGCGAACAGCGTCTCCATTATTGAAGTGCTTGCTGTTCATTCGTGATCTGAGAAATGACCTGAAGTCAAAATCTTCCTCCAAGTAAAGAATAGCTTTTCAGTTCACCTTTGCAAAGTTCAAGACCGGATGCGTATCGCGCAAAACCACACGATCGACGAGGTCTGTCGCACCATCGGCAAACTCGTTCACGCGACGGCAGAGTGCCGGAACTACTTCATCAACGCAGGATACGCTTCTACTTAAATAGAAAAAAGGTCTAAGCCGTATAAACTGAAATCTTTCGCTTCAGTGTCGTCAACAAACGGCGAGCAATCAATTTCTTCGTACGAGCCATGCCCCGCCCACAAATGACAGGTATAGACACTCCACAACGACGCCACAGACAATTGCATTTGCCAAATGTACAGCAGCCAGCTTCGTAAACAAAGCAACACCGAAGACAAGGCCGACGACCAACAACCACCGGCCAACAACTGCTCGCGTTGAAAAGCCGCAAGATCGAAATGCAAAGACTGTCCATGTCAACGAGTACACAGTATGCACTAGAGCGAAGGCCAAGGTCGCAGCCAAAACGTTCACTGTGATCATCGCTGTAAATTGTATCGCAACTAGAACGGTGATGGCCGAGACAACACTCAGAATTAGCGCCAGGAACTGCCGACCCACAACATCATAAATTCGATCGTATCCAGCAGCGAGCGCCATCAGAAAGCACGGCAACACTAGAATTTGCAAGATATATCCTGCACCAAGCCATTCCTCTCCCAAAAGCGTTGAAATAATTTGCGGGCCAATAATCATCAATATTCCGACAGGCCCTGCCATCAACACACCGACAATCAAATAACAGCTACTTAAGGGACGCTCCCAATTCTCCAAATTATCGAGGCTGCGAGAAAGACGGGAGAAAATAACCTGCCCGAATGCCGCGGGAAGAAGCGAAAGGGGTTGAAAGGAAAGCTTGAATGCCATCGAGAATGCCCCGGCAGCATGCGGAGAAATCACAGATCCAAGAATCACTGCAGGAAAATAACTATATGCAGCCGACGAAAACGAGTTTGGCATCTGGAATGCAGGAAATCGAAAGTGACGACGCGCAACACGTCTAAGATTGGGCCAATCAAATCCGCTTCGAAAAACGGATAACAAGATCTGGCGTCGCGAGATTCTGATCCAAACGACAAGCATACCTGCCGCTTGCCCACCAATAAATCCCCAAACCAGACCGACCGCTCCGACTGCCCAAATACCAAATAGCGCTTGGATTACCAAGGTAACGATCGAGACCGACACTCCGGCGACAGCAACCGCAGAGAATGCCTCGATACGGATGCACCACTGCGTAGCCAGCATATATTGTCCAGCACAGAACAATGCTGGAGGTAGCAACCAAATAAGAGGCTTCATTGTGGAGCTCAAGCCGGGGTTGCCTCCAAACAATACAACAACCACTGCAATGCCCGTCAGCAGCATAGAGCCAATTATAATGAGCCATGTTGTTAAGGCTGCGAGCAGTACAATATTATCTTTCTCAGGATCCACCACCAGAGCGAGTTCGTACCGCATAGTCACAAGCACGGCACATAACATATGCACAGAGAGAAAGATTGAATACAAACCAAAGTCCGTGGGACTAAACAGTCGAGCAATTATTATAGTGCCGACAAAATTGAGAAATTGGGCTGCGCCAGAGCCGCTCGTTAAGATAGACGCCATACGCGCGAGAGAGCGCAAGGAGGTGACGTTCGGCACAGCTGAAGTCACAGCATCCTTTCGTAATTCGTTTCGAAATTTCTCACAGTCCGTCATACGTCAAATGGTTTCCGCATCTTTTGAAGGATAGTTTTGAAGGAGCGACTAACCCGGTCATCAACATCCTCGGCAAAGTGGCCGCATAATCCGAACGCTGATTGGAAGCCTTCCACTTCGTATCCGCCTTCCCTTATTTGCGTGGAAGTCGGAACGTAAAGCGGACGACCAACGCCATATCCCGTCGCGATAGAGGAGCTTGGAAGATTTAAAATCGGAACCCATTCGCCTAGGAGCTCCCCGGACGAAATGACAATCGATAGATTCCCGGAAAAGTTGAGTGCCGACATATTCAACGAAATTTGTGCACCGCTGTTATCGAAAAATACAGCGGGACTTCGCATATTTTCGAAAGCCATCATTGAACAAATCGTTGGCGAAGGCATAAGCTCAAGAGCAGCCATTACACTGCTTGAGACGCCTTCACAGTAATCGCAAAACCCTTTCATTGTCTGGTAAGGTAGTAGCTGATGAAAGGGCAGAGACTTGGCTACAACCTGCTTGAATGTCAACGGGAGGGCCGGCGCAAAATTAGGTATTGCCGATCCCGCGAAGCCCGGAAGAAAAAGCACAGGCAAATCAGACCCGTATTGTCTTCGCACTTGTAGACGTACTGCTCCGGGAAAGTCAGGCGATACTGAATCGATCCGTGGATAGAAGGCCGGATGGGCTGCTATTGACCAAATAATTGCTTCGATACCTTTGGTTGAGAAGAACGCCCAGGCCTTAAGCATATTATCGGCAAATCCGTTTGGGTTCCGTGCTTGCGCGACTCTTTTGCCGAACTTCGGAAGACGCCCCCTTTTCAAATCCGAGTACGTCAGTACCCAGCTGGGGCGGCGCCTATTTACCGCATAACCTCCGTAGACCGCGGTCGCGGCGAGTTTCAGTTCCATAAACTGACTGCCCAACTTCGCCTTGATAGCACCTGATATGCGTTCAATGCAGCTTTCATAATATGCTTCATCGACTGCACCCAAGCTGGGGGTGGATCGAGCTAATGCCGGTGCATTATGAGTATGGCTGGCAACGAGCAGCAAGCAAGCCGGACTTATTCCAATGGCTTGAGCGAGTGCGGCGTGAAATTCGGCCTCAATAAACAAAGTATCAAGCGTAACAAGAACTACAAAAGCGGGGCCTGAGGCGATAAGCAGCACGTTCGCCTCAAGTTTTCCATCTATTCTGCGAAACACGCCCGATCTCGCGCTATAGCCTGCCAAAGGAACCGGCTGGCTCGGAGTGATATCAATGGTAACAAACTCGAACAAAGGTGAATCAAGATGCTCTGGCATTATCTCCCCCTTGACCCCTCAATCAAAATGCTTGGACATTCGCAACAATAAAGGGATCTCAGTTTGAAAGACCGTATGTAGCCTCTCATGATAATGCAGCAATTTCTTTCAAATCGTGTCTCTGCCATCAGAGTGTCGTAGGCTAACGAAATGGGTGGCGCATGCTTCGCAAACCGACCTGATCATTTTAAGAACGATGCCAGCTTTCGAATAAGAGGCACTACGGATAATTTCCTCTTCAAACGTATCACTCCATCTCGGCAAGAGACGAAATATCCTTGCTCATCACGGCTCACCGTACCTGGGGAGTCGCGCATACCCTCGCGTTTCTCAAAATTTAATACCTCCCAGCGTTGCCCCCGATAGAATCCGGTTGGCGGCTCAAGACAATTCAGCCAAGAATCAGTTCCCCGCAACAGATGCCAAATCCGCTCGATCGGCCAATTTCCCCAATCGATTATCGAACGATGTTCTTCAGGCTTGAGAATGCGGGCTCGGATCGTTGAAGACAACGCGGGTTGAGTCGTGCGCACGGCGATACCAGCCTCAATATCATCGAGAGCCTTTAACAGAAGGGGAATGCCCGTGTCCCCAATAAGTTTGTTGACCAAATCTGGTGACTTTATTCCCAACGGGACAGATATTCTCGTTTGTTGAATAATGTCGCCGGTATCTTCTTTGGCATCTACATAATGCACCGTAATTCCAGGGGAAAGCTCCTGAAAATAATACTGCCAGAACTCAGGGTTCGGACCGCGATATTCAGGAAGATATGACGGATGCAGATTTATCGTTCCATGGGGCGGCAGTTCAAACACGTTCCGAGGCAAAAGCTGCGACATTGAGAAAACGACAATTATGTCCGGCGCTATTCCTTTGATCCAGGAAGCAGACTTGTCCATGGTATCGCGCGAGAGCCAAAAATATGGAATGTGGCGCTGCCGACAAATCTGTTTAAGCGTAGATAGTCGTCTTACGAATAGGCCGAGAACGGCTCGAATTTGTCTCCGAGCCTTGTGCTTGACTGTCGGTCGATACTCTCGGGGCGCTGCTTCCGCTGCTCCAACGACGATGTGGCGGGACCTTAATAGCGGTTCAACCACCATTGAGTTTCCCTGTGTTATAATTAAGACGCGCATTGAATTCCCTGACTTATTCGATCTCACACGACTCGGCTACGAAACCAAGCGGTGAGATCGGAAGCTTACATTTCTCCAGCTATCTTGAATGGTAAATTACGAAAGTGGTTCGGTCACCACTCGATCCAAAGGACTCAGATCACTCGATTAGCACGTCGGTGATAGATATAGTTATGTCCACAAGTATCGTTTGAGAAATGCAAGGGCTAGCACCGCTGCAACGGCAATTGAATGCCAGCACCGATAAATCGCTTCTACACTGCGCAGGCCGTTAATTGCTTCTGCGAGGGCATTGCCGTCGATATCTCCAACGTCTCGAATAGGCGGCCCAAAGCCGACTTTGGTCAGAATTGAGCGTCCTTAATGGTTACATGCCGGCTAACCCTGTCGCTATAGTAAGTTTAAAGGCCCACCGCAATAAGGCGTGCCGCCGATCCCGGAGGAGTATTCCGGTCCTTCGAGCATAAAACCGGTATACAGCGATCATCAGCCGGCAAAGGGAAGTCGGAAAGCCAGAAACGTTTATTGTGGTGTCTTGATTGATCGGTTGACTCGATCCGGAAGATCCTGCGTCGTCCTACCGCCGGCAGCGGCTTTAACGAGTTCACCGCGGACGCTCGCTTGCTTGCCCATCTCCCATCAGTCGCGACATCTTGCAGCAAACAACATCGAAACTTTCGCACTTGGTTCGTCACCAAGGTTTACACACAGGACATGCTCTTCAAACACTCGTCGGATATTGATCTTGACACTGGCGCCCCGACAGCCTGGCGGGATAGGCGATTGGTGACATAGACGTGGTAGGTAGACGCGAAGACCGGCAGAACCTTGCAGATCGGCTCGCCTTGTGCTCCCCGTGATGATCGTCGATAAAGACGATCATCAGTTGTTCGGAGGTCAAGCTCCGCCGTCGCAAAAAGTAAGCGCTCAATTTACGTAAGATCTCATTGATCTGTTGAAGTTCACGGCTAGTCCACTTTGGCGCCTTTTGCTTTTCCGTCAAGCCTGCCGGGACATCAACACGCTTGCATGTTGATGTCCGCCTTCTTCACGCAGGTATCGGAGCGTCTCGTTCGTTATCGATCAATATCACTCCACCCTCTCAAGAGTTTGGGCGGTCGGCCAACTTCGGCACCGCTCTATCGCAGCTGCTTTGCCGATCCTCATTCAACGGCTAGGCTGAAGATACTTATCCGAGTTTCACAACACCTAAAGCATCCGCTGGAGCCCATTCCATGCCGTTTCCGTCTGCCTCCGCGGCGCTCGCCCGCTTCACCGTGCTCGATCTCACCCGCGTCCGCTCGGGCCCCACGGCCGTCCGGCAGCTTGCGGACTGGGGTGCGAACGTCATCAAGATCGAAGCCTTGACCGAAGGCGCGAGCGGCGAACAGCCGGGCGGCCCGCGTCATGGCTCGGACTTCCAGAACTTGCATCGCAACAAACGCGCCATCGCGCTCGATCTGAAGAAGCCGGAAGGTCTCGCCGTCTTTCTGCGTCTCGCGGCAAAGGCGGATGTGGTGGTCGAGAACTTCCGGCCGGACGTCAAGACTAAGCTCGGCATCGATTACGAGAGCCTGCGCCGGATCAATCCGCGGCTTGTCTACGGCAGCATTTCGGGCTTCGGCCAGGACGGCCCCTATCACAAGCGGCCCGGCTTCGATCAGATCGCGCAAGGCATGGGCGGGCTGATGTCGATCACCGGCGCGCCTGGACAAGGCCCGATGCGCGTCGGCATTCCGGTCGCCGACCTCACTGCAGGTCTATTCTGCGCCATGGGCATCCTCACCGCGCTACTGGAGCGCGACGTCTCCGGCGAAGGCCAGTGGGTGCAGACCTCCCTGCTGCAAGCTCAGATCTTCATGCTGGATTTTCAGGCGGCCCGCTGGCTGATGGAAAAAGAGATCGCAAAGCAGGCCGGCAACAACCATCCGACCAGCATTCCGACCGGTGTCTTCAAGACCTCGGACGGATTCATCAACATCGCGACGACCGGGGGCAAGATCTGGGAACGCTGCGCCGAAGCCCTCGGATCGCCGGAGTGGATCACAGACCCCGCTTATGCGACCGCGTCGGCACGTTCGATAAACCGCGACACGCTCAACGCCGCGATCGAAACCCGCACCGCGACGCGAACCACCAGCGAATGGGTGGAGAAGCTGAATGGCGCGGGCGTCCCGTGCGGCCCGATCTACAGCATCGATCAAACTTTCGCCGATCCGCAAGTGCGGCATCTGCACATGGCGCAGCAGGTGCCGACCGACGATGGGCGCGAATTCGAATTGGTCTCGCAACCCGTCACCCTGTCACGCACCCCGAGCCGTATCGCCATGCGCCCGCCGGAGTTCAGCGAGCATACTGACGAGGTGTTACGGGAATTCGGTTTCAGCGCCGACGAGATCGCGGCCTTGAAACGAAGCGGCGCGGTTTAGAGCGAGATTTAGTCGTCATTGCGAGCGAAGCGAAGCAATCCAGCTCGTTGAAACAGAACTGGATTGCTTCGTCGCTAACGCTCCTCGCAATGACGAGTTATTTTTTTGCCGGACGCAGATATTCCCGCCTCCGGCCTTTTAAACACCAATACCGCAATCAGGCTTCGACCACGCGCTCATTGAAGACGCGACGGCAATCCATTTCATATTCAAGGTCGACCACCGGTGGCCGGTTGAAATGCCACGTCAGGCCGTTGCGGAAGACGCCCCGCTTCGCCAACTCGCCTTCAAGGAACGGGAAGATGTCGTGCACGGTGTAGAGCTGCACGCCGGTCAGCTTGCTCCAGTCGCCGCCGAACGCCGCCATGCGGCGCTCCATTTCGCCGAGCACCCACTTGGCCTTTTCCACCATCGCGGCCGGGCTGGTGTCACCGAGGCGGATCGCATGTTCGCGATAGTCGCCCTTGCCCTCCGGCGCCTCGCCGCTGCCGGCAACCACGAAGGAATCTGGCGCGTTGGACGCGGCGACCGTAAAGGAAAACGCATGAAAGCTCGGCACCGCTGGCGGATTCACCTTCGGGCAGACGTTACTGCGTGCCACCGGATTGGTGCCGCCCTTCATGAGGCCCCACTGATCGAGGAACTGGGTATATTCCCCATTGAAGCTCTTGAAACCGCTTTCGGTGAACGGCGCCGGCGATCGCAACTCACAAGCAGCAAACGCGGTCAATGGACGCCCGGCCGCCTTGATGATTTCGGCCGCGCGCGCAAAGCCCTCCTTGAGCGGCACCGGATTGGCAAACCGGACGCGCTCGATGGCAAAGCCCGGCAGGGCGCCAACGCCCGCGGAGTATTGGCTGACGCCGGGGATGAACCTGTAGCCACCGTCACGCAGTTCAACAGTCTCGGTCATGATGACGCTTTACCTCTTTTGGTCGGGAGAAGAAGGGTGACGGGCGCGCTGGAACTACTTGAGCACGCCCAGATAGGCTTCGCCGATGATCGGATCGGCGAGGAGATCCTGTCCGGAGCCGGATCGCACGATCCGGCCCATATCCATCACGAACGCGGTATGGCAGAGGTCCAGCGCGGTGATGACGTCCTGCTCCACCAGCAGGATCGACATGCCCTCGCCGTTCAGCGTCCGCAGTGCGGCGACAAGCTGTTCGACAAGTAGCGGCGACAGGCCAAGCGACAACTCGTCCACCATCAGCAGCTTCGGCGCACTCATCAGGCCACGACCGATCGCGCACATCTGTTGCTCGCCGCCTGACAACGTTGCCGATGCCTGGTTGCGGCGTTCGAACAATTTCGGGAATGTCGTGTAGACGCGGTCAAGATCGCGCTTCAATTCGGACGACGAGACGTGGCGCGAATAGGCGCCCATCAGCAGGTTATCCTCGACGCTCATGGCGCCGAACAGGCGCCGGCCTTCCGGCACATGCACGATGCCGCGCGACAGGATGGTCGCCGCAGTGGCCTTTGAGAGATCCTCGCCCTCGCAGAGATAGGCCCCGGACTGCACCGGAATCAATCCAGAGAGCGCACGCATCAAGGTGGTCTTGCCGGCGCCGTTGGAGCCGATCAACGCGGTGATTTCACCCGTGCGCACGGCAAGGTCGATGCCCCACAGCACCTGAATCTCGCCGTAACCGGCGCGCAAGCCCTTCAATTCGATAATCGCAGCATCGGCCGCCAAAGGATCAACCATGGGCACCCATCCTTTGCGCGTATTGCTGACCGAGATAGGCCTCGATCACCGCAGGATTGGTCATCACATCGCGCGGCTGGCCGTCGGCGATGAGTTGTCCGTTATGCAGCACGACGATACGCGAACAGACGTTGAGCACCACCTTCATCAGGTGCTCGATCAGGACGATGGTGATGCCGTCCGCCGCAAGCTGGTGGATCAATTCGGTCGCGCGCTCGACCTCGGCGCTGTTGAGGCCGGCATTGACCTCGTCGAGAAACAACAGCTTGGGCCGCATTGCCAGTGCCTTCGCCAGTTCCAGCCGCTTGCGCATCGCCAGCGTCAGGGTCGCCGCCTGCTGGCCGGATTGCGCTTCGAGCCCGACGAACGCGAGATGCCGCCGCGCCTCTTCGCGCGCCGCCTTCAGGCCCTCGCCCGGTTGCGAGAACAACGCGGCCGCGGCAACGTTATCGAGCGCGCTGAATTGGGCGAACGGCTGAACGATCTGGAAGGTCCGCGACAGGCCAAGCCGCGCCGATCGATAGGTTTTCACCCTGGTGATGTCCTGGCCGTCGAACTTGACCGTGCCGGCGGTGGCGGGAGTCACGCCGGTCACGACGTTGACCAGCGTGGTCTTGCCCGCGCCGTTCGGCCCGATCAGGCCGATCACCTCGCCCTTGTTCACGGTGAGCGAGACGTCACGCAGCGCTTGAAGCCCGCCGAAGCGGCGCGAGACCGATTGAAGGTGAAGAATCTCAGACATTCTTCGCCCTCCCCCACAACCGCCAGTCGCGCAGCGAGGTCAGCCCATGCGGCAGGAACAGCAACAGAAGAACGATCAGGACGCCGAGCACGCCGCTGTGGATCTGGATGTAGTTGCGCCAGACCACTTCCTCGAGGCCGAGATAGACAAACGCGCCGATGGTGACGCCCAGCGGCGATCCCAATCCGCCGATCAACGCCATCACGATCGGCTTGACCGAATAAAGAATGTCGAACACGTCCGACGGATCGATGTAGTGCACCCACGCCGCATAGACGCCGCCGGCCGCGCCGACGAAGCAGGCGGACAGACCGAAGGCGATGCTCTTGTAAAGCGTAGTATTGAGCCCGACCATGTTGGCGGCGGTCTCGTTCTGCATGATGCAGGACAGACCGAAACCCAGCTTGGACATCGAGACGGCGATCACCATCACGGCGGTAACGAGAAGCACGCCCCACATCAGATAGAAGAAGAACGTCGCGTCAGCCATCACGCCGGCGCTGGCCGCGAGCGGAATGTTCAGGCCCATGCCACCGCCGGTGAGATCGGTGGCGTTGTTGACGAGTTCACGGAACACCTCGATCAGCGACAGACTGGCAATGGCGAAGTAATGGCCACGCAGACGCAGCAGAGCCGCACCGAGCAGCGCCGCGACCAGGAACGAGCCGATCCCAGCGATCGGAATCGCCGCCGTCAGCGGCATGCCACGGGCCAGCAGGACGCCGCCGATATAGGCACCCAACCCGAAAAAGGCGGCGGTCGCGAACGACGGATAGCCGGCGAAACCTCCGACCACGTTCCATGACAGCGCCATGATCGCATACATGCATGCGATAGTTCCGAGGCGCAGCGTATACGCGCCGCCGAACAGCGGCAGCGCGGCGATGCAGGCGATCAGCGCCAGCAGGATCAGGTTTGCGCGGGTCATTCAAAACCCTTCCGGCCGAGCAAGCCCTGGGGCCTCAGAATCAGGAATACGATCAGCAGCACGAACGACAGCGTCGTCGCATGCGCCGGCCCGATCATGGCCGAACCGACGCCTTCGATCAGGGCCAGCAGGATGCCACCGGCCAACGCTCCCGACACGCTGCCAAGGCCGCCGAGCACGCAAACCACGAAGGCCTTGCCGAGATAGGCAGTCGACGTCAGCGGCGAGATCGGAAAGATCAGCGCCATCAGCACGCCGGCGCATCCCGCCAGCGCCGCGCCCAATCCGAACGCGATCGCATAGATCGAATTGACGTTGACCCCCATCAGCACTGCGGCATCGCGATCAAGCCGGACCGCGACAATGGCCCGCCCCACACGCAGACGGCGCAGGATCAGATAGAGCACGAAGGTCAGCGCCAGCGCCGCGACGGTCGCGATCAGCCGATCCACCGGCACCACGACATCAAAGATTGACACCGATCCCATCGGCGGGGTCAGCGTCAACTTTCGATAGTCGGCCTTGAAGTAATAGATCATCGCGTTGTTCAGGATCAGGTCGAGCCCGAACGTCAGCGTCAGCGTCACCAGCACCGGCGCGGTAATCACCCGGTTCAGGATGAGGCGCTGGATCACGTAGCCGAACACGAAGAACAGCGGCGCAGCCACCGCCAGCGAGTACCAAGGCGAGATATGCAGACCCTGGTACAGGCTCCATGCGAGGTAAGCGCCGAGCACGATGAAGGAGCCGTGGATCAGGTTGATGACGTTAAGAACGCCCCAGACCAACGAGAACCCGATGGCGATGCACGCATAGAGGCAGCCCAGCACCAAGGCATTGATCAAAATCTGGGCTGCAAGCATGTCGGGTTCTCGCGCTCGATCCGTTCGCTGACGTCAGTTGACGCCGAGCTTGAATTCGCCCTGTTTGATGATGTCCGGCGACAACACCACGGCCTTGCCGCCCTGCAACTGGAACACCGGCGGTTCGAGCGAATTGATCTGGCCGGTCGTACCGAACTTGACCGGACCCCAGAAGGTCATCACGTCAGTCGCGGCGAGCGCGTCACGCACCTTCTCCTTGTCGAGCGAGCCTGCCTTTTCAATCGCCATCTGGAACAGCGCGCCCGACACTGAGGCCGACGCCTGCGCGTAATCCGGATCCGACTTGAACTTCTCGCGGAACAGTTTCACGTAATTCGCCGTCGTGCCGAAAATATCCTTGCCGTTGTACTGTGCGGCGGGGTGCCACCACGCGGCGCTGGTGATGTTCTCACCGCCCGGTCCGGCCGCATCGATGAATTCCTGATAGGCGGGACCCGCGATCATCGACACCACATCGGCCTTGATCTGCTGGTCGGTCATCTGCTTGCGCACCAGCAACAGGTCGTTGATGTAACCGGTGACGAATATCCACTGCGGCGCCTGGGTCTTGATCTGCGACAGCGTCGCGGAATGGTCCAGCGTACCGATGGCGTACTTCTCGAAGTAGACCACTTCGAATCCATTGGCCTTCGCCGACTTCTCCATTTCCTGCGCGATCGCCAGCGGGAACAGATCGTTGCGCGCGAGGATCGCGACCTTCTTCACGTTGGGCGCTTTCGCCTTGACGATCTTGGTCAGCGGCGTGGTCAGCGTGTCGTTGGGCGTGAAGGTGCCGAACAGATACTTATAGCCTTGGTCGTAAACCTGTGCCGACGATGCGGTCGATGCAATGGTCGGCATCTTGTAGCGCTCGGAGACGCTGCTCGCCGCCTTGGCAGCGCCGGAGCCGAACGGGCTGAACATGAAGTTCACACCGCCCTGGCTGATCATCTGTTCCGTCGTCTGCACGGCGCGCGGCGTGTTGGACTGATAGTCCGAATAGACGATCTCGACTTTGTATTTCTTGCCGCCGACCGCGATGCCGCCCGCCTTGTTGACCTGCTCGGCCCACAAATCGTAGCCCTGCTGTTGCTTGATGGCTTCCGGCGCCAGTGGCCCCGTCAGCGGCAATGGGGCGCCGAACTTGATGACGTCCTGCGCGAGCGCGGCGGATGCAGACAGCGCCAAGCCCGCCGCCACAAGAAGCGAACTTGGCAGTCGCGCATAGCGGAGCAGAAAACCAGCCATCATCGGGATCCTCCATGGGTCGAACGCATTGCTTTGCGCGAAGCATGGCAAATCCAAATTTCGAATAAAAGCATTGAAATTCGAAGCGATCGATCTGAAAATTAGAACGTTGTGCAACGCAGCGATCACTTTTTGATCTTACCTGAAAATACCGTCAAAGGACTGAAACGCATGATTGAATCGACGTCGATCCGATATTTCCGGGAGGTCACCGAACGCGGCTCGATCAAGCAGGCGGCTGAATCGCTTCGCATTGCGCCAAGCGCCATCAGTCGGCAGATTCAGGGACTCGAGGGCGAACTGTCGGCCAAGCTGTTCGAGCGCGGCGCCCGCGGCATGAGCCTGACGGATGCCGGAAACCTGCTCTATCGCTACGCGATCGAAAACCAGACCCGGCTGGAGCGCATCCGCGCACAGGTCGAAGAATTCGATTCGCTTCAGCGCGGCCACGTCAAGATCGCGACGGTCGAGGGTTTGCTCGCCAGCTTTCTATCGGAGTTCATCGCCAACCTGGATCGCGACCACCCCGGCATTTCGACCTCTCTCACGACAGTCGGATCGCGCGCCGTCGCCGACATGATCAGCCGGCACGAGGTCGATCTCGGCTTCGTCTTCGGCCGCGCTCCGCGCCGCGACCTGATCGAACTGGCGCATATGCGGCAATCGCTGTGCGTGATGGTGGCGCCGGATCACAGCCTAGCGAGCAAACGATCCTGCACGATCAAGGATTGCGCCGGATTGCGCGTGGTGCTGCCGGACCCGTCGTTCGGTATTCGACAGGAGATCGATCGCGCCTGCGCGCAGGCGAACGTCCAGCTCGAACTCTGCAACGAAACCAACTCGCTGGCCTTCGCCCGCGCTGCCGTCGCTCAAACCGGGCTCGCGACATTCCTGCCGCGCGAAGCCGCGATGCCTGAATTGATGGCCGGCACATTAATCGCCGTTCCACTCCGCGATAAGCGACTCGAGGCAACGCAGGTCACACTCGTTCAACTGGCCTCGCGCAGCGTCTCGCCATCCGCGGCGTACATCGCTCAACGGCTCGTCGTCTGCATGAAGGACCGCAGCAATTGACGCTGCCGCTCGATCATTCGCCCTTCCACACCGGCTTGCGTTTGGTGAGGAATGCCTCCATGCCCTCGCGGAAGTCAGCACTCATATAGGCTTTGAGGATCAAGTCCTCACCTTCATCACGCGAAAGGTTCGGGCGCAACCGGCGCACCGCTTCCTTGGTGACTTCCAGCGTCAGTGGCGCGTGGCCCGCCAGCAGTTGCGCTAACTCGCCAGCACGACGCTGCAACGCATCGACATCCGGCACCACTTCATTGAGCAGGCCGAGCGCCAGCGCTTCCGGCGCTTCGATCAGCCGCGCCGTGAAGATGATATCCTTGGTGCGCGCGGAACCGAGTAGTGCGACCAGACGGCTGATATTTGACATCGACAGGCAATTGCCGAGCGTTCGCGCGATGGGGAAACCGATCCGCGCCGATGCGGTGCCGATCCGCATATCGCAGCAGGCGGCAAGACCCGCGCCGCCCCCGGTGCAGGCGCCGGCGATGGCCGCGATGGTCGGCACCCGGCAGGATTCCAGTGCGCCGAACACCCGGTCGATCCGTGCTTCGTAGTCCAGGGAATCTTGCGGCGATTTGAAGGCGCGAAATTGCGAGATATCGGTGCCGGAGGCGAACGCCTTATCCCCGGCCCCGGTCAGGATCAGCACCTTGATCGAGGGGTCGGTGTTGGCCGTCTGGCAGATTTCGGCCAGCCGCTCGTACATCGCGAACGTCATGGCGTTGCGCGCCTGCGGCCGGTTGAAGGTGATACGGCCTATGCCGTCGGTCACGGTGTAGAGCAGATCGTCGTTGGAGTCGGTTGCAGTCATAAGGTTTTGCTTGGAATGCCGCGGTGAAATGTCCTCCGCTGGTAGCACACATCGCCACCGCTGTCCCCTCGACAACGCATCCGCCAATTCGTAAATCACGGGGTTGGAAGGGGAATCACATCATGACCGATCTCACGCTCGAAGCCGCCCGCAAGATTGTCGACGTCGCGCTCGCCAAGGGCCTTGAGAAAAAGCTCAACCCGCTGGCCGTCGCGGTGCTGGACGCGCGGGGTAGCCTGAAGGCTTTCGCGGCGCAGGACGGCACCAGCCTGAAGCGCGGCGAAGTCGCGCATGGCAAGGCCTACGGCGCGCTGTCGCTGGGCATGGGCTCGCGCGCGCTGTTCAAGCGGGCGCAGGAACAGGCCTACTTCATCGGCGCGGTAAACACGATGCTTCAAGGCGCGTTGGTGCCGGTTCCCGGCGGCGTGCTGATCCTTGATGCCAACGGCAGCCTGCTCGGCGCTGTGGGCATCAGCGGCGACACCTCCGATAACGACGAGGCCTGCGCCATTGCTGGCATCGAGGCGACGGGTTTCACGGCTAACGCGGGATAACGGAACTACGCGTTGAGCAGATTTCATGATCTGAGTTCATCGTTATCAACGAACTCAGGTGTAAAGCTCATCGTCCCATTGAGATAAACGAATATCGTTCAACGCGTGGCGTCATAGTTATCCCCACGCCGGCGGCTGGCCGGCGTGGGAAGCTGGGCACTCAGATGCGTTAGCTGCGATAGGCGCTGGCCAGCAGCGACTCGTTCAGCCAACTCGAGGCATGAGGCGCGGTCGTAGCGATCTGACCGGAATCGGCACGCCCTTGATATCCGCCCGCAAGAGACTGACTCAGGAGGGCGAAGCTCTGGCTATGGTTATGGCCTCCGTATGGCGAAGACCAGCCACCCGAGGCCGGAGGATCCGTCACAGTGATGGTCTGCGTTCCCGAAGTCGCAGTAGCACCGCTCACGGGATCCCGTCCGGTCGCGCTTACCGAGAGCGTCGCGGTCGGGCTGCCCGAGCCGCGATAGGCTGAGTTCAGCACCAGCCCACCCTCGACTTGCGCGGCGGTAAAGGTGATGTTCTTGCCCGAGAACGTCTGGCCATCGAGATTAGACGTGATTGACTCGTAACTCGGCAACCCGCGAATATTGACGCTGACGATATCATTTTTGTCGGTCGTCGAAACACCGAGCCCGAGGTCGACATGGCCACCAGGCTGAACCGAGAGCGTGTTGTCCGCCACGTAGACAGACGGTTTCGTCGCGACCGAGGTCGCCGGCGGCGTCGTGACCTCAGGCGGTGTGACTGGCGTGGTCGTGACTGGAGGAGTGGTTACCACCGGCGCAGTTGGATCCTCCGTCACGGACGTCAGGCCGGGCGGCGGATCGGCCTGCAAGCTCGCGGGACTCATCGAACTGAAATAAAGGGTTTTGTAGTCGGTCGTCAATTTCACCCAATCGCTCATTCCGGGCGACGGATTGTTGGCGAATCCATCGACGTAGGGAGCGGTGGAGCTGCGCCACCAATCGGCGCCGATATTGGCCACGAGGTTAGCGTTCGGATCGTTGGTCTTCATCTGCGCTTCGACGAAAACACCATCGATGGTCCCGGCCCCGTACGTCCCGCGCGCGCCCGGCCAGAAATGGTCGTTATATCCGCTTCTCGGCGCATCCATCGTCATGCTGCCGTCCGCCAGCGTCGCCTCGTTCCACGCGACGTTGGCGACACCGGAAAAATCGGCGGTGTAATGCGCGCCGTCGATCGGGTTTGTCGACTGATCCTGCACCAAAACCCAACCACCATTCGTGAGATGCACGTAGGTTTTGAAGTTGGCTACCTGAACATTGGCACTTGTATTGGTCGTAGCTGCCGCGCCGGCCTCTGGATAAACCTGTCCCCAACCGGTGACAGACGTGAAATCGGACGGAGGCTTGTCTCCCACGATGGTATTGGTTCCGCTGTACCAATCGTAGCCTTGCGGAACGCCTAACGGGAAACCCTCGCTATTACCAATGGTGTTTTGATAGATTGCATCAGTCAACGGGCTTGTTGCCATCCATACTGCTCCTTTGCAGGTCAAAGTTGAAGATGCGAAATTCCACATGCAAGTCGAAGATGTGAGATCCCGCCTCCACGCGAATGCGTACATCGCGTTGCTTACTCACAACCCCCGTTGTGAGCAGGCTTCAAGCAGTGGGTTTGGAATGAGAATCACCGCCCCCCAACTGCCATCATGGCTTGGTATTTAGGGAGTGTGGCGAAAAAATCTTCAAAGTGGGATTTATCTACGTGTAAGTAACAGCCGGGCGCGAAGTAATAGCGCCTTCTTACATTGCGGTGCTTCTCGACGATCTAAAACTCGCTAGGATCGCGTGTTTGTTTGACTTCCACCGCCCGCGGACAATTTCCAGTTGTCTGTTAACAACTCAGAAGAGTGCTGCACCGCGACATGCTTCGTCCACATGTGTTTGATCCACATGCGGACAGCGTCGGTATGCCGCTCGAAGAGAAAGTAGAATGCAACCGCAAGTAACAAGCACGGCACGGTGAATGTCAGGTCGAGCCCGATCGATCCAATGGTGAAATCATGCGGATTGTCGCTCATGACATTGAGAAACACGAGCATCGGATAATGTATCGCGTAGAGCGAGAAACTCCACTTCGCCGTCTCTTTTCCGAAACGCAAAAATGACGGTAGTTCGACGTTCCTAAATTCCATCCCGACGATTGCGGCTGCGGTGACCAAGCCGATGATGAGATCCTTCGCGGCCCATGGCGCGAGTAATCCCGCATGGGCAACGATGGCGGTGCCCACCACGCCGGCGACAAAGAGCACCGACCACAGCAGAATCGGCACTGAAATGGCGTAAATAACAGTCCCGAGCGACCATATCAGAAAATAGAAAAAGAACTTCAGTCCCGTATGATATCCAAGCTTATCGGAGTGCTCCGCGAAGGCGAACAGGAAGAAAATCACCACGATCAGAAGACCCCACAAGGACGATCTGCGAACCGACAGGAATGCGAAGATCAGCAGGTAGTACCAGAACTCGTTGGACAAGCTCCACAAAGCCATATTGCCCGCAAACATCGAGCAACTGATTGTCTGCAGGAATAGCATATTGCACGAGGCGGTCGCGGGGCCGTAGCTGGCTGTAAAGATCATGAAGCCTTGCTCGAGGTGCCGGTGAGCGTTCACGAACACCTGCCATCCACTCGCATACCGGGCAGAGACGAAGAAAAGCAAGGACAGCACCAGCGCGGGTATCAGCACCACATACAACCGTGCTGCGCGCGCAGACAAATAGTCGACGCCGTTGAGTCTTCCCATACTGGCGCGAACCAGCGCTGGCCCGCCCACCAGATAGCCGCTGAGGACAAAGAACACGATGACGGCGGACGGCCCTTGCGCGCTGAGGCTCCACAAAACAGAGTACGCATACACGATCGCCGAACCGTAGCTTTCGGCGGGAAGTTGCTCCTGGAAAAGCAATTGATACGAATGGAAGAGCACGACCTCAATGGCAGCCAGCCCGCGCACCAGATCCAGCCAATCGGAAAGGGCAGAAGACACTCCCGTCTTTGACCGGAGATGGATCATGTCTCTTCTCGCCATCGAACTCGACAGGCCTGCGCGTCAAACGCGCAAATCGCCATTCCAGAATGGCCCTAAATAGATACGTGCCAGATACTTGGAAGTTGACGACCATCAAAACGGCGGTCGGTTTTTATCTTCTAGATATTGCAATGAAAGCGAGTGTCCTGGCCGTTCTGCGTGCTCGCCAACTCCAGACAACAACGTTCGCGCGTCGAGATGCCAGCGATAACGATGCAAATGGTCACGGTTCGTCATCCGGCGAGAGCGTGGAAGTCTTTCGGTTACAGCGAGGCACCCCGAAGTCAAAGGACTGAACAGCAATAGTTTCCATTCTGCAAATCACGCGAGCGATTTCCATCAAAGCAAATTTCGAGGCTAGTCGCAGATGACCTTTCATGCTGGAGATATGGTTCAAATTCGCAGCAAGCAGGAAATCCTTGCCACGCTCGACAAGAGCGGCCGCCTGGAAGGGCTTCCGTTCATGCCGCAGATGTTCAAGTACTGCGGCAAGTCGTTCAAGATTTTCAAGGTCGCGCACAAGACCTGTGACACCGTCAACGGCACGGGCGGACGTCGGCTTCCCGGCGGTATCCATCTCGATCTTCGCTGCGACGGCCAGGCCTACGGCGGTTGCCAGGCCGCGTGTCTGATCTTCTGGAAGGAGGCGTGGCTGAAGCCGGTCTCCGACGCCTCCATTGCGGCCGAGCCAGTGCCGGTGCCGCAATCTCCGACAGTCACGCCGATGAACGGCTGTTTGGAAAGCGACGTGTTGCGCGCGACCTCGGTAACAAGCGATGGCGAGGAAGCGTATCAGTGCCAAGCCGTGCGCCTGCCCTACTTCACGCGCCTGCTTCCCTGGTGGCGACCGGACCAGTACATCGCCGATTATCTCTCCGGCAACGTGAACCTTCGCAAGATCTTCAAGGGTCTGATCTACACCGTGTACACCAAGGGAACCAGAGCCTACCATCCGTTCCTCGGGCGACCCGGCCGCTGGTTCTACAATTGGGTTCAAGCACGGCGCGGCGGCACGCCCTACCCCCGGCAGCGCGGCCGACTTCCGGCGGGCGAAGCCGCCCCTATCGTCGAGCTCAACTTGCAACCCGGCGAGCTTGTTCGCACAAAATCCTATGAAGAGATTCTCACGACGGTGAATTTCCAGAACATGAATCGAGGCCTCTTTTTCGATGGAGAGATGGTCCCCTATTGCGGCGGCACCTACCGCGTCAAAGCGCGCGTCTCGAAGTTCATCGATGAGAAAACCGGAAAAATGAGATACATGAAGACACCCGGCGTAATTCTCGAAGACGTCTGGTGCGGGTCATGCTTCAGCACCCGGCGAATGTTTTGCCCACGCGCAATCTATTCGTGGTGGCGTGAGGCCTGGCTGGAACGCGTTGAAGAAGCACCAGAGATGCTTCACACTCCCACCGTGGCGAAGAGCAACGCGAACGCATGACGCACGTCCGTCAATCAATCCGAAGCCGCATCGGTAACGCCGGCCTTTATGGCCGGGCGAAGCAAGGCGCCGGCCCGTTTGCGTGGTGGCGAACGATGGCTGAAGCGGCCTTATGCATAGGGCCTGCAAGCTGTGGCGGCGGGGACGTCTGAAAGTCCGCGGCGCTCCCGGAATAAAAGCGCAAGGTCGACCACTCCGTCGAGAGCTCGATCCAGTTGCTCATGCCGGCCCCCGGATTGTTGGCGAAGCCGCTCACGTAGACCGCAGTTGGGTTTCGCCACCAGTCGGCGCCGACATTGGCAACGAGCTTTTTATTCGGGGTATCGGTCTTCATGTCCATCTGAACGTAGACGCCATCGATGCTTCCAGCCTCGTATGCTCCTCGCCTCGTCAGCCAGAAGTGCGTATTGAAGCCGGCAGTGGGCCCTGGAAGAACCGCGGTGCCGTTCGGCAGTTCCCGCACCGTGATCTGCCTGGTTTCCCTTGCACCGAAGTCGGCAGCATAGTGCCCGCCGGCAACGTCGTCGGTAGTCTGATCCTGCACCAACAGCCATTCATGGGTGGCGCGACGGCGAACGTAGGTCTTTGCATTGGCAACCATGATGTTTGCGTCCGGATTTGGCTCTTGTGGCGAGCCGACCTCCGGATAGACCTGCGCCCATCCTGTCACCGCCGAGAAATCGGAAGGCGGCGCTCCGTTTCCCGGCGGCGCGTACGAACCACCGCACCACGCAAAATGCCCGGGCACTCCGACGGCATAACCCTCGCTTTCACCGCGCGTGTTCTGGTCGATTGCGTCGAGGACCGGCGAGGTTATCGTCTTGTCGACGGACGACGCCGTCGCTTGGCTTGCCGATGCCGACCAATCTGGCACAGCATGGACGAGCAAAGCCGCGACGATCGCCACTGCCGGCGCAGCGGATTTAGCGGCGAAGAGCCGTAAAGGGCGGTAGCACTGATGCATCCTGCGCCGCCTCTGCCATTGGATATCGCGAACCTGATGCCGATACAGGAATGCGCGCACGTTCGCGCTGAAAAGCTCCTGTTACTCCGCTGCCTGGATTTCCCTGAGATGATTGCGCACCGATCGCTTGACCACTTCCTCGAGCGCAGTTTCGACTTCGACTTCGTCCTCCTGCCGGCGTGCTCGCATGAATTCCAGCAACACCGCAAATCCCGAACCCAACGCGATGCCGCCCAGCACGACAATCAGGATCAAGTGCGGCGTTCGAGGAAACATCGGCAAAGCCGGACGCTCCGCGCGTTGCACCACCCGAACGCTCGAGAGCTGTGTCTTCTTGGCGATGTCCTGATTGATCTGCTCCTCGATCACCCGACTGCCATAATGATCGGCGGCGGTCGACGCCCGAGTGAGTACGCGCTTCAGCCTGTCATACTCGGCCTGCTTCGAGGACAAGGATCCTAACTCATCATTCACCTTGCCGATCTCACCTACCAATGCCTTCTCGACGTTGAGGGCGCCATTGAGCTCCGTGTTGACCTTGAGCAGGCCCGCCATGGCATCCTGGTATACCTTGATCAGCAATAGCGGCGGCGCATCATCGCTAGGGACCGTCCCGACCGAACTGCTGCCTGCTTTGTAATCGCGCCCGCGGAGATCGCTCACGATCGCGGTGACGGTCCGCGATTGGTGGACGGGTCGCAGGGTCACGAGTTGATCGAGGATAGCCTGCTTCTGACCTTTCCAGTCTTCAATGGAACTGCGCGTTGTGGACAGCTTCGCATCGAGCGCATCGACGCGCTGCAGGAGCAATTTCCGCTGATCGTCGACAGAATAAATTCCGGCCTCGACCGAAAAATTCCGAAGATCCGTGCCCGCCTTCTCGGCCTCCTGCTCCAGGCGCTTGGTCTGCTGCTGATAGAAAACCTCGGCGCCCGGAATTTGGACGAGGTCGGCCTGCATAGCGATCAGTGCGTTCGCGAGTTTGTTCAGAAATTCTGCCGCGACAGCCCGATCCGGATGGCGGAATGACACCCGCAGAATATCGGTGCGTCCCTCGCCCCTCGCTGAAATCAGCTCGCGCAGCTTAGCAATCAGCTTCTGGTGATCGTCCTTCGTTTCGTCTGCGCTGCCGCCAGCGCTGTTCGCCTCAGCGCGAGGTTTGAGAAAATCGAACTGCGGAGGCAGTGCCTGAAGGCTCGATGTCAGCCACGACCCCGCCACGAACATGGGGCTCGATTTGTCCTTCTTGAACAAACGGCCGTAGCCGATCTCCGAAGCCGCCAGACCGATGACCTGATCGGTCGTTGCGATTCGCGCCAGCGACTCGATGCGGCTTGTCAGATCAGGGCCTTCGCCGAGGATACTCCCTGCCGACCGATCCTTGATGCCCTGCCCAACCCGCAACAACGTATACGACTCGTAGCGGTCGCCGACGGCGCTGTGGAAGAGAAATCCTGCAGCCGATGCGAGGATGAGAGCAACATATATCACCCGCCGCCGTCGCCAGAGGATCGGCAATATTTCGTTGAGCCGCGGAGTGTGATTGTTCGCACCGTGTTGCACAGCCAATGCTCCAGATTGGAAACAAACCACGCGTCGGGTTGTACGAGCGAATGATGCGCCCTGATGGCCTGCCCAAGTTGACGATCATCAAGTCGCGGGTTTTGTCGGCGTTGTGACGATCTGCAGGCGACGGTCAGCGGCTCGATCATGGCAATCCTCGATGTCAGATATCGCTCGGTCACGCCCGACTTTGGCCCACGCAAGCCTGTGCGGAAGGACTAACCCCAACGGCGAATAGTACTCCCGAAGAGTGCGCGGAGCGCGCCGACCCCTCGTGTATCAAAGAACCCGCAGAACCCGAGCAGCGTGCGAACAGCGTAACGGAGGGTCGAGTATGGGTATGCCGCAAATTGGAACTTGTGGGGCCGAACCGCTGGCTTACGGGGCGCTCCGCAAAGAAATCCCCGAAAGGCGCCCCCAATCGGCACCATTGCTGCTCGTCCCGCGCGGGCGCGTGCTGTTCTGGGAAGGCGAGCATCAGGCCCAAAAAATCCAGATCGTGAAGGGCGTGGTGCGGGCCGTCCAACTGCTCGAAAACGGAAACCGTCAAATCCTGACGTTCTTCTGGCCCGGCCACGTCATCATGCCGACCCGCTCGTCATGTCAGCGGATAACGGCCGAGGCGGTCACCAATTGCTGGGTGCAACGCTCCACAGCGACCGGCACCTGCCAGGAAGAGGACCCCTGCGGCGCCCGTCAGATTCTGATCGATACGCTGGCACTGGTTGCGACACGAAATCACAAGAACAGCGTCGCCCGGATCGCAGACTTTCTACTTCGCATCAGAAAGCACCTTCCCAGCGATCCGAAACGGCCGCTGGCGCTCTCGCTGCTGCTGCCACGGGCGGATATCGCGGATCACCTGGGGACGTCCATCGAAACCGTTTGCCGCATCCTTGCGGAGTTCAAGATGAAAGGGCTGATCGACCTGCCGAACCGAAAGACCATTCGATATCTCGATCTGCCCGGCCTTGCACAAGTCGCCGGCGAATAGCTCATTGCAACAGCATTTCAACGCTCGCGATCAAAGAGGCGTCGAATGTCTCTCGTCCATGACACCAACCTCATAACCGGCCTGGTTCATTCGAATTCCCGCAGCCAGCCTGTTGCCCCGATCTCGCTCAACGTCATGTCGCCGCTGATTGCGATATTCGATCTCGTCTGGATCGTCGCACTGGGAATTACCGTAGGTCTTCTCTATGACCACCTGGCTCTTGGTGGGCACAGCACGGCGCAAAATCACCTCGGCGCGGGAATCGCCGTGGCCGCGCTCTACTTAGGGTTCGCTCATGCGGCCGAGCTTTATCGCGGACCGAACCTCCTCCAGGTCAAATGGCAAGTCGAACATGCCACGCTTGCCTGGCTGCTGGCGTTCGTGTGCCTTGCATCCATTGCGTTCTTACTGAAAACGGGAGCGGCATTCTCGCGCGGCGAGATGCTGCTATTCTTTAGCAGCGGCATCATTGCCAGTGCGGCAATGCGATTGATCGTTGCGCGGGTTTGCCGCTTCGTTCTCGCGTCCGGCGCGTTGAAATCCACCCGGGTCGTGTTGGTCGGATTGGCGGACGAACTCGCCGCCAATGGCGCATTGTCCGCGCTGGAAAAATACGGTTATGCCGTAGTCAGCGTCTTCCCGTTACCCACAGACGAAAATCCGGCCTCCGCCCGCGACACGCTGAAAGCCTATTTGCGGCAGGTGACCCGTTACGTCAGGGACATGAATATCGACGAGATCATCGTCGCGATTCCCTGGCGTTCGACGGAACTCCTACGCGAGGTCGAAGACGAGTTACGCGTGCTGCCGATACAGGTCACGCTGGTGCCTGACACCATTGCAGGTCAGGTATTGGATCACCCGTTGGCTGAACTCGGTCCGACAAAGGCAGTGCAACTCCAGCGGCCACCCCTGAATGCCTTCCAGCGCAATCTGAAGCAAGGCATCGACCGCATACTGGCCGCGACGTCCCTGTTCCTTTTGATACCCTTCCTGGCCGTGATCATCGCGGCGATACGGATGGAATCGCCGGGGCCGGCGCTCTTTCTCCAAACGAGGGTCGGCTTCAATGGACGGCCATTCAAAATTTTCAAGTTCAGAACGATGTCCACGCTTGATGACGGGCCGGTCATCGTTCAAGCTACCAAGAACGACAGCCGCATCACACACCTCGGCGCACTGTTGCGCAAGCTTAGCATCGACGAACTGCCGCAACTGATCAACGTGCTACGCGGCGACATGTCGCTGGTCGGCCCGCGTCCGCACGCGCTTGCACACGACAACGAATACGATCGGCTGATCGCGACCTACGCCATACGGCACAAGATGAAACCCGGCATCACCGGTTGGGCCCAGATCAACGGATTCCGTGGCGAAACACCTGAAATCGGCATGATGATGCGCCGGGTGGAGAGCGACCTGTGGTACATCGAGTCATGGTCGCCATGGCTCGACATCCGCATCATGCTGCTCACCGTGGTCCGGGTCCTGCAATCGGAAAACGCCCGTTGATCTAAACGGCCTACCTCTTGGCCCGGCATAAGCCCAGCTTTGCTCAAGCCGTCGTGATCAGGATCGCCGGCGCGATTGTCAAATTTCGGTATCGTTATTGAGAACGCTCATATCGATGCGTCCGCGGTGCGTATGCTGCGTACTCTCCTCTCTTCCGAGAAGGAAGGCAGATGCCGCAGACAGACAATCCGAATTCCTTACGCTCGCATCGAGACACCGCCCCTGTTTCGCAAGATCACCATAAGGGACGTCTTGATTGGGCAGTCCTCGTCGTCCTGTTCGCATTGAGCTGCACCTTGGGATGGATTTCTCTCTTGTTGTGGGGCGCCATGCGCGCCTTTCAAATCGCCCTTCTCTGAACGCGAGGCTCGATGTCGCGCCGCCCAAGGAAATATCATCAGCGACGTTTGATACCGATGTACCGCTTATTGACGGATAGCAACTTCGCTTTGCCCCCTTGGTCTAAATTTTCAACCACACGTACGCACTTTCTCAATTCTCACCGCTCGTCGTCAGACAATGCGTCATTCACGCACACATTGCAAAGGTCGCTGAGATGAAGACAGTTCTGTTCTGCGGCGGTCTCGGCACGCGTATCCGGGACGTAGCTGAAAATATCCCGAAACCGATGGTTCCGGTCGGCGACAAGCCGATCCTCTGGCATCTGATGCACTATTACAGTCAGTTCGGGCACAAGGATTTCGTCCTTTGCCTCGGCTACAAAGCGAACGTAATCAAGGAATACTTTCTGAATTACAAACCGCAGGCTTACGCCGACTGCGTCGTCTCGGGCTTCGGCAACGAGGTCGAGATTCTCGGAAATCCGCAGCAGGACTGGCGCATTGCGATGATCGATACCGGCATCTGGCGCAATATCGGCCAGCGGCTATGGGCCGTGCGTGATCACGTCGTGGGCGAGGAGATGTTTCTCGCCAACTACAGCGACGGTCTCTCTGACGTCAATCTCACCGAAATGATCGAAACCTTCCGCATCAGCGGAAAGGTCGCCTGCTTCACGGCGGTGCGGCCATCATTCAGTCTGCATCTGGTCGATATGCATCCGGATGGAAAAGTCGAACGGATCCGCGCCAGCCAGGAAGCCGATCTTTGGATCAATGGCGGCTTCTTCATCTTCCGAAAGGAGATATTCGACTATATGCGCGACGGCGACGAACTCGTCGAAGCGCCATTCCAACGCTTGATCGAGGCGGATCAACTCATGGCGTTCCGGCATGAGGGATTCTGGCGTCCGATGGATACGTTGAAGGACAAGCAGATCCTCGAGGATCTCGTCGACAAGGGCACGATGCCCTGGCTTCTCAATTTGAATCCCGGCATGGCCCCGGCCCGGACCGAGAGGAAAATGGGATGAAGCGCTTCAAGCTCGCCGATGCAAATGAGCGATTGTCCGTGCTTTGCATCGGCGCGCATTCCGACGACATCGAGATCGGCGCCGGCGCAACGATCCTCGGTTGGATCGATCGCGGTGTGCGCCTCGACGTCCATTGGGTGGTTCTGAGTGCGCAAGGGCCGCGCGGCGACGAGGCGCGCTCGTCCGCCGAGGCATTTCTCGCTGGCTCGGAACGCGCGGTGATCGAGTTGGCGGAATTCAAGGACGGCTTTTTCCCGCATCAGGGGGCCGAGATCAAGATCTGGTTCGAGGCTCTGAAACGACGTGCATCGCCCGACGTGATCCTGTGCCACACGCGCCACGACGCGCATCAAGACCATCGCGAAGTCTGCGCATTGACGTGGAACACCTTTCGCGACCACGCGATCCTCGAATACGAAATTCCGAAATGGGATGGCGACCTGAGCCAGCCGAATGTCTTCATTCCAGCTACCCGAACGCTGATGGAGCGCAAGGCCAAACTCCTGCGCCAGCATTTCGGCACGCAGCGCTCAAAGGACTGGTTTGACGCGGAAACATTCATGGGTCTGGCACGGCTGCGCGGCATGGAATGCCGCGCGCCGGACGGATTCGCCGAAGCCTTTCACGGACGGAAACTAACGGTGCAGTAAAGCTAAGGAAACCGCCATGCGTGTGATGGTCACAGGACACTTGGGTTATATTGGAACCGTGATGGTGCCGATGCTGCTGGCATCTGGTCACGACGTGGTGGGCTTCGACAGCAATCTCTATGAGCGATGCACCTTCGAGGCCGGAGGCCGCATCCAGCCTGTGCCGCAGATCCGCAAGGATATTCGCGACGTCACGCGCGAGGACCTCAGGGGGCTCGACGCCATCATTCATCTCTGCGCCTTGTCGAACGATCCGCTCGGGAATTTTCGTCCTCAACTGACCTACGACATCAACCACGCGGGCAGCGTGCGGCTGGCGACGCTGGCGAAGGAAGCGGGCGTCAAACGCTTCCTGTTGGCCTCCTCCTGCAGCAACTACGGACAGGCCGGCGAGGCCATGCTTGATGAGACCGGGGCGCTCAATCCGGTGACGGCCTATGGCGAATCCAAGGTCCGGTCCGAGCGCGATATCTCTACACTGGCCGGTGATGGCTTCTGCCCGACCTATATGCGCCCGGCCACCGCCTATGGCGTCTCGCCGCGAATCCGTTTCGATATCGTGCTCAACAATCTGGTCGCCTGGGCGGTGACCAACGGGCTGATCTATCTGAAGTCGGACGGATCGCCATGGCGGCCGATCGTCCACATCGAAGACATTTCGCGCGCCTTCATCGCGGCGCTCGAAGCGCCGGTGGATGTGGTCTTCAATCAGGCCTTCAACGTCGGCCAGACTGAGCACAACTATCGCATCAGCGATATCGCCAAGATCGTCGCCGATGTCGTGCCGGGCTGCCGGCTCGAATACGCCCCTGATGCAAGCCCCGATACGCGGTCCTACCGGGTCAATTTCGACAAGATCGCGCGCATGCTGCCGGCCTTCAAGCCACAATGGGATGCACGGCGCGGCGCCGAACAACTCTATAGCGCCTATCTCCGTACGAAGTTGACACTCGAGGAGTTCGAAGGTCCGCGCTACCAGCGCATCGGTCACATCCAGAAGCTGATTGCCGACGGCATCCTTGGCGACGATCTGAAACACCGCTCGGCCGTTCATTCCGAATCCATCCGCCAGTTCGCTGTCGGTGGCTAGACCAGACACAAGCCATGATCTTTACCGAAACAAAGCTCAAGGGTGCGTTCATCATCGATCTCGACCGCAAGACGGACGAGCGAGGTTTCTTCGCGCGCACCTTCTGCCAGCACGAATTCCGCGAGCATGGGCTTCGGTCCATGACCGCCCAAACCAATGTCGCCCTGAACACCAGGAAAGGCACGCTACGCGGCATGCACTTCCAGTATCCGCCGGCCGCCGAAACCAAGCTGGTGCGCTGCACGCGCGGCGCCCTGATCGATATTATCGTCGACCTGCGTCCCGAGAGCCCGACCTATCTCGATCACATCCGCGTCGAGCTCAACGAAGACAACATGAGAGCACTGTACGTGCCGGAACGCTTCGCCCACGGATTTCAGGCGCTCCGCGACAATACCGTGACGAGCTACCAGATGGGCGAATTCTATAAGCCGGACGCGGAAAGCGGATTTCGCTACGACGATCCACTGCTGGGACTGGCATGGCCGCTGCCGGTGTCCGTGATGTCGCCGAAAGACCTGGCTTTGCGCTCGTTACGTGACATCGAAGACGACGTGAAATGCAGAATGTCGCGCGCATCGACGGCAGCATGACCAACATCATGGTCAGCCGGTGCCGGAAGATGCCGAACTGATCAGGGAGCAGCCATGATTCTGAATTCGTTGCCGGTCCTCGCGGCTGCCTCCAAGTGCCGCCATTGCCGATCCGAACTGACGCTGACGCTGGTGGATCTCGGGCTGTCCCCGGTCGCCAATGACTATGTCGATCCGGAAAATGCCGGGAAAGCCGAACCGTTCTATCCGCTGAAGGCCTTGGTCTGCCGCAATTGCCGTCTGGTCCAGACCTCCGACATGCTGGCGGCCGACGATATCTTCCGCGCCGACTACGCTTACTTTTCCTCGCATTCGACGTCCTGGCTGACTCATGCCCGCACCTATGTCGAGGACATGATCACACGCTTCGGTCTCACCGAAGCATCACGCCATGTCGAAATCGCCTCGAACGACGGCTACCTGCTGCAGTATTCGATGGCCAAAGGCATCCAGTGCCTGGGTATCGAACCCTGCAAAAGCGTCGCGCTCGCCGGCAAGGCGAAAGGCATCGACACCCGCATGCGGTTCTTCGGCGTGCAGTATGCGCACGAACTGGCCCGCGAGGGCTGGACTGCCGATCTGATCACGGCCAATAACGTGTTGGCACACGTGCCGGATATCAACGATTTCGTCGGCGGCGTAAAAATATTGCTCGCCCCGGAAGGCGTCGCGACCTTCGAGGTGCAGCATCTTCTCAAGCTGATGCAACTCCACCAATTCGACACTATCTATCACGAGCATTTTTCCTACCTGTCGCTGATCGCCGGACAGCGCATCTTCGCCAGCGCCGGCTTGCGCGTGTTCGATGTCGAATTGCCCAAGTCGCATGGTGGGTCCATCCGCTTTTTTGTCTGTCACGAACAGGCCAGTCACCCGCAAACCGCCCGGGTGGCGGAGCCGCTGGCGGCCGAGCGAGCCTATGGCCTTGATGGCGACGCCGCCTATGTCGCGTGGAATGAATCGGTGAAGGCGACCAAGCGCGATCTGCTTGATCTCCTGATCGGCCTGAAGCGTAACGGCAAGAAGATCGTCGGCTACGGCGCGCCGGCCAAAGCCGCGACGCTCCTCAATTATTGCGGCATCGGGACTGACTTCATCGAGTTCACCGTGGATCGCGCGCCGTCAAAACAGGGACGCTATGTGCCCGGCGTACGGCTTCCCATCTTCCCTCCCGAAGCCATCCTCGAGGCGAAGCCCGATTTCGTGCTGATCTTCCCATGGAATCTGAAGAACGAAATCAAAGCGCAGATGAGCGAAATCAAGTCATGGGGCGGCCGGTTCATTGTGCCGGTGCCGAAGGCAACCATTGAAGATTAGCCATTGTAGATAGAAACTCAGCCATCTGGGTTGCGAGCAATGCATTGAAAGGGCAGTCTCTTTAGACCGGACGTTTTAAGGTCCGGAATGTTGAAGGCAGGTTTTGTCGATTTTAATGTCGAGATTCTTGGAGAACACAACAGCGCTGGTTACGGGTGCGAGTTCCGGCATCGGGCGCGCGACCGCGAAACTTCTCGCTCACTCCAAGGTAAAGGTCGCCTTGGTCGGGCGGCGCCAGTCCTTGCTTGAAGACCTCGCAGCGGAATGCGGCCCGCGCGTATCCGCTTATCCTTGCGATATGACGGATGACGCACAACTCAAAGAGCTTGCGGATCGGATACGCGTCGATCTTTCCAGGATCGATATCCTGGTCCATTCGTCGGGAATCATCAAACTGGGAACGACAGAGACATCGCCTGTCTCCGATTTCGACAGCCAGTATGCAGCCAACGTTCGGGCCCCCTACACCCTGACGCAGTTGCTGCTACCGCTTCTGCGCGAGGCATCCGGGCAAATTATTGTCGTGAATTCCTCGATCACCCGCGCGCACAATACGGCCGGCCGCGGCACCTACGCCGCGACCCAACACGCCGTCCACGCAATGACGAACGCTCTGCGCGATGAAGTCAATGAGTTCGGCGTGAGAGTGACGAGCATTTTTCCCGGCACCACCGCAACCCAACGACAGATGGATCTTCACGCGATATCCGGCAGACGATACGATCCCGATCGTATGTTACAGCCGGAAGACGTCGCCGAAGCGGTGTTGTTCGCACTCACCATGGGCAGGACAGCAGAAGTTACCGATCTCTACCTACGTCCCATGCTCAAACCTCTACCCTGAAGGGCCGCCACCGGTCGCGATCGATCGATCGGAACGATCCGAAAAGGAAGGCATCCAGTGTCGAACAGGAAGCACCATGCCGACGCGGGCGAGGTTCCTCCAATTGACCTGCATGGGTTGGTGCAGGAGCTTTTCCCGATCAATCGAAGCCTCACCGGCGCCGGCGTTCGCGAGACACTAGCGATCCTGGCGCGATACGTCGCGCTGAACATCAGGGAGATTCCGAGCGGTACAGCGGTGCTCGATTGGCACGTTCCACTGGAATGGAACATTCGCGGCGCAACCATCAAGACACTGGACGGCCGACGCATGGTCGATTTCGCGGACAACAATCTGCATGTCGTCGGCTACAGCAAGCCGTTTCATGGCGAGGTGAGCCACGCGGAACTAGCGCGGCATGTCCACACCCTGCCCGATCAGCCCGACCTCATTCCCTATCGCACCGGCTACTATGCCGACGACTGGGGGTTCTGCATGGCCGACAATCTCTGGCAAACCATGCAAGACGAAAGCTATGTCGTTGATATCGACAGCGACCTTTCGCCGGGGGCGCTCGCCTATGGGGAGTTTTGTCACCCAGGCGAAACATCCGATGAGATACTGATCACGGCCCACATCTGCCATCCGAGTCTTGCGAATGACAACCTTTCCGGAATCGCCGTAGCCCTTGCATTGGCTATGCGGCAAACGCAGCTCAAGACACGATTGGGTTTACGCGTTCTGTTTCTGCCTGCGACGATCGGCGCGATCTCGTGGCTCGCCCGCAACGAGGATCATCTCGGCAAAATTCGCCATGGATTGGTTCTGACCTGCATCGGCGATAACGGAGGCTTCCACTACAAACAAAGCCGAAGCGGCGCACCCATCGACCATGCCGTCGCGCACGTACTGCGCCATTCCGGCCATCCGCACGAGATCATGGCCTTCGATCCCTACGGCTACGACGAAAGACAATTCTGTTCGCCGGCGTTTGACTTGCCGGTGGGCTGCCTGATGCGCAGCGTTCACGGGACTTTCCCCGAATACCACACGTCGGCGGACAATCTCGATTTCGTGAAACCCGAAGCACTCGATCAATCCTATGCGGTAACGGCAAGCTTGCTCGACCTGCTGGACGCGAACCGCACCTACATCCGGATCGATGGAAGGGGCGAACCCCAACTGGGGCGACGTGGTCTGTATCGCGCGATCGCCGGGCAGAAGGAAGCTGGCGGCGCTAGTCAGATGGACCTGTTGTGGGTCCTGAACCTGGCTGACGGCAAGCATAGCCTGCTGAAGATGGCGGATCGCGCCGGCGTCCCCTTTTTCCGCATCCAAAAGGCCGCGCGGCTCGCGCTGGATGCCGACCTTATCAAAGAGATCGCTGGCAATTGACAAGCCTGCTCCGGACAAAACTCCTGCAGCTGGAAACCAACGTCAACATTGGCCCTATCGCCTGCCTCTCGTGATATGCGTGCTCGCACTGCGAACGGGCTGAAACACAGCCGCATGCGGCACCGCTTTGGGAACGTTGTCGCGCGCGGTCTGCACGCCTCTTTGGAGCGTGTAGGCTAGAAACAGAAACACCGCTGCCTCGCTGGCGAGAACGCCAAACGCGGCCACATTCGGGCGCATGGTGGCATACGCGGCAGCGACGACCAGCAGATTTCCGAACGCGGCAATTGAAGCCAGTTTCAGCGCAAACCCATCGTGATGGCGATGGTGCAGATAGGCATTTCCCAATGCAAAATTAGTCGCCAACAGCGGAAAGCCGAGCAGCATCCATCGCAGCGGCTCCGCCGCGCCGACATAGTTGGCCGAGAATACCAGCGTCAGAAAGAAGGGCGCGGTGATCGCGAAGAAGAGCGAGACAACCGACGAAGCGGCAAAACAGATGGCTCCCAACACGTACCAGCGCACGTGTTGGAAATGGCCGGCCGTTGCCAACCGGACCAGTTCTTGAGACAGAAACGCAAACGATCCAACGCCAGCATAGAACAACTTGTCGGCTTGCAGATAGAGGCCGACATGCGCCTGCGTGAACAGCACAACGACAAAAAGTCCGTTGGACCAATGCGAACCCAGCATGATCAATCTGATACTCAATGAGTCGAGCGACTCGCGAAAAATATCCCTATCGAGGTGAAATAGGGTTTTCAACGACACGTAACGGAACAGGCGCTCGCTGACGAGAAGGACCGACCCCAGCCGTGATGCAACGAGAATACTCAGAATCACTACGAGCGTCGGCTGATACTTGAGAAAAATGATCGCAATGTAGATCGCAACCGCAAGCGACGAAAAGATTATCTCCGATATCGAGTACAGACGAAAGATGCTGGTGTTGGCCGCGACCAACCACGGAGATCGCAATGAAAAGCCGACGATCAGAAGTATCCCGAGGATTGCCGGCAACGGCTGCCCGGAGGTCGGCATATACACGTATGCAACCGGAAGACAAAGCAGCATGATCAGAAAGCGTTGAGCATTGACTTTGTAGTAATAGGCCGCCTGATCCGCAGCTTTCGGTCTTTGAGCCAGATTGCGATAAGCCGGTCGCGAGTACCCGAGATCCGCCACCTGCGAAGCGAACATGCACACGGCGTGAATGCTGAGCAGAAGCACATTCTGACTATGATTGAGCGTTAGAGCCGCGGCCTTGAAGGCGACGAACAGCGACGCTGTGTTGGCGACGTAGAGCGCAAGCATTAAGAACAACCGGCTTGAAATGCTTGGCATCTTCAAACTTCCTTCGCCGATATCTGCCGTCAAGTTAGCGCGCGGCGCGCCTAACATGCAGCCTTACCGTTTTGCATAGGGACGCCTGCCAGGCCCGTCATCGAACGCCGGTTTTGCGCCTCGGTGGCGAAAGCAAATGACATCGCGTGGAACATCTGCTGATTGGGGCGATTGTGGACGATTTCGCCCATGCTGATCTCATGAGCGAGCTAACGCTTGGATTGAATGCCGGAACGGCGTCTGCCACGGTTCAGGGCTCGAAAATCTCGAGCCCGTTCGACCTCTAACCTGCTCGCCGTCCCGGCTACGCCAAACTTGCGGCCAGTTCTACGCCGAGCCATCGGCCCGGTATTGACGAGGGTCAAGTTCGAACTGCGGATCCGGGAATGTCCAACTTGCAGTCGAACAGCGGTCATCATCTGGAATCGCATCCGTAAAATCGACCGGTTCATGGGCGCCTGTCCTGGCAATCCACTGACCGCCGACGACTTGACACTCATCAATATTCCATGGTGTTCCGGCCTTACCCTCCGACAATCCCCACGCCTTTGCGACCGACATCGGATTTCGACGGTCGCAAGCAGGAGGAAAAGTTGATCGGATCGTGACGTCAGCAAGACGTCCCAGGGAGACAGCCCATGAGGCTTTGGTTCTATGCTCTCTCGCCCTTCATGAAGCGGTTTCGGATCTCTCGCGCGCGAAAAATCAAACGCATTTTCCCCGATATCGATGACCGTTCGATCGTCGATATCGGAGGCTCGCTTCACTACTGGCGGCACGTAAAGCCGGAGATCAAGCCCAAAGAGGTCATGATCTACAATATCGCGCTAGACAATCAATTCGACGCCGCGAACGCCGGAGGGGCGCCGGGCAACATCCAGGCCAGCGTTTACGACGGCAAGCACATTCCCGCCAACGACAAGCAGATCGACGTTCTGATCTGCAATTCGGTGATAGAGCACGTGCCACCGGGCGAGCGGGTTGGCCTCGCTCGCGAAATCATGCGTGCCGCCAGAAATTACGTGATCCAGACACCGGCAAAAATATTTCCCCTCGAGCCGCACTTCGTCATGCCGTTCCTGCATTGGCTGCCCCGGCGGATCGGGCGCACGGTCGTCAAATTCTCACCGTTCGGGCTGGTCCATCGCGATCCGTCACTGACGCAAACCTTCTTCGATGAAGTCAATATCCTGTCCGCGAACGAATTCAGAACGCTGTTTCCCGAAGGCGAGTTCGTTGTCGAACGGTTTCTGTTCATTCCCAAGTCCTATCTGATTATCCATAAGGCTTGAGTCTTGATGCGGCAGCCGATGGCTGCCTTCACGGTAGCAAGAACCGATGTCATCCTTGACCCTCGATACAATTCAGCGGTCCAAAGCCACGGCGACCGCTCGCGAGAACGAGCACTTCTTCCCGGTGCTGTGCGGGTTTCTGGTGGTCCAGAGCTTGTTCACCTTCGTGTATCATCTGACCAACTCGACGGCGTTCTATGCGATCAGCAATGCGATTGCGATTACCCTCATCGGCTATGCCCTGATCGCCCTATTCCGGTCGAGACGCGACAGTTCGGCGAGCACGACTTTTCTGTTGGTCGCCGTGATCGCAACGTTTCTGAACGTCCTTGCCAATATCGGACACACATCCTTTCCGGATGTGCTGAAATACCTGTCGCTCTACATTTTCTATGCCGCCGGTTGCCGTAATAAGACTCCGATAAAGCCGATCGAACTGTATTCCCTCTATGCCCTGGCCGCCTTGCCCATTGTGTTCATGGCCTTCGGTACCAGCAGGATCTGGGAGGCCCAGGACGAACCTTTCGGTTATCTTCCCAATGCGAATATCGCGGTCCTGCATTTCAGCGCATTGCTTTTCGCGGCATCGCCAGTTTTCGGCAATCGTGTCATTCTTCTGCAGCTTCTGAACGCCGCATTCATGAACAAGATTGGCGCCATCGTCGCGACGGTGATCTCGATCTGCATGTGGGCCACCGTTCCGTTGCGACGCGAGTCGGTTCTCTCGGCTGCCGTCATCGTCACCCCCGTAATCATCATCGGCGCCGCCGCATATCAGTTCGGTGCCTTCAATCGCGCCATCACGGCATTCGATGGACTGGTTTTCGTTCTCAATATCGATCCGCGTTCCGTCGTTTCGATGTCGTACCAGAAGCTGGTCCTGCTCACGGGCTCGACCGATCTGTCGGGATTCTTCCGCCTGATCCATTGGACCAACATCTGGGATATCTATTCCAATGGCAGCATCGGGACCCTGATTTTCGGTTATGGGGCAGGACAAACCCCGGCGCTGACCTACGCCGAGATGGTTCCGCATAACGATTATCTTCGGATCCTCGTGGAGTATGGTCCGATCAATCTCGCGATATTCGCGTCTTTCCTCGTTTATATACGAGGCGCGCTGAAAACCCCTCCGGCAAGAGTCCTTTTCGTCGTTCTTTGCATATACTTCCTTTCGGAAAATCTGCTGGACAGCTTTACGTCCATGACGCTGTTCTTCGCTTATGCCGGACGCATGACCGCATACGGCGCCATGGCATCAGCGAAACAGAGCATGACTCTCACCGGATCGCGAACATGAACATGCGTTCCAGCAATCACGGCGGCGATGTGTTGATCGATCCGCCTGCCGTGGAGGCACGCTCATGGAAAGAAGGCGGCTTTGCGGAAAGCGGCCTGTCCAAGACCGCATATAGCAACCACGCCCGGCTGAAGGTTCTGTTTGCAAACAAGTTTTTTTATCTGAAGGGTGGTGCCGAGACGGTGATGTTCGATGAAATCGACTTGATGAGGCAACACCGGGTCGATGTTGTCGAATTCTCCATGGCAGACCCGCGCAATCGTCCTTCAACGTACGCACCATATTTCGTCTCGTCGAAAGACTATCGGTCCAATTCACGCGCCAGAAGGTTACGGTCCGCGCTATCATTCATTCATTCGCGCGAAGCGGTCGACAAGATTTCGACACTGATCCGCGATCAAAGGCCTGACATCCTGCATTGCCACAACATCTACCATCAACTGACACCGTCCATCATCAACGCAGCCTCGCGAGCCAGGATTCCGATCGTTCTCACGCTGCACGATTACAAGGTCATATGCCCGGTCTATACCCGGCTTTCCAATGGCGAGGTATGCACGAAGTGCTCGGACGGCCGCTACGAGGCGCTGCTCACGCAACGTTGCGCAGATCGCTCGATTGCGCAGAGTGGGCTGTTGTGGGCGGAAGCGCGCTTTCATGCCGCAGCCGGCAGCTATCGGCGCGTGGATAAGTTCATCGCCCCCAGCCGTTTCATGCGCGATGCCGTTGTGCCTCTGTTGGGTGACAGCAAGGTCGTCCACATCCCGAACGGCGTCGACACCTCGCGCATCGCGGCGTCCAGGCAAGACAAGGGCTTCGCTCTCTATCTTGGGCGCCTCTCACCCGAAAAGGGAGTCGAGACGCTGCTGCGAGCGCACGCAGCGGATAACGCCGCATGGCGGCTTGTCGTCGCCGGATCCGGGCCGCTGCAGGGGAAGCTGCAATCGGCATTTCCATCGGCGGAGTTTACCGGCCATCTGACAGGCGCGGATCTCGAGGCAAAACTCAGGGAAGCATCCGTGATCGTGGTTCCGTCCGAATGGCACGAAAATAATCCGTTGTCGGTGCTGGAGGCCATGGCCTACGGGAAGCCGATCGTCGCATCGGATATCGGCGGCATCCCCGAACTCGTCAGGCACGGCCAGACCGGCCTGCTGTTCGAACCTAGAAACATCCAGCAACTATCCAGTCATATCAGGACCCTGCTGAGCAATTCCGACCTACGAAGAACGTTCGGCAATGAGGCTCGGAAGGTCGCGGAAACGGAATATTCGCTTGCGCGGCACGGAGCCGCGGTGCTCTCGCTTTATGAGAGCCTGATTGCGCCGGCCGGAACGATATCCGGGTTCGCCGCCAATACGCACTCGCGAGTCTTGTGACGCCAACGTTATTTGCAACGGAAGTTTTGATGCCGGAGCCGCGATGTCAAGTTCACGAACAATGAACGAACCGGCAAACGGCCCGCTCGTCACGATTGCCATTCCAACGTTCAATCGCGCGCCCCTGCTCAGGGGCTGTATCGATCTCGCCTTGGCGCAAAGTTACAAACACATCGAGGTGCTTGTTTCGGACAATGCGTCGTTGGATGACACAGGGAAGGTTTTGGGCGAGTTCAGTGATCATCGACTCCGGGTCTTGAGGCAGGAAGCCAACATCGGCCTCCTTCCGAACTGGAATGCATGCCTGGCGGCAGCCAAGGGCGAGTACATCATTTTTGTGTCCGATGACGACAGGATATCTCCGCAGTTCGTCGAACGATGCGTTGGCGCGATTGGATACCGATCGCAAGTTCCGATCGTCGCCGCGTTGACCAACTGCCATTTGGCGTCGTTCGGACAAATCAAGCCCGCCCGCACCAGCCAACATATGACGTCGGGACTCCAGAACGGGCCTCGGGTTCTTCTGGAATTTTTGGCGGATGAGATCAGCATCGCGATCTGCAGTGTAATGATGAACACGCAAGCCCTGCGCTTGCGTGGAGGATTTTCCCTCAGCCTGCCCCACACCGCGGACGTGGCAGCCTGGGCGCCTCTCCTCCTCGAAGATGAGGTCGGCTTCATCAACGAAGCCTGCGCGACCTTCAATCTTCACGACGATTCGGAGACCGGCCGTTTGGGCGTCACGAAAATTCTGACCGACGGCTGGAAGGTCGCGGATCTGATATCGCGCACAGCAGACGAGCGGATCAGGACCGCATCGTTACGTCAGGAACTCAGACTCCAGGCCCAACGCTGCTTTTCCCGCCGCGCCTTGAGGTTCCTGGCATATCACCGCAATAGCGGCGCCAGCTTGCGCGAGGTTCTAGGCTATGTATGGCTTTTCCGGAACGACTTGATGAGCGTGGACAAATTGTCGGTGCTGAAATTTGTCGCGATCATTCTTTGCCCTGCGCCGATCGCGGCACGCCTTCGGCATCTCAGACACACTTTCGCACTAGGTTGGCGCAGCCGACAAAGCATCGCGAAACCGGGATAAATCCGCTCCCGATGGCCCGGCGCATTGTCTGCGCCGGCGGTTCCTGCCTCAGGTCTTGTATCGTGGGCTCGAATTCAAGCCTGGAAGAGCAACACCCGCCTTGGAATTCACCAGTGCCATGTATGCCGTCGACGTCTTCTGGGCAATTTCCGTCCAGTTGTAGCGACGGGCGCAATTCAGCCTGATTGCTTCGCGGCCCGAGGCGCTCACATTCAAACCGCTCAAGGCGCGTATTTTCGTGCTCAACTCCGCGATACTTCCCATTCGGAAAACGCGATCCGCATCGCTCACCACCTCCATGTTGGAGGGAATGTCGCTGACCAACACCGGCAGCCCATAGCTGAGCGCCTCCAGCAGCGCGATGGGCAATCCCTCATGCGACGACGGCAGAACGAACAGCCCGGCATGCGCATAAAGCTGGCGCAGCGAGGCGCCGGTCTGGAAGCCCGCCATCACCACGTTGTCCGCGAGAGCCGCCTCGGAAGCGAGGCAATCGGCGTACTTGTTCTTGTGATCGATCCGACCGACGATTGCCAGTTTCCAGCCGCTTAGACCCGCATGATTGAAAGCCCGCAAAAGATCCAGTTGTCGCTTCTCGGGAACAAGCCGTCCGACCGTCACAACATAGCGACCCGGCTGCAAGCCAAGTTCGACGACCTTATCGGTCTCGCGCGGTATATCCGCGAAGACGACGCCATTGGGAATGATCTCACAAGGCTTGCCATACTTGCTGGTGACAAGTTTCTCTATGCTCCGGCTAATAACGATGCGTTGATGCGCGAAACGCATTCCGAGCATTTCGCCAAGACGCAACAGCGTCCGCGCCGCCACCCCCCATTTTTCGCGATTGTAATCCTCGCCGTGATGGGTGACGACAACTCGCAAGCCAAGGATACGAAGCAGCGGGACGACAAGAGCGGGGCCGATGCCGTGGACGTGTACGACTTCCGGCCTGCGAATGCCGGCTACCACCGCGCAGATCAGCGAATGAAGCAACGTCTCGAGATAAGCGTTGCGCACCGTCCACAGCCGGAGCAACTGCACGCCTTTCCACTCCTTGCATTGCTTGTCGACATATGGTGACCGCACGCAGGCAGTCACGCGGTGCCCCATTTGCACGAGTTGCGGAGCGAGATTTTCGATATGCGTTTCGATGCCACCCTGGACATTCGGGAAGCCGCGAAAGCCAAAGATATAGATCTCGCCTTTCTTCATTGTTTACTCCGCTGAATCCCGGCGTCGTGATCACGCGAAACCGCCAGGTGTGATCGGCAGCTTGGAAGGTTGCGAGAGTTTCTGTTGTCGTATCAGCGTCGTTCAGCGCCGTTGCCTTCAGCGATTTGTAAGCACGGCTCCCCCGCACAACTTGACGGGTATCAATATTGCCGGCCGCAATCGCCACCATCGCGCCGGGAGGCGCGCCTTTGTCGGCACTTTCGTCGCTACGGAGAAAGGGTGATGGCGATACGTCGCAATTGCGCAGCCGCAATTATGCGAGGCGGCACTCTCGCCAGCCCCCTATGCCGGACATAAGCGCCTTATGGATACTGCAAGGGAAAAGACGTGAATGGCCGTGACGAGACCGGCGATGACGAGCGGTCGATTCTATTTGAACGAAAGATGGTCTGGTGCGAGCGTTGCTATCCGATGCGACGGTCGCGGCCCTTCCAGAACGGATCGCGCACCGCGCGGCGCAACAGCTTGCCGACCGGACTTTTCGGCACTTCGTCGATGAAGTGCACCGACTTCGGCACTTTGTAACCAGCGAGCCGATCGCGAGCGAAAGCCATCAGCGCGGCGTCATCGATCTGCTGATCGGCCCGCAGCGCCACGAAGGCGGCGACCGCCTCACCCCACTTGTCGTCCGGAATGCCGACGACCACGACTTCGCGCACCGCCGGATGGGCAGCGAGCGCGTCCTCGACCTCGCGCGGATAGACGTTGTAGCCGCCGGTGACGATCATATCGGAGGTGCGGTCCACCAGATAGAGATAGCCGTCCTGATCGAAGCGGCCGACATCGCGGGTACGAATGAAGCCGCCCGACAGCGCCATCTGCGCATTCAATTCCGGTGCGTCGAAATAGCCGCGCATCATGAACGGCGCGCGCAGCGCGATCTCACCCACCTCCCCCGGCGCGACCTCGTTGCCGTCCTCGTCGACGAGGCGGATTTCGCAATCGACGCTCGGACGACCGCAGGCCGCGAGACGCTGTTCCGCTGCGGGGCCAACGTGATCTTCCTTGGTCAGGTGCGTGATGAACACCGGCGCCTCGGTCTGCCCGTAATATTGCAGGAAGCGCGGTCCCCACAGTTTCAACGCGCGGTTGATGGTCGGTCGCGGCATCGGCGACGCACCGTAGATGATCGAGCGCACCGAACTGAAATCTGCTTCCGCGATACCGGGCTGGTCCAACAGCATGCCGAGCATGGTCGGCACCATGTTGAGCGCGGTCGGTTTCCAGCGCTCCACTGCCTCGATATAGGATGCCGCCGTGAAACCGGGCAGCACGGCCGCCGTCGCGCCGCTGATCCAGTACGGCATGATGAAGCAGCCGCTGGCGTGGATCATCGAGGCGGCGTGCAGCATGATGTCGCCTTCGCGCACGTCATGATTGGCGAGGATGTTGATCGCCATCGCCGCCCAGCTCGCCTGAGTATGTTCAACGGCTTTCAGTTTGCCGGTGGTGCCCGAGGTGAAGATGGTGACAACGATATCGTCCGCTTCCGGTTTGCGATCCGGCGGCGTCACCGGCTGCGCTTTCGCCAATGCCTGAAGATCGTTCGGACCGGCATCACCGATGCTGATCGTTCGCAATTCCGGCATTGCCTGCATCAATTCGCGGGCGCGGTCAGCAAGATCGGCGCCATACAGCAGAATGCCGACGCCGGCACCTTCCAGCATCTGCTGTTGTTCCGCCAACGACAGGCGCGAATTGAGCGGCACGCGCGACAGCCGCGCTTTTGCGAAGCCGAAGTCCACCGGAATGGTGAACACCGAATTGTTCAGCAACAGTCCAGCGCGGGTGCCGACCGCAAGTCCAAGCGTGTCGATGAAAACGTTGGCGATCTGGTTTGAGAGCTGATCGACCTGCGTAAAGGTGAGTTTGTCGTTGCCATACATCACCGCCGTTCGCGGACCGAAATAAACCGCGCCGCGACGCACCAGCTCCGTCAACAACATCGCAACCTCCCCGTTATTTTGGTTCTTAGGACTTTAGACTACCCATATCTTACGTCATTGCGAGGAGCGTTAGCGACGAAGCAATCCAGGGCGAAAAAAGAACTGGATTGCTTCGCTTCGCTCGCAATGACGGTCCTAATCGACTCTATCGTCCCGGCCAGGAAGGCTTGCGCTTTTCGCCGAAGGCTTTCAGGCCTTCCTTGGCGTCCTCGGTCATCGCCAAGAGCGCGATCTGGCTTTCGGTGTAGGCGATCGCCTCGTCGAACGACATCGCCGCGATGGCGCGCATGGCGTATTTGCCGCGACGGATCGCGGTCGGTGACTTGTCCGTGAGACGGCCGATCAGCCAGTCCACCTTGGCGTCGAGTTCGCCGGCCGGCGCGATGTGGTTGACGAGGCCCGCCGCCTGCGCGGCGCGGACATCGAACGGCTCGCCGGTCAGCGACCATTCGTTGATCAGCCGGCGCGGCGCCAGCGATTGCAGCAGGCTCATCACCTGCATCGGGAACACGCCGACCTTGACCTCCGGCAGGCCGAAGATCGCGGTTTCGGTCGCCACCGCCATATCGGTCATGCACAACAGGCCCATGCCACCGGCCATGCAGACGCCATTGATGCGCGCGATCGACGGCTTGGTGGCGTTCTGCGCCAGCCGCAACAGGTCGGCATAATCGACGTTGGGCTTGGCGAAATCCATCGCTGCGAAGGCACCGCCGGTGTTCGCCAGATCGGCGCCGGCGCAGAACGCCTTGTCGCCCGCGCCGGTCAACACGATAACGCGAATGGCCGGATCGTCATGCGCCTCGCGATAGCCACGCACGATGCCGGCGATCACCTCGGCGTTGAGCGCGTTGCGCTTCTCCGGCCGATTGATGGTGATCCAGAGAGCCTGTCCGCGCTTTTCCTGTATTACGCTCGTGTTGTCCGCCATCGTCCGCTGTGTCCTTTATGCCGCTTCATCTTTCGCCGGATCGATCACCGCGACGATGTGGCCGGTGGTGACCTGCTCGCCCTCGGTGACGCCGAGTTCCGCGATGATGCCCGAAACCGGCGCGACATGCACGTGCTCCATCTTCATGGCCTCGAGCGTCGACACCGGTTGCCCGGCCTTGACGGCGTCGCCGACATTGACCAGCACCGCCACCACGCGGCCGTTGAGCGCCGCTCGCAATTTGCCGTCGCCACCGCCCGCCGCCGCCCGCTCCGGCGCGGCGCGGGTGAGATCGCGGACGGCCAGCACGGCACCGTCGCGCAGGATGTAGAGGTGGCTGTCGTCGCGGCGATAGCGGACGCTCTCGGTCAGGCCATCGGCCTTGATCCGGATCGTGTCGCCGTCGAGAGCGGCGATGCCGATGCGACGGCCCTCGCCGTTCGACCCGATGGCGTAGTCGCCCTCGCGGGTGCGTGCGATCTCGATCTCGCAAGCCTCGCCATCGATGGCGAAACGCATCAGCATCGGGAAGGTCGTCGCCAGCGAACGACCGGCGCGCCACGGTGCGGCATACGGATCGGTGACGTAGAGCAGCAGCGCCGCCAGCACGTCATTGGCAGTTCCGGCAACAGGCGGTCGCGCCAACAACACATCGGCGTGTTGCCCGATGAACGCGGTGGTGGCGCCGCCTTGTGTGAACACGTCGTTCCGCAGGCAGGAGGTCAGAAATTCCTGATTGGTGGTGACGCCGAACGCCACCGTCTGCTCAAGGCCGTGGATCAGCCGCCGCCGCGCTTCGTCGCGGGTCGCGCCGTGGGCGATGACTTTCACGATCATGGAATCATAGAACGGCGGAATCTCGATGCCGGAGTGCAGCGCGTGCTCGACGCGCAGATGCTCCGCCGGCTGCCATTCCAGCATGCGGCCCGACTGCGGCATGAAGCCGTGACGCGCATCCTCCGAACACAGCCGCACCTCGATGGCATGGCCGGAAAAGCGGACGTCCTGCTGCTTCAGCGCCAGCGGCTCGCCGGAAGCAATGCGCAGTTGCAGTTCGACCAGGTCAAGCCCGGTGATCGCCTCGGTCACCGGATGCTCGACTTGCAGACGCGTGTTCATCTCCATGAAGTAGAAGTTGCCCGCGCCATCGAGCAGGAATTCCAGGGTGCCCGCGCCTTCGTAACCGATAGCCTTGACCGCTTTGACCGCGATCTCGCCCATCCGCGCGCGCAGTTCCGGCGTCACCGCCGGCGACGGCGCTTCCTCGATCACCTTCTGATGGCGACGCTGCACCGAGCAGTCGCGCTCGCCGAGATGGATGCCGTTGCCGTAGCGGTCGCCGAACACCTGAATTTCGATGTGGCGCGGCTCGACGATGGCGCGCTCCAGAATGACCGTGGGATCGCCGAACGCGCCCTGCGCCTCGGAGCGCGCGCTACGCAGGTGATCCGGGAACGCGTCCGCGCTTTCGACCAGCCGCATGCCGCGCCCGCCGCCACCGGCGACAGCCTTGATCATCACCGGGAAGCCAATGCGCGCGGCCTCCGCCGCCATGGTGGCGTCGGATTGATCCTCGCCCTGATAGCCCGGCACGCAAGGCACGCCGGCCTTCTGCATGATCGCCTTGGCGCCCGCCTTGTTGCCCATCGATTCGATGGCTTCCGGCGACGGGCCGATGAACACCAGCCCGGCATCGCGGCAGGCGCTCGCGAAATCCTCGTTCTCGGCGAGGAAGCCGTAGCCCGGATGCACGGCATCGGCGCCCGTCGCCTTCGCCGCCGCAATGATGGCGTCGATGCGCAGATAGGACTGCGCCGGCAACGGCTCGCCGATCCGCACCGCCTGATCGGCGGCGCGGACATGGGGCGCATCGGCATCGGCATCGGAGTAGACCGCGACGGTTGCGAAACCGAGACGGCGCGCGGTGCGCATCACGCGCAGCGCGATCTCGCCGCGATTAGCGACCAGGATTTTGCGGAACGGAGTGAGCTTCACGATTACGTCCCCACTCATGGCCGCGCCACCGAGAACTGCATGCGATGCGGCGTGCGGGCATCGCCCTCGCGGCAGATCGCCATCACCTCGGCGAGCACCGCCCGGGTGTCGCGCGGATCGATCACGCCGTCGTCGAGCACGCGGGCGCTGGTGGAGAACACATCCATCTGGCCATCGAACACGGCGGTGATCTTTGCCTTCATGGCGTCGATCTTGTCGCGCTCCACCGGCGCACCCTTGCGGGCGGCGGCGGCCTCGGTAACGATCGCCATAGTCTCAGCCGCTTGCTCGCCGCCCATCACCGCTGTCTTGGCGTTGGGCCAGGAGAAGCAGAACCGTGGATGGAAGCCGCGACCGCACATGCCGTAGTTACCCGCGCCGAACGATGCGCCGCAATAGATGGTGATCTGTGGCACGGTGGCGCTGGTCACCGCCTGGATCATCTTCGAGCCATGCTTGATCATGCCGGCTTCTTCATAGGCCTTGCCCACCATGTAGCCCGTGGTGTTGTTGAGATAGAGCAGCGGCGTCTGCGATTGGCAGCACGCCTGAATGAAATGCGTCGCCTTGTTGGCGCCGGCCGGGTCGAGCGGCCCGTTGTTGGTGATGATGCCGATGGCATGACCTTCGATGCGCGCCTGCCCGCATACCGTCGCCGGGCCGTAATCCGGACCGAACTCGACAAAATCGGAATCGTCGACGAAGCGCGCGATGGCCTGCCGCATGTCGACGGGACGCTTGTGGTCCATCGGCATGATGCCGAGCAGTTCCTCGGCGTCGTAGCGCGGCGGCCGCGCCTCGATGCGCTTCTCGTCCGCCTGCGGACGATCCCAATCGAGCCCGGCCATGATATCGCGCGCGATGCGCAAGGCGTCACGATCGTCTTCCGCAAGATAATCGCCGAGACCCGAAACGCTGGTGTGCATCACCGCACCGCCGAGTTCTTCCTCGGTGGCGATCTCGCCGGTCGCGGCTTTCAGCAGCGGCGGCCCGGCAAGGAACGCGCGGGTACGGCCGCGCACCATGACGATGTAGTCCGACAATCCGGTCTGGTACGCGCCACCCGCAGTCGACGAGCCGTGCGTGACGGTGACCACCGGCAACCCCGCTGCCGACAACCGCGCCAGATTACGGAAGATGTTGCCGCCCCGCACGAAATCCTCGACGCGGTAGCGCAAGAGGTTGGCACCGGCGCTCTCCACCAGTTGCACGTAGGGCAGCCGGTTTTCCAGCGCCAGCTCCTGCACCCGCAGGGTCTTGTCGAGGCCATATGGCTGCAACGCGCCGGCATCGATGCCGGCATCGTTGGCACTGACCATGCAGCGGATGCCGGAGACGAAGCCGATACCAGCGACAAGCCCGCCGCCCGGCGCGCTCTTGTCGGGGTCCGGGACGTCGAACATGTAGCCCGCAAGCGTCGAGAGTTCGAGGAACGGCGCGCCGGGATCGAGCACCAGCGCCGCGCGTTCGCGCGGCAGCAACTGGTGACGCTTATGGAAGCGATCCTTGGCGGCGGCGGACTTGGCGCGGCTGCGCTCCTCCAGCATCCGCATCCGTTCGATCAGCGCCAGCATGCCGTCGCGGTTGGCCTTGAAGCCGGCGCTGCCGGTCGCGATGGTCGATTCAATGACTGCCATGTTGGCGCTAACTCTCCAATTGAGCGAGGGCGATCAGCCCTGTGCGAAATGATCGGTGTATTGCTGGCGCAACTCGACCTTGCGCAACTTGCCGGTGGCAGTCATCGGCATGTCAGCGAGAATCTTCACCAGCTTCGGCACCTGAAAGCCGCCGAGCAGCTTGCGGCAATGCTCGCCGATATTTGCCTCGTCCGCATTCGCGCCGGGTTTGAGCGTGACGAAAGCCGTCACCGCCTCGCCCCATTGCGGATGCGGCAGGCCAACTACCGCCGCGTTGAGCACCGCCGGATGCGCAAGCAGCGCCTCCTCGACCTTGACCGAGGAGACGTTCTCGCCGCCGGACTTGATCATGTCTTTCTTGCGGTCGATGAACAGCACCTCGCCATTCTCGTCGATCATCGCGAGATCGCCGGTGTGGTGCCACCCGAACTTGCGGACGTTCGCCGTTGCCTGCGGATCCTTGTAGTAGCCGAGCATCACATTAGGACCACGATGCACCAGTTCACCGACTTCGCCGGGCGGCAACAGATTGCCGTCGTCGTCCATGATCGCCGTATCGTTGACGACCATCGACTCGCCCCAGTAGTTGCCGAACCGCTGCAACTGCCGATCTGGCTGCGACATCGTCGTCGACGGATACATTTCGGTCTGGCCGCTCGCCAGCACGAAGTTCGGACAGAACTCTGCGATGCAGCGTTCCATCAGCGGGCGCGACATCGGCGCCATGGCATAGGTGCAGGTCTTGAGGCTCGAAATGTCCACGTCCTTGCGGTGCGGGTGATCCAGCATCGCCTGATACATCATCGGCAGGCCGATGAAATTGGTCAGCTTGTCGCGATCGACAGCGTCGAGGCACGCCACGGGATCGAAGCCGCGCATCAACGACATTTTCCCGCCGACCAGCAGGAAGCTCATCAGCAGCACATGCGCGGCACAATGGAATAGCGGCAGATGGCCCGAGATGCCGGACTCGCGGTCGAGATGCAGTTCAAGCGCGTTGCTCATCGCCGCCATCACCACCGCCAGATGGCCGTGCATCGCGCCTTTGGAGCGCGATGTGGTGCCGCTGGTGTAGATGATCATCGCCAAGTCGCGGTCGCCGATTTCGATGTCGGGCTCGACCTCAGATTGGCCTTCGAGCAACGCATTGAATTCCGGCAGGCCTTGCTTGGCGGCGGAACCGGTGAGATCGATCGCGATCAGGTCGATGCCACGCTGTTTCAGCGCAGCTTGCAGGTCGGGTTTCGCATGGAGGTTGTCGTCGATCACCGCAACGCGCACGCCGGCATGATCGAGAATGTAACCAACATCGTCTGGACCGAGCATGGTGTTGACCGGCACCCAGACCAGGCCGGCGCGATGGATGCCGAATAGCGCCTTGACGAATTCGATCGAATTGTTGGCGATCATGGACATCTTGTCGCCCGGCTTCAGGCCGCGCGACAGCAGATAGTTGGCGAAGCGATTGGCGTCGCGGTCGAGCTCGCTGTAGGTCACCTGCTTGGGGCCGTCGGTCAGCGCGATCCGCTGCGGAAAACGCCGCGTCGCACGCCGCAGCATATCGCCGACCGTGACGCGGCCAATATTGCCGGGCCCCGGCACGCCGCCGGTTGATTCCAGACTGCTCATGATCCCTCCGCCCTGCATCAATTTTTTCCCGTCATTGCGAGGAGCTTTTGCGACGAAGCAACCCAGTTCTTTTTTGTTTTCGGGACTGCTTCATCAGGCTCGCAATGACGCGAAGCCTTTATTCAACCATGCCCAATGCCGAAAATCTGCCGCGCGTCCGCCGGGCTTGCAATGGTGCGTCCGGCCTCGCGGGCATATTGCGCCATAGTTTCGATCAATTGCCCGTTCGAGGTCACCTTGCTGCCGTCGGGGCGATAGAACGTATCCTCGAGTCCGGTGCGCAGATGGCCACCCAACTCGGCACAACGCCGATGCAGCGGCCAGATCTCGGCGCGGCCGATCGCGGTGACCTGGAATTTTGCGTCCGGCAGCTTCAACTTGATGAGAATGGGCAGCAGTTCGGGATCGGCCGGCATTCCAGATGCGACGCCCATGACGAAATTATATTCGAGCGGGCCAGCATACATGCCGGTCTGGCGATACATGCCAACGCAACGCACGATGCCGACATCGAAGCATTCGAATTCAGGTATGGTGCCGGCGTCCTTCATCGCATCGAGAAAATCCTGCACCTTCTCCACCGAATTGTCGAACATCATCGGCGGCCAGGCCCAGGTGTTGTCGGCTTTCACCTTCAGGTAGTTGAGCGACCCGGCATTGCATGCTGCCATTTCCGGTTTCGTCTCGCGCACGCAGGCGAGCGGGCCGGCATATTCCGGCCCCGACGTGCCGGTGGTGTGATTGATGATGACGCCAGGGCAAGCCTCACGGATCGCCTGCTGGATCTCGCGCGAAACGCTCACCTCCCACGACGGCAGATGACCCTTGTTCGGCGCCTGCTGACGTAAATGGATATGCATGACGCTGGCGCCGGCGTCATAGGCGGCCTTGGCTTCGCGCGCCATTTCCTCGGGCGTCACCGGAACATGGTGCTGCTTGGGATCGGTCAACACGCCGTTCAGCGCGCAGGTGATGACAACCTTGTCGCTCATGCCGGAAAAGCCCTCGTTTGCCTGCCGATCATGGTCGGCGGATGCGTGAGAGCATGATGCGAAACCGCTGGGACAGCTTCTTGCGTCAACCGGCTATCGCGATGCCATGAGCCTAAAGGGCTGGCTGAAAACATCGGAGACTTGCATGGACCCGCATCTCCGTCATTGCGAGCGAAGCGAAGCAATCCAGAAAGCCACAAAGCAAGACTGGATTGCTTCGTCGCTACGCTCCTCGCAATGACGGCGGTGTTGGTTCACTCTCAAGATCGGCCCGAGCGCAGGCCGAGGCCGATCGAGGCGTCGCTGCGATAGATCGCGAGATCGCGCGAGCCGATGAAGATGGCGCGCGGCTTCAGGCCATAGAAGCGGCGGATCGAATGGCTGAAATGCGTCGAATCCGGATAGCCGATATCCTGCGCCAAATGCGCGAGGTTGATATCCTCGTTGACGAAGTGCAGCAGATGCCGCGCCCGCTTCCAGGCACGGAAGGCGCGGAACGATACGCCTGTCTGCTCCTTGAACAGATGCAGGAAGCGCGACTGCGACAGCCGCACCGCCGCCGCGCATTCGGCCGCGTTGACGTTGACATTGGAGAACTCGCACAGCCGTGCGATGGCCTCGGTGATGCGCTGATCGAGCGTGCGCGCCGCCAGTGGCTCGCCGAAGAAGATGGTGTCGAATTCGCAGGTGGTGAACCCCTCACGCCGCCCGGTGATGCGCAACGCGTCGTAGGCGCCGCGAATCCGCTCGGTGATCGCCTTGCCGGCCGGACCACGCAGCCGCTGTTCGAGCGCCGACAGTGCCGACGGCAGCACCGTTTCCGGCTCGATCACCATGCAGATGGTCGAGGGATAATCGCTCTCGACGCCGTGCACGGTATGAGGCGGCACCACGACGATCTCGCCACGGGTTACCGTGCCGCCCTCGGTGACGCTGAGTTCCCCATGCAGGGCGACATAGACGTTCAACCCGCCGCTGGTCCGCCGCCGCGGCTTGCCGAGCAGCCCGGCGTAAAACACCCGCTCCGGACTGATCAGCATCAGATGTTCCGATGCCGGCCGCGCGCCGTCGTCCATGCTGTCCGCTCCCGCGATCGATGCCTGTTACGCCGGGTGGTGTTTCCGGCGCTACCCTCGGTGGGGCATTGGAGCATACATCAACCCGACCGGAAGTCACCGCCGAACGGCACCGGTTTGGACCTGCGGCGAAGCATCGCGAGGGGATGGTTCTGAAGCGCCTCCAATTGGACCTTGAGTTTTTGCGCATCATGGTCGGGACGAGCCCGGCCATGGCGGAAAATGCAAACCTCACGTCCGCCGTGGAACTTTTTGCTCCTCGCTGGCGCGGACTTCGGCGGCGACAGCACGCTTGTAGCCCTCGCGCTGTTGCAGGCGCTGCCAGTAGGCGGCGACATTGGGCCCGAAATCCTTCGAGAGGCCAAGGTTTTCCGCGAGCCGAAGTGCGTAGCCGATGACGATGTCGGCGGCGGTGAAGCGGCCGGCGCACAGCGTCTCCGCCTGCCCGGCCGCGGCCTCGACGGCGCGCAGCCGGCCCAGGAACCATTTCGCGTAGTCCTGCGCCACCTGCGGATTACGCCGCTCCTCGGGCTCGAGCTGCGTATAGCGCAACACCAGCGTCTGCGGGAATGTCAGCGTGGCGTCGCTGAAATACATCCAGTTCAGGAACGCGCCGTAGGCCGGCTCGTCCTGCCCGACGATCAACGGCGTCGACCCATGGCGGGTGCCGAGGTAGTAGCAAATGCCGGAGGATTCCGACATTTTGGTTTCGCCATCGATCATGAACGGGATGGTGCCGAGCGGATTGATCGCGAGATATTCCTTCGCCAGCACGCGCGGCGGGAACGGCAGCATCTTCAGCTCATACGGGAGCCCAAGCTCCTCCAGCATCCACAGCGGGCGGAACGAGCGCGCGGCAAAGCAGTGATACAGCGTAATCATTTTGGCTCCATCGTCGTGGGTGTCGGCTTGGGCTTCGCGCCCGGCAGCGTCCCCATCATCTTGCACAGGATCGACAGCATCACCTCATCGGCGCCACCGCCGATCGAGGTGAGGCGGCCGTCGCGATAGGCGCGGCTCACCGGCGTCTCGTTCATGAAACCCATCCCGCCCCAATATTGCAAACACGCGTCGTTGAGTTCGCGGTTGAGCCGTCCGGCGCGAAGTTTCGCCATGGTGGCGAGCTTGGTGACGTCCTCGCCCGCGACCAGCGCCTCACCGGCGCGATAGATCAGCGAGCGCAGCAGTTCAACCTCGGTCTGCAACTCCGCCAGGCGGAAATGCACCACCTGATTGTCGAGAATGCTCTGGCCGAACGCCTTGCGGTTGCGGGTGTATTCGATGGTTTCGTCGATGATGTGCTCGTGCGCCTTAAGGCCGGCGGCGGCGCCCCACAGCCGTTCCTCCTGGAACTGGATCATCTGATAGGTGAAGCCCTTGCCCTCCTCGCCGATGCGGTTGCGCTTCGGCACCCGCACGTCCTCGAAGAAAATCTGCGCGGTGTCGGAGGAGCGCATGCCCATCTTGTCGAGCTTGCGCGCGACGTTAACGCCTTTGCTCTTCAACGGCACGCAGATCAGCGACTTGTTGCGGTGGACGGGACCGTCGCCGGTGTTGGCGAGCAGGCAAATCCAGTCGGCCTGGGTGCCGTTGGTGATCCACAGCTTGCCACCGTTGATGACGTAATCGTCGCCATCCGACCGCGCGTTGGTTTTGATCGAGGCGACGTCCGAACCCGCCCCGGGTTCGGAGACGCCGATGCAGGCAACCATGTCGCCGGCAACCGCAGGGGCAAGAAATTCGCGGCGTACTTCGTCGGAGCCGAATTTCGCCAGCGCCGGCGTCGCCATGTCGGTCTGCACGCCGATCGCCATCGGCACGCCGCCACAGCGGACGGCGCCGAGTTCTTCCGCCATCATCAGCGCGTAGCTGTAATCGAGCCCCTGCCCGCCGAACTCCACCGGCTTGTTGAGGCCGAGAAAGCCGAGGTCGCCGAGTTTCTTGAACAGCTCATGCGCGGGGAAGATGCCATCAGCCTCCCATTGATCGACATGCGGATTGATTTCGTTGGCGATGAACCGTTGCAGAATGCGGCGCGGTTCGTCGTGGTCGGCGGTGAAAAGCATCCTCGGTCGTTCCTCTCGTCTCGATTACAAGCCCATCTGCCGGCTGGCGAGATCCTTCATGATCTCCTCGGTGCCACCGCCGATGGCGTTGACTTTCACTTCGCGATAGATGCGCTCGACCTTGACGCCGCGCATGAAGCCGGCGCCGCCGAAAATCTGCACCGCCTCGGAGGCACAGAAGGCCATAGTCTGCGTCGCCTGATTTTTCAGCATGCAGATTTCAGCCACCGGGCTTTCGCCCTGATCGAGCCGCCACGCCAGCATCTCCAGCATCGCCTGCGAAGCGGCGACGCGCTGCGCCATGTCCACCAGCTTGTGGCGGATCACCTGATGCTGGGTCAGCGGCTTGCCGAAGGTGTGGCGCTGCTTCGCATATTCGGTCGCCTCATCAAGGCAAACCCGCGCCGCCGCGGTGCAGCCCGCCGCCATGGTCAGGCGCTCGCTGTTGAAATTGTGCATGATGATCTTGAAGCCCGCGCCTTCCTCTCCGAGCAGGTTGCCGGCTGGCACGCGGCAGTTGTCGAAATGCAAGGTCGCGGTGTCGGAGGCCCACCAGCCCATTTTCTTGAGTGGCGTGCGCGACAGGCCGGGCGTATCGCCGGGGATCACCAGCATGCTGACGCCGCCCGGCCCCGGCCCACCGGTGCGCACCGCCGTGGTGATGTAGTCCGCGCGCATGCCCGAGGTAATGAAAGTCTTCTCGCCGTTAACGACGTAGACATCGCCTTGGCGCCGCGCGCTGGTACGCAGGTTGGCGACGTCGGAGCCGCCGCTCGGCTCGGTGATGGCGAGTGCGGAGATTTTCTCGCCGGAAAGAATTTCCGGCAGCACCTTCGCCTTGAACTCCGGCGTGCCGGCGCGCGCGATCGGCGGCGCGCCGATCGAATTGCTCTTCAGGCTGGCACTGACGCCGCCGGCGCCGGCGCGCGCCAGCTCCTGCACCGAAACGATCCACATGAAATTGTCGCACGGCGTGCCGCCGTATTCCTCCGGAAAGCCGAGCCCGAGCAGGCCGATCTCCGCTGCCTTGCGATAGAGTTCGCGCGGGAAAGTCCCGGCCTCGTCCCATTCGGTGGCGTAAGGTTCGATTTCCTTCTGGACGAAGCGACGCACGACGTCGCGAAAGGCCTCATGATCGGCGTTGTAGAACGGGCTTTTGGCCACGGCTGGCACCCCTCCTGTGATCCACGATTGCTGCACGGCAGGATGCCGCCAAACCCAGGACGTCACTTGCGTCGAGTGGCTGTGCGGCGGATGCGTTGCGTTCGCGTTGCTCGATAGATTTCGGATCAAAATTACCCGATGGTAGCGCCGCGCACGATTCTCGCCTAAACTCGACCAATCACTCGCTCCAGTCCGATCATCCTTTCAAACCGAGAAGCCGCACAACATGGCCCCGAGGCGACGGACGACGCAAGATTCCAGCCGCCCCCTTCCTGCGATGCCGCAAGCCAAATCGACCAGCCGCGCGAAACCAGCGCCTTCAACGACCCGCCGACGCCGTCCGACAACCGGCAGCGATGCAATGCCGCGCGAAGCAACCGATGCGGCCACCGCATCGAAGTCGCAAAAATCGCGCGAGGCGATCCTCGAATCGGCGGCAAAGCTGTTCCGTCGGCAGGGCTACTCGGCGACGACGCTGCGCCAGATCGCCGATCTCGCCGAAATCCAGGCCGGCAGTATCTATTACTATTTCGATTCCAAGGATGCGATCCTCGACGAAGTGCTCGACGAGGGCCTGCGCCGCGTCTTCAACGGTGTGAAACTAAGGCTTAAGCAGGCCGGCGACGTCTCGCATCGCCAGAAGATCGCGCTGGCCATCGAGGCGCATCTCGTGGCGCTGCACGATGCCAGCGATTTCACTTCCGCCAATATCCGCATCTACGGCCAGTTGCCGGAACGCCTCAAGGGGCCGCATCGCGCCATCCGGCGAGCCTACGCGCGCTATTGGGACCGCCTGCTCTCCGACGCGCAGAAGGCCGGGGAAATCCGTTCCGACATCGAACTCATCCCGCTGCGCATCTTCGTGCTCGGCGCGCTGAACTGGACCGTGGAGTGGTTCGATCTCAGCAAGAAAGACGCCGTGCAAAAACTCGCGCGGCGCACCGAGTCGATCATTTTCGATGGCGTGAAGCGGTAGAGGTGCTCCTACTCGAAGCTCCTCTATTTGTCGTCATGGCCGGGCTTGTCCCGGCCATCCACGTCTCAGGCGTTGTTGTAGAAATAAAGACGTGGATGCCCGCGACAAGCGCGGGCATGACGAAGGTGAGCGCAGACTGCAAATCGTCATTGCGAGGAGCGCAGCGACGAAGCAATCCAGCCTTTGCTTCTTGACTTTCCGGATTGATTCGGTTCGCTCGCAACGACGGCAATCATGCGAGGGCCATTGCGTTCGTCCCCTACCTCCCCTGCCAGTTCGGCTTGCGCTTTTCGGCGAATGCCCTCGGTCCCTCGATGGCATCCTGACTGGCATAAACCTCCTCGTGAAGACGGCCGGCCGCGATCAGGCCGTTTTCGAGGCCAAGGTCCATCGCCGCCAGCACGCTTCCCTTGGCGGCTTTCACCGACAACGGTGCGCCCTCGACGATCTTGCGCGCCAGTTGCAACGCGCGGGCACGTACCGCATCCGGCGAGTCCTCGAGATAATTCAAGAAACCGTAAGTCGCGAGTTGCTCAATCGGCACGGTCTCGCCGGTCAGCACCAATTCCATCAGCACCGACTGCGGCAGCATCCAGAGCAGTGGCACCGCCCACGGCGAACCGCGCCCCATCTTGACTTCGGTGATGCCGGCGCGCGTGCCGCGCAAGCCGACGCGCAAATCCGATTTGATCGCCAGCAACATGCCGCCGGCCATCAGCGAGCCTGTCATCGCCGCAATGATCGGCTTCGTGACGTTGCGCATCGCGGTCTGCATCGGGTCGCGCATCAAGGTGAGAATATCGACGCCGTCGTGGGCGCGGATTTCGGCGGCCTGCCGCAGATCGAGCCCCGCAGAAAACACCCCGCAATCGGCCGACGTGAGGATGACGACGCGCACGGCCTTGTCGTCTTCCACGCGCGCCCATGCTTCCGTCAGGCCGTTCATCGCCTCGACCGACAGTGCGTTCTTGCGCTCGGGTCGATCGATGGTGACGGTGGCAATGCCGTCTTCGACGGCATAACGGATCGGCGCATTCTCCGGCATCGGGAACCCTTTCGTAAATTCTAACATCTGTTAGATTATCCTAAACTGGCCTTGACCGCGACCTTAAACTGCAACGTTTAACCTCAGGACCGCCATGCAACTCACAACCAAGATGCGCTTCGCCCCCGACCTGTTGAAGGATCAGGTTGCCCTCGTCACCGGCGGCGGCACCGGCATGGGCCGCGCCACCGCGCTGGAGATGGCGCAATCGGGCGCCAAAGTGATGGTGCTGGGCCGACGCCCTGAGCCGATCGAGGATTGCGCCCGTGTCATTCGCGAGGCCGGCGGCGAGGCCATCGCGATTTCCGGCGACATCCGGCAGCCCGAACACATCGAAACCGCGATGCAGCGCATCCGCAGCGAGTTCGGCAAGCTGAATATTCTCGTCAACAATGCCGGTGGGCAATTCGTCACACCCGCGCGCGAACTGAACAACAAAGGCTTCGAGACCGTTATTCGGAACAACTTGATCGGCTCGTGGCAGATGACGAAAGCCGTTGCCGATCATTTCATGTTCGAGAATGGCGGCTCCATCGTGTTCGTCACCGCGTGCGTGCGTTCGGGTCTCAGCGGCTTCGTCCACACCGCGGCCGCGCGCGGCGGGGTGCTGGCGATGATGAAAACGCTGGCGTTCGAATGGGCCGAATTCGGCATCCGGCTCAACTGCGTCGCGCCCGGCACGGTGAAGACCGAAGGCATGGGGCACTATCCTATCGCGCCAGAACAATGGCTCAAACTCAACCGCAACATCATGGGCCACATGGGCGACGTCGAGGACATCGCGGCCGCGATCATCTTCCTCGCCTCGCCGCTCGGCAAGTTCGTCACCGGCGAGGAATGGTACATCGACGGCGGCGAGACGCTGCACCTCGCCCATGACGCGCGGCAGATGATCGACATGATGAAATTCGCCACGCGCGAGCGCGGCGACGGCCAACTCGGCAAGGGCTAAGTTGCCTGCATGTGAGCAGGCAACTCATTGTAACAGGTCATTCATCGCAACAAAACGGCTCCCCACCCACCGCGTCGTCCCCGCGCAGGCGGGGACCCATAACCCCTGGCGTTAGTTGTGTGAGAGGCAAACAATAAACGCCTCCCATATCATCACCGCTGCGGCGTATGGGTCCCCGCCTGCGCGGGGACGACGTTTTTCGTGATGCAAATCCGCGCGTAAAACCGCCGCTTCACCTCAATTCTGGCCATGGGAAGCGTACAAGCTACAGCGCCTGCCCGACCCTCACGCCGTCATCGATCGCGCGCATGGCGTCCAGTTCGGCGGCCTCTTTGGCGCCGCCGATGACATGCGTTTCGATGCCGCTGGCGCGCAGCTCATCATAAAGGCTGCGATTGGAATCCTGCCCGGCACATATTACGATGGTATCGACCGCCAACACCTGCGGCTTGCCGTCGACGGTGATGTGCAGCCCCGCATCATCGATGCGGTCGTAGCTGACGCCCGCCAACAGTTTCACGTCGCGCTTGGCGAGGCTGCTGCGCAGAATCCAGCCGGTGGAGACGCCAAGCCCGACGCCGGGCCGCGATGCCTTGCGTTGCAGGATGGTGATCTCGCGCGACGCCTCGCGCGGCGCCAGCGGATCGCCGGACAGACCGCCCGGCTGCGACAGGGTCGCGTCGATGTTCCATTCGCGCTGGAAATCCGCGAGATCGAGCGCGCGGTGCTTCGGCGCTTCGCCCGGCTGCGAGTGGCAGAGATACTCGGCGACGTCGAAGCCGATGCCGCCGGCGCCAATGATCGCGACACGGCGACCCGCCTTACGCCTGCCGCTGAGCAGATCGCTGTAAACGACGACGCTAGGATGATCGATTCCGGGAATTACCGGGACACGCGGATGCACACCAGAGGCTACCACCACCGCGTCGAAGCCTTCATCGGCGATATCCGCTTTCGACACCGGCGTATTCAGGCGTAGATTCACCTGCCCCGCCTCGATGCGGCCGCTGTAATAACGCAGCATCTCGTCGAACTCGACTTTGCCCGGCACCGCGCGCGCGAGATTGATCTGTCCGCCAACGCGATCGGAGGCTTCGAACAGCGTCACCTTGTGGCCACGACGGCTGGCTTCCGCGGCGGCGGCAAGTCCGCCGGCTCCGGCGCCAACCACCGCCACCTTGCGAGAGCGTGTCGCTGGGCCTTCCTCGAACAGCGTTTCACGACAGGCACGCGGATTGACCAGACAGGTCGCGCTGCGTTCGGAAAAGATCAGGTCCAGACACGCCTGATTGCAGGCGATGCAGGTGTTGATGGTTTCCGACTTCCCTTCGCGCGCTTTTTTGGCGAAGAACGGATCGGCCAGCATCGGCCGCGCCATCGACACCAGATCGCTGTCGCCGGAGCCGATCACCTCCTCGGCGAGTTCCGGCGTGTTGATGCGGTTCGACGCCACCACCGGAATTTTCACCGCGCGCTTGATGCGCGCCGCGGCAAAGCGCCACGCCCCGCGCGGAATCGGATAGGCGATGGTCGGCACCCGCGCCTCGTGCCAGCCGATCCCGGTGTTGAGAATATCGGCGCCCACGGCTTCGACACGCTGCGCCAGCCGGTCGATCTCGTCGCCGGTCGCGCCGCCTTCGACGAGGTCCAGCGCGGAGATACGATAGATGATGATGAAGTCGTTTCCGGTGGCTTCGCGCACGCGCTTCACCAGTTCGACCGGCAGGCGATGACGGTTTTCTTCCGAACCGCCCCACCCGTCGGTGCGGTCATTGGTGCGCAGTACGGTGAATTCGTTGATGAGGTAGCCTTCCGAGCCCATGATCTCGACGCCATCGAAACCGGCCTCCTGCGCCAAGGTCGCGCAACGCACGTAATCCGCAATCGTTTGCTCGATCTCCTCGCCGGTCATCGCGCGCGGCGTGAAGCGATTGATGCGCGAACGAATGCTGGATGGCCCAAGGCATTCCTCCTGCTTGGCATAGCGGCCGGAATGCAGAATCTGCAAGCAGATCTTGCCGTCGTGCCGATGCACCGCGTCGGTGATCTGCCGCAGTTCCGGCACCTGCGCGCGATCGGTCAGCATCGGTCCGCCCGGCTCGATCAATCCGGCGCTGTTCGGCGCATAACCGCCGGTGATGATGAGGCCGACCTCGCCCTTCGCACGTTCGGCAAGAAAGGCGGCCATTTTGTGCACGCCGTTCTCTTCCATATCCAGCCGGGTGTGCATCGACCCCATGATGATCCGGTTGCGCAATGTCGTGCCGCCAACTTTTAGCGGCGCGAGAAGATGGGGATAGCGCGACGGACCCGGATCAGCTTGCATGGCGAGGCTCTCGTTGGCATTGTCAGCTTTCTAACAATTGTTAGAATGGTTCAAATAATCAAGACAATTCGTGAGGACGCCGGTGGACACCACGCTGAACGAACAGCAGGAAGCGTTTCGCGAAGCCGCGCAGCGCTTCGCTACCGAGAAACTGGCCCCGCATTACCAGAAACGCGCCACCGAACACCGGCTCGACCGCGCGATGCTCGCCGAGATGGGGTCGCTCGGCCTGATCGGGGTCGATATCCCGGAAACCTATGGCGGCCTTGGTGAAAGCAGCGTCACCGCCGGCGTCATCATCGAACAAATTGCCTATGCCGATTTCAACGCCAGCTACGTGCAACTCCTGGCGTCGCTGATGGGTGGCATGGTGGCGCAGCACGCGACGCCGGACGTGGCGAACGAATGGCTGCCAAAAGTGACGCGGGGCGAAGCCATCATCGGGCTTGGCCTCACCGAGCCGCGCGGCGGTTCGGATGCCGCCAACCTCATCCTGCGCGCGGAAAAATCCGGCAACGGATACCGCCTCAACGGCGAAAAGACCTCCATGAGTTGCGCCGACCAGTGCGACGCGGCGGTGATCTTCGCGCGTACCGGCAAGGTAGAGGATGGCGCCCGCGGCGTCAGCGCGTTTTTCGTCGACCTCAACCAGAAGGGCATCACCCGCACCCATTTCGACGACATTGGCACCAAGCCGGTCGGACGCGGCTCGGTGTTCTTCGACGATGTGTTCATTCCCACCGAATGCCTGATGGCCAAGGAGAACAAGGGTTTCTCAAAGATCATGACCGGCTTCGATTACAGCCGCGCCCTGCTCGGCCTCGAATGCATCGGCCCGGCGCAGGCGTCGGTGGATGAGGCGTGGCAATACTCGCGCGAGCGCATCGCATTCGAACGGCCGATCGCCCAGTTCCAGGGTGTCAGTTTCCCGCTGGCGGAAGCCGAGACGCAACTCACCATGATGCGCCAGCTCTGCTTCCACACGCTGTCATTGCGCGACCACCGCCTGCCGCATACGGCAGAAGCCGCAATGTGCAAGTGGTACGTGCCGAAGACGACGTGCGAAATTATCCACCAGTGCCTGCTCACGCACGGGCATTACGGTTACACCACCGACCTGCCGTTCCATCAACGCTATCTCGACGTGATGGGCCTGCAGATCGGCGACGGCACCGCGCAGATCCAGAAACTGGTGATCGCGCGTGAGAAGGTCGGCCGGGTGGCGGTGCAGTACGCTAAGCAAGATGCGGGGAAGGTTGGATGACTTGGCGTTACCGTTCGTCATGGCCGATTTATTCCGGCCATCCACGTCTTAATGATCTATCAACAAGGAAGACGTGGATGGCCGGGACAAGCCCGGCCATGAAGGAGGTAGCTTCGTCAATAGATCTTCGCGCATGCCAATTCCGGACAACGTCGCGCCCTATCGATCTGGCGCGAACTCGACCGGTGCAGTATCAGCGGCCGAAGCGCCCTTCTCCCACAGCTTGGGATAGGTGACGTAAAAATCCTTCAGCAACTGGTCGATCGGCGGATCGACGAACCAGCCACGATCGTTAACGTATTCCATGTGCCGTCGATTCTGCGTATCGAACTCGTGGAACAGCGCGTCGCTCTTGCCGTCGAACACCAGTTCGCGCACGCCGAAGCGCTGACAGAGTTCGGTGTTGAACGCCGGCGTCACCTTGAACATCTTTTCATCGAGCCACAGCGCGACGTAGCCGTGATAGATGAACAGGTCGGTCCCCATCAGGTCGGACAGTTTGGCCGAGTTGAGGTGGTTCTTCACATCCGCGAAACCGGGCGCCGCCGGAATGCCTGTGGCGCGGAGCACCGCGGCGAGCAGGATGGCTTTGGGCACGCAGTAGTTCGAAGGACGCTCGGCCACCGTGCTGGCACGATAATCGTGCAGCGTGACGCCGATATTGAACGGATCGTACTTGATGCGGTCGCGCACGGCATCGAACAGCCTGATCGCCTTCTCGGTCGGCGACGTGTTCTCGAAGCCGCGCAACGCGGAGGCAGCGAAGTCGCGCACCGGCGCGGAATCGCTATCGACGAAGGCGGTCGGTTTCAGATAATCGGCAGAGGGAGAAGCGGTCACTTGACCATCCTGATCGGTTCGCGAGCCATGAATCTAACAAATGTTAGAAATCAGCTATTGTCAATTGCAGCAGCACGGTATTGTACTCCCGCACGTTCAATTCAAAGACCGTAGGACAGCCCATGAGCGACGCCAACCGTTATGTTTGGGAACCCTCCCCCGACCTCGTCGCGCAAAGCAATCTGACGGCCTTCCTGCGCGCGACCGGACACGCGGATTACGACAGCCTCGCGGCCGCTGCCGAAGCCAATCCGGCTTGGCTGATGGAGCAGGTGTTCAAGTTCTGTGACGTCCGCTTCTACAAACCTTACGACAAGATGCTGGATACGTCGCGCGGCGAACCGTGGGCGCGCTGGTGCGGCGGCGGCACCACCAACATCGTGCTGAACTGCATCGACAAGCATCGCGATACATCGGTGTGGGACCAGACTTTTCTGGTGTGGGAAGGCGAAGACAAGTCCGAGCAGCGTACCCTCAGCTACCGCGAACTCGATCGCGAAGTCTGCCGTTTGGCGCAGGGCTTGCGCGATCTGGGCATCGGCCAAGGCGACGTCGTCGCGCTCTACATGCCGAATCTGCCGGAAACATTCGTTGCCTTTTTCGCGGTGATGAAGCTCGGCGCGATCCTGCTGCCGCTGTTTTACGGCTTCGGCCCCGCCCCGATCGTCTCCCGCCTCAACCACGGCGAGGCGAAAGCCGTGATCACCGCCAGCGGCACCTGGCGGCGCGGCTCACCGGCGCCGCTGAAACCCGTGCTCGACACCGCGCTGGAACAGGCGCCGAGCGTGCAGCACGTGATCGTGGTGGATCGCGGCGGGCTGTCGATCGAGACGCCGATGCGCGCCGGCCGTGACCACTGGTGGCACGACATCACCGCTAACAAGGACGGCGACATCGCCACCGTCGAAATGCCGGCGGATGCTCCGGCAATCCTACTCTACACCTCCGGCACCACCGGAGAGCCGAAAGGCTGCGTCTGGACCCAGATCGGCTTCATCGGCTCGATGGTGACGCGCGATATCATCATCTGCTGCGACTTCAAGCCAACCGACCGCTTCTTCTTCATGAGCGACATGGGCTGGATGGTCGGTGCGATGACCGCCTGCATCCCGAGTTTCGCCGGCGCCAGCCTGCTGGTGGCTGAGGGCACGCCGGATTATCCGGACACGGGGCGGTTCTGGCGGCTGATCCAGGATCACCGCGTCAGCTATCTTGGCGTCTCGCCCACCATCGTCCGCAGCCTGATGCGCTATGGCGAGGAAGTGGAGAACTACGATCTCTCCAGCCTGCGCATGACGACCTCCGGCGGCGAAGCATGGACCGCTGCGCCGTGGCAATGGTTCTTCGACCACGTCTGCAAACGGCGGCTGCCGATCATCAATATTTCCGGCGGCACCGAAGTCGGTGGCTGCATCTTCCTCGGCACACCGAACCACCCGATGAATCCCGGCTCGTTCTCGCGGCCGGCGCTCGGCGTCGGCGCCGATATCGTCGACCTCTCCGGCAACAAGGTGTCGCCGGGTGAAGTCGGCGAATTGATCCTGCGCCACTCCTCTATCGGGTTAACGAAAAGCCTGTGGAAAGCGGACGCGCGCTACGTCGACAATTACTGGAGCACGCTGCCGGGCATCTGGGTGCACGGCGACTTCGCCATGCAGGGCACCGATGGCCTCTATTATATTCTCGGCCGTTCCGACGATACCATCAAGATTTCGGGCAAGCGCACCGGCCCTGCGGAGCTTGAGGGGCTACTGGTCGCAACCGGCAAAGTCGCGGAGGCCGCGGTGTTCGGCATCCCGCATCCAGTGAAGGGTTCGGCCATCGTCTGCGCCTGCGTGCTGATGCCGGGTGTTGCCGAACATGGCATCGCCGAGGAATTGTCGAGCGCGCTGGTGAAAGGCATGGGCGCATCCTATCGCCCGGAGCGTATCGTCTTCGTCGACGACCTGCCGCGCACCCGCAACCTGAAAATCATGCGGCGCGTGCTGCGCGCGGTTTTCGAGAACAAGGACCCCGGCGATTTGTCGTCGCTGGCCAACCCAGAGACGGTCGACGCGCTGCGAAGACAATTGGCGGCGGGCTGACCACAGCACAAACTCACCACCGTCATGGCCGGATTTATTCCGGCCATCTACATCTTTGCGACACAACCAGAGAGACAGGCTTGGATGGCCGGGACAAGCCCCGCCATGACAGAGAGCGTCATTGCGAGCGGAGCGAAGCAATCCAGTCTTCCTTCGATGGCTCTGGATCGCTTCGTCGCGAACGCTCCTCGCAATGACGGCTCGCGTGCCCTTAAACCGGGCACTCCGGCGGGAACGACGGCTTGCGCTTTTCGAGATGCGAGGCCAGGCCTTCACGGGCTTCGTGTCCGGAGAAGCCGAGGATTTCCAGCGCCGTCGAGGTGTCGAACAGCGGCCCGTTCACGCGCAGCCAGTTGTTGAGCGAATACTTGGTCCAGCGGATCGCGCTCTGCGCGCCGGTGGCGAGGTCTTCCGCGGTTTCCAGCGCGATCTTCTGCAACTCGGCATCCTCGACGCAGAGCGACACGAGCCCGATGCGTTCGGCTTCCTCGCCCGACAGCGGCTTGCAGGTCAAAAGATAATACTTCGCTTTTGCCAGTCCGCACAGCAGCGGCCAGATGATGCAGGCGACGTCGCCCGCCGCGACGCCGAGCCGGGTGTGGCCGTCGACGATCTTGGCGGATTTGCCGCAGATCGAGACGTCCGCGAGAATGCCGACGACCAAGCCGGCGCCGACCGCGACGCCGTTGATCGCGGAAATGATCGGCTTGTTGCAATTGATGACGTTGTAGACGAGGTCCTTCGCTTCCTTCCAGGTCGCCATGCGCGCGACCGGATTATCGAGCAGGCTCTTGATCAGCTCAAAATCACCGCCGGCGGAAAACGCCTTGCCCGCGCCTGTGACGATCACCGCGTTGATATCCGGATCGTCGTTGATGTCGCGCCAGATGTTGGTGATCTGGGTGTGGGTTTCCGCATCGACCGAATTGTAGGTTTCCGGCCGGTCGAAGGTGATCCGAAGGATCCGCTTCGATGGATAATCGAGCTTCAGTTTGGTGTAGGCGGCGTAGCGGTTCGACATCAGCGTCCTCGTCGGTCGATGGCCTGTTTCACGCACGACGCGCACCAGGCCGGTGAAATCGGTCCCTGCTCCGAAAAAGCGAATAACGAACTATGGAAACTTTTTCGAACAGATGTTAGAATTTATGTGGGATCGCGCGGCGCCGCAAGCGCCGACTTGTCCCGACACCCTGCCAACATATACCTGCCAATCCATAATGGCTTTTGGGATGATGGCGATCTTGGACGGCCTTGCGGGCGCGCGACAAAGCGCCTCTTATAGCGCCGTCCGGGACAGGTGGATGCCGGATCGCGGAGGAAGACGGACGATGAACCACGGGCAAAAGAACTCGCCAATGACGGCCGCCGGAACCAGTTCGACGCTCGGCAGCCTGTTCCGTGCCCGCGCAGCGATCCAGCCCGCCGCGCCTGCCATCGACCACGACGGCCGGATCATCAGTTACGGCGAATTGAACGATCGGGTGAACCGCGCCAGCGCGATGCTGGCCGCACATGGACTTGCTCGCGGCGACCGCGTCGCCCTGCTGTCACGCAACCGCCCGGAATACCTTGAAATCGAACTGGCAGCCGCGCAACTCGGCGTCATCACCGCCTGCCTTAATTGGCGGCTGTCGAAACGCGAGTTGGTCTACTGCATCGAACTGGTCTCGCCGAAACTCCTGATCGCGGAAGCGGAACTGGTTGCGCCGCTCGATGGCGCGCTGCCGGTCCTCGATGTTGTGACGCTGGGTGCGGACTACGAGAAGGCGCTGCAGGGCCAAACCAGCGCGCCGATGGCAATTACTGCAGAGCCCGAGGACGGCCTCGTCATTCTCTATACCAGCGGCACCACCGGGCTGCCGAAGGGCGCGGTGATCTCGCATCGCGCGATGATGGCGCGGGCGCTGGTGTTCACCTCGGAGCTCAACATCGCCATCGATGAATCTTTTGTGGCCTGGGCGCCGCTGTTCCATATGGCCTCGACCGATCACGCGCTCGCCACACTGTTGCGTGGTGGCACGGTGATCGTTGTCGACGGCTTCCAGGTCGCGCCGCTGCTCTCGGCGGCTGCGCGCTATCGCATCGGCTGGTTCGTGCTGATCCCCGGCATGGTGGAGGCGCTGGCCGAAGGATTCCGCGCCAATCCCGTGACCGTGAAGGGCATCCGCACCTGCGGCGCGATGGCCGATCTGGTGCCGCCGCAGGCCATCGCCGACATCACACAACTGTTGCAAGCGCCCTACATCAACAGTTTCGGTTCGACCGAGACCGGCCTGCCGCCGGCCAGCACTAACCTTATCGCCATCGGCGACATCCCCGCGCGGCTCTCGAAGCAGCAAAGCAGTTTCTGCGAAATCAAGCTGGTCGATCCCGATGACAACGAAGTGGCGCCGGGCGAGCCCGGCGAACTCGCCATGCGCGGCCCCACGCTGTTCTCCGGCTACTGGCAGGCGGATGAAACCAACGCGCGCGATTTTCGCGGCGGCTGGTTTCACATGGGCGACGTGTTCCGCCGCAACGCCGACGGCACGCTCGATTTCGTCGATCGCGCCAAATACATGATCAAGTCCGGCGGCGAGAACGTTTACCCCGCCGAGATCGAGCGCGTACTGATGAGCGATTCCCGCATTACCGAAGCCGCCGTAGTGCGCACCAAGGACGCCAAGTGGGGCGAAGTTCCGGTGGCGTTCATCGCCCGCCGCGACGACAGCCTCACCGAGGTCGAACTGACCGCGATGTGCCGCCGCGATCTCGCTAGTTATAAGTGCCCACGACAATTCCACTTCATCGACTTCGCGGACTTCCCGCGCTCGACCAGCGGCAAGGTGCAACGTCACGAGCTTGAGGCACGGCTGACGCAAACCGCTTCCGCCGCCGCAAAATAGGAGATTTCATGAGCAAGGCTGCGGCCAATGCCGGCCACAAGAACTCATTGCGCGGACAGGTGGCCATCGTCGGCATCGGGCTGTCGCCGGTCGGCAAGGTGCCGGGTCGCAGTCCGCTGTGGCTCGCCGCCGCCGCCGCGAAGCAGGCGCTGGCCGATGCCGGCATGCAGAAGAGCGAGATCGACGGGGTGCTGGCGAGCCCGGCGATGGCCGCGCAGTTTCATCGCTTCAGCGTCGCCTTCAGCGAATATTTCGGCGTGCGGCCGACCTTCTCCAATACCTTGCAGGTGTCAGGCGCGACGGCCGCCACCATGTTCAACATCGCGGCGGCTGCCATTCACGGCGGTCTCGCCGAAACCGTGCTGGTGGTCGGCGGCGACAGCCTGCTCTCTGGGCTGACACCGGAACTGGCGCTGCGCTCGCTCACCGAGAGCCGCGATCAGCAATACGAGATGCCGTTCGGCATTCCGGTCGCCAACACCTTCGCGATGACCGCGCATCGGCACATGAAGGAATTCGGCACCACGCCGGAACAACTGGCACAGGTGGCAGTGACGCAGCGCCAGCACGCGACCCGCACCCCCGGCGCGCAGCAAACCGAGCCGATCACCATCGAGGACGTGCTCAACTCGAAGATGGTAACGTCGCCTTATCGCAAGCTCGACTGCTCGCTGATCTCCGATGGCGGCGCGGCATTCGTGCTGACGTCGGCCGAACGCGCGAAAGCGCTCGGCATCGAAAAGCCGGTCTACATTCTCGGCGGCGGCGAGTGCTACACCCACGAACACATCTTCCTGATGCCCTCGCTCACCACCACCGGCGCGGTGCAATCGAGCCAGAAGGCCTACGCCATGGCTGGTTACGCCCCGAAGGACATGCACACCGCCGGCGTCTACGATTGCTTCACCGGCACCGTGATCATGATGCTGGAGGACCTCGGCTTCTGCCCCAAGGGCGAAGGCGGCCGCTTCGTCGCTGACGGCCAGATGACCTACGGCGGGCAGATCCCCTCCAACACCCACGGCGGGCTGCTGTCGTTCGCGCATTCCGGCATTCCCGGCTCGCTGTTCCATTTCCACGAAGTCGTCGCGCAACTGCGCGGCGAATGCGGCGAACGGCAGGTGGCGGGCGCCGAACTCGGGCTGGTCCATAGCCTCGGCGCGGGCTTCGCCACCAATGCCACCACCATTCTCGGCACGGAGGCCACGCTGTGATCTCGCTCGAAGACGCCGCCCGCAAGCCGCTCCCCTCACCCGACGCCGATACCGCGGCGCTGTGGCGCGGCCTGCGCAACGGCCAGCTGCTGCTCCAGCATTGCGACGATTGCGGCAACGTGCAGTTCTATCAGCAAGGTTTCTGCCGTCATTGCAGCGGCGAGAACCTGACGCATCGCCCGGCCAGCGGACGCGGCAAGGTGCATTCCTTCAGCGTCGTCCATCGCGCGCCCGGCCCTGCCTTCAAGGGCGACGTACCCTATGCCGTGCTGCTGGTGGAACTGGCTGAAGGCCCGCGGATGATCTCGACTTATACCGGCGGCAAACCCGACGAGGTGACGTTCGACATGGACGTCATGCTGGTCTGCGAGCCGGTATCCGACGACATCGCCTTGCCCCGCTTCAAGCGGGCCTAAGTTTGGGTTGAGGCGATGGCATCGCCTTGAGGGTCTGACTCGAAATATCGCTCGGCGGGTCGAACACCCTCAGCGTCGTCCCCGCTCAGGCGGGGACCCATAACCCCTGGCCTGGATTGTTGCAGAATAACCTCGTCTGAGCGATTGAGCCGAACCGCTGCGGCGTATGGGTCCCAGCCTGCGCGGGGACGACGATTTTCGTGTTGCAACGACGGGATAAAAACGGCTTGGGCATAAATCTAACAGTTGTTAGATTTTGAACGTCTGTTAGATTGCATTGGCCGGGGCTTGTCCCTAATCTCGCGCCGCCTTTACCGGAACGGATCCATGGATTTCGATCTCACCATCGAACAGCAGCAAATTCTCGACTACGGCAACAGCGTCGCCAAGCAGTACGACCGCCGCTACTGGCTCGACTGCGCGGAGAAGCACGAATTCCCGACCGCGCTGTATCAGAAAGTGGCGGCGGACGGCTTCGTCGGCATGATGGTGCCGGAGCAATATGGCGGCGCCGGTCAGGGCATGACCGAAATGCACCTGTTCCTCGAAGGGCTTTCCAATAACGGCATCCCGCTGCTGAACCTGGTGGTCGGCGCCACCATGAGCCTCGGCCTGATCGCCAAGTACGGCACCGAGCAGCAGAAGCAGCGCTTCTTGCCCGACGCTTGCGCGGGCAAGACCCGGTTCTGCTTCGCCATTACCGAGCCCGACGCCGGCACCAACTCGATGCGCATCACGTCGGTCGCGAAGCGCAACGGCAACCGCTTCTCGCTGAGCGGCCAGAAGACGTTCATCACTGACGCCGACGGCTCCGATTACGCGCTGGTGGTGACGCGCACCATTCCGCACACCGAAGTGAAGCGGAAGACCGACGGCTTCACGCTGTTCGTCGTCGACCTCAAGGCCAAGGGCGTCAGCAAACAATACATTCCGGTCAGCATCCCGGCGCCGGAAACCCAGTGGCAACTGTTTTTCGACGACGTCGATCTCGGACCGGAAGATGCGATCGGCGAGATCGATCGCGGATTCGAAATCCTGTTCAACAGCCTCAACCCTGAGCGCATCCTGGTCGGTTCGATCTGCTGCGGGCTCGGCCGCTACGCGCTCAACCGCGCGGTGGAGTATGCCAGCGACCGCAAAGTGTTCAACAACACGCCGATCGGCGCCTATCAGGGCCTGCAACACCCGCTCGCTTCTGCCTATACCGATGTGGAGATGGCGTCGTTGATGTCGCTCAAGGCGGCATGGATTTACGATCAGGGCCGCGAGGCCGGCGAATTCTCCAACATGGCAAAACTTGCCGCCGCCGACGCCGGCACCAAGGCGGTGGACACCGCACTGCAATGCTTCGGCGGCAACGGCTTCACCAAGGAATACGGCATCTTCGACATCTATCCGCTGGTGCGGCTGTTGAAGACCGCGCCGCTCAACCGTGAAATGATTCTCAACTACATCGGCGAGCGCGTGATGGGCTTGCCGCGCAGCTATTAGGATTGTGCCGCAATGGCTGTGATGAAATCGGATATCTCAACAGCGAGCGACGAATATCGCCGCAACGAAAGCGTCTATCGCGAGCGTATCGCCGATCTGCACCGGCGGCGCGCCGCCGCCATGCTGGGCGGCCCAGAGCGCGCGCGCCGACTGCACAAGGAGCGCAAGCAACTGTTGCCGCGCGAGCGCATCGCCGCGCTGATGGACCCCGGTTCGCCTTTCCTCGAATTCAGCCAGTTGGCCGGCGAAGGCATGCACGAAGGCGTGCCGCCCGGCGGCAGCATCATCACCGGTGTCGGCATCGTCTCCGGCCGCCCGTGCATGATCATCGCCAACGACGCCACCGTGAAGGGCGGCACTTATTACGGCATCACTTGCAAGAAGCACGTCCGCGCCCAGCACTTCGCCTGGAAGCATCGCCTGCCCTGCATCACGCTGGTGCAATCCGGCGGCGCCAACCTTCCGGATCAGCCCGGCATCTTCCCGGACGAAGGCCAGTTCGGCTCGATCTTCTACAACCAGATCCGAATGTCCGGCGAAGGCATTCCGCAGATCGCCATCGTGCACGGCCCCTCCACCGCCGGCGGCGCCTACATGCCGGCGCTGTGCGACGAGACCGTGATCGTACGCAATCAAGGCGCGATGTTTCTCGGCGGACCGCAACTCGTTTACGCCGCGACCAAGGAAGAAGTCGGCGTCGAAGAACTGGGCGGCGGCGAGATGCACAGTCGCATCAGCGGCGTCACCGATCACCTCGCCGAGAACGACAGCCACGCCATCGCCATCACCCGCGACATCGTCGCCAATCTCGGCGACATTCCCCAGCAACGCTGGCAGGTGGCGGAGCCACGGCCGCCGCGCTTCGATCCGCGTGACATCTACGGCCTCATCAGCGCCGATCCGCGCGTGCCCACCAACAACCGCGACATCATCGCGCGGCTGATCGACGGCAGCGAATTTCACGAATTCAAGCCGCTCTACGGCGACACGCTGATCACCGGCTTCGCCCGCATCATGGGCTTCGAGATCGGCATCGTCTGTAATAACGGCGTGCTGTTCTCGGAAAGCGCGCTGAAGGCAACACATTTCATCGACCTCTGCTGCAAGCGCGGCATTCCGCTGTTGTTCATGGCGGACGTCACCGGCTTCATGGTCGGCCGCGAAGCCGAAGAAGGTGGCATCTCCAAGCACGGCGCCAAGATGATCACCGCGATGGCCAGCGCCGACGTGCCGAAATACACGCTGATCATCGGCAATTCCTACGGCGCCGGTTACATGTCGATGTGCGGCCGTCCGATGAAGCCCAATGCGATGATGATGTGGCCGAACGGTCGCTCTGCGATCATGGGCCCGGACCAGGCCGCGAACACGCTCGCCATGGTGCGGGACGAGGTGCACAAGCGCGAAGGCACGAGTTGGACCGAAGAGGAGCGCGAAGCCTATCGCGCGCCGGTGCGCCAGCAGTTCGAGGATTTCGCCAACGCCTACAATTTCGCGCGCAACATCTGGTGCGACATGGTGATCGATCCGCTGGAAACCCGCAACGTGATGGCGCTGCTGCTCGATCTCGCCGGCCGGTTGCCGCCCAAAGAAACGCGCGTCGGCGTGCTTCGGATGTGATGACGGGAGAAGCACGTCGTGTTCGATAAAATCATGATCGCCAATCGTGGCGAAATCGCCTGCCGGATCGCCCGCACCTGTCGGCGGCTCGGCGTTGCCGTCGCCGGCGTCCATTCGTCCGCCGATGCCGATGCGCTGCATGTGAGGGAGATCGGCGAATCCATCGCCATCGGCGGCGCTGCCGCCTCCGACAGCTATCTGCGCATCGATGCGGTGATCGACGCCGCGAAAGCCACCGGCGCGCAGGCGATCCATCCGGGCTTCGGCTTCCTCGCCGAGAACGCGACGTTCGCTCGCGCGGTCGAGGCGGCCGGTCTCACCTTCATCGGCCCGACGCCGGACGTGATCGAGCGGCTTGGCGACAAGGCGCTGGCGAAACAGGAAGCCGACGCCGCCGGCGTGCCGATCATTCCCGGCAGCACGACGCCGAGCGAGGACAAGGCCGAGGTCGAGCGCATTGTGCGCGACACCGGCCTGCCGGTGATGCTGAAGGCCGCGGCCGGTGGCGGCGGCAAGGGCATGCGCGTGGTCTCCACGCTCAACGGCCTCGCCGACGATATCGAATCCGCCATGCGTGAGGCCAAGAACGCGTTCGGCTCCGCTGGGTTGATCGTCGAGAAATTGATTCCACGCGGCCGCCACATCGAAATCCAGATTCTCGGCGACGGCAAAGGCAACGTCATCCATCTGTTCGAGCGCGAATGCACCTTGCAGCGCCGCCATCAGAAAGTGATCGAGGAAGCGCCGGCGGCGAACCTGCCGACCGCGCTACGCGACCGCATGGCGGCGGACGCAGTGCGGCTCGGCAAGCGGCTGAACTATCGCGGCGCCGGCACCGTCGAGTTCATCCTGCAGGACGACGCCTACTATTTCCTCGAAGTGAATCCGCGCTTGCAGGTCGAGCACCCGGTGACCGAGAGCATCACCGGCCTCGACATCGTCGAACTGATGCTGCGCATCGCCTCCGGCGAAGGTCTACCGTTGACGCAGGAGCAAATCGCCTGCCACGGTCACGCCGTCGAAGCACGGATCTGCGCCGAAGACCCCGCCAACAATTTCCTGCCGAGCACCGGCGACATCGTTCACGTCAGTTTCCCGGCGAGCGATATCCGCGTCGAGACCGGCGTGGAAAGCGGATCGGTGGTCACCCCCTACTACGACTCCATGTTGGCGAAGTTGATCGCCTTCGCGCCCGCCCGTAACGAGGCGCTGGACAAGCTGCGCGATGCGGTGGACGCCACCTCGATCTTCGGAGTCACCACCAATCAGGCGTTTCTTGGCGGTCTGCTTGACTGGTCCGCGACACGCGAAGCGACGTTCCATACCCGGTCGATCGACGAAAGCATTGGCCAACTCATCGCGACATCGTCGGAATTCGACCGTGAGGCGCTCGCGCTCGGCAGCTGCTTCTGGATGATGCGCCAGCGCGAAACGGCTGCGCGCGATCCCTGGCAGTCGCGCGATCTCACCGGTTGGCATATGGCGGCCGGTGACGCTGGCCTGTCGCCGATTCCGGAACTGCATTTGACGACGGCCGGCCACAGCGCCGAAATTCGCTTTGCGCCGGTGCAGCCCGACGGCGCGATGACCGTCGGTATCAATGACGACGAACTGACAGTGCGTCTCGACCCCATCGGCGACGATCGCTTTACCGCCGTGGTCGGCTCGCGCCGCGAAGTGGTCCGCATTCATCAGGAACAGAACGCCATCTTCGTCCACAACGGGCGCGGCGTTCACGCGATGCAGGCGCTGCCCTACCTCAGCTACATCAGCGCGACGGCCGAGACCAGCGGCGACTTGCGCGCACCGATGACCGGCATGATCCTCAAGGTCAATGTCGCAGTCGGCGACAAGATGAAGACCGGCGACGTTGCTGCCGTGCTCGAATCCATGAAGATGGAATTGCGGATCGCGAGCGAAGTCGACGGCGTCGTCACGGCCGTGAATTGCCGCGCCGGCGAAACTGTCGAACGCAACGCCGTGATCGTGGTGGTCGAACCGGAGCCGGCGTCATAACCGCGTTAGCAACGACGCAGAACAACCAGGGAGGATGCCATGCGATTGGGCAGCGTCAATTATGACACCAAGGGCAAGATCGCCATCCTGACCCTTGATGAACCCACCAAGCTCAATGCGCTGACCAGCGGCATTCGCGAAGGCATTCTTGCCGGCCTCGCCCGCGCCGATGCCGACGACGGCATTCGCGCCGTTATCATCACCGGCGGTGGTGACAAGGCGTTCTGCGCCGGCGCCGATATCTCAGGGTTCGAACTGGAAGCCGAGAAGGGCCGCAAATTCCTTGCCGCCGCGCTCGACGTGCTTGCCGCGCCGGAACGTTGCGGCAAGCCGGTGATTTCCGCCGTCAACGGCCTTGCCTATGGCGGCGGTTTCGAACTCGCGATGGCGTCGGATTTTATCATCGCGTCCGACCGCGCCAAATTCGCCGTGCCGGAAATCCAGCTCGGCCTACTGCCGGGCTTCGCCATCGTTCGCCTGCACGAGATCGTCGGCCGGGCGAAAGCAAAAGAGCTTAGCATTCTGGGCGATCCGATCAGCGCGGCGGAAGCCGAGCGGATCGGGCTGGTGCTGCGCGTCGTCCCTCATGATACGCTGATGGCAAATGCCATAGAATTTGCCGAGCGGATCGCCGCCAAGCCACGGCTTGCGGTGGCGATGGCGAAATCGTTCTACAATCGCGGCCTCGGCGGCGACGAGATGCGCCACGCTGTCGACGGCTTCCCGCTGCTGATGATGCACGAGGACGCACGCGAAGGCGTCAGCGCTTTCCTCGAAAAGCGCAAGCCGAAGTTCAAGGATTAGGTGCACGCCATGCAGCAACGAAGCTTCACCGGTGCACACGGTCAGACGATAGCCGCCGAAGCTGTCGGCGAGGGCCCACCGGTGTTGCTCGCGCACGGCGGCGGACAGACCCGCGCTGCGTGGTCGAAGGTGTCGCGCGCACTGGCCAAGGCTGGCTATCAAGCCATTGCCATCGACATGCGCGGCCATGGCGAAAGCGAATGGTCGCCGTCCGGCGCTTACCACTTTTCCGACTACGCCGCGGACCTCGTCGCGATCGCGGACACGTTGCAAGGCAAGCCCTCGGTGGTGGGCGCTTCGCTCGGCGGACTCGCGGGGCTGTTGGCCGAAGGCGAATTGCGGCCCGGCATCTTCACCTCGCTCACGCTGGTCGACGTGACGCCGCAACTGGAGCCGGAAGGCGTCGCCCATATCCTCGGCTTCATGGCCGCGCACATCCACGAAGGTTTCGCCACGGCCGACGAAGCCGCCGCCGCGATCAGCGCTTATCTCCCGCATCGCAAGCAACGCGGGCCGTCGGAGACGCTGGAACGCTACCTGCGCAAATGTGACGACGGGCGGCTGCGCTGGCATTGGGACCCCCAATTCATCAAGGCCGCGAGCCAGTCCTCACCGGAGGATTCGGAAGCGCGCTTTGCCGCTGCCGCTCGCCGGCTCAAGCTTCCCGTTCACCTGATCCGGGGCGCTTCCAGCAATCTGGTGACGACCGAGGCAGCACAGCAGTTTCTCCAGTTCGCACCGCACGCGACCTATACCGATATCGTCGGCGCCGGGCACATGGTGGTCGGCGACCGCAATGATGCTTTCACCGAAGCCATCGTCCGATTTCTGCGCCAGCAGGCGCCGCTCTCACACGCGCATTCATGATGTTTGTGAGCTTCGGACCATTTCGGCGACTACGCCCAATATCGCGCTTGCGTCAAAATCTTACGCTGGTTAGCTTAACCATCAAAGCCTCCATAGAAAGGCTATCACCTTCTCATATGTGCCGCCCGCGCGGAGCCGAATTGTAGATGACGGACGGAAAGGACAAGTCGAGGGGCGCTCAAGGCAGTGCTGGTCCTGTGCTGGAATGCAAGTCCGTCGAACGCCGGTTCGGCGGCATCATTGCGTTGAACGGGATCGATCTTCAGATCAATCGCGGAGAAATCTTTGGCCTTGTCGGGCCGAACGGGTGCGGCAAAACGACCCTCACCAACGCCATCACCGGATTCTATCCGCCGCAACGCGGCAACATCCTGCTCAACGGCAACGACATCACCGGCCTCGCACCGCACAAGGTCGCGCGTCTCGGCGTGGCGCGCACGTTCCAGAATCTCGCGCTGTTCAACGGCATGAGCGTGCTCGACAACATCCTGCTCGGCCGCCATGTCCACATGCATGCCAGCGTGCTGCGCACCGCCGGTTACTGGTGGCTGGCGCGCGGCGACGAAACCGCCAATCGCGCGGCGGTTGAGGAGGTCATCGACTTCCTGCAACTGGAAAGCGTGCGCGATGAATTGGTAGACGGCATTCCGATAGGCCTGAAGAAGCGCGTCGAACTTGCGCGCGCGCTCGCCGCCGAACCGAGCCTCCTGATTCTCGACGAGCCGATGGCCGGCATGAATCAGGAAGAAAAGGAATACATGGCGCGCTTCATCCTCGATGCGCGGGACGAGCGCCATGTCACCGTGCTGCTGATCGAGCACCACATGGACGTTATTACCGGCATCTGCGACCGCATGCTGGCGCTGAACTACGGTGCAATGATCGGCTCGGGCATCCCGGCGGAAGTCGTCGCCGATCCCCGCGTGGTGGAAGCCTATATCGGAGGCGCGCATGCGGCCCACTGAAGGCGGCACCTCCGCGAAAGCGACAACCTGGGATTTCGGCGCCGACACCACCTTGAGCCGCCTGCTCGCCAAGAACGCCGAGGTGTTTCCCGGCGACATCGCGATGCGCGAGAAAAGTAAAGGCATCTGGCAGGAGATGACCTGGCAGCAGGTGCTCGACAACATGCTGCAGTTCGCCGCCGGGCTGGAGAGCCTGGGATTCAAGGAAGGCGACGTGCTGCTGGTGGTCGGCGACAATCGCCCACGGCTCTACACCGGCATGATCTCGGCCGGCGCGCTCGGTGGCTACGCCATGCCGGCGTTTCCCGATGCCACGCTCGATGAAGTGCGCCATTTTGTGCACGAAGCCGATGTGCGCTTCGTTCTCGCCGAGGATCAAGAACAGGTCGACAAGATGCTCGACCTGCGCGAGCAAGGCGCCAGCATCGCGCACATCATCTACGACGACCCGCGCGGTCTTGCGAGCTACCCGTTTCCCGGCTTGATCTCGTGGGATGCGCTGTGCGCCAAGGGCGAAGTGCGCCTGAAGGCGGAAGCCGGACTGCGCGAAGCCTTGATCCAGCGCGCTACGCCGGACGGCCCGGCGGTGTTCGTCCATTCGTCGGGCTCGACCGGCAAGCCGAAGGGCATCGTGCTGTCGCACCGCAACCTGCTGTCGGGCGTGCGCAACGCCTATCACGGCGGCGCGTTCGATTTCGGCGAAACCATCCTGGCCTATCTGCCGATGGCGTGGGTTGGCGATTTCGCCGTCACCGTCGCGGCCGGCGTCGCGCTGCGCTTCACCATCAACATTCCGGAGAAGCAGGAAACGGTGCTACAAAACCTGCGCGAGGTGGCGCCGACGTTCTACCTCGCAGCGCCGCGAAGCTGGGACAACATGCTCACCACCATTCAGGTACGCATGGAGGACTCTACGCCGCTGAAGAAGGCGATCTACAAGTTCTTCATGGCGTCGGCGCTGGCGGCGGAGCGCCGCAAGCTCGAAGGCGGACAGCCGACGCTGAAGGAAATGCTGCTCGGCCCGCTCGGCGAGTGGCTGGTCTACGGCCCGATCAAGGATCAGTTCGGCCTGTCGCGGCTGCGCGGCGCCTTCACCGGCGGCGAGGCGATGGGCGAAGACACCTTCGTATTCTATCGCGCACTCGGCATCAAGTTACGGCAGCTTTACGGACAGACCGAAAGCAGCGCCTACAACGCGCTGCAAAGTCCCGACGAAGTGCGGCTGCACACTGTCGGCCGCCCCTTCCCCGGCGTCGATGTGCAGATCAGCGATGCCGGCGAAATCCTGATCCGCTCCGGCAGCGTGTTCTCAGGCTACTTCAAGCAGGAGGCCGCCACGCGCGAGGCCTTGCGCGACGGCTGGCTGCACACCGGCGACGCCGGCTATCTCGAGCCTAACGGCCATCTCGTGGTGCTGGGCCGGTTGTCGGACGTGGTCCACACCGCCAAGGGCGAACGCTACATCCCGAACTACATCGAGAACCGTCTCAAGTTCAGCCCCTACATCAAGGAAGCCGCGGTGCTGGGCGCCGGCCGCGACACGCTGGCGACGCTGATCTGCATCGACAAGGAAGCCGTCGGCTTCTGGGCCGAACTGCGCGGCATCTCCTACATGTCCTATGCCGACCTGTCGCAGAAACCGGAAGTCGCGGCGCTCATTCTGGAAGCAGTGAGGCACGTCAACCGCACCCTGCCGGAAGCGCTTCACCTCAAGCGCTTCGTCAACCTGCATAAGGAATTCGACGCCGACGACGGCGAAATTACCCGCACGCGCAAGATCCGCCGCAACGTCGTCGAGGATCGCTACGCGCCGATCATCCACGCCATCTACGACAATCAGAAAAGCGTCTTGATGAAAGCCCAGATCACATACGAGACCGGCGAGGTCGGCGTGATCGAGCGCACGCTCTCGGTGCAGGAGGTCTGAGCCATGGATATCCTGCTGCTTCTGGAATCGTCTCTCAACGGCGCGCTGGTCGGCCTGATGTATTCGCTGGTCGCGATGGGCATCGTGCTGATCTACAAGTCCTCATCGGTGCCCAATCTCGCGCAGGGCGCCATGGTGATGCTGGCCGGCTACGTCATCCTGGCCTTCTCCAACCAACTCGGCTTGCCGTTGTGGGTCGCGATTCCGCTCGGCATCGTCACCATGTTCATCATCGGCGTCGGCATCGAACGCGTGGCACTGCGACGATTGGCGGGCCGCCCGATCATCATGATCCTGATGATGACGCTGGGCATCGAAATCTTCCTTCGTGCCGGTTCGATGACGATCTGGGGTGGCACCTCGCGGCCGCTGCCGCTGGGCATCAGCGACGCGCCGCTGTTTCTCGGGCCGCTGCTGATCAACCGCGCTTACGCGGTCGGCGCCGGCGTCGCGGTCGCGATGTTCGTGCTGCTGGTGTTGTTCTTCCGTACCCGGATCGGCGTAGTGCTGCGCGCGATCTCGGATGACTATACGGCTGCATGGTCGGTTGGTATTTCGGTGGAGCGCGGCGTTGCGCTATCATGGGCAATCTCGGCAGTCGTGGCGACCATCGCCGCCGTGCTGTGGGGATCGGTGCAAGGCGTCGATCAATCGCTGGCGCTACTGCTGCTCAAGGGCGTGACGGTCGCCGTCCTCGGCGGACTGGACAGCATCGGCGGCGCGCTGCTCGCCGGCATTCTGCTTGGGATCGTCGAGGGGCTGGCTTCCATCGTACTCGATCCCCTGCTCGGCGGCGCCAGCCGCGAACTGGTCGACGCGGCGATGCTGATCCTCACCATCATGCTGCGACCGCACGGCCTGTTCGGCCGCCACGACATCGAGCGGGTGTAAGATCATGCTGTTCCGTCAAGCCGGCATTCTTCACACCAATTACGCTCAGGATCGAGCGCTGTTTCCGATCCCCGCAGACCGCTGGATGATCGGCGGGCTGCTGCTGCTGGCGGCAGCAGCCCCGTTCTACATGAACTCGCTGTATCTCTCTAGCTACCTGCTGCCATGGCTGGTGTGGACCGCCGCCGCGCTCGGCCTCAATCTTATTCTCGGCTGGGCCGGACAATTTCACTTGGGCTACGCGGCGGTGATGGGTATCGGCGCCTATGCCGCGGTTCACGCGCAGCGCAACGGCGTGCCGTGGGAAATCGCCATCGTGCTGGCCGGCTTGACGGCGGCGGTGATCGGCAGCGTCTTTGCCTTCGCTGCGCTGCGCGTTAAGGGGCTCTATCTCGCGCTCTCGACCTTGGCGCTGCAATTCGTGATGGACTGGACCATCTCGCACGTCCCCGCCATTTCCGGCGGCACGCAGGCAACATTGCAAGCACCGGATATCCGCATTCTCGGGCAGGCGGTCACTTCCGACGCGGGGCTCTATTACGTCGCACTGGTGTGGTGCGTGCTGGTCACGACCTTCATGCTGAACCTGCGGCGTACCGCGCTCGGTCGCGCACTGGTCGCGGTGCGCGAGAAGGACTACGCCGCCGCAGTGATCGGCGTGAACAGCTTCTACTTCAAGCTCGTCGCATTCGCGACGTCATCCTTCATCGCCGGCGTCGGCGGCGCGATCCTGATCGGCACGTTCTATCACGCGGTGACGCCGGAGCAGTTCTCCGTCGACGTCTCGATTCAAGCGCTGGCGATGGTGATCGTCGGCGGCCTCGGCAGCATCATCGGCAGTTACTTTGGCGCAGGCTTCATTCTGCTGATGCCCGGCGTGATGAACGCGTTCATCTCGTGGCTCACCGCCCAGTTCGGTTTCTCGCTCGGCATCGAAACGCTGGCCCACCTGCCCCACGCGCTCTACGGCGCGCTGATCATTGGTTTCCTGCTGATCGAGCCGCTGGGGCTGGGCAAGATCTACGGCAACATTCGCGATTACCTGCTCGTCTGGCCCTTCGGCTACGTCAAGAAATAGCGCACCATGACAGCCATCACCGAAAATCCGACCGAAGAGGTTTTGACGCTCAACAACGTCGAAGTGGTCTACGACTACGTCTCGCTGGCGATCAAGGGCGTGTCGCTCGCTGTGCCGAAGGGCGGCATGGTGGCGCTACTTGGCGCCAACGGCGCCGGCAAGAGCACCACCCTGAAATCGATCAGCGGTTTGCTTGCGGCGGAGCGCGGAGAAGTCCGTCGCGGGGAAGTGAAATTTCAAGACCAGAACATCAGCGGCCTGATGCCGCAGGATCGTGTCAAGTTTGGCATCGCGCATGTGCTGGAAGGCCGTCGCGTGTTCGAACATCTCACGCCGGACGAAAACCTGATCGCGGCTTCCGCCGTGCGCAGCCGCCACGACGCCGCCCGCAACAAGGACCGGGTCTACAGCTATTTCCCACGCCTGTTCGAGCGCCGCGGCAGCGCCGCCGGTTATCTGTCCGGTGGTGAACAGCAGATGCTTGCCATCGGCCGCGCGCTGATGACGCAGCCGAAGCTGTTGATGCTGGACGAGCCAAGCCTCGGCCTCGCGCCGTTCCTCGTGGCGGAGATTTTCCAGATCCTCAGCCGCATCAACCGCGAGGAAGGCTTGTCGGTGTTGCTGGTCGAACAGAACGCCATCGCCGCGCTGGAGATCGTCTCGCACGGCTACCTGATCGAGAGCGGCCGCATCGTCATGCACGACACCGCCGAGGCGCTGAAGAAGAATCCCGACATTCAGGAATTCTACCTCGGCGGCGCGGAAAACAAGAATTTCCGCGACATCAAACACTACCGCCGGCGCAAACGCTGGTTGACGTGAGACGGACGCCTGCCACACTCATCCGAGCCGAAACCAAGAAAACAACCGTTCCATCGTCCGAACAGGGAGGACACAAACATGAAACTAAGATCGATCATCGGCGGCCTCGCGCTGATGCTGACCAGCAGCATGACCGCGCACGCCGCCGATCCGGTGAAGTTCGCGCTGTGCTACGACCTCAGCAAAGCCTACACCTTCGTCACCCCGCAGGTGGCGCAGGCCGCCAAGGACTATGCCGACATCCTCAACGCCAAGGGCGGTCTTGAAGGCCATCCGATCGAAGTGATCGTGCAGGATCACGGCAACGAGCCGCAGCGCGGCATCGAGTGCTATGAGCGCCTGAAGCGCGAGGGCGTCATGGTGTTCGACATGCTGTCGACGCCGGTGTCCCGCGCGGTGTTGCCGCGCGTCATGAAGGACGGCAACATCCTGATGCAATCGCTGGCGGGACGCGGCGACGCGGTCGACGGCGATGTCTTCAAGTGGGTGTTCCCGATCGGTCCGACCTATTGGGGCCAGGCCGCCAATGACATCGGCTACATCAAGCAGCAATCCAAGGGCAACCTGAAGGGCGTCAAGGTCGCCTTCGTCTATGTCGACTATCCGTTCGGTCAGGAGCCGATCGGTATTTTGAAGACGCTGGCACAGAAGGAAGGTTTTGACCTGCAACTGTTCCCCTATCCGCTGCCCGGCAACGACCAGGCTTCCGCCTGGACCCAGGTGCGCCGCTTCAATCCGGACTGGATCATCAGCTGGAGCCTTTCGAACATGCATGTCATCGCTTCGCGTGAAATGAAGCGGAACGGCATCTCGCTCGAGAAGTACATTGGGGTGAACTGGTTCAACGAAGTCGACATCAAGAACATCGGCGCCGATGCCGCCAAGGGCATGAAGCGCGGTACCAATGTCGCCGGTGGATCGACCCAGCCGCTGGTGCAGGAGATTATCAAGGAACTCTACGACAAGGGCAAAGGCAACGGCGACCGCAAGCATCTCGAGGACGTGTACTACAACACTGGCCTCGCGATCTGGTCGATCGGCTTTGAAGGCGCACGTCTCGCCATCAAGAAGGACGGCTGGCCGCTCACCCCGCAGAAGCTCAAGGATGGCCTCGAAAGCATCAAGGGCTTCGACGCCAACGGCCTGATGGCGCCGGTGACGGTGACTGCGTCCGATCACGGCGGCGGCGGCAAGACCCGCATCGAAATGTGGGACGGCACCAAGTGGGTGCCGCAAACCGACTGGATCGCCTCGTTCCCGGAAGAAGTCTGGAGCGTGGTGAAGGAGCAGTCGGCCGCCTACGCGAAGTCCGACGCGAACAAGTAAGCGTCAGAGGGAACACGTCGTGGCCGGGCTTGTCCCGGTCATCCACGTCTTGATTGTTCCTCCGAAGGAAAGACAAAGATGGCCGGAATAACTCCGGCCACTACAATGATAGCAAAGAGCCCCGCTTCTGATGCGTCAGAAGCGGGGCTCTATACATTCGTTGCTTAGTTACAGACGATCTATCGTCACGGCGTTCCGCCGATCTGCTCGAACACCGTTTCGCAAGTCATCAGATCGAGATGGCCGCCGCCGGCGTTCTTGAAGAAAGTGATGTCGCTCGCCGTACGACGGCCAGCCACCGCACCGCCGGCAAGATCGTAGAGATCGCCGAGCACATCGGCCTCCGTCATGACACCGTCCGCGATCGGTTGAAGAATATCGCCGACGCCATGAAATGCGGTTTCGCGGCGGTCCACGAACACCCGCGCGCGCCGCACGGCCTCGTCATCCGCCTCGCGCGTCTGCGGCGTGTAACCGCCGACCAGATCGAGATGGACGCCGGGCTTGAGGTTCTCGCCTTTGATCAGCGGTGTATGGGATCGCGTGCAGGCGGAAATGAGATCGGCCTCGCGCGTTGCGGCGTCGAGATCGGTGACGATCTCCGCCCGAATGCCGTCCCGCGCCAAGCGATCCGCCAGTTCGGTGGCCCGCGCCTGATTACGATTCCAGATCATCACGCGCGCGAGCGAGGGGCGCGCGACGCGATGCGCTTGCGCCAGCCACCACGACATCTTGCCCGCCCCGACCACCAGCATGGTCTCCGGCTCCGGATTGGCGAGCAGCCTGGCGCCCAGCGCCGAATCCGCGGCAGTACGCCAATGCGTAATCGACGTGCCATCAATCACCGCCAGCGGTCGACCGTCGGTGCCGTCGAACAGCACGCAAACCGCCTGCACCGCCGGCAAAGCACCGGCCGCGAGATTGGAGGGAAAGCTGGTGAACATCTTGCTGAGCATGTAGCGACCGGGATCGACCGCGCTGCGGATCACGTATTGCGCCGCCTCGTTGCCCATGAAGCCGTCGAGGACTTCGATCTTCGTCCGCCGATGCGCGGCCTCCATCGCCGCAATCAGTACCGGAAACGAGAGCGCGTTCGCCACTTCGGCATCGCTGACAAACCGCATTACACCTCCAGGATTTCAGCCGCAACCGCTAGACGATTTCAACCGCCACAGGCGGAACCACTTCCTCGCAGTCGCGGGCATCGCCCGCTTCCCACATCAGCATCGACAGCGACGCTGGGCGATGGAGCGCGATCAATGGCGAGTGCCACACGCCGGCGCGATAGTGAATGACGGTATCGCCGCCAGCAATAAAAGCCAGCGCCCGCGCGGTGTCCGGCTTTCCATTAGCATCGTCGGGCGCCACCGCCAGCAGCAGGCGTTCGCAACGGATCGGAATGAATACCTGCGACGTCAGCACATGGCGTTCGAAGCAGGCCAGCGTGAACGGCAATGGCGACGGCTCTAGATGATAGGTATCGAGCACCGGTCGCGCAGCGGCGGGATCGTGCGCGAGATCGCCGATGCCGGGAACACGAAGGCCACGATTCTGATTGACGGCGCGTCCGCCGGCCGCATCGATTTCCGCCAGCGAACCGAACGACGCGAACGCTTCCGCCGTTAACGGCTGCGCGTGAAGGCGGAGAGGATTTTGCGCGCCTGCCATCTCAGAAATTGATGCCAAGCCATTGCTTGACCTGCTCGTGCAGGTCGCCGGCGAAGTCGGCGGGCTCGCCGGAGGCGGTGATCTCGCCCAGGCTCAACACGTAAATGCGATGCGACATTGCGATCACGCGCCGGACGTTGTGGTCGACCAGCAGGATCGCCATCTCCTCAGCGGCGAACAGGCGTATCCACTCGAACACTTCCTCGACGATCTTCGGCGCGAGACCGATCGAGGGTTCGTCGATCAGGCACAGACGCGGACGCATCAGCCACGCCTTGGCGAACTCCACCATCTTCTGCTGGCCGCCGGACAAATCGCCCGCCTGCGCGCGCAGCTTCGCCCGCAGCGCCGGAAACTTCTCCAGCATGGCCTCGAAGCGCTGCTCGATCTCATTCCGTGCCGGCGTACCGGTCGCGCGCGACAGACCCTCCAGCGGCAACCGCAAATTCTCCGTCACCGTCATGAACGGGAACAGGCTGGACTCCTGCGGGATGTACCAGATGCCGTGTGCACTCAGTTTATGTGGCTCGAGCCCGGTGATGTCGTTGCCCTCATAGACCACCTTGCCGGCCTTCGGTTTCAAGAAGCCGCAGATCGCCTTCATCACCGTCGACTTGCCCGCGCCGTTGAGCCCGATCAGACCGGTGATACGGCCGGCATCGACGCTGAGGCTGAGGTCACGCAGCACGTCGATATCGACGCTATACCCGGCGGTGACGTGGTCGAGAGTCAGCACCGCGCTCATGCCGCCTGCCCTCCGAGATAGGCTTCGATGACGCGCGGATCGTTCAGCACTTCGCGCGTGGTCGCGTCGATGACGACAGCGCCGGCGTTCATGCACACCGCGCGCGGACAGAGTTCAACCACCACCGGCATGTCGTGGCTGACAAGGATGAACGTCTGGCCTTTCTCATGACGCGAACGAATGAAATCGCCCATGATCTCTTTCATGGTCGGATGCACGGCGGCGAACGGCTCGTCGAGCAGCGCGATGCGCGGCGGCACCATGAAGCAAACGCCGAATTCCAACAGCTTCATTTGGCCGCCGGACAGTTGCCCGGCATCGAGATGGCGGATCACATCGAGCCGCAATTCGCTGATCAATGCGTGGGCACGTGCCAACGCTTCATCGGCACTAAGTCCCAGCGCGCGGCCTGCCACCAGCAGGTTGTCGATGACGTTCATGCGGCGGAACACGCGGGTGAGTTGGAACATGCGCATCACGCCGCGATGCGCGAGCCGCTCCGGCGTCAGGCCCTGGCAGGGCACGTTGTCGAGCAGAATCTCGCCGCCATCCGGCTCCGCCAAACCGCTGAGAATATTGAGCAGCGTGGTCTTGCCTGAGCCATTGGGACCGATCAGCCCGACCAGTTCGCCGGCCGCGACATCGAACGACACATTGTTCACGGCGACGAGACCGCCGAACCGTTTGCTCACGCCTTGCACGGACAGAAGTGTCATGCCCGCCCCCAGCGTTGCACGGCCGCTCTGGCCAACCCCCACAGACCTTCGCGGAAGAAGCGCGCGAAGATAATGACCAGTGCGGCGAATACGATGAGCTGATAACCGCCGACGTCGCGCAGCCACTCCGACAACACGTAGACCAAGAACGCCGCCACCACCGGCCCCGCCAACGTACCCATGCCGCCGATCACCGTCATGCTGACGATCAGACCAGTCTGGCCGATGAGGCCCAGTTCGGGCGTCACCAGTTCGGCGAAGTGCGCGTAGAGCGCTCCGGCGAAACCTGACGCCGCCGCCGAGATGGCGAAGGCCGCCGTTTTCCAGAACACGACGTTCACGCCCGCGCGGCGCGCCGCAACTTCATCGTCGCGGATCGCTTGCAGGAACAGCCCGGCCTTGGAGCGCAGCAGCATGTAGAACAGGATCAGCAGCACCACCAGCGCACCGAGGAACAGGTAATACCAGCCGACACGGCTGTTCATCAGTCCCGCGACGCCGAGCCCGAGATCGCCACGCGTGATGTCGATCGAGTTGGACGCGACGAGCCGCATGATCTCGGCGAAGCTCAACGTGGTGAGCGCGAGATACGGTCCGACGAGGCGCAGTACGGCGCGGCCGAGCAGCAAGCCGACGAGGCCCGACACCACCACGGCTGCGACGATGCCGAGCAGCGGCGGCACACTGAAGTAATGATTGAGCAGGCCCGTGGTGTAAGCGCCGATCATGGCGAAGGTCGCCGGAGCCAGTGAGAACTGCCCGGTGTAGCCTGCCAGCAGATTCCAGCCGCCAGCCAGGATCGCGAAATACATCGAGACGATCAGGACGCCAAGCCAATAGGGATTGCTGACGCCGAGCGGGATGAGCGCGACGACGGCCATCGCCACCAGGGCGGCGCGAAACTCCACTGTGGTTTTGGTGTTGGAGAGCTGCGCGCCGGAGCGATTAGCCGCGGGCGAAGTTGCAGATGACGGCGCCATCACACCTCCCGCCCTTTTTCACCGAACAAACCTTGCGGACGGAACAGCAGGAAGAGCATCAGCAGGATCAGACCGAACGCGTCTCGATATTGGAAGGAGATGTACACCGCGCCGAAACTCTCGATCACACCGAGGAACAGGCTGGCGATGATCGCCCCCGGCACCGAGCCCATGCCGCCCAGCACGACGATGATGTAGGACTTGATCGCCGGGAAGATGCCGACGTCCGGCGAGGCATTGATGACCGGCGACAGCAGCGCGCCGGCGAAAGCCGCAAGCCCGCCCGACAGCATGAACACGATGACGCTCGCCTTCGCGGTATCGATGCCGGCCAGCGACGCGCCGAGCCTATTCTGAGACACCGCGCGGATCTGCTGGCCCCAGAACGACCACTTGATCAGCGCCGCCGTGACGGCAATCACCGCGATGGCGATGCCGGCCGCGAGCAGCCGATGCCCGCTGATCAGCACCGGACCAAGGATCACGCGGCTGGTCTCCACCAGCGGCGGACCGCGATAGGCATAAGGGCCGATCACCTTGTCGACGAAATTGATGAGGAACAGCGAGAGACCAAAGGTGACGATGACCGCGTATTCGTCACGCATCAGCCCCCATGAGGTGTAACCGGCATAAAGCGGGCGCATCAGCGTCCGCTCCGTCAGCCAGCCGAGCAGCGCGCCGACCACGAAGGCGAGCGGCAACGCGATCCACACCGGCACGCCGAGCGCCAGCGCGATCAGCGTATAGGCATAGGCGCCGACCATGTAGAATTCGCCATGGGCGAAGTTCACGATCTTCAGGATGCCGAAGATCAGCGACAAGCCGATGGCCATCAATGCGTAGAACAGCCCCGTAATGAGGCCGTTCACCGCGAGATCGACGTCGATACCACTCATGAGGATTCGTTAGCCCTGGGGTTTGGTCAGCCCGCGTTACTTCGCGGGCTTCCAAAGCTTGGACGTATCGAGCGGCTGACCGGGCTGCGACACCAGCGCGGAATCGCCGACCTTCTGGTTCACCTCGGTGAGCTGGAATGTCACGTAAGGCACATCCAGCCACTGGTTGAAGGCATAGCCCTTGTCCTTCGAGAAGGTGATCTCGCCGCGAGTGCCGGTGTACTTGGTTTCACCCAACGCCTTGATCAGCGCTTCGGAGTCGGTGGACTTGGCGCGCTTCATCGCGTCGGCGATCAGGAATAGCGAGTCGGCAGCCTGGAACAGCAGGCGGTTCGGCTCGTTCTTGGTCTTGGCGGTGTAGGCTTCGCCGACTTTCTTGCCGAGATCCGGCTGCGCCATCTTCGGATGGTAGAGGCCGAATACCAGCATGCCCTTGCCGGCTTCCTTCACGTTTTGCCAGAAGTCCGGATAGTCGGCGAGGCCCGAGCCGTCATAGAGCCAGGTCTTCGCCGACGGCGCGACGCCCTGCTCGTAGAGCTGGTTCATCATGATGTAGGCGGCTGGCGGCAGCATCAGGTTGATAATGGCGTCCGGCGCATTGGCACGCATCGGCAGAATGGCCGGCAGGAAATCCTTTGAGGCGCGATCCAACGTCTCGTACTTGTATTGAACGTCGGGCGCGACCTTCTTCAGCGCTTCGCCGATCGCCTTGGCAAGGCCGATGCCGTAGTCGGTGTTCTCGGCGATGGAGACGACGCGCTTGACACCAAGCTCCTTCATGGTCTGCGCGGCGGCGCTGCCGACGCGGCTGTTGTAGTTGCCCGGATTGAAGACTTCCGGATAGCCCTTCTCGCGGATCGCGTCCGACCAGGCATTGGTGTTGATGTACGGGACCTTGTAGCGGTGCGCGACCTCAATGCCGGCCAGCGCCGCCGAACTTTGATGCTCGCCGGTGATCGCCACCACCTTGTCGCGCGTCGCCAGCTTCTCGACGGCCGCGCGCGCTTTTTCCGGCAACCCTTGCGTGTCTTCGATCACCAGTTCGATCTTGCGGCCATCGACGCCGCCGGCGTCATTGATCATCTTGGCGGCGACTTCGAGGCCATCCTTGACCTGAGTGCCTTGCACCACCGAACCGGGAGGCGACTGCGTGATGGTGACGCCGACCTTGATCGGATCAGCGGCCTGCGCTCCGGCAACCGGAAGCATGATCGCCGCGACCGTCAGCGCAACACCCAGCATATCTCGACGCAGTAAACCTGCCATTTCGTGACCTCCCCCTTCGGATCAGCATCCCTTGATGCTTGTTGTTCAGATCATGTTACCGCGATTATGCGCAAGGAGTTTTCGATTTGAAGCATTATTTTCGTCTAAGGGGCGCGCGATTTTGCTGCATGTCTCGCATTGCGCGATGCGACAACCCTGGGAGTTCAGGCCGATGGCAACGCCATCCGCAGAAAGGCGTCGCGCAACGCCTGGCCTTGCAATCCCGTGCCGAGAAGCAGCGACAGCAGCAGCCGCGCCTTCAGGCCGCCCAGCGCGCCGCCGGGAATGAGGCCACGCCCGAGCAGATCGGTTTCCGAACCGGGGAAGCCATAGGTCCTGGCGAAGACCGGCCCCGAGGCGACGCGCGAACTGAGCACGACGGGAAAGATTTCCGTGAGACTCGCGAGTGCATCTACCATCGCGGCCGGAACGTGCCCCACGCCCATCGCCTCGACGACAAGCCCGCGATAGCCGAGCGCCGGCAGACCCGCGAGTATCCGACCGTCGTCGCCAAGCGCCGCCGTGATCAGCGCAACCGGCTGATCCGTTCCGGCGTCGCCGCCGGCGATAACGGCGCTACGCGTGACCCGGAGGTTGATCCGCGCCGCGCCTTCGATGACATCGCCAAGCGGCCCACCCGAAAGCGATGCAAATGTCGAAGGGAGAAACGTGCTCGCCTTCTGCACGAAGCGCGCGGCGTGGATGGTGTCGTTCAAGACCACCAGTGTTCCGAGCCCACGCGCCGCAAGCGATGTGGCGACGATGGCGCTGGCCAATAGATTGGCCGGTCCATCCGCGCCCGGCGCCTCCGCGCCACGCATCGCGCCGGTGACGATCACCGGCTTGTCGCCGCCGACCAGACAATCGAGCACGAACGCCGTTTCCTCGATGGTGTCGGTCCCCTGAACGACGATGGCGCCAGCGATGTCGCCGGCCAGTCTTTCATTCAAGAGTCGTGCGACCTCGCGCAGATGCGCGAAGGTGAGCGACGGCCCGGGCAGACGGAACGGCGAGATCGCCTCGATCTCCGCGACCTCCGCCAGCGCAGGCACCGCGCGTACAAGGTCCGCTCCGGTCAGTGTCGGCACAATGCCGTGACCGGCGCCTGATGTCATCGTGATCGTTCCGCCGAGCGACACGAGCAAAATTTTGGGTTGCCCCGCTGACACCGTCGCCATCTTGACTCGTTCCCGATCTGCAAATCACACCAATAGGCGCGATGCCGGTTCGCATCGCACCGTTGTCTTATAGCGGTTTTGCAAGAGCTGAATAGCCGCCGCGTCAGGACACCACAGGAAGCGTGTCGATGTCATAACCGTGCGTCAACGAGCGCTTCAGCACCGGATCGTGCAACTCCATCTCGAAACGCGCGGCGGGGCGGATGCCGCCGATAGCACCGGGGGTGCCGCAGAACATCAGGGTGCCGGCCGGCAAAGTGTCCGCGTTGGTATATTTCCGGATCAAATCGCGCGGCGTGCGCAGGCTCGACACCGCGCTCTCCTGATAGAGCGTGCGCTGACCGTCGATGGTGGCCCATGAGCGCAGCACCAGATTGTCCCAATGGCCTTCGACTTCGGCATAGGACCAAAGCTGCCGTCCGACCGGCTTGCCGCAAAGCTGTTTCGATAGCGCGATGCCGAACGTTTCCGCTTTGCGGTCGGTATGGTCGGAGCCGATGCCGATCCACAACCCGTCCGCCAGCGCGATCACCACCGGCTCGACCTCGCCGGAGCTATCCGGGCCGAGCACAACCAGCTTATCGGCCTGGGTCAGCGTCTGCGCCGCGACGCGATAGTAAAGCGGCGTGGTCGAAGGCCGCGGCACGCCGATCGTCGCCAGTTCCTCGATGTGATGCTCGATCGCCGCGACGTCCCGTCCCGCCCATCCGGCGATCACCAGGGTGTCGATCGAAAAGCCGATTCGGTCGGTCCCATTCTTCGTGATGCGATCAAACTGCAACATCTTCGGTCCTCGGTGATCCTGCTTGTTCTGAAATCTCGCCGCGCTCGATCTGCAAGGTGCGGTCGGCAATCGCATCGAGCAGCGCGGGCGTGGATTCGGTGATGAGCAGCGCCAGATCGGGGCGATGCTTGCGCAATTCCCCCAGCGTCCGCGCATAGTCCAGCGCCAGGGCCGGCGCAAGACCCTGGAACGGCTCGTCGAGCAGCAGCACCTTGCGCGCGACCATCAGCGCACGGCCGAGCGCAACCATCTTGCCTTGGCCCCCGGAGACGCCACCGCCCGGCCGCTTGCGCAGATCGCGCAACTGCGGAAGGAAGGTGTAGATTTCCTCGAGCCGGCTGTTCAACTCACCCTTGTCGAGATTGAGCGCGAGGCCCGGCAACCGGATGTTTTCCTCGATCGTCATTTCCGGCACCAACCGGCGATCCTCCGGCGCATAACCGATGCCCGCCCGCGCGCGGTAATGCGCCGGATGCTTGCGGAGATCGTCGCCATCGAGGCGGATATCGCCACCGTCAATGGCAAGCAATCCCATGATCGCCCGCAGCGTCGTGGTCTTTCCGGCTCCGTTGCGGCCGATCAGGATCGTGGTTTTGCGTTCGATGATCTCGCAACTCACGCCACGCAGTACGCGGACGCCTTCGATGGAGACTTGAACCTTGTCGAGAACAAGCGTCATGCGACACCTACGACATTCTTCAGGACGCGTTCGTCCTTGAATACCTCATCGGGATGGCCTTGCGCCATGACGGTCCCGGCATTCCAGACCAGCACACGATTGGCATAACGCGCCACCACGTCCATGTCGTGTTCGACGAACAGCGCGGTGATGTTGCGCGTCCGCAGCGCACTCATCAACGCCTCCATCAGCGAAAAGCGTTCCAGCGTGCTGACGCCGCTGGTCGGTTCGTCGAGCAACAGCAGGCGCGGCTTCAGCGCCAGCGCCACCGCGATGTCGAGCAGCTTGCGGTGGCCCTCGGGCAAGGTGCGGCTGATGCGGTTCTTGTCATCAAGCAAGCCAACCAGATCGAGCAGCGCGGTCGCCTCCTCGCGCCGCGCCGGCTGCGCCAGCGGACGCACCATGGTCCAGAGTCCATCCTTAGCCGCGAGCGCCAGCATCATGTTGTCGAGCACGCTCTGATCGGAGAAGAGCTGCGGAATCTGGAAGGCGCGCGCGACGCCACGCCGGGTGATGACGCGCGGCGACAGCCCGGTGATCGCGCGACCGTCAAGATGAATGCTCCCCGACTTCGGTCGCACATAACCCGTGCACAGATTCAGCAAGGTGGTCTTGCCCGATCCGTTCGGGCCGATCACGGCGAGAAACTCACCCTCGTTGATATCCAGGCTGACCCCGTCGGCCGCCTTCACGCCGTTGAATTCGACGTGGAGATCCCGCACCTGCAAGATGGACGCGCTCATTTCGCCGGGACCTCGCTGCGGGTGAGAAGGCCGTACAAGCCCTTCGGCAGGAACACGATGACGCCGATCAGCGCCGCGCCCACGATCAGATTCCACGCATCGGTGAAAGCCGCCGCCTCGGTGTGAAGCAGTTCGAGGAAGAAGGCGCCGATGAAAGCACCCGGCACGCCGCCGATACCGCCGAGCACGGCGACCAGAACGAGATGCCCCGACGCGGTCCAGAACGCGAAGTCCGGCACCACGCGCCCGATGGCGAATCCCGCAATCGCACCACCCAACCCTGCCAGCACCGCCGACACGATGTAGGCGACCAGCAACACCGCCCAGACCGGCACGCCGAGATATTCGAGGCGCACCTCATTGGTGTGGACCGCAGACAGTGCATGGCCGAGCGGGCTGTCGAGATAGCGATGGACCGCGAGCCCGGCCACCACCATCAGTGCGACGCTGCCGTAGAACAGGACGGCCTTGAAGGTCGGTTCGCTGAGCGCGATCCCGAACACGGTGGGAACGGGAATTGTCATGCCGTCGGTGCCGCCGGTAACGCCATAGAGCTTGGCGAACAGCGCGTAGAACACCATCGACACCGCGAGATTGAGCATCGCGAAGAAGATCGCGCGATACCGAATGAGAAACGCACCAACCACCGCGCCCGCCAGCCCCGTGATGACGACCGAGAGCACGAGCAGCACACCGAAATCGGCGATGCCGGCGCGCGCGAGAAAGGCGACGCCATAGGCGCTCGCCGCAAAGAACATCGCGTGCCCAATGGAAATCATGCCGGCGCGAAGCAGCACCGCGACGCCGAGCGCGGCCAAGCCTTTGGCGATCGCCATGGTCAGCACGAATTGCATCCACGGCGCGGCCAAGGGGGCCGCGACAATGGCGAGGATCGCAACAATTAAAAGTATCGCCCGCATCAGATCCTCCGCGTGGTGATCGCGCCGAACAAGCCGTAGGGGCGCACCAGCAGGACGATCAGCATCGCCGCATACGGCGCGACCGCATCGAGCGACGGCACGAAGTAGATCGCCAGCACGCGCGCCAGCGCAACAATCAACGCGGCCAGCGCGGCGCCTTCGATCTGCCCAAGCCCGCCGATGGCCGCGACCGCGAAGGCCAGCACCATGGTATCCGCGCCCAAGCCCGGAGCGACGCCGGACGTCGGCACCGCCAGCGCGCCGCCCAGCGCGGCGAGGAACACGCCGAGCGAGAACGCGAGGATGAAAATCTTGTTGGTGTCGACGCCAATGGATTGCGCCATCTCGCGATCCGCGACGACGGCAGTGACCAGACGTCCGAGCCGACTGTGTTTGATCAAAAGCCGCAGGCCGAACACGACAACGACGGCCATCGCCACCAGGAACATCTGATAATTGAGATAGACCACGCCACCGATATCGGTGCTGCCCATCAGGCGCATCGGCGTGTCTTCGTAGAAGGACTGCACGCCGAAGACCATGCGTTGCAGGTCTTCAAGGATGAGGAACAGGCCGAACGTGATCAGAATCTGGACCGCCTCGGACTTGCCGTAGGTCCAGCGGATCAGCGTGCTTTCGATCAGCGGGCCGAGCACCACCGCCACTAGTGCAGCGCTCAACAGCAGCGCGACAAAGGACAGATAAGGATTGAGATGCCGGCTGACGATAAAGGCGCAGATCGACGCGGCGACATAGGCGCCGATCGAATAGAAGCTGCCATGGGCCACGTTCAGCACGCGCAGCACGTTGAAAACCAGCGTCAGTCCCACCGCCGCAAAGAATATCAGCGCCGCGCTGGACAGCGTATCGAGCACCAGCGGAATGATGGCATTCATTGTCCGTTCCCCTGCCCGGCAGCGCCTCCCGCGGACATTCCGCGAGAGGCGCGCTGGACCTGTGGCCTTTCGGGCGGTCGGGCTACTTGTAGCTGCCGGGCTTCGGCAACGACGCGGCGAACTCGGGCTTGAGCGTCGAAATCCAGGCGATCGGATCCTGCCCTTCCTTCGGCATCAGGGCGTCGCCCTTGTAGCGGACCATGTCGCCGATCACTGGGAAGCTCTGCGTCGTCGACTTCACCGTGACGCCGACGATTTGATCGACCACGCCGTCGCCGTCAGGACGCGTGTGCATCTTGCCGGTCAGCGTGGTCACCGCGCTGCCCTTCATGGCCTCGGCGATCTCGGCACGGCTCGGCCACTTGCCCCCGTTCTTCTTCATCGCGCTCTCATAAGCGGCCTTCACGTAGAGAATGGTGTTGGCCATCTTGATCGACGGAAACACCGGATATTCGCCGAAACGCGCCTTGTAGGCTTCCGCGAACTTCTTGGTTTCCGGATTGGCTTCCGCATCCGGCGACATCCACCAGCCGTCGCCGAGGACACCGACAATGACGCCTTCCGGCAGCGGCACGCGCTGAAGCACGGTTTCGCCGAGCGCGAGGATCACCTGGCTCGAGGTGAAAAGGCCGCGCGGCTGCGCCTGCCGCACGAAGTTCTCGAGATCGGCGCCCCACAGATTGGAGAACACGACATCCGGCCGCGCCGTGGTCAGACGCGAAATCTCGGTCTGGTAGTTCGGTGAGCCGAGCTTCGGAAACAGTTCCGCCACCACCTGAATGTCCGGCTTCAGGGCATGCAGCGCCGCCTTGAAGATCTTCGCCGCGTCATGGCCGAAGGCGTAGTCCGGGTTGATGATGGCGACCGTCTTCACATCGGGCTTCTTCGCCAGCAGGTAGACGGCATAAGCGACGAATTCGGGAACGGTGTTGCCGTTGGGACGGAATACGTATTTGCTCTTGCCGTCCTGCAAAAGCTGATGGGTGTCGCAGTTCCAGCCCACGGTCGGCACCTGGAGCTGTTCAGCGATCGGCGCCAGCGCCAGACAATTCGCGCTCGACAGCGCCGCCAGCATCACCTGGTTCTTCGGCTCGGCGGCGAGACGACGATATTCGGTGATGACGCCCTGCGCACCCTGCGCCTCGTCCACGTAGGTCGGCGCGATCTTGACGCCGCCGATGCCGCCCGCCGCGTTGATCTGGTCGATCATCAGGTCGGCCGCATTCTTGCCGGGCATGCCGTAAGCCGCCGCCGGTCCCGACGTGAAGGTAAAGATGCCGAGGCCGAGCGCCGCCGGTTTATCCTGTGCCGAAGCAGGCAGCGTGGCGACGAGGCAGCTCGCGAGTGCGAGCGCGGTGAGAACCGTCTTGAACTTCATCACATTTCCCCTCTCGAAGTGATTTCAATTGTTATTTGGAAGGCGCCTTACGTCGCCCGGCGATTACACCGGGTCGAAGTAGTGGATCTCCATGAGCATGCAGCCGTTGACCGACTTGAACGGACCATGCGGCGCGTGCGGCGGACGGCAGGCATAGGTGTTCGGCGGATAGCTCTTGCCGCCTTCGCCGTTCGCGTCATTGCCGACGATCAGATCGCCGGAGACGAGATACACTTCCTCCCAATACTCATGGGAGAACGGCGCGGTCGTATAAACGCCCGGTGCGAAGCGCAGCAGCCGCGTGCGGGTGCCGCGACGATTTTCCTCGTCGAGCGCGCCGGAGAGAATCTTCTGCTGGATGCCGGCCGGATAACCCGCCGGAGTTTCCCAGCCGCTGTTCATGTCGAGCGTATAGAACTCGTCGTGCTTCTTGTTCACAGGCATCGGTTTGCTCCTTGAATTTGCAGTCAGGCGGCCTTGCCCGGCGCGGCGGAAACGCCGCCCAGGTCGTAGGAATCGAGCATGCGTTGAACCAGCGCGTCGGACGCGGCCCAATCATAAGTGCGGTAGGAATGGCCTTTGGTCACGAAAGTCGCGCCGGCATAGAACATCTCGTACTGCTGGTGACGCGAACCGAATTCGGAACCGACCGCATCCCAGGCGAGCTTGTAGAACTTCACGCGATCGTGGGAGTTCGCCTTCGGCGATTGCTGGGTCTTGCCGATCAGCGCCGCGATTTCCGGATTGGCGAAATCGGCGATCGAGGACGGCAACATGATCATGCCGCCGCCGGCGAGTTCGCGCAGCGTGGAGAGGATGTGCCCGTAGAGTTGCTGCGTCAGCACCTGCGCCGAATAGAGCGTATGCCGGTGCGGGACAAAATAAGGACCGACCTGCGAACCCTTGGCTTCCATCGCCGCGACCAGCGCATCCACCATGCCGGTTTCCGCCGCGAGTTGCCCCAGCATCTCGCGCACCTGCGGGAACTGGGTCACGCCGTTCATCTCGGCCGTGCGATGCGCAAGCCCGGTCAGGAACTTCAGCTTCACGCTGAGGCGAACCATGGCCTGATAGTTCTGATAGACATGGCAGGGCGTGGCGTGGAACTGCTTCTGACACATCTCCACATTGCCTTCGATAAAGATGCGATCCCACGGCACCTTGACGTCGTCGAAGTAAAGCACCGAGTCGTTCTCGTCGAAGCGGCTCGACAGCGGATTGTCGAACACCGATACCGCCGCATCCTCATAGGACTTGCGCGACAGCATCTTCAAGCCCTTGGTGTTCATCGGAATCGCGAAGGACATCGCGTAACGTTCTTCACCGGGGCGCATCGGCTGAATGGTGGTGACGAATACCTCGTCGGCAACGACGCCGCCGGTCGCAAGCATCTTGGCGCCGCGCACCGTGATGCCTTCCGCGTCCTGATCCACCACGCCGGCGGTCAGGAACGGATCGGCCTGCTCGGCCGCGCCCTTGGAGCGGTCCGCCTGCGGATTGATGATGACGTAGGTAAGGTAGAGATCATTATCGCGCGCATAGCGATAATAAGAGGCAAGTGCATCGGCACGCTTCGGATCGTACGCCTTGAAGACATCGAGGCCCATATACATGCCGGCGATGCAGGAGGCGACGTGATCAGGCGCGCGGCCCATGAAACCGGCATGGAGCGATGCCCAGGCTTCCAGCGCCTTGCGGCGTTCGACCAGTTCGGCATAGGAGGTCGGTAACTGCCAGATGCGATTGGCGCGGCCGCCGCCTTCGTAATCGAAGGTCATCAGTTCGCGATTGTCCGGTGCGCTGGCGAAATCGAACAGTGACGACATCGACGTCGCCACATTGCGAAACGCGTGATGCTTGGTGACATCATGCACCACTTCGCCGTTGATGTAGATGGAACGGCCATCATTCAGGCTCGATAGGTATTGCGTGGCAGAGCGCATCGGTGTTCTCCAGCGTGAAAGTTGAATTTCCGGATTTCGGTCAGTAGTGAATCGGAAGCGGCCACTCGGGCTCGCGCTCGGTCTCGTCGACCAGATCGCGATAGCGGCCACGAAAGAAGATGAGTGGCATCGGTGCGTTGGGATGGGTGGCGTGGCGAACGACGCGCACCACGAAAATCACATGATCGCCGCCGTCGTAATTGGCGTAAGGCGCGCACTCGAAATGGGCGAGCGCGCCCGAGATCAACGGGGCCTCGGCATGACCCACCGTCGTCTTCACCTGATCCCATTTGTTGGAGAGTGCGCGGGCAAATTTATTGGAGATGCTTTCCTGCTCACGCGCCAGCACGTTGATGGCGAAACCCTTGGCTTCGAGCATCGCCGGCAGACTGAGCGCCTTGCGATCGACGCTGAACAGAACCAGAGGCGGATCGACGGAAACGGTATTGAACGAACTCATCGTCATGCCGACGAGATCGTCACCCCTGCCGCGCGCGGTGACCACCGCAACACCGGTGGCAAACTCTCCGAGCGAGCGTCTGAATTCGCGATCCTGCATGACTGCGTGTCCGCCGTTGACGTCCCCAAGGATTCCATTATCTTTCTAAGATAGCTTTGTTGTAAAGCTAATTTGCGAAATGTCAATGATGATTTGGGGAAATTATGTTTCGCGAACCCGCGCACGACTCATGATAGACTGCAAAATTCGAGAGAAATGAGGGACTTACAGTGGATTCCCCGTTGCTGACGACATCGCGCCCCGAACTTCTGGACGACAGCGGCGATCAGACTTTCCGGGAGCTGCTGTACGCTTACTTCGCGTTCGGGCGCAGCCTCGACGCCGCGCGAGCGAAGTTCGCCGGCTATGCCGACCTGTCGACCACGCAATATCTGATCTTGATCGCCGTGATGCATTCGCGACAGGACGAACCGCTGGGAATCAATCAGCTTGCCGAGCGCTTGTATCTCAGCGGCGCCTTCGTCACCATCGAGGTCAACAAGCTGGTATCCGATGGACTGATCGAGAAGACTACGCACGCCAGCGACCGCCGCCGCGTGCAGCTCGCGGTGACGCCGGCCGGTATCGAACGATTGACGCGGCTTGCAGCGTTCCAGCGCCCGGTCAACGACGCGTTGTTCAAAACGCTTTCACGCGACGAGTTCAAGCAGTTGCTGCAACTTCTCAACCGCCTCGCCGCCGATGGCGATCAGGCGATCAAACTTGCCTCACATATCGAGCGAACGTTGCGCTTCAGCGACAACGAACCCACCTCCGCGCCGACACGCGGCCGCAAGCGCAACGTCGGACGATCCCGTTAAGGCACCGACGCCCGCGGCATCCAACGACAACGCAATCCGTCCTGATTAGAACCCGTCGAGGTTCGAAACGCATCGCCGCCATGCATGTGCCGTTGCATCATCGGCGACGGAACACGTGATCCCTCACGCGCTCATCGGAAATTGCGTTCATATTGACAGGATCGGTAATTAGAACACGAATAAAACATCAGCGTATTTGATCCGCCTGCTCAGCAGACGAGGAGGACGGGGAACCAGTTCGCTGATCGACCGAGGCGAGGCAATCGCTTTGGCGGAACCAGGAAGTCATAGGGACGGGAAACGTTTGAACGGTTACCTTGCTTGGGATGAGACCGCCGCACGCAACGTCGTCATCGGCGCGTTGAAAGCAAGGCCTGGCGCGTTGCTTCCAGTGTTGCACCGTTTTCTGGAAACCTTTGTCTATATTCCGTTCGATCCGCGAAGCCGTACAGCTGCTGGTAACTCAAGACCGACGCGCGCAATACGTTTTCGATCAAACTAAAAACAAGATCAGCTAAGGGGAGGAGACCTGATGGAAGTCACGGAACCAAAGGGCTACACGCGATCGATGATCCCGTTTCTCGATCGCTCCCACTCAGTCGCAAAGCCCGGCTTTTCGCGCTGGCTCGTACCGCCGGCGGCACTATGCGTGCATCTGTGCATCGGACAAGCCTATGCCTTCAGCGTATTCAACCTGCCGATGACCAAGCTCATCGGCATTTCGGCGTCTGCGCCGGAAGACTGGAAGCTTACCCAACTCGGCTGGATTTTTTCGCTGGCAATCTTTTTCCTCGGCGTATCATCCGCCGTTTTCGGCCGGTGGGTCGAGGAAGGCGGCCCGCGAAAGGCCATGTTCGCCGCAGCCTTGTGCTGGGCGGGCGGTTTCTTCATCTCCGCCATCGGCGTCAAGATTCACAATCTGTGGCTGATCTATCTGGGCTACGGCGTCCTGGGCGGCATCGCGCTCGGAATCGGCTATATCTCGCCGGTCTCGACACTGATCAAATGGTTCCCGGATCGACCGGGCATGGCCACCGGCATGGCGATCATGGGCTTCGGCGGCGGTGCCTTCATCGCTTCGCCGCTCTCGGTCTGGCTCATGAGCAAGTTCTCGACGCCGACCCACATCGGGGTGATGGAAACGTTCCTCGTGCTCGGCGTCGTCTACCTGTTCTTCATGTTGGTCGGCTCGATGCTCGTTCGCGTTCCGCCTGCGGGCTGGGCTCCGGCGGGTTACGTGGCGCCGGCGCAATCGAAGAAGCTCATCAGCAAGAACGACGTCTTCGTCTACGACGCGCTCAAGACCCCACAATTCTGGCTGATCTGGTGGGTGCTATGCCTTAACGTGACCGCCGGCATCGGTGTGCTCGGACAAGCCTCGGCGATGAGCCAGGAAATGTTCCCGGGTCATATCACTCCGATAGCAGCCGCCGGCTTTGTCGGCCTGATGAGTCTGTTCAACATGGGTGGCCGCTTTGCCTGGGCGACGACGTCGGACTACATCGGCCGTCGAAACACCTACTTCGTGTTCATGGTGCTGGGCTTTATCCTGTATTGCACGGTCCCTCATGCCGGATCGACCGGCAATGTGGCGTTGTTCGTCATCTGCTTCCTGATCATCATCAGCATGTATGGCGGCGGCTTCTCGACGGTGCCTGCCTATCTCAAGGACATGTTCGGCGTGCGCTATGTCGGCGCGATCCACGGCCTCTTGCTCACCGCTTGGTCAGCGGCTGGCATTTTCGGCCCGGTGATCGTCAATTATCTTCGTGAGTACAACATCACTCACGGTGTGCCGAAGGCGCAGGCCTACAACAACACCATGTACATCATGGCGGGCCTGCTCGTGATCGGCTTCATCTGCAACTTGCTGGTCAAGGCCGTCGATGCACGCTTCCATATGAAGGACAGCAGCGAGGCCGGAAGCGCAACGGCAGCAGCCGCTGCGGCAGCCAAGGCTTGAGGGAGAAGAAACATGTCAAACGCAACTCAAGACAGTTCGACCGCGTTGAAGCTGATCCTCGCATGGGGGTTCGTCGGTATCCCGCTCATCTGGGGCGTGCTGCAAACTCTCAGCAACGCGATGAAGCTGTTTCAGTAGATCCGTAAAACGAGCGACGAAGCTACGCCTCGGCTTAGCAATCGGCCCCTAATAGGCAATGCCCGCGCCATGCGCGGGCATTTTCGTTGCAGCTTGCAATGCGCGCCAGTGCGATGGATCCGCATCGCGTCGCGAACGTCGGCACACCGCCGGCGACACGAAATGCCGACGCCGGGCGACGCGTTGAGATCGTGTTGAAGGTGCTTACGCAGGCGAACAACATCACAATGTCCCCGATAGCTCCTTCATTGCGGCGTAGTTGCGCGACTGCCTCGACAATGGCCGCAAGGTTGCGATACAGATTTTCGAGTTCTTCGGCCGGCATGGGGGCACCATTCGCCATGGCGGTTTTCATCGCATCAGTAGGAACCGGCTTGATCTGTTCAGCAGATCGTTTGATGAATCGCCGGTGTCAGGACGGATTGCGAAGATCAAAGTTAGTGGGAGAGCATCGTTCCCGGTGGAGCGTCCGGACTTCAAATCCGGGAAGGGCTGCAAGTCGGTTCTTGGTGGGTTCGACTCCCATTCTCTTCCGCCGGCCTCGGTTTCGCTGAAATTGGATGCGCGATGACGACGCACGTTGTTGCGACGGCCGGCCACGTCGACCATGGCAAAAGCACCCTGGTCCGTGCGCTGACCGGGATGGAACCGGACCGCTGGGATGAGGAAAAGCGGCGCGGACTCACCATCGACCTCGGCTTCGTCTGGACAACCCTGCCCTCCGGCCGGAAGGTCGCCTTCGTGGATGTACCCGGCCACGGGCGTTTCATCCGCAACGCGCTGGCCGGTCTGGCGACGGTACCAGTGGTGTGCTTCGTGGTGGCTGCCGACGAGGGTTGGTCGGCGCAATCCTCCGACCACCGCGATGCCATCGCAGCGCTCGGCATTCGCCACGGGATGATCGTGGTGACCAAGACGGACCGCGCACCCGATCTCGTGGCGACAACCATCGAACGTGCCCGCAATGAGTTTGCACATACCGGTCTGCATGATGCACCAGCCGTGGCCGTATCGGCCGTGCACGGCACCGGATTGGACCGGCTCAAGCAGGTTCTCGACGACGTCCTGGCCGCCACTCCCGCGCCCGACGCCAGCGGGCGGCTCCGGTTATGGATCGATCGCTCGTTCACCGTCTCGGGAGCGGGCACGGTGGCTACCGGCACTCTCGTCGCCGGCACGCTGACCAAGGGTGACCGGCTCCTGGTGGTCGGCGATGGGCGGGAGCCGCGCGAGGTCGTCGTCCGCGCCATGGAATCGCGGGACAAGCCTGCCGATGCCCTCCGTCCCATCAACCGGGCCGCTATCAACCTGCGCGGTGTATCCGCGGAGGACATCCGTCGCGGCCAAATCCTGACGACACCAGACGCTTGGCTTATGACCTCAGCCGTCGATGTGCGCCGCATCGGGGGCGCCGCACTTGACCGGGTGCCCGTACAACTCACCGTGCATATCGGGACGGCGGCCGTGCCGGCTCGGCTGCGCTGCTTCGATGCCGAGCACGCCCGGATCACCCTCGACTGGTCATTACCGCTGATCGTGGGCGATCGGTTGCTGCTCCGCGACCCGGCACATCACCGCGTGCTCGGCGGCGTCGGCGTGCTGGATCCGGATCCACCGCAACTGCTGCGCCGTGGGGAGAGTGCGCGGCGCCGGACAGCGCTGGCCGCCATGTCATCCGGGGGCGACGTGTTGGCCAAGGTAGCGAGACATGGTGCTGTTGAAGTGGATGACCTCCGCCGTATCGGCCTGGTAGGTCGCGATGCCGTGCCGCCATCAGAGGTGCGTGAGTTCGGCGGCTGGTGGGTGCACCTTCCCACGTATGACGCGTGGCGACAGCAACTGCGAGCGCTGGTGGAGAGCGACGCCCAGCGGGATCAACTTACGCCCGGCATCTCCCAAGGCGCCGTGCGTGACGCTCTTGGTCCGGCCGCAGCGCACTTCATCGACCAACTCGTCGGGGATGCCGGCCTCCAGCAGCACAATGGTTACGTCCGGCTGCCGCAGGCCCGCGCCGATCTTGGCCGCGCCGAGGCCGGTATGGCCAAGCTCGAGGCGCGGCTGTTCGCGAATCCATTCCTCGCGCCGCTGGCCGGCGATCTGACGGCTCTCGGCTTGGGGAGCCGCGAGTTGGCTGCGGCCGAGCGTGTCCGTCGGGTGTTGCGCCTTCAGGGAGGCGTGGTGCTGCTGCCCTCCGCGCCGGCGCTTGCGGTCCAGGCACTGGCACAACTGCCGCAGCCGTTCACCACCAGCCAGGCACGCCAGGCCCTGGGGACCAGCCGCCGGGTGGCGATTCCGCTGCTGGAGTACCTGGACAGACGCGGCTGGACACGCCGGATCGATGACGAGTATCGCGAGGTGGTGCGGTGAGTTGGGTCGGGGCGTTTCTATTCCCGTCATTGCGAGGAGCGCAAGCGACGAAGCAATCCATATCCGAACAAGAAAGACTGGATTGCTTCGCGGAGCCTGTGCTCGGACAGCGCCATAGCGTGTCGAAGACGCGCGTGAACGCGCTTATGGCGCTGATCCGAGTGCCCGCAATGGCGACAGATAAGAGCGGCTTTAGCCCTTGTCGTCGTCTTTACGGCTCTGGACGTGCGAGAAGCCGAACCTGCCCTTGATGCAAAGGTTACCGTGGCCGATGTTGTGATCGTGGGGCGAGGTCACCTTGACGATCTTGTTGTCCTGGACGTGCAGGTTCACGTTGCAGCCGACACCGCAGTAGGTACACACCGTGGTGGTCTGGGTCTGCTGCGACTCGTCCCAGGTGCCCTCTATGCGCATGTCGTATTCGGACTTGAATGACAGCGCTCCCGTCGGACACACCTCCATACAGTTGCCGCAGAAGACGCACGCGGAGTCCGGCAGTTCGGCGGCGTACTCGGTGGAGATCTGAGAGTCGAAGCCGCGCCCCGCGATCTGGATCGCGAAGCTGTTCTGCCACTGGGACCCGCAGGCATCCACGCACTTGTAGCAGAGGATGCATTTGCTGTAGTCGCGCACATAGAGGTCGTTGTCGATCTTGATCGGCTGACACATCGTGTCCGCGACGCTGCCGTTCCCGGCGTTGTGCTCGCCCGGCTCATGGACGTCGCGCCTGCGACTTTCGCCGGCTCGTTCGCCATAACGATCCGGATCAGCGTCGTAGCGCTCCATCCACTCAGGGATTCGCGGTGTGGTGGACAGGTCGACCGAGGAGCCGAGCAATTCAAGCACGAGGCGACGGCTGTGCCGCACCCGTTCGCTGTCGGTCCTGACCACCATCCCGGGTTGAACCTTGCGGGAGCAGGAGGGCACGAGGACGCGCGAGCCTTCGAGCTCGACCATGCAGACCCGGCAGGCATTCTTGGGTGTGAGCGTATCGCCATAGCAGAGCGTCGGCGTGTCTTTCCCGGCCGCGTTACAGGCAGTCAGGATGGTGCTCCACTCCGGGACGCTCACCTCCTTGCCATCGATGCTGATCGTGATCTGCTGGACCGGCGCAACCGGGTAAGGCGCGTTCATCTGCTCTTCTCCAGTACGCCGAGGCGATCGATCGCCGATTCAACGGCATTCCAGGCGGCCTGGCCGAGACCGCAGATCGAGGCGTCCTTCATCACCAAACCAACATCGCGCAGGATGTGAATGTCATGTCCCTTGGCCGCGGCATCGTGGCCGTTGTGCATAATGCGCAGCAGCGCCTCCTCCTGACGCACCGTGCCTACCCGGCAGGGTACACATTGGCCGCAGGATTCGTCGCGGAAGAAGCTCGCGATGCGCAGCAGAATGCCCGACAGATCGACAGTGTCATCGAAAGCCAGCACCACGCCCGAGCCCAGGGTGGTGTTGTTGGCGCGAGCGCCCTCGAATGTGAGCGGAATGTGAAGCTCATCCGCGCGCACAAACCCGCCTGCCGCGCCGCCGAGCAGTACTGCCTGAAGGGTCCGGCCCTGCGGAATGCCACCGGCCAGTTCGAGAATCTCGCCCAGCGTGGCGCCGAATGGCACCTCATAGACGCCGGGGCGCACAAGGTTGCCCGAAACACAAAACAGTTTCGGCCCGGTGGAGCCCTCGGTCCCGATCTTGGCGTATTGCGCGCCGCCCATCTGCATGATCAGCGGCACGTTGCATAAGGTCTCGACGTTGTTGACCACAGTGGGCTTGCCGAAGAGTCCGGCTTCGAACGGGAAAGGCGGCTTGGAGCGCGGTTCGCCGCGATAGCCCTCGATCGAGTTAAAGATCGCGGTCTCCTCGCCGCAGATATAGGCACCGGCGCCGCGTCGGATCTCCAGTTCGAAACTCCACCCGGTGCCCAGGATTTCGGCCCCCAGGAAGCCGCGTTCGCGGGCTCTTTCGATGGCGTTGCGCAACATCCGGAAGGCGCGCGGATACTCGCCGCGCAGATAGATGTAACCCCGCTCGGCGCCGATGGCATACCCGGCGATGGTCATCGACTCGATCAACGCAAACGGGTCGCCCTCGAGGATGGCGCGATCCTTGAACGTGCCGGGCTCGCTTTCGTCGGCGTTGCAGACGAGGTAGCGAGGCGTCGCGGGCTGTTTGGCGGTACTCTCCCACTTGATGCCCGCAGGAAACGCCGCCCCCCCCCGGCCCATCAGCCGGGACTCCTTAACCTCGCTGATGACCTGTCCGGATCCCATCTCGAAGGCGCGCCGCAATCCGGCGTAACCATCGGCCGCGAGATAGTCGTCGATACTCTCCGGATCGACCTGGCCGACACGCTTGAGCAGCATCAGGCCTTCTTCGCCGACCTGCGGCACGGCCATGATCGGTGGCGCCTCGGCCGCGAGACTCGCGGGGCCGGCACTCAGCGCCAGGGCAACTTCATCGACGGTGGCGGGTCCGATCAGATGTTCGTGAGGCGAGTCGCCGGCCTCCACCGCCATAGCCGCCGGGGCGCGCTCGCACACACCGAGACAGGGACTGTGCTTCCAGCCGCTCATCGCGCCGGCCGGACCAAGCCGCTTCTCAAGGCTGGCGCAGAGCTCCTTGGATCCGCGCGCCATACAGGCGATGTCGGTGCAGACATGCACGACGCGCTTCGGCCGCGGGTTGGTGGCGAACAGTGCATAGAACGTCGCGACGCTGTAGACGTCAGCCGCCGACACATTGAGCCGTTTTCCGATGTAGTTCAGCGCACCGGGACTGATCCAGCCGACACGGTCGTTCACCGCATGCAGCGCCTCCATGACGAGGTGCCGCCGGCTCCGCGCCGCGTGGCCGGTGTGCGCGCGCCGATGATCCTGCTCGTCGCGTTCGCCGCCGTGCCAGCCGCCCTCACCAGGCCCACCAAGCCGCCGATCGATTGCCTCGCGTTCCTCCGCGAACGGCTCGGCGTCGGAGAACTTCAAGTCCACAACTCATCCTTCCCTAATTCGCGGTCGCAAGCTCTTTGTCCTCGTGATCGCGATCGATAGCAGCGGCAACGGTATTGTCGCTGGGTAGCTCCTCGTTGGTCTTCTCCACCTTGACCGCCGTTGCCTTGAACTCCGCGGTTTTGGAGATCGGGTCGTTCGCCTCGATGGTGAGCGCGTTAACGTCCATTTCGTCTGGGAAGTTGCAAGCCATGAAGAGCAGCCCCGGACGCAGGCCGGGATCGCGGCGCGCGGCCGCCAGGACGGTTCCGCGGCGTGAAGACACCCGGACCACCTCGCCTTCATTGAGGCCGAGCCGAACCATGTCCTCCGGGGAGATGTCGACGCAGGCGCCGAGGCGAATCGGCGAGTTGAAGCCGCTGGACTGCACGCCGGTGTTGTAGTCGGTCAGTCGGCGGCCGGTCGTCAGGCGCAGCGGAAACTCGTCGTTGAGTTTATCGACCGGCAGTCGGTGCTCGATGATGCCGAACGGCGCCAAGCGTCCGCGCTTCGCGGGCTCTTTCTCCCAGAGCCGGCCGTGCAGGAACGGCGACTCGGGTCCGTTCTCGTCGGGGAAAGGCCACTGCACGCCACCTCGCTCATCGAGCACCCGGTAGGACATTCCATGATGCGCCGGTGATAACGCGCGCAGTTCGTCCCAGATTTCCTCAGCGGTCTGTATCGGCCAGACGTGCCCCATACGCTCCGCAATCAGGCGGATGATCTCGATGTCGTCCTTCGCGCTTCCGGGCGGCTCCAGTGCCTTGCGCACGAGTTGGACTCGCCGCTCGCTGTTGGTGAATGTGCCGTCGCTCTCGCACCACGCCGCGGCGGAGGGAAGCACCACGTCGGCGAACGAGGCGGTCTTGGTGAGGAAGATGTCCTGCACGACCAGATGGTCGAGGTTCTGCAATCGCCTGGCGACCGCCGTGGTGTCGGCGTCGGACTGCACCGGATTCTCACCGACGACGTAGACGCTGGTGAGATGGCCCTCGTCCATCGCTTCCATCATCTCCGAGAGCGTCAAGCCGTATTTCGGAGGCATCGTGACGCCCCACATGCGCTCGAACTTCGCCCGGTGCTCCGGATTCCCGACGTCCTGGAATCCCGGCAGGTTTCTGGGGATCGCCCCCATGTCGCCGCCGCCCTGGACATTGTTCTGGCCACGCAATGGAACCAGGCCCGCCCCCCAACGGCCGACCTGACCGGTGAGCAGCGCGAGATTGCACAGCGCCCGCACGTTGTCAGTGCCGTTGTGATGCTCCGTGATGCCGAGCGTCCAGCACAATTGCGCGCGCTCAGCCTTGGCATAGTCGTGCGCGAGCTCGCGGATCAGCTCCGCCGGCACTCCCGTCTCGCGCGAGGTGACTTCCAGTGTCCACGGCTCGCATGCGGCGACGTATTCTTCGAACCCGGTGGAAGCGTTCGCAACGAATGCCTCGTTCACCAACCCGGCGTGAATGATCTCGCGACCGACACCATAGGCCAATGCAACGTCGGTACCGACGTCCAGGCCAAGCCAATTGTCTGCCCACTCGGCCGTCTTGGACCGGCGCGGGTCGACCGAATAGACCTTGGCTCCCTTGTGGATCGCCTTCAAAGCGTGATGGAAGAAAATCGGATGCGCTTCGCGGGCATTGGAGCCCCAGAAGACAATCAGATCCGCGTCCTCGATCTCGCGATAAGACGAGGTACCACCGCCTGCACCGAACACCGTCACCAGACCGGCGACGCTAGGAGCGTGTCAAGTTCGGTTACAGGAGTCGATGTTGTTGGTCCCGATCACCGCCCGGGCGAACTTCTGGGCGATGAAGTTCAACTCGTTGGTCGCGCGGGAGCACGAGAACATACCGAAGGCGTCGGGGCCGTGAAGCTCGCGATTGCGGCGGAAGCCATCGGCCGCTCGATCGAGGGCCTCATCCCAGGAAGCAGGCCGCAGGACGCCGTTGTCGCGGACGAGCGGCTCGGTCAGTCGCGTATAGTTCTGCTTTGCCTGTCTGCCCATGCCGGCCTCCCGTATGTTATTCGATGTACTTCATATATCACGATCCACATCGATCTTGATATATGAAGACGTGTACACATATCGGCGGCTGCTTTGCGCGATCGCAAGCCGCATATCGTTGGTTCGGAACTGCACTTCATGAAGCGATCGGAGAGTTGGTCGAGAACGCCGCGCCAACTTTGAGATTGTCGTGCGTCATGTTCCGGACGACCTTGTCGCTGAGAAATCGCAGCATCGACATCAGCCGTTGGTCAACGCTCTTGTGGCCCTTACGGTCAACCTTGACTAGCTGCCCATCCTGTAAAAAGTTCGCGATCATCACCGAGCGCGACTCGGTAGAGGGTATCAACCCTGCCGATACGACAAACGTGCCGCCGTCAGGACCATCGCTCGGGCTTTTCGTATGACGCCGGTGTCCTCGCAGGATCGATCAATCAGGAAGCGCTTGCTTTCGCTTCGACGCTGTCGAGGAAACGCGGCACGGTGCTGACCGTACCGGTATTTGCGGCGATATAGCCCGGCAGCGTTGCGACTGCGTCGTGGAATTCGCTGCCCTTCATGATCTCGAGTACGCGCTGCATCGGCTCGGTCTCAAGGAAGGCACGGCGGCAGACGAAGAAGTAATCCTCCGTCAGTAGCCGGATGAAATCGAGTCCGAACTGACGCGCTGCGGCCTCGACGCCGAAGCTGGCGTCGGCCATATCGCTCGCCACATAAGCGGCGACGGCGGCGTGCGTGAACTCCATGCGTTGCGCGCCGTTGATCGCCGCCTCGTCGACCTTGTGCAGCGCCAACAACTGATTGAAGAGGAGCCGCGTTCCCGAATCCGGGTCGCGATTGACAAAGCGAACCTTGCGCTCAACCAGATCTTGAAGCGAATTCACGCCCAATGGATTGCCGAGTTTGACCATGAGTCCGAGTTCGCGCGTGACGAAATTGATCACGCGATATTCGCGCGGATCGAGCCACTCCTTGCAGGCATCGACGCTTTGCTGGCGCAGTACGCCGCGCGGCAGATGCACGCCCGATAAATCGCAGGCGCCCTGCGCCAGCGACACCAGCGAATTCTGGTTGCTGACGTAACGCAGATCGATGCCGATGCCCGGCGTGCGATCGAGCAGTTCGCGCAATTTCGGCACGGCGAAACCATGGCTGGCGTGAACGCGGATCACCGAAGGACCGCTGTGCAGGAACGGCTTGATCTCGGTCGAAAGCTCCTGCGCGAGATTTTCAAGCTGCGGCCCGAGCCGCGCCTGCAACCGTTGTCCGGCCCACACCAGCTTTTCACCGAAACTGGTGAGCGTGGTGCCCTTGCCGCGATGGGTCTCGACCAGCGGCACGCCGAAGAAGTCCGACCATTGTTCGATCAGGCTCCAGACGTGCCGATAGGACAAGCGAGCGTAACTGGCGGCGCTGGTGAGCTTGCCGGTTTTGCGCACCTCATTGAGGACGCCGAGCATCACCACCGCCGTCTGCGGGCTGCCCTCCTTGTGGAAGCGCCAGATGGTCTCGATTTCAATTTGCATCCGCGGTGCCTATTATGAAATGAAGATCATATATTGGCCTAGGCACCAGCATTTCATATTCGCAGGAAATGCTTCAATAGCCAATATTGAAGAGCGCTTTATAAGTTAGGATATGATCCAGATTTCATATACTCGTGTTGCAATGCACGATTTGGGGCCGAGCCAGCGCAAACCGACCGCCTTTATGCTTGGCGCACAACGCCATCAGGTCGCGAGTTCCGACCGCGTAGCTTGATCCGGATCGGCCCCTTGCCCGCCCCGCTTGGACGATGACACCGTCATCGCCTGCTCGTAGCCTCGCGGATCGACCCGCCAGTACAACACCGTCACCACGGCGATGCAGATCAGATGCAGCACCCAGCCTGCCAGGAAACTGCCGGTGAGGTCGTGCAGCACGGCCACGATCCACGGCGGGATCGCCGCGATCAGGAAGCCGCCTCCCTGCATCAGGGCCGACAGCGCGCCGGCCTGCGCCGGATCCGGCAAGTGATCGAGCGCCACGATCATCGACAGCGCGAAGCAGCCGCCCAAACCTGCCCCCAGCAAAATTGCCCAAACGATCGGTGCGGCCTCCGGCCACAACGCGAGCCCGGCAAACCCAGCGGCTTGCATGGCCAGTGTCAACCAGAGCCACGGCCGCAAATCGTTGCTTCCGCGCGCCAGCACCGGCAGCAGCAGCGCCGCAACTGCCTGACACAGCGCCATGATCGCCAACAGGCTGCCGCTGGCAGCGCCTGTCCAGCCATGCTCCTGATAGGACGGCGCCAGCCACGCCACGACTGTCGAATAGCCGCCGTTGACGAGACCGAAGCAGGCCATCAGCAACCACGTCCGCGGCCGCTTGAGAAATCCGGCCGCGGCATTGCCGTTCTGCGCTGTTGTGGTGTCGCGCGGCAGATAACACGCTGCAAGAATCATCGCGGCCAATGCCGGCACAGCCATCCATGCCAAACCGGCGCGCCAGCTTCCAAACAGATCGGCGACGACCGGCGACGCTTGCGCGCCTACCGCGCCCCCGCCCATCAGCATCGCCGAATAAAGGCCCATCACCATGCCGACGTGGCGTGGAAACTGCTGCTTGACGATGCCGGGAAACACGGCCTGCACGATTGCGGCGCCAAAGCCGAGCAGCGCCGCCGTTGCGACGATCTGCACGCCAGTGGAAACAAACAATCGCAGCAAGGATGCGAGGCCGAGGACAGCCAACGCGACGATCACCGCGCGACGCGCACCGACCCGCGCTTGCAGGAAAGGTCCGGCAAAGGCGAAGCAACCCATCAGCAGCATCGGCACCAAGGTCAGCAGCGCCATGCCTTGAAGGCCAAGGCCGGTCTGCGCGCTCAGGTCCGCTGCCAGCGGACCGACGCCGGTGATGAACGGCCGCAGATTGAGGCCGACCAGTGCGACCACCGCAAGCTGGAGCACGTAATCGAACCGTGACGGAGGAGCGCGGGACGTCATGTCGTTACGCCTGCTTGTCCAGGCTCCGCTTCCAATCCGCATAAATGTCCGGATGCTGTTCAAGCCGGACGGGCTGGTAGCGGATCGTCATCGATTGTTCGGCAAAGGGCTTGGCCAGATCCGCATAGACCGCAGCGGTCGACAGCCCGTACGGCATACCATCCTCATTGGAGTAGGCATACGCTACGTTGCCGACCCCGGCCATCCGCATCGCCGCCATGCACATCGGGCACGGATGACCGCTGGCATAAACCGCACAACCCGCAAGGTTGGGCGAACCGAGTTTGCGGCTGGCTGCACGGATCGCAGTCAGCTCGGCATGTGCGGTCGGATCGTTGGTGCTGTGAATCTCGTTGACGCCGGACGCGATCACCTCGCCGTTCTTGACCACGACCGCGCCGAACGGACGGCCGCCCTTGGCGATGTTGGCGTGCGCGAGTTCGATGGCCTCACACAGAAAGCGATTTTCATCCGACATACTTGTCTCCTTGCTTTATCGCGCGCCTGCCGAAACCAGAATCTTTTCAATCGCGGCATAGCCACGACTGCGCGCATGTTGCAGCGGCGTCTCACCCTTGCCGTCGGCGAGGTTGACGTTGGCCCCGGCCTTCACCAGCAAGTCAACGATCTGCTGATGGCGCTCTCCGCCATTGCCGAGAATGATCGCTTCCAGCAGCGCGGTCCAATCCAGCCCGTTGACGTGATCGACATCGACTCCCGCTGCGATCAGAGTGCGGACGGTCTCGACATGGCCGCGCTCAGCCGCCGGAATGAGGGCGGTGCCACCATAGCGATTGGTGCTCTTGAGATCGGCGCCATGCGACAGCGTCATCTTGAGGATTTCGAGATGACCGCGCGCGCCCGCATAGAGATACGGACTATCATTAATGCTGTCCTTGGCATTCACGTCGGCGCCGGCGTCAATCAACGCCTTCGCGGCGTCGATCTGATTGCCATGGGTCGCGACAAGCAGCGCCGTGGCGCCGGTGCGGTCGCGCGCATCGATCGTCGCGCCTTCGGAGAGAAGCCTTTGAATGCCGGCGACATCCCCTCTGGCTGCGGCTGTGTGCAATGAGGTTCCGTTCATGGCCGCTCCCGATGCAACGGAGGAAATACACGCCAGCGCAAAAGGCACAGCGCCTATGACAATCGAACGACGAAGCATTTTTCAGTCCCGCTCTTGGTCGGACCGCTCGCGACTCGAAAACCTTCGCTGCCGCATCGGCCACAGCATTTAAATAGTGGGCAAAAGCAATATTTGAAAATTAAATATATGGATTAATAATATTACGGATATTAATATTCATGCCAGAATCGATGTGACCGGCATTCCTCTCGCAACAACACCCAACGGCACACCATGCTCGATCCACGTCTTTTGCGGTCTCTGATTGCGATCGCTGATGCAAGCAGCTTCGTTCACGCGGCCGAACGCCTGAACATGACGCAATCGACCATCAGTCAGCAGCTTGCCCGGCTTGAGGAAGCGGTCGGGCAAACGCTGATCGATCGCGCCGCGCGTCCTGTTGCGCCGACGGCGGCAGGCGAGCGCCTGCTCGGCTACGCCCGCCGAATCCTGGCGCTCCAGCAAGAGGCGGAAACAGTGCTGGGCGATCCGGCAGGCACGACATCGATCCGCATCGGCGTCCCCGAAGACATCGTGAGCACCGCGATGGCAAAAGTGTTCGGCGATTTCGCCAAGCGTCATCGCGAGATCAGGCTGGATGTCACCGCCGGACTGAGCCGCGAGTTGACCAGACGCTATCGCGGCGGCGAATTCGACATCGTCATCGTCAAGGAAGCGGAGGCAAGCGCCGACCGTCGTACGACATTTCCCGAAGCGATGGTCTGGTTCGAAAGCGCCAACACGCCGGGCAAATGGCCCGATCCACTTCCACTGGTCGCCTTCCCTCCCGGCGGCCTTTACCGCGAGACGATGTTCGAGCGGATCGAGCGCGAGCAACGCCGCTGGTATATCGCCTTCTCCGGCAGCAGCCTTCACAACGTGCTGGTCGGTGTGGAAGCCGGACTTGGCCTGTCGCTGCTCCCGAGAAGTGCCGCGGTCGGATATCGCGTGCGTCCGTATGCGGCGTTCGGCACGGAGCCTTCGATGGTCATTTCACTCTATGCCTGGGAGAACGCCGGCCCGGTGACCGAACTTGTCGAGCGGATGAGCGCGGCGCTCGCCGCCCGGTTGGACAAGCCTGAGCCATCGCGACGACCGAAAAGCCAACGCTAACGGTCGTCGTCAGATCATTGCGCAACAGAAAACGTGCTCTGCCGTCACCAGCAAAACGCATATGCTTGCTATGCTGATCTTTCGCAACCGGAGACACAAATCCTCCTTGGGAGTAACCCCTACGGATTAGTCCCTCCCGCAGAAAGCGGCATATCCAGCGATGCTCGAACCGGCGCCCCGTTCGTTCAATTGTGCGAGCAAGAGGTGCAGACACAACTTAATGTCTCACCCATTTGATGATTAGCACGACCATAAATTGCACCGTATAAGCAATTTCGCCTGACAGTCTGAATTGAAATCGGCGACACGATAACGCCAAACGACACGCTCAAAGGATCAATAATAGTCCTTGAGCCGCCGCGACCGCTATTATCACCACAAGCCGGCCTCCGATTCCACTTGTTATAAAGGGCACCGACCACTTTCAGTTGAGGCAGCACACCTCCTGAAAGATCTTTATCGATCATTGCAACCAAGGCTAAGTAATAGGATCGTTCGAGGAGAGTCGTTTTAGCGCCATCAAGAACCGCTGGTTTCGCCTCCGTGGCCGTCGCAACTGATTAGTTGGCCGACTGACATTAAAATTGATGATGGATAACTAGCTAGTCGAGCCTGGCGAAAGGCCACAAAAAGCAGACCAACTGCGAGAGTAGGAACACGTCGCAAGCTTCTCTCAAGTCACGTAAATCTCCGCGACAGTAAATTTTCGCGAGGATCGAAATCGCGAATTTGATAGGCACCGTTATCACTGATCCTGCCCATTGCGTCGCCCTTCCGTCACCATCGATAATTTTCTCGCCATCATTCATGGCCAGAGGAGCTTGGGATTTCGGGGTACTCATTATCAAGGAAGATGGTGGATGGGTCTTTCTACACCTAAAGGTTTCAGCGCAAACGATCCGGTTCGACTGCGGATGTCGACGCGTCGCCGTTCAACATCGGTCACAGCTTCTCGCTGCTGAACGGGGATCGGGGCAGTCGTCAAAGGAAGGCATCGGCGAACAACGAGCAGTCACGCGACTGCCTCGAACGATCCGGCTTGCCTGAGCGAAGCGTGCTGTTTCCGTTTCGGCGGGATAGCTGACGGCTCCTACGCCCCGGCACGTCACCTGACGATCGATATATGCATGACGCCCTACGTGAGATTGGAAAGCTGAGCTAGAATAGCAATGCAGAATGAAAACGTTCAGACTGAAGACGCCGGACTTCTCGCTCTCTGGCTTTTTCTTCGTCTTCAGGGCGTGCACGCCGCGCTCGATCAAATCCGCGAACGCTGTGGAACGACGACGGTCGGCATCCGAACGATGCTCCGTTGCGCCGGGCAACTCGGCGTCGCTGTCCGTTCACGCACGACGGATTGGAAATATCTGGTCGGCATGCGTTTGCCAGGAATCGCTGCGTTACGCGATGGAGGTTTTTTGCTTCTTGGACGAGCCGACGACAATGGTGCGCTGGTCCTCTACCCAAACTCGCCGCAGCCGAAACTGATCTCGCGCGCGGAATTCGAAGCGATATGGGACGGTCGTGTCGTATCCGCCGGATCGTCAAGCCTGATACAGCGCGTGCGACATGCTCTGGACGGCGCATATACGCAAGGCCGCAATCTGGCCAGGCGGGCTCATCACTTTGTTGAGGGTAGCGTCGGAAAATACGCCGAAAAATATAACGGCATCGCGCGTGTTCGCGAGGTCGCGCTCGAGCTCTTGACGCGTGCACGCGAACTTGCGCATCGCTTCTATCAAAGCAACCAGAGCCAGATAGCGGCGCCCTCACCCGAAGCGGAAGCTACGAATGCCGATGGTTCCGGCTTGTTGGCCCTGGTGACGTTGCTGCGGTGTCACGGCATCGCAGCCGATCCGGAGCAAATCCGACACCGGCTCGGCACACCGCAGCCCGGTATTGCGGACATGTTGCGCTGTGCAAAAGACTTTGGACTGAAGGCGCGTCTTCAGAAATCGAGTTGGGATCGGCTCGCCGTCACCCCGCTACCCGGGATCGCCGTTCTACGCGATGGCCGTTTCCTGATCCTCGGCAAGATGGTCGATGACACGTTGCTTGTTCAATGGCCCTTGATCCCGCAGCCCGAAACGATCACGCGGGCCGAACTGGAGGCGATCTGGGACGGCAACATCGTCCTGATGGCGCGCCGAGCTTCCCTGGCAGATTTGTCGCGACGATTCGACATCACCTGGTTCCTTGGCGCTATTCACAAGTATCGCCGCTTGCTCAGCGAGGTGCTGATTGCATCGTTCTTCCTTCAGCTCTTCGGCGTCATCTCTCCGCTGTTCTTTCAGGTCGTGATCGATAAGGTGCTCGTGCATCAAAGCATGACCACGCTCGACGTTCTGGTCATTGGCCTTGTTTCACTAACGATCTTCGAGGCCGTTCTCGGCACGCTACGCGTCTATGTGTTCGCGCATACGACAAACCGCATCGACGTCGAACTCGGTGCCAGACTATTTCGGCACTTGATGGCGTTGCCGATTGCTTATTTCCAGGCTCGGCGCGTCGGCGACTCGGTTGCGCGGGTGCGCGAATTGGAAAACATTCGCGAATTTCTGACCAGCTCGGCGTTGACTCTCGTGATCGATTTTCTGTTCACGTTCGTGTTCCTGGCCGTGATGTTCTATTACTCGACCTCGTTGACGTTCGTGGTGTTAGCGTCATTTCCGTTCTACATCGGGATATCCCTCACCGCGGCGCCGCTGTTTCGCCGGCGCCTCGACGAAAAATTCAACCGCGGCGCAGAAAATCAGGCATTTCTCGTGGAGAGCGTCACCGGCGTCGAGACGCTGAAGGCCATGGCGGTCGAACCACAGATGCAGCGTCGCTGGGAAGAGAAGTTGGCCGCCTATGTCACCGCAAGCTTCCGCGTCCTCAGCCTCAACAACACCGCGAGCCAAGCGGTGCAAGCCGTCAACAAGCTGGTGATTGCCGCGATCTTGTACGTAGGCGCCAAGCAGGTGATCGGCGGCGAGATGAGCGTCGGCGAACTCGTCGCGTTCAACATGCTGGCCGCGCGCGTGAACCAGCCGGTGCTGCGGCTGGCGCAGCTTTGGCAAGATTTCCATCAGGCGCGTTTGTCGATCGATCGGCTTGGCGACATTCTCAACACCATCCCGGAAGCCAATTTCAGTCCCGGCCGCGCTGCCCTGCCGGCCATTCGTGGGCAGATCACGTTCGAGCACGTGACCTTCCGCTATCGCGTAGACGGGCCCGAGGTGCTGCACGACGTTTCTTTCTCGGTCAAACCCGGCCAAGTCGTCGGGGTGGTCGGCTCCTCCGGCTCAGGCAAGAGCACCATCGCCAAGTTGATCCAGCGTCTTTACGTGCCGGAGAGTGGGCGCGTGCTGATCGACGGCGTCGATCTGGCGATGGTGGATCTCGCCTGGCTTCGCCGGCAGACCGGCGTGGTATTGCAGGAGAACGTGCTGTTCAACAGCTCGGTTCGAGAGAACATCGCGCTGGCGGACCCGGCGGTTTCAATGGACAAGATCATCGCCGCGGCCGAACTCGCCGGCGCCCACGATTTTATCCTCGAACTTCCGGAGGGCTACGACACCGTGGTGGGCGAGCGCGGCAGCAGTCTGTCAGGCGGACAACGACAACGCATCGCTATCGCGCGCGCCCTCATCACCGATCCACGCATTCTCATTCTCGACGAAGCAACCAGCGCGCTCGATTACGAAAGCGAGCGGGCAATCCAACAGAACATGAAACGCATTGCCGCCGGGCGAACAGTGTTCGTGGTCGCTCATCGTCTTTCGACAGTGCGCCAGGCCGATCGCATCATCACGATTGAGCGAGGCCGCATCGTCGAAGATGGGCACCATGACGAACTGATCCGTTCAAACGGACGCTATGCAAAACTGCACTACCTGCAAGCGGGCATCCATGACTCCCGGTAACAAGAACATCATCGCCTTTCCGAGGACCGAGGTCCGCCGCCGCGAGGCCGAGATCGCATTCCTGCCGGCAGCGCTCGAGATCGCCGAGACGCCGCCTTCGCCGGTCGGCCGCGCCATCGGAGCGAGCATTATCGCGGTGTTCTGCGTCGCATTGGCGTGGGCTTCGTTCGGCAGCGTCGATATCGTCGCGACGTCGACGGGCAAGATCGTCCCCGGGGGGCGGACCAAGCTGATCCAGCCATTCGAGACAGGCGTGGTCCGAGCCGTGCATGTGCGAGATGGCCAAACGGTGAAGGCCGGCGACGTCCTGATCGAACTCGATTCCACCATGACCGAGGCGGATCGGGAGCGCCAGAAGAGCGACCTAGTCGGCGCCGAGCTCGATGCCGCGCGGCTGCGGGCAGCTCTCGCCGACGATCCCCCTACCGCGTTCCGCCCGCCTCGCGGCGCAACCTCCGCTCAGATCGAGACCCATCGTCAACTCCTGCTCAGCGAACGCGCTGAGCAAGATGCAAAGCTCGCAGCGATTACGCGCCAGCTCACCCAACGAGAAGCCGAGCGCTCAACGACATCCGCCGGTATCGCCAAGATCCAGGCCACCATTCCGGTGTTGACTGAGCGTGTCGACATTCACAAGGGCCTGCTCGACAAGGGCCTGGCATCGAAGGTGGTCTATCTCACCGAATTGCAGGATCTTGTCGGTCTCCAGCAGGACGTTGTGGTTCAACAGAGCAAGCTTCGTGAAGCCGATGCGGCGATCGCCTTGCTGAAAGAGACAAGCGAAAAGACCACAGCCGAATATCGACGGGCCGTCTACGACGCACTGTCCAAGGCGGAGCAGAAAGCCGCAAGCTTGACGCAGGATGTGATCAAGGCGGAGCAGCGGACTAAGCTCCAGCGCCTTGCCGCCCCGGTCGACGGCGTCGTGCAACAACTCGCCGTCCACACGGTGGGAGGCGTAGTCACGCCCGCTCAAGCGCTCGCCGTGGTGGTTCCGAGCCAGGCTCCGCTCGAAATCGAGGCAATGGTCTCCAACCGCGACATCGGATTCGTCCATACGGGCCAAAAGGTGGAAATCAAGGTCGATACCTTTAATTTCACCCGCTACGGCCTGCTTCATGGCGAAGTGATTAGCCTGTCGTCGGATGCCATCACCCGCGACAAACAGCCCGCTCGTTCGAACGATCGAACCGCGGATTCGGCGAGCAACAGCGAGCCGCGGGGACAAGAGCTGGAATATGCCGCACGCATCTCGCTCGACCGCACGGACATGCAGGTCGATGAAAAGCGCGTCAAACTCAGCCCCGGCATGGCCGTGACTGTCGAGATCAAGACAGGCTCGCGCAGAATTATCAGCTATCTGCTGTCGCCGCTGGCAAAATACCGACGCGACGCCCTGCGGGAGCGATAATCCTCAGTCCCTGGTCGACAACTCGTTCAGGGATTCATCCATCGCGGTTCGGAGTCACGACGTCGCACCGCTCCGGTTGCCGTCATGTTGCGCCGATCCGTTTGACGGCGGGGACCAATGCAATCGAGTTCGGAAATGAATCGTTGGCCTCGACCGGTGGAGGAAGGGAGTTGCTGTTCGCCGGCTGCACCGGCAGAACGTTGTTCATTCCCCAAATCGCTGCCTGGGTTCGGTTCTGGACCCGAATCTTCCGCAGAATCGCCTTGACGTGAACCTTCACGGTGGCTTCCGCGATCTCGATCTTGCGCGCAATTCCCTTGTTGGAATTGCCTTCGATCAGACAGCGCAGGATGACCAGTTCGCGCGGAGAAAGCTGCGGTGCAGCCGTATCCTCTGCTGTGACGATGATCGCTCGTTCGGTCTCGGGCAGAGACGCGGGCCTGTTCCGGTGATCGTTTTTGATCGCCGGGGCCGACGACGACAGAAACGCCGTCGGGAATACTGTCTCACCCATCATCACCAGTTCGATGGATTTGACGAAAGCATCGCAAGACATTGCGCTGACAAAATAGCCAGCAGCGCCGGCCTGGAACGCCATGTCAGGTTCAGCTTGCCGATAGTGATCGGCCACCACCGCTATGCGTCCACTGGGATATTGATCCTTCACAAGTTCGATTTGCTCAATGGCGAGATCGAAATCATCACTGGTATGAACAATCAAGAATAACAACTGAGGCGATCGAGCCGCACTCGTCAACTCATCGAGACATGAAACCGAACCCAGAATGCGAAAATTTTTCGCACGCAGAATCCGGGCAATCCCTTCTCGAATAAGCACACTTTTCCCAATCAAAATCGTGCCGAAAGATTCATGCCGCCTCATTCGACCCTCCTGGTCAGTAGGCAAATGATTGCTTCGCGAGATGGATGCTCGGAATCATTTTGAAACAGATCGGAAAGCGCCTGTGTCTGCTTTTTGATTTTGAATTTGATTTCGTAAGGGCCGGAAACCCTACGTTTTGGATAGAAGGTTCTATCTTTTCCGGATTGCGTGATGGTCGGTTTCAAGTTCCCTCGATGGAACTTGTCGACAGGAAGCGCTTGGGAGGAGCGGGAAAGGTATTTCGGCGATAAGAACAATACGCTGACGCAAACTCATTGAGGTTCTCTCGAACTGGAATGCAACGCTACGAAATAGCCTGACCTTGCAAGGGCCTGAAGATGCCCTGCATTTATTGAAGTTGCTGTTCAATATTGAACATTCGGTACGTCGGTGCCTCGTCATATCTTCGGAGATTCGAGAAGATTCGCCGGATTGGTCGAGATTCTTTGATCACCTCAATTCAAGCGTGCTCACAATTTGCTGATCGGGAGCACCTGCTGCAACAGTCTTCATCAATTCGTGGTCGCGCCTGAAATGGAAGCAAATGCTTTTGCCAAACGATGACTCCTTCAGAATTTCCCACTGAAAAGATACATAAAGAAAAAATTCAATTTCTGGTTTAGTTGATGGTTCGATACGCCGCTGAGCGACTGTCGACCATCGTTTGTATGGGCATGCGCGTAACCACATCCCATCCGCCACCGCTAAGTGTGGTTATCGCTATCCACACTGAAACTATGCTCGTCTTGCGGAGCGATCGCAGCCTTATCATGCAGAATGGCGTTCAAAAGCGTCGCGTGAACCCTGATGGTTCCGTTGTAACTGATGAAACCAAGCTTCTTGAACTTGTTCATGAAGAAGCTGACCCGCGAACGGGTCGAACCGATCATTTCAGCCAGCGTTTCCTGGTTGATATCGATGTCGATGGGCTGCGCTTCCTTGCCGAAGTTCGCCAGCAACAGCAGAACGCGCGCTAGGCGTTTCTCACTCGGATTGAAAAGCTGATCGACGAGATCTTCCTCGATACGGCTGTTGCGCGAAATCAGGTGCATCATGAACAGTTGGGCAAATTTCGGCTCGGCCTCGAGCATCCTGTCCATGGATTCCCTGGATATTCGCGTGACGACACTGGGCTCAAGTGCCACCGTGGTGGCGACACGAAACCGGCGACCATTCAAGCAGGCTTCGCCAAAGAACTGTCCGGCCTCCAGAATGCCGACGATGGCCTCCTTGCCCTCCTCGGACACGACCACGAGCTTGATTCTTCCCTTCTGGATATAGAAGACCGTATCCGCGACGTCTCCTTGCGCGAAGACAATGTCACCCTTCTGAAGCTCTGAAATCGATTTTCCCGTTCCGACTTTCGCAAGAAAGGCGCCCGGGTCAAACACGTCCTGCGCTGCCTCGATCAAGGCGATACCCTCGTTCGTTAAATACCAGGCACCTCATCATCCAAGACAATAGTATTCAAACTCGAGAAAAGGTTCAGCAACGATAGGAAATGAAAAGATCGGGAGTAAATAACAAGAGAGTGAGCGCTCGAGAGGAACCGCTTCTATGCTGGTTCCCGTGCCAGCGATGTTTTGGTTTCCGGCATGATTGCCCAGATCGTAAGCAAGCCGAGCAACGCCACCGACGCGAGACCCATGAAGGCTACGTCATGTCCGAAATGATCGCTCGCAAACCCTGCGAGCGCGGGACTAAGTGATGCACCGATGCCGGTGGCGGTGCCAACGATGCCCTGCGCAAGGTTGAAGTGTCCGGAACCATAGGTGATGTCGGCGACGATTAATGGAACCATGACACCGAACACCGCCGCCGTGATGCCATCGAGAACCTGGATGACGACGAGCATCGAGGGATCGCTAGTCACCGAGAAAAGGCTTCCGCGAAGTGCCAACGCCGCAAACGCCAGCATCAGCAGCGGACGCCGCCCCCATGTCTGTGCCTTGCGGCCGACCGAAGGCGATATCAGCGCCACCATCGCCTGAGGAACGATGATGCTGGCGGCGATCAGAGCCGGTGCCGAGGCGCTCGAACGCGCCGTCACGACACCTGCCATCATCGGCAGCATGGCCGCATTTGCCAGTTGGAGCAGCAACACGACCGCCGCAAAAATGAGCAATTGGCGCTGACGCAGAAGGTGAACGATACTGGTCGCACCGGGATCGGACGGCGGCCGCGAGAAAGCGCCATGCGCCTGTTGCGGATCGATCTCGCGATCGCGAATCCGCCACAACGACAGCACCGTGGCCACCGCAAATACAAAACTGACGACGAAGACCATTCGGCTCGAAAACAGATAGCCGATGCCACCCATGATGGCCGCGGCGCTGCCGTTGCCAAGCGAGGCGAACCGCGCGTTCCGCCCTAGCCTCTCGCTGATCGCCCCCGGCCCTACCAGCCCGAGACTAATCGCCGCAATCGCGGGACCCAGCACGCAACTCGCCGCCGCATGAAGTGTCGCCGCAATCGCAATGACCGGAAAGATCGGCCATGCCGCGTAAGCCAACGCCACGAGGCCGATCGTCGCCACCGCGAGACCGGCCACGAGCCGCTCCGAACGCGCGGCGTCGATGATAGCCCCGCCGGGCATCTGGCCGATCAGACCGACAACACCGCCGATCGATAAGACAAGGCCGATCTCGGTCAGGGTCCATTTCTGGGTCGTCAAATAGACGACAACGAATGGCCCAAAACCCGTCTGAAGGTCGGCAAGAAAGAAGATGAACCAGTCCAGGCCGCGTTGGCTCTGCGGCGACGGACCCGGTTCCCTTGAATCGGATGAGGCGGCCGACGATGTGGGATCCACGCTATTGCTGTCCGCCCGCCATTGCGACGGGCGATCCGAATCCATGAAATCATCGACAACGTCACGCTCTGTCACAACATCAAAACCGTAGGGGATTCAGACTTCCGGACGCTCCGAGCACCACGACCGGCGTGCCCTCCTTGTATTCCGGCGCCGCTTTGACCTGATCCTGGGTCAGTTCGAGCGTGATGCTGCTGTTCTTGTCCTGCATCTGGCTAAAATGCAGAGCGTTCCAATCGACGACGATTTTGCGGCTGCCGACGCCGAGGAAGCCGCCGAAATCGATCACCGCGGCGCGCACCGCGCCGGTTTTGTCTGCAATGACGTCGACGATCCGCCCCATGTTCTCACCCGTCGGGCTTTTGACGTCGCGGCCAAGAACGCCGTGAGCATCGGCTGGCCCGATCACTGTGATCGACGGCGGAGGTGGGGCCGGCTTACCGGCCGGAGCAGAAGCGGCCGGTGCTGCCGCGCCGGCATTCGCCGGCGGCGACCCGCCATCGTCTGCCGCCACCGATACGCCAACCGCAACAAGCGTCAGCATGACGGCAGATAGAGCTACGAAGATTGGCCGCATGGATCCTCCGCAAATTCTGCCCGCCCGCCGCGTCAATGCGCGAACATCATCGACACCTGAACGTGGCCGCGCGATCGCAAGACTTCGAGCGAGACACCGTCCCCATGGCGGCGCAAACGAAGATCAACGCTGCTTTCACCAAGCGACAGATCGTGAACAATCATCTCATTGAGGAAGGTCGGGAGATGCGGGTTGCGTAGCCGTATCTCGGCGGCGTCGGCATCGAACTCCAATCCGAGCGTCGCCTCGATCAATGAAAATGGCGTCGCGCTTGCCCACGCCTGCGGAGAGCAGGCGACCGGATACAGCGTCGGTCCGCGTCGCCGTTCTCGGCGAAATCCGCAGAACAGTTCCGGCAGCCGTCGCAACTCCATGTAGCTCGCCGCGTCGAATAAGCCCTTGAAAATCGTTTCGACCGAATGCTTGAGACCGTATCGCGCAAGGCCAAGAGCAATCAGGGCATTGTCATGAGGCCAGATCGATCCGTCGTGATAGGACATCGGATTATAGCGCGCCTCGCCGTGCGCTACGGTTCGGATGCCCCACCCGCTGAAAAACTGCGGCCGCATCAGATCAGCGGCCACCAGCCGGCCCCTATCCTCGCGAACGATTCCGCTAAACAGGAGTTGGCCTGCATTCGACGTCCGGACTCTGCAAGGAAGCTTGGCGCCATCGAGGGCCAATGCATAGGTCCCGAGGTCGTCGCACCAGAAGGCATCTTCAAATCGTCGAGCCAGCCGCACGGCGTCGTCATCAAGCGCGCGCGCTCGATCCATCAATCCCAGACGTCGCGCACAACGGGCCGCAAGTCGCTTGCCGGCGAAGACATAACCCTGCACTTCCGCAAGCGCGATATCGCCTTCCGCCAAGCGCCCGTCCGCATGGAAGATGGCATCGAAGGAATCCTTCCAGCCTTGATTGACAAGTCCCTGTTCGGATGCGCGCTGATACTCGACAAAGCCATCGCCATCGCGATCGCCGGGGCCGTCGATCCAGGCCAGTGCGGCTTCTACCGCTGGCCACAATTCGGCGAGCGTCGCGACATCGCCGGTGCGCTCGACATAGAGGCCGGCCAGCAGCACAAACAAGGGCGTCGAATCGACGCTGCCGTAATAGCAGGCGAACGGCACCTCGCGAAGCGCCGCCATTTCACCGCCGCGCATCTCGTGCAGGATCTTCCCGGGCTCGGCGTCGGACAGCGGATCCATCGCCTTGGCCTGGAATCTCGCGAGCCGCCGCAGTACACCACGCGCCACGCGCGGATCGATCCACAGCATCTGAAGTGCGGTAATCAACCCATCGCGACCGAACGTCGTCGAGTACCACGGGATTCCCGCATAGGGATAACGACCGTCCGGCGTCTCCGTCATCAGCATGTTGAGGTCGGCCATCGACTGGCACAACACCTCGTTGAGAATGTCATTCGACGTCTCGATTACGGCAGCGCCGGCCGTCGCCTCTCGCATTTCACGGCGATGCGCGAGAAGACCGCGAAAGAACGGAGGGATTTTCCGTTCGGCGGGCAAATTACAGGAAATCGTAACAAACAACGAGACGACCTGCTGCGGCGCCAATTCGAGGTGATAGGTGGCGCTGTTGGCGTTCAGCATCGCCGGCGGCGGATCGAAATGAAGTCCCGTTGTTCGGATATTGCCGTCGAGCCCGGTGTACATCAGGTTCACATTCGCGGGCAGTTGCATTTCCGACAGGCTGGAGCCCCGGCGCGGCCGCTTTTCGCCGCGCACCTCGAACAAATCAGCAAAATCGCTATCGAACAGAAACGTCAGATCGAAGCGCGCGCTGCGGTCGCCGTGGTTTTGTGCGGCGATCCGCTGATAGGCCGTCCCGCGCCACAGAAAGATGGTGCGCACGATATGGATCATGTCTTTCTGAAGAACGATCCGATCGCCACCGAAGATATCGGGATTGGTGAGATCGACCGTCAATCCCGAGTTGTCATCGCGTAGATTCGATCCGAGCAGCAACGGCTGCATATCGTTCAGGACCAGTTCGAATCTCGCGAGGTGCCGCGTGTCGGAATTGAACAATCCGTCCGGCCCGCCCGCGGACGCTCCGATGTCGCCGTGACTATCAAGCACAACGAATGTGTCGTCATGCTTGAGCGTTCGCCGCGGCCGCGCCAAGGGCCCCGTCATCGGGATGTAGAATGGCGATTCCGAAACGATCGCCTCCCTTTCCGTGACTTCGACGCGGGTTGCGGCCTTAGTTGCCATATCTAAACCTCCGTGAGGTTGAGAACCTTTGTGCGGGGTCAGCACGAATGCATTCACAGGCCTTCCCGCCTACGCCGCATGAACGGCGAGGCGGCGCATTTCCTGTGTCACGAGTTGCCGGTAAGGCCCCTGAATGCGCATCAGATGATCCGGAGGACCGTCCTCGACGATGCGGCCGCCCTTGAGCACAACGACACGGTCAAAATTCCGCACTGTCGTCAGCCGATGCGCGATGGCGATGACGGTGCGCCCCTGCATCAGCCGATTGAGCGCCTCGCGAACCGCCTCCTCGGACTCGGTATCGAGCGCCGCTGTCGCCTCGTCGAGCAGCAGGATCGGCGCATCTTTAAGAAACGCGCGCGCGATCGCGATGCGTTGACGCTGGCCGCCGGAAAGTCTGACTCCCCTGTCGCCGACCAGCGTAGCAAGCCCCTCCGGCAAGCTGTCGACAAAGTCACAACGCGCGGCGATGGCTGCGCGCCGCACCTCGTCATCGGTGGCGGTTGGACGACCGTATCGAATATTATCGATAATCGACCGATGAAACAGTGAAATGTCCTGCGGGACGACAGAGATGGCATCGCGCAAACTCTGCTGGGTGACATGAGCGATATTCTGCCCCCCAATGGTAACGCTTCCGCGGTCGACATCGTAGAACCGCTGAAGAAGAGCAAACAGGGTAGATTTTCCGCCGCCAGACGGCCCGACGATGCCGACCCTTTGGCCGGCTGGAACTCTCAACTCCAACCCATCGAACACCTTGAATCCGTCAGGATAACTGAACGAAACATTGCCGAAGGAAATCGCCACACCCTTCCTCACCAAGGGAGCTGCCTCGGGATGATCTTGCAGTTCATGCGGCACCAGAAGTGTCGCGATCGCTTCTGACATTCGCGCCAGATGTTGCGTCACATCTACGAGGGCCACCGCAAGGTCGCGCGTCGCGTGCAAAATCGAAAGGCCCAGCGTACAGACCAGCACGACATCGCCGGTACTGGCGCTGCCGCGCTGCCAAAGCACGATCGCCCAAGCCAGCAGACCCAAGGTCAGAATGACCGTCACCGCCGCATGCATCAGCCGCAGCTTTTCGAGGTAGCGCAGACTTCGGCCGCGTGCCTTCATCTCCCGATCGATGGTCGCATCGAACCGATCGTGCTCGTGGCGCAGGCCGCAGAATGCGCGGACCAGCGCCATGTTGTTGATCACGTCCACCATCTCGCCGTCGACGGCGGCGGCCTTGCCGGCGAAGTCGTCATGCAACGGCTTGCCGGCCGCCGCCATCCGGAACATCGCGACCACGACGATGCCGGCAATCACCGCAAGCCCGCTGGCCATCGGGATACTTACGGTTCCGATCAGGATGATCGCCGCAATAGTGGCGATGCACGGCGGCAGCACGTTCCAGGCGAACATATTCTCCACTGTGAACACCGCGTTCGACGCCGCAGTGATCCGGCTGCTCAACATGCCCGGCAATCGATTGGCGAAATAGCTTGGCGCATGTCCTGTCAGATGCCGGAAGATGTCGGAACGAAGATCGCCCGTCACATCAACGAATGTGTAGCTCGCCCTCCAACTCGCGACCCTCCATAAAAAATTATCGGCGCAGATCAGTCCCATGAGGAGAGCGAATGCCAGCCATACGCCATCGCTGAAGCTGGGTCCCGCGGACAGTGCGTCCACAAGCGCCTTGACGCCGTATTGCGTTCCGACTGAACACGTCACCGCCGCAATTACCGCACCGAGGATCAACGCGTGCGCCGCGAGATGACGACGCAGATAGCCCATCACGAGTGAGAACGGGCGATCGACGTAAGCTGATAGATTATCCATCGATTATTGAGCCTCGGTTTGGAGTGAACGATGTTGCGTAAGCAAACGCAGTCACAACTGGTTGGAAAGAAAACCCCTGCACGTGCTCCACATTTGCCCTCACTTCGACACACGCTTTGAGGCAACGGCCTGAATAGTTCTGACTTCACGGATTCGTTGAATCAGTGATGTGACTGGGTGGAGGAACTCGAACTGTCGGAGGAACCCTACAGAAGCGAAAACGTTCCCCGCTTCGGGCAGGGCTGACCCTCGCGCGACAAAGATCGCACACTTAAAATTTGACAGGAGGTTGTCAGATGCGCATTGCGCAAGTTGCTCCGCTGACGGAGGCTGTTCCGCCCAGACTGTATGGCGGCACTGAACGGGTGGTTCACTGGTTGACGGAGGAGCTTGTCGCGTTAGGTCACGATGTCACGCTATTTGCCAGCGGCGACTCCCACACTTCGGCTCGGCTCGAAGCGGCATGGCCGAAGGCTTTGCGCCTCGACGGCTCGGTTCGCGACCCGAACGCGCTTCATATGGTGATGCTGGAACGGGTTCGACGAAAATGTGACGATGGCGAATTCGATTTCCTCCACTTCCATCTCGACTACTATCCGTTCTCACTATTCTCAAGACAATCAACCCCCTTCCTGACAACGCTCCACGGACGTCTCGATCTTCCCGAACATCAACCGGTCTTTTCGACATTCTCATCGATCCCGGTAATTTCGATTTCGAATGCGCAGCGACGGCCCGTCCCTCACGCGCGATGGCTGCGTACGATTCATCATGGGCTTCCTGAAAAGCTCCTGACGCCGCAGCCAATCAGGCCGGGCTACCTCGCCGTGCTTGGTCGCATCGCGCCAGAGAAAGGCGTCGATCGTGCGATCAGCATCGCGATCCGATGCGGCATCCCGCTCAAGATCGCCGCGAAAATCGACCGCGCCGACGAAGAATACTATCACGAGCGGATCCGCCCGATGATGGACCACCCGCTGGTGGAATATATCGGCGAGATCAACGACCGGGAGAAATCCGATTTTCTCAGCGGCGCCATTGGCCTGATGGTTCCGATCGATTGGCCAGAGCCGTTCGGCCTAGTCATGATCGAGGCAATGGCTTGCGGAACGCCGGTTATCGCCTTCAACCGCGGCTCGGTTGCCGAGATCGTGGACGATGGACAAACCGGGTTCGTCGTCGAGGACGACACCAGCGCTGTCGCTGCGGTCGATCGATTGTCCGCTCTCGACCGGGCGGCTATCCGCAAGGAATTCGAGAAGCGTTTCACCGCCCGGCGAATGGCGCTCGACTATCTCGAAACCTACCGCGAGTTGATGGATGATGTGGAACCCCACATCAAACTTGTCAGCAACGCCAGCTAGTGACCGGCATCCCTCGCGGGATGAACGAATTCGGGGTGGATGAAAAATATCCACCCCGATCGGCGACGAGCACACAATCACCACCTCATATCCACCAAATGATCACACAAAGCACGGCCGAACACCATGCTCTGACAATAAAGTACGAGAGGTGGACGGCAGAAGGAGCAAACTCCATGCGAACCTTGGCAACATCAGCGATCGCCGCTTTCCTCATCTTCGGCGGCCCCACCTTGGCTCAGACGCAAGCCACCCCCGCACCTTCAAACACCGAGACGCAATCGCAAGAGAGCGGCGTCACGATCCGAAGCATTCAGGTTGTCGACGTCGAAGATCTTGGATCTGACATCCGAGCGAAAATCGATTCGCTTCTCGAGAATGCAAAACAGGAAGATCTGAAATCGCTTCGCGATTCGATCGATGCAACTCCTCAAGCCGTCTCCGCGCTGAAGGCAAAGGGACGCGTCTCCGCACAGGTTGTCGCCATCAATGTCGACGACAACGGCATTCTCACGATGTTCACCAAGAAGAATGCATGATCACTGGAGTATGAATCGTCATGAAATTGAACGCAGCGCAAGTCAACGAAACACTGACGCAGTTGGATGCACGGGTTCTTCCCGATGATCATCCCGCGGTCGGCAAGTTGAGTGAATTGTTTGGCGATCACACTTTCTTTGTCGATGAGAGCGGCTTGAAGGTGCTGGAATCGACCGGATCAGAGGAAGCCGAAACCCAGGCCGGTTCGGTCGTCAGTCTTGCCGATTGGAGCGATGCGACATCCAGCACCCTGAGAGCACATCAACCGACGCCAACAGGCGTGGTGGTCGTCCTAAGCCAATCCAAGCACTAGTGCCTCTTGCGGCATCCATAATTGAGACGCTCCATGAGCAGAGCGAGCCCCTCATAAACGGCTCGCTCTGCGTCTAGCCTTTCCTCCTTATTTAGACGTGGAGGACAACCTCGCTCGCCCGCAGAGCCTGATCCTCGACTTGAATCGTCACATGGTCGATATCGTAGTCTTCTTTCATGATCCGGCGAGATTCCAGCAGGACGTCACGCTGCCCCGAGATGTCAGAAACCACGAGGTGGCAGCTCATGGCGTCGAACCCGGAGGTGATCGTCCAGACGTGCAAATCATGCACAGAGATTACGCCTTTAATTTTCAAGAGTTTGTCCTGAAGCAACGCAATATCGACATTCGACGGAACTCCCTCCATCAAAATGTGCGTGACCTGCTTCAGCAAAAACCACGTCCGCGGCACGATGAACAGACCGATTCCGGCACCGATGATCGGATCCGCCAGCCGCCAGCCTTTCCACATCATCAGCAAAGCTGCGACGATTACGCCGATCGATCCGAGCATGTCACTGAGGACTTCGAAATAGGCTCCTTTGACGTTCACGCTTTCGGATGAGCCTGCCGCCAAAAGGCGTATGCTGATCAGATTGACCACAAGCCCGATGGTGGCCACCGCGAGCATCGGCCCGCTCAGGATTTCCGGCGGAGAGACAAAACGCTCGTAGGATTCGTAAAGGATGTAGACCGTCAACAACAGCAGGACCACCGCGTTTGCCTGCGCCGACAGCACTTCCATTCGCAGATAGCCGTAAGTCCGCTGCGGCGTGGCCTCACGCGCGGCAAATCGAATGGCCAGGAGAGCCAAAGCGAGGCCTCCGACATCGGTCAGCATGTGCGCGGCATCCGCCAACAAGGCGAGACTGCCCGTTACCAGACCACCAATGACCTCCGCCACCATATAGGTCGCAGTCAGACCGAGCGCCCAGGCGAGTTTGCGGGCATGTTGTGCGGCCGCCGTACCAGCTACTCCTCCGCCGTGCATTCGTACCTCCGGAAATATCCGACGGACTTTATCGATCAGTTCTTGAATCCATTTTTTGCTACCCAATTTTGCCGTCGGTCGCCTTCACTTCGGTGCCGATCGCCAAGGATTCCTTGCGGAACAAGACATAGAGCGCCGGAAGCACCAGCAACGTCAGGATCGTCGAGGACACGACCCCCCCGATCACTACCGTCGCCAACGGCCGCTGAACTTCGGCGCCCGCCCCGGTCGCAATCGCCATGGGAACGAAGCCGAGCGAAGCGACAAGCGCCGTCATCAGGACCGGCCTCAACCTTGTCAGCGCACCGTCTCGAACGGCTTCGTGTATCGGCTTTCCTTCCCTGCGTAGCCGCTCGATGAAGGTAATGATCACAAGCCCGTTCAGAACCGCCACGCCCGAAAGTGCGATGAAGCCGATGCCGGCGCTGATCGACAGGGGAATGCCGCGAAGGAGAAGTGCGAAAATTCCTCCTGTGAGCGCCAGCGGAACACCGCTGAAAACCAGCATCGCATCCGCCGCCGATCCGAGGCTTACGAAGAGCAGCAGGAAGATCAGAAGTAGCGCGATCGGTACCACGATCATCAGGCGCTCCGTCGCGGAGACCAATTGCTCGAACTGCCCGCCCCAGCCGATCCAATAGCCGGCCGGCATCTTGACCTTCTGCGCGATCTGCCTTTCTGCATCGACAACGAACGAGCCGAGGTCCCTGCCGCGAACGTTGGCAGACACCACGATGCGCCGTTTGCCGTCTTCGCGGCTGATCTGGTTCGGACCGGGCGCGATCGATATCTCGGCAAGTTCCGACAGCGGTGCATAGCGCATTTGCGCGAGCGAAGACGTTCCGAATGTAGCGGGCGTCGCCTTGGTTGAAGACTCAACGGGCGGCAAAGGTATGGGGAGCGCCCGGATCGCTTCGATGTCCGATCGCAGACCGTCGGGAAGCCGCACCACGAGGTCGAAGCGCCTGTCGCCCTCGAAGACGAGACCGGCACTCTTGCCGCCGACCGCAATCTCGACAATGCCCTGCACGTCGGCCACGCTGATGCCAAAACGGGACAAGTCTTGCCGATCCAGCTTGACGGTTAAAACCGGCAAACCCGTCACCTGTTCCGTGCGAACGTCAGCCGCGCCTTGAACGTTTTGAAGAACTGCCTGCACCTGATTTGCAAGCTGAGCCAATACCTCAAGATCGTCGCCGAAAATCTTGACCCCGACATCGCTGCGAACACCGGAGATCAACTCGTTGAAACGCAGTTGGATCGGCTGCGATATCTCGTAGCCGCTGCCGGCGATCTCCTCGGCTGCAGCCTCGATCTCCGTCACCAATTGCGACTTCGGCTTTCTCGGATCAGGCCATTCGCTGCGTGGCTTGAGCATCACATAACCGTCCGAGATCGATGGAGGCATCGGGTCGGTGGCGACTTCAGCAGTGCCTGTCCGGGCAAAGCTTTCCTTCACCTCCGGGATTTTCTTCAGCCGCTTCTCGAGTGCCCGCTGCATCTCCAGCGACTGAGTCAGACTGGTGCCCGGAATCCGCAACGCCTGAATCGCAACATCACCCTCATCGAGGCTCGGGATGAACTCCCCACCCATACGCGATGCCGCGTATCCGCTGACGACCACGAGAGCCGCCGCCGCGACCGCGACAACGCCCCGGAGGTGTATTGCACGATCCAACAGCGGCTCATAGATGCGGCGCGCGCCCCGCATGAACCAATTCTCCTTCTCGGAGATTTTTCCCGTCACGAACAGGGCGACCGCCGCGGGCACAAACGTCATGGATAGCAGACTGGCCCCAAGCAGAGCGAACAACACCGTCAGCGCCATCGGTGTGAACATCTTGCCTTCGACCCCCGTGAGAGTCAGGACCGGCAGGTAGACAACGGCAATGATCAATGTCCCAAACAAGCTCGGTTTGATGACTTCTCGCGATCCCTTCACGATCGTCTCGAAACGTTCGTCCCGAGTCAGAAGGCGTCCCCTCGCCTGCTGCTCATGAGCCAGAAGGCGAAGGCAATTCTCCACGATGATCACGGCGCCGTCGATGATGATGCCGAAGTCGATCGCGCCAAGGCTCATCAGGTTGGCGCTCACCTTGTTTTCAAACATCCCGGTAATCGTGAACAGCATCGACAAGGGAATGACCAAGGCTGTCGCGAATGCCGCCTTCAGATTTCCCAAAATGAGAAAAAGCACCGCGATGACCAGCAAGGCGCCTTCGACCAGGTTCTTCTCAACTGTGGCAATGGTTGCATTGATGAGATGCGTCCGGTCGTAGATCGCTCGGACGGAAATTCCTTCGGGCAACGAGCGTTCGATCTGCTTCAGTTTCGCCGCGACTCGTTGCGCGACGGTTCGTCCATTCTCACCGATCAACAGCATTGTCGTTCCGAGGACAACCTCCTGGCCGTCATGCGTCGCGGCTCCGGTGCGCAAATCCCGTCCCTCGCGGACATCGGAGACGTCCATAATCCTGACCGGAACCCCGCTTCGAGAACCGATGACGATCTGTTTGATGTCATCGATGCCTCCAACCTGTCCTGGCGTCCGAACCAGATACTGCTCGCCGTTCTTCTCGATGTAGCCTGCACCGACATTCGCATTGTTGACGGCGAGCGAGGTCATCACGTCACGGAAGCTAAGGCGATAAGCCATCAGCTTGCCCGGGTCCGGCATGACGTGAAACTGTTTCTCAAAGCCCCCGATGGTGTTGACTTCGTTGACGCCGGCGACGATCCGCAACTGCGGCTTGATGATCCAATCCTGAATGGTTCTCAGGTCCGTCAGTCCGTAGGGAGTGCCGTCTGCACGCTTGGCATCGTCCCTTGCTTCCACAGTGTACATGTAGATTTCGCCGAGGCCGGTCGATACCGGCCCCATCGCGGTCTCGATTCCGGTGGGAAGCGAATCCTTGATGCGTTGAACGCGTTCGTTGACGAGTTGGCGTGCGAAATAAATGTCCGTTCCATCCTTCAACACGACCGTCACCTGGCTGAGGCCGTAACGGGACAGCGATCGCGTATTCAGAAGATGGGGCAATCCTCCCATTGCCGTCTCGATCGGAAATGTAATCCGCTGTTCGACCTCCAACGGAGAATATCCAGGCGCGTTTGTATTGATCTGCACCTGAACATTGGTGATGTCGGGAACAGCGTCGATCGGCAGACGCGTGAAATTCCACGCGCCAAATGCCGCCATCAGCAACACGCCGATCATCACCAGCCAGCGCTGATGGACTGAGAAAGAAAGGATCCTGTCTATCATTGCGAAAATCCGAGCATGGACGCGCCTTGTTCCGGCCGGTTCGCTGAACCGCCTTTCAACACAATCGCCGATCCGTTCCGCCAGACCTGCACCTGATCGATATCAGTGCTCATGGGTCGCAGTGCCTTTCGCGATTTCGGCCTTGACCACGAAGCTGTTGCCCGCGGCATACTTGTCGCCGTCAAGGACGCCGGACACGATCTCGACATGCTCGGAATCGCGGCCGCCCAGCGCAACATCGCGGATCTCGAACCGGTCGCCCTTTCGAACGAAAACAACGCTTCTGTTGTCGATCGTCTGGATCGCGGAGGTCTTGACCGCGACGGGCACGCGTTTCGCCGACAGGATCAACCGCGCCGATACAAACAATCCCGTTCGCAAGCGCATCCCTTCGTTACGGATCACGGCACGCGCCAGCGCAGTCTGGGTATCGCTACTGCCAACAGGCGAAATGTAAGACACCTCGGCCTCGATCGGCTTGCCGCCGTCGTCGATATCGATCAGAAGCTTGTCCCCGACGCGAACACGCGGCAGATCGCGCCGATAGATCGACAGGTCGACCCAGATCGTCGAGACATCCGCAACGATGAAGGCCGGCTTCTGTTCCGACGCATATTCACCGAGAGCAACCTGGCGATCGATCACGGTGCCGGACATCGGCGCGCGCAGTTCATAAACCGTTAGGCTCTGATTGCTCTCGATCTTTGCCAGAAGATCGCCTTTCTCAACGACATCGCCGATCCGCTTCTTGATTTCGCGCACGACTCCGGAAAATCGCGGCGTGACCTGAACCAGGGTCTCCTGATTTGGCTGAAGAATACCGTTCAGCAAGATCGAGTTATGTAGTGTCGCTTGCTGTGCCGACAGAATTTCGATGCCCGAAGACGCAACCTTGGCATCGCTCATCGCGATGGAGTTCTGGTTCTTATGCTCACCTTCATCATAGCCTTTGCCGCCGTTCTCTGCTTTCGACTCAGCATGCTCCGTCGAGGTTGCGACCTTGCTCGGTATGTTGGCGTACACTCCGATCCCCGTTGCGAGTGCAATCGCCACAACCACCAATGCGGTCCGCTTTTTCATCGTGCATTCCCCCGCGCCAGCGCGAACGGATTGCCGACGAGCCCCTCGATGGTGGCAACGGCGACGTGGAAATTCTGCTGTGCTTCCTGTTCGCGCAGGCGCGCCTGCATCAGGCTGGCTTGCGCGTCCAGCACCTCGAGCAAGGTGTAGCGGCCTTGCCCGTAGCCCTCCGAGATGGCCGTCGCGGCATCTTTCGCCTTCGGGATCGCCGAGGTGCGCAAAATCGCAAGCTCCCTCAGCGCACCTTCCAGCGAATCGTAAGCGCGCCCGGCGAGGACGATGAGCGTATCGCGGTTCGCTTTTCGTTGCGCCTGCGTCTTGGCAAGGTTTTCCTGCGCGGAGAGAATATTGCCCTGGTTCTGATCGAACACTGGAATCGGGACCGACAGAGACAATCGAACCGCGCTATCGCCTGTCTCGTTGTAATGGCGCAAGCCGACAGAGGCCGTCACGTCCGGGTAAGGCTTCAAGCGAGCCAGCAACAGTTCCGCATTTCGCTTCGCGTAAATCGCTGTCCAACGCACCAGTTGCGGATTTGCGTCGATCGCGGCGACCACGGACTGGAATTTAGGCGGGCGACCAATTGCCTCTAACCGCCCCGACACACTGCTAAACCGCGGCGTCGCGTCTCCCATCAGAACAGCCAATTCACGACGCGCGCTGGCAAGCGACGATTTCGTGCGTTCCCGGTCCACCTTGACCAACGCAGACGCCGCTTCGGCCCGTCCCGTTTCAGCTACCGAGGATGCGCCCGCTTCAACACGACGCTGAAGCAGCGGGGTGATCTTGTCGATTGCGTCGATGTACTCGTCGAGAATATGGATTCGCCGTTGTAGCCCGAGGACATTCACGAAGGCGATCGCGGTTTCGGAGAGAACTTCGAACCGCACCGCTTGACGTTCGATCGCCGCGGCGTCCAATCCAGCTTGGCCTGCGGCGATGAGGGCATCACGCTTGCCCCACAGTTCAAACATCTGGCTGATTTGCAGCGTCGATTCCGCCAATCGCGTCCCACGGTACACGCCGGACCCGAACGAATTATCCTGTTCGTAGGACATCTCGGGATTTGGCAGCGCGCCGGACTGAATGCGTTGTCCGCGCGCGATACCGATATCGCGCTCCGCCGCAGTCAGGCGTGGACTTGCGGCAAGCGCACGCTGAAGTGCGGCCCCCATGGTGATTGTTTGCGCGTGCGCCGCATCACTCAGCGTGCAACTGATGAGCAGCGCCACCGCCCACGCGAAACGCGTGTCGATCCTGGATGGCATGATAACAAACCTGACGAACGACGGATTCAGGGCGCAAGGCGCCCAGCGGCATGGTTCAGATCAGGCTTTTGGAGGCGGAAGATCGATACCATCGGAAAAGCTACGCCGCTTCGCATCATGATGAAACACGAGCTTCACCGGCATCTCAGTGATCGTAGCGGAGGAGGTTATCGGAGCAGGTACCGACACCGAGAAACAACCATGGCAATGGTGATCGGCCACAATTTCCCTATCGGAGTGACCGGTTCCATCCTGCACGAGCGATACAACGACCGATCCGGAAGGCTTCGAAAGTTCGAGATCGCAGAGCCCATGGAGCGTGCCGACGCAAAGATATACCATCAGCACGAGAAGGGTTAACACCCTCCGCGGCACATGCAGAACATTGCGATGGAACAAGCGGCTCGACAACTCGGAATCCGGCTTTCGATGGTACGGAGGGTCAATTTAGCACGAAGCGTCGAGTCCTGTCGATCCGGAACAGCGTAACAAACGATGCCAGAGTTACATGCGTCTTCTCGGTTTGACCGAAACTGGCTGCGACATCGCGCCTCTAGATACCAAAATGCTTAGCCGCGCTCGATCGGCAGGCTTTCATCCTTCGCCCACTCACTCATCGATGCATCGTAGACGGCGATGTCAGTATAGCCGAGTTGATGCAACAGAAAGGCATCGAGCGTCGCCGCGATCCCGCCGCCGCAATAGAGCAGCATGGATTTGGATCGATCGGCACCGGTGGCTTGAAACAGTTCGTTAGTTTCTTCCGGCGTTTTGAAGACAAGCGAGCGCGAATCCAGCAGAGAGGACGCCGGCACGTTAACGCTGCCTGGAATACGCCCCGGCCGACCATAGCGCGGATTGTCGCCCTTATGCAGATCCGGCGCGAGCGCGTTAATCGTGCAAGTTCGCCCATCGCCGATTGCGCTCACGACCTCGTCCTTGCCGACAAAGAGTCCCGGGCGCGGGCCCAAAACAAACGACGCAGGTGGGTACTGTCTTTCTCCCGTCTCGGTTGGCCGAGCTTCGGCTTCCCATTTGTCGAATCCGCCGTCCAGGATCGCGGCATTATCCCATCCAACCGAGCGCAACATCCACCAGATGCGGGTCGCCCATTGCGGCGTCTTGCGCGCATAGAGAACCACTCGTGTACCGTCGCCGATGCCTTTTTCAGCAAACCGCGCCGCGAGATCTTCAAGCGGCGGCATCATGAAATTGTAACGGCTCGTTCCGTCAGAAAACTCCCCTTGAAGATCCAGAAAGGCCGCGCCGGGGATGTGCGCTTTTGCGTAGTCTTCACGGCCGCTCTCAACCCGATAGGGCCGCCCCGTACCCGCTTCGTAACGCAGATAGGTCGTGCAATCGAATATGCGCAGCATCGGATCAGAGAGATGATCCGCCAGCCAATCTGTGCTGACGATGGCATCAGGATGTGCGTATCGCATCGGGTCCGGCACGGCTAATCCTCCAGCGGTGTGCTTGCCGAGATCGGCTGGCTTTGGTGAACCGTAAATCACGCTGACGGTGCGGGGCAAGTGCGGGAGTGAACATATGAGACATCCGTTCTCTTGAGCCGTCAGAAAGGTCGCGTACAAAACGGCAATTCGATAAATCTTGATTGATCTCGGAAGTATCATCAGCAACGTTAGCTTGATTCCGGCCCGCTCTCCGATGGAATGAAACGCAATGAAGCCCTTCAATCTAATGCTTATCGCCACGCTCGTGCTGAGTTTACCGTCCTTGGCATCCGCAGATGAATGGCCCGGCAGCTTTCTCGCGCGTGTCGAGGCAACGGCGCTGGTTGAAACGCTCAACGCCGAATTGCTTTCGCACCCGAGCGCGACCGTGACGCTTGAGCGCTGGTGCGGCGCCCATCGGCTGGCCAAGGAGCCAAAGGTGTCGGCTCATTTGGTACGCGGCGAAGAGAAACAGATTACCGCCGAAGATCGCCAGCGGCTGTCGATTGCCACGGACGAGCCGGTGCGCTATCGGCGCGTGAAATTGGTTTGCGGCACCAAACTGCTGTCCGAAGCCGACAATTGGTATGTTCCGAGCCGCCTTACGCCGGAGATGAATCGTCTCCTCGACGAAACGGATACACCGTTCGGACGTGCCGTGAAGGATCTTGAATTTCAGCGCCAAACACTCAAGTCAACGACGCTGTGGCAGCCACTGCCCAAGGGTTGGGAACTGGAAGCGGCGCGCCCCGACGAAGCGGGCAGTCTCGTGATACCAGAGCACGTGCTGGAACATCGCGCCATTCTCCACACGAAAGCGCGGATTCCATTTTCGATCGTGGTCGAGACATATACGAAGCATATGTTCGATTTCCCGCTCGCTGCGGCGAAGTGATGGGCATCGCCGCTCGGAACATAAGCAATACGACCACGAAGAAGCTGTGTGTAGACGACTCGCTCCATCCGCCTACATCCGAAAAACACCATAATGCGGCTGGGCGATCGGAGCGTTCAGCGCCGCGCTAAGCGCGATCGCCAGCGCGTTACGCGTATCCACCGGATCGAGAATACCGTCGTCCCAGATTTCCGAGGTGGCGTAGAGCGCGCTCGAACGTTCTCGATAGTCCTGTAGAATAGGATCGCGGATCGCCGCGAGCTCCTGCTCGGACAATTCCTGACCGGAACGGGCCAACTGACGCACCTTGACGTCGGTGAGAACACCCGCCGCCTGCTCGGCGCCCATCACCGACACCTGCGACTGCGGCCAGGTGAACATGAAGCGCGGATCGAACGCGCGCCCCGCCATGCCGTAAGTGCCGGCGCCGTATGACCCGTTGCAGATCACTGTGAGCTTCGGCACCGAGGCACCAGCGACCGCCATGATCAGCTTGGCACCGTCCTTGGTGATGCCGCGCCGCTCATATTCTCGCCCAACCATGAAGCCGGTGATGTTTTGAAGGAACAGTAACGGCGTCCGGTTCTTGTCGCAGAGCTGGATGAAGTGGGCGCCCTTCAGCGAGCTGTCGTTAAACAGCACGCCGTTATTGGCCAGGATCCCGATCTGATAGCCATGCAACCGAGCGAAGCCGCACACCAGCGACTGGCCGTAGCGCGGTTGATATTCGTGGAAACGGCTGCCATCGACGATACGCGCGATGATCTCCCGCATGTCGAACTGAACGCGCGGGTCCTTGGGAATAATGCCGTAAAGCTCCTGCGGATCATACGCCGGCGGCTCCGGCGGCGCCCAATCGACAGCGGCCTTGTCCGAGCGCGTGAACCGGCCGACGATGTCGCGCGCGATGGCGATGGCGTGCATCTCCGATGCTGCCGGATAATCCCCGGTGCCCGACACGCTGGTGTGCATGTCAGCGCCGCCAAGGTCTTCCACCGACACCTCTTCGCCGGTCGCGGCCTTCACCAGTGGCGGACCACCGAGAAAGATCGCGCCGGTGCCGCGCACCATGACGTTGTAATCGCTCAGCGCCGGCACATAAGCGCCGCCCGCCGTGCAATGTCCCATCACGACGGCGACCTGCGGCACGCCCATCTTCGAAAGGATCGACTGGTTGCGGAAAATCCGCCCCGCATAGTAACGATCGGCGAAGAACTCCGCCTGAAGCGGCAGGAATCCGCCCGCGCTGTCGCACAGGTGCACCACCGGTAGATGGTTCTCGATGGCGATATCCATCGCCCGCACGATCTACTTGATCGACAGCGGATACCAGGCACCTCCTTTGATGCTTGCGTCGTCGGCGTGAATGATCACTTCGCGCCCGGCAACGATGCCGATGCCGACGACCTGACCCGCGCCGGGCACTTCGCCGTCATAGGCCATGTTTCCGGCAAGCGTTGAGAGTTCGAGGAACGGCGTGCATGGGTCGAGCAGCGCGTCGATTCGGTCGCGCACGAACATCTTGTTCTGACGACGAAGACGCTCAAGGTCCCGTTCCGGCCGAACGAAGCGCGCCACGCGCTGCCGCTCGTTGAGGTCGGCAGCGCGTTGGCGGTTGTGACGCGCGTTGGCCTGAAAATCCTCTTCGCGGGCGTCGATCAGCGAATTGAGGCGCTGCATATCATTCCTGTCCCTGCGAGAGCGTTATCAATATGGCATCGCGATCGAAGCTTTCGCCTTCGCGCAGATGCACGCGGTCGACCACACCGTCGTGAGACGCACGAATCGACGTTTCGAGTTTCATGCTTTCGATGATCATCAGCACGGTGCCTGCCGTCACGCGATCGCCTGCGGCAACCGCGACCGAAATCACGGTGCCAGGCATCGGTGCGCGCGCGACGTCGTGTCCGGCCTCAGCACCGTCGCCGGCGAAAGCCTGCAACGGATCGATGTAGCGCAAGCTCCATGCCTGGCCGCGCAGATGAACATGAACCGTGTCCCCATCCACCACATAGACCACTGGTTCGCTGCTGCCGGCAATCGTCAGCGTACCTGCGCCCGCGCCATCCGCCACGAGCGTCGCCGGACCGCTCCAACCGTCCGCGAGGTGCAGGTCGAAGCCGCCCTCGCGTCGAGACAGCCACAGCGCGCGGCTTTCGCCGTCCAGATCGAATGTATGGCGCACCTCAGTTTCTCCAGTCGCCAAGCGCGGCATGCAGGGCCGGCACCGCCTCCGCCGCATCCCGCACCGGCCGCGTCGCAAGCGCCGCGACCGCGAGAAGGCGCAGATCGATTTCGGGATCGCGGTCGCCTCCCGCGGCAATCGCGGGATTTTCGTCGAGATAGCCGGTGTGAATTTCCCCGGCGATGAATCCCGGATCGTCGAGAATGCGCGCCAGAAATGCGGCATTGGTTTCGCACCCGAGCAGGACGAAACGGGAGATCGCCTGCCGCGCGCGCGCAATGGCCTCATCACGCGTCACGCCGTGAACGATGAGTTTCGCCAGCATCGGATCGAAGGCCGTGGTGATGGCTTGACCAAGCGCGATACCGTTGTCGACGCGAACGCCCTCGCCTTGCGGACAGTCCATTGCCAGCACCTTACCGATGGTCGGCACGAAACCACGCGCGGGCGCTTCTGCGTAGAGTCGGGTTTCGATGGCGTGGCCCTGCACCGCGATATCGTCCTGCTCGAACGCTAGTGGCCGCCCCGCCGCGACCGCGATCTGCTCCGCGACAAGATCGATCCCGGTGATCATTTCGGTGACCGGATGCTCGACCTGCAAGCGAGTGTTCATTTCGAGAAAATAAAACTCGCCATTGCCGTAAATGAACTCGACAGTGCCGGCGTTGCGATAACCGGCCGCACGGGCAATGCCGGCCGCGGTTTCGCAAATCTTGCGGCGCGTTTCCGACGTCAGCACCGGCGATGGCGTTTCTTCGATGATCTTCTGGAAGCGCCGTTGCACCGAGCACTCACGCTCGAACAGATGAACCACGTTGCCGAAAGCGTCGCCGAGCACCTGCACCTCGATGTGTCTGGGCTTTTCAACGAAGCGCTCAATATAAAGTCGTCCATCGCCGAAATAGCGTTGTCCCTCGCTGCGCGCTTGCGTGACCGCGTCGTCAAGCTCGGCAAGATCGCGCACGATCCGCATACCCTTGCCGCCACCGCCGGCCGACGGCTTGACCAACAGCGGAACGCCGATCGCCATAGCTCTGGCAACGAACGTCTCAGGCTCCTCCTCCTCGGTCGCGGACGGCGCGACGGGAAAACCATGCCGCGCGACAAATGCTCGCGCGCGAATCTTGTCTCCCATCAATTCGATTGCCTCAACCGATGGGCCGATAAATGCGATTCCGGCCGCCGTGACCGCCTTGGCGAACGCCGCATTCTCTGACAGAAAACCATACCCCGGATGAAGCGCACCCGCGCCGCTCGCTCGCGCCGCCGCGATGATCTGCTCGCCGTCGAGATAGGCCGCTACCGGCGTTCGCCCAGAAATCGGAATAGCCTGGTCGGCCATCGTCACCGCCGGCGCAGCGGCGTCGACTTCGTGATAAACGACCACGCTACGCAGCCCCAGCTTCCGCAAGGTCCGGATGATCCGCACGGCGATCTCACCGCGATTGGCGATCAAAACAGTATCGAAAGGGTACAGCGCTGTCGTCACAAGCGTTCCTATCAGTCGAGGCAAATGCCCGATGTGAGCATGCTGGTCAGTTCGCGCGCGGTCTGCGTCACCTTGAGCACGCCCCGGCCATTCACGTGGCCCCACGCCAGATGCTCGATCGCGCCGAACAGCACATCGCGCAGCAACCGTGGATTGACGTCCGGCCTGACCTCACCAGTCTTGACCGCGTCCTTGACGATCCGGATCAACACGGAGGTATAGCGGCGATTGAGATCCTGAATCGCCGAACCCTCGTAGTCGCTTTCGACCCGGACTTCCGCAATGAACAGGCGGCACAGATCGGTGTCCGACACAAAGACTTCTATATGACGCTTGATCAACGCCTCGAGTCGCGACCGGAACTTCTCGTGCTTGAAAACCTGCGTTTCAAGATCGACCAGAATGCGCCCGTAGAATTGATGGAGAACGCCGTAAAGCAATTCACGCTTGTTGCGGAAATAGCGATAGACGAGACCGTCGGAAATCTTGGCGATGCGGGCGATGTCGGCGATCGACGCGCCTTCATATCCCTTATCGGTGAAGGCACGTTTGGCGGCCTGCAGGATCGCATCATGGCGATCTTGCATCCGCTCTGGACTGATTGTCGGCATCACGCTGCTCCGGAGCTGTCGGACGATTGAAACAGGAGCCCCACCGTTACCAATCCAAAAGTCCTGTGCCAACATATCCGAATGACCGATCCGAGATGCCATATTGAATATCATTCATCTTTGTGCGTCAACTGTCCCGGCCGCCAACCAAGCGACCCGCACCACGGGAAAATGTCCATTGCCCGGTAAAGCGCGGCCCACATGCCGACATCGCCGGCCCCGGCTCTGTCGTCGCCGCCAGGCCTTCGGCCATCAACTCGAGCGCGACACCTCGGTCGTCACCGCCAACGGCGGCCAGGTGCTGAGCACCATCCGCCATCCGCTCAATACCTCCGATTTCTCGTCCTATCTGCTGCGCGCGCAATTCAGCGACGCCAAGGTGATCGCGTTAGCCAATGCAGGCGCCGACATGGCGAACGCGACAGGCGCGCGCAAGAAACGCAATACTGCCAAGCCCTGATATGGCGACGCCGCAGTCGCGGCGACACTGGTTGACAGCACGAACCTTTGGTATAATGAATTTAATTCATTATACCAAATTGCATCAGCATCGTGCACGCGATAGCGGAAGGACTTCGCCCATGACGACAGCGCAAGCCGGCATCAATCGACCGACAATGTTCGCGCTCGACGAGGAGCAGACCGCGATCCTCGATCAGGCCGATCGTTTCGCACGCAAGGAGCTTTATCCGCTATCGGAGCGGATGGACCGCGACGAATGGTGGCCGGCCGATGCCTTCGCCCGCATCGGTGAGAACGGTTTCTTCGGCGCGACGATTTCCGAGGAATACGGCGGCGCGGGCCTCGATCTGGTGGCCGCCGGACTTGTCGTTCAGGGGTTTGCGCGCTGGAACCATGCGATGGCGCTTTCGGTCGCCGCGCACGACAACCTTTGCGCCAACAACATCTACCGCAACGGCAACGAGCAACAGCGCCGAAAATATCTGCCTGACCTCTGCGCCGGCCGTAAGATCGGCGCGCTTGGATTGACCGAGCCCGGCGCCGGCTCCGATGCGTTGGGCTCCATGCGCACCACCGCGCGGCGCGACGGTGACCACTACGTGCTGAACGGCGGCAAAATCTTCATCACCAACGGTCCCGTCGCCGACGTCCTTCTGGTCTATGCCAAGACCGACCGCGCCAAGGGCGCTCACGGCATTTCGACGTTCATCGTCGAGAAAGATTTCCCGGGCTTCAAGGTCGCGCAGAAACTGACCAAGATGGGTTATCGCGGCAGCCAGACTGCCGAACTCGTCTTCGAGGATTGCCGCGTGCCTGCCGAAAATCTGGTGGGTGCGGAAAACTCCGGCGTCGCCGTCGTCATGAGCGGGCTCGATCTCGAGCGCGCGATGATCGCGCCGCTCTGCCTCGGCGTCGCCGAGCGTGCGCTGGAACTGTCCGTTGACTACGCGCGGACGCGTCAGCAGTTCGGCAAGCCTATCGGCTCGTTCCAGATGGTGCAGTCGATGCTCGCCGACATGTATGTGCAGGTGGAAGCGATGCGCACCCTCACCTATCGTACTCTCGCTGAGGCCGCACCTCTGGAGATCGGCGGCGGCGGACGCGGCGACATTCATAAGCTGACGGCGGCGGCGCTGATGTTCGCGGCCGATGCCTGCCACAACGTGCTCGACCGGGCGCTGCAAATTCACGGCGGAAGCGGGTATATCTGGGAATCCGAGATCAATCGCCTGTACCGTTCCATCAAGCTGCTGGAAATCGGCGCCGGCACAACCGAGGTTCGCAAGATGATCATCGCCGGCGAGATGCTCAAGGATGGTGCGGCCCATGGCTGAAACAGCGCCGGAGAAACTCGGCCTGACCGACGACGAACTCGCAACGCAGCGCACGGTTTACGCGGCGGACGCAATGCGCGATCAGGTCGTGGTGCTCTCAGGCGGCGCCGGCGGTATCGGGCGCGCCATCGCCTGGCTGTTCGCGCGAATGGGGGCGCATGTCGTGGTCGTCGGGCGCGATCGAAACAAGCTCGACGACGTCGTTTCCGGCCTCAGCGCGCGCGGCCTGAAAGCCTCCGCACATGCAGTCGATATCAAGGATCCCGACGCCGTCCAGACCTTGTTCGACAAGGTTTGGTCCGAGCAGGGCCGGGTCGATAGCCTGATCAACAGCGCCGGCGGTCAATTTCCGCAGCCTGCCATCGATTTCTCCGTGAAGGGCTGGAACGCCGTCATCAACACCAACCTGAACGGCACTTGGTTCATGATGCAGGCCGCCGCGCAACGCTGGCGCGATCACAAGCATCCGGGTAACATCGTCAACATCGTCGTGGTCACCACTCACGGTCTATATGGCATCGCGCACACCATCGCGGCACGCTCCGGCGTGATCGGGCTTTCGCGCAGCGTCGCCGTGGAATGGGCACCGCTCAACATCCGCATCAACTGTGTCGCACCGGGCGCGATCGAAACGGAGGGCTGGAAGGTCTACACGCCCGAAGCCCGCGCCGCGTATCCGCGTTCGAATCCGATGATGCGCGCCGGCTCGTCATGGGACATCGCCGAAGCGTGTGCCTACCTCGCCTCGCCATCGGGTGGCTTCGTAACCGGCGAGACACTTACCGTCGACGGCGGCGGGCAACTCTGGGGCGAAACCTGGACAACCGGCAAGCCCGCGTACTTTTCAGCAGACTGAAACCCGGTGGCGTCGTCGGCATCACCCGTTCAGGTGTATTGATCTGACACGCAAGGAACTTCGCCGATTGAATGTGCGCCGCAATTGCCTTTAGGGTCGCGCGCGAGCTCCGATATCAATAGAATAGCCGAATGAAAAAGATCGGCTTTCTTTCCTTCGGACACTGGACGCCTTCGTCGCAATCGCAAACTCGTTTGGCTGCGGACGCGCTGCTGCAATCCATCGATCTTGCGGTTGCCGCCGAGGAACTTGGAGCGGATGGCGCCTATTTCCGGGTGCATCATTTCGCTCGACAACTCGCATCGCCGTTTCCGCTGCTGGCCAGCGTCGGCGCGAAAACCAGTCGCATCGAGATCGGCACCGCCGTCATCGACATGCGCTACGAGAACCCGCTCTATATGACGGAGGACGCGGGCGCGGCCGATCTGATCGCCGGCGGCCGATTGCAGCTCGGCATCAGCCGCGGGTCGCCGGAACAGGTGATCGATGGCTGGCGATATTTCGGCTATCAGCCGGCCGAAGGCCAATCGGATGCCGACATGGGTCGGCGTCATGCGGAGGTCTTTCTCGATCTCCTGCGTGGCCAGGGCTTTGCACAACCCAACCCGCGGCCGATGTTTCCCAATCCGCCCGGTCCTCTGCGCCTCGAACCTAATTCCGAAGGCCTGCGCGAGCGCATCTGGTGGGGCGCAGGCTCCAACGCCACAGCGATTTGGGCGGCGAAACTCGGAATGAATCTGCAAAGCTCGACACTCAAGAACGACGAAACCGGCGAAGCCTTTCACGTGCAGCAGGCTGCGCAAATCCGCGCGTACCGCGCCGCCTGGACAGAGGCCGGCCATACGCACGAGCCGCGTGTTTCCGTCAGCCGAAGCATCTTCGCACTGGTGGACGATCGCGATCGCGCCTATTTCGGCTCAGGACGCGAGGAGGAAGACCAGGTCGGTTTCATCGATCCGCAGACCCGCGCCATCTTCGGCCGCAGCTATGCCGCGGAGCCGGATGCCCTCATCGAACAGCTCAAGCAGGACGAAGCTATCGCCGAAGCCGACACGTTGCTTCTGACGGTCCCGAACCAGTTGGGCGTCGCTTATAACGCGCATGTTATCGAGGCCATTCTGACCCACATCGCTCCGGCCCTCGGCTGGCGCTGACCGAGCGATCCAACATACCTTGAAGGAAGACTGATTTGAGCGTTGCCTTCACCAAGGAAGAGAGCGCCGAAACCGCGTCGGAAACGTTACTGCCCGACCGGCCGGTTTCACCACATCCGAATCTGGTGACGGCAGCGGGCCTAAAGGCTCTGGAGCAACAGCTTCAAGAAGCCCGCGATGCGTATGCGGCGGCGCAGACGATTGAAGACATCAACGAGCGACGACGGCAGGCAGCTATCCCGCTACGCGACATGCGCTATTTTGCGGCGCGGGTTCGGACAGCCCAGGTCGTCGCCGACCCGACCTCGACCGATGTTGTTGCCTTTGGCAGCACGGTGACCTTCCGGCGCGGCGATGGACGTGTGCAGACATATCGTATTGTGGGCGAGGACGAAGCCGATCCCAAGGCAGGCACGATTTCCTTCGTGTCTCCCGTCGCACGATTGCTGCTGAACAAGGCTGTCGGAGACGAAGTGAGTGTATCCAGCCAAAACCTTGAGGTCGTATCGATTTCATAGCGCGTCCCGCGACACGAAACGACCGCCGCCATCAAGCTATAGTGAATTTACGCGTCAAATCCCAACCGATGCCATCGCCGATCAAGCACGCAGCCCGCTGATCGGCGATCGGCCACACGCTGAACCGTAGTCTCTGCTCCTTTCGTTAGCTTAACGGGCCATCGGTTACCGCCGGCTGGCAAAAAATTAGCGACCCGCGCGGTCCGCGGCGAACCACCGTCCTCAAGTCGCTGGCGTATATGGCTTCGAACGGGAAGCGGATTGGCGATCGGCCGATATTTCTCATTCCGGTTCGATCGTGCTAAATCCCGCCACGATCGAGCGAATGCAGGTGCGTTTTGAAGAAAGCCAAACGAGCGGCGAAATGGCAGCGTGATCCCGAAGGCATGCGAATTCGCATCCTTGAGGCCGCGAAGAAGGAGTTTGCCGCGCACGGCCTCGCCGGCGCCCGGATCGACCGCATTGCCGCTGAAGCTGATGCCAACAAGCGCATGCTGTATTACCACGTCGGCAACAAGGAAGACCTTTACCTTGCCGTGCTGGAAGCCGCCTATGAGAAGATCCGCGCCGAGGAACGCGGCCTCGATCTCGAGCATCTCGATCCCAGTGCCGCTATCGCGCGACTGATCGATTTCACTTGGAACTACTTTATTCGAAACCCCGAGTTCCTTGCGCTTCTCAACACCGAGAACGTAGCCAAGGCGCGCAATCTGAAGCGCTCGACCAAGGTGAAGTCGATGCACTCGCCCTTCGTCGAGATGATCCGAACCATCGTCGATCGCGGCGTCAAAACCGGCGAGTTTCGTGTCGCGATGGATCCGGTGCAGCTTTACATCTCGATCGCAGGGCTGTGCTTCTTCTATCTGTCCAACAGCGCCACGCTGAGCTTCATCTTTGGCCGCGACCTGTTGAAGAAAGACGCCAAGGAAGAACGGCTTCAGCATGTCATCATGCTGGTGCTCGCCGCCCTCACCGGCCAGCCCGGCGCGACGCTCGCGCCGATGGCTGAACTGCACGAGCCCCATCCGGCATAGTTGCGCGGGATGTCCATCGCGCAAGGCCAAAACGGCCCGCAATCGTTCCCGTGATGCGCCACTGCATCTCGGCGGCATTTTCATGCCGCGACGAAGTGCTGTACCCGCGCGAATTTCCAGCCAAGCGCAGCCACGAAACCTGATCCGACGCGCCATTTGACTCCCGACCGGTCCCCGGAGTATTTATCCAACGAGTTAATTTGTGCAGAACGACACAGTCGGAGGACGGATGGCGGAACCCGCAATCACGACGCCATGGAGCAGGTTGCTCAATACGGCCTGGGTTCGACCGCTGTTGTTTCTCGTTCTCATCGTCGTCGCGTGGGATCTGTCGATCCGCATCTTCCACATTCCCGCCTATCAAATCCCGGCGCCGGCCGACGTGGTCGCGGTGCTGTGGGCGAGCTGGCCGGAGTTGCTTGGCCAAGCGTGGCCGACTACCTACGCTACCGTCGCGGGCTTCCTGTTGTCGGCGCTGTTCGGCATTCCGATCGCGATGCTGATCGCCGGTTCGAAGACGGTTGAAAGCTACGTCTATCCGCTGCTGGTATTCTCTCAGTCGATCCCCAAGGTGGCGATCGCGCCGCTGTTTGTGGTGTGGTTCGGCTTCGGTCTTTTGCCGAAGGTTATCTGCGCCTTCCTGCTCGGCTTTTTCCCGGTGGTGGTTTCAGCGGTGCAGGGTTTCAAGTCGGTCGATCCCGACATGGTCGATCTGGCGCGCGCGATGCAAGGCAGCCGCACCAACATATTCCTTGCGATCAACCTGCCGCACGCGATGCCGGCGATCTTCTCCGGCCTCAAGGTATCGATTACGCTGGCCGTGGTTGGCGCGGTCGTCGGTGAATTCGTCGGGTCCAACTCCGGCATCGGCTACGTCATGCAGCGCTCGATCGGCACCTTCGATCTGCCGACGATGTTCGCGGCATTGGTGATCCTGGCCCTGATGGGCGTCATCCTGTTCTGGGTGGTCGATCGCATCGAACGCTTGGTCATTCCATGGCACGCAAGTCAGCGCGCCGACGTCATCATCGCAGCATAAACATAATCACCAAGCGTCATCTTCGCGATGGCCGGCACAATTCTAGAGGAGGAAAACCATGAAAAGAACGCTGACATTGTTTGCGGCCGCGATGCTGACGGCTGGTCTCGCGGCAACGACACCCGCGAAGGCCGCGGACAAGGTCGTGCTGATGCTGAACTGGTACGTCTATGGCGAGCACGCGCCGTTCTATTATGGCAAGGCCAAGGGCATCTATGCGGCGGAAGGCATCGATCTCGAAATTCAGGAAGGCCGTGGATCGGCGGCCACTACGCAGGCCGTCGCTGCCAAGACTGCGAACTTCGGCTACGTCGATATCCCAACCATGATGCGCGCCGCAATCAAGGGCGCCCCGGTGATTGCCACCGGCGTACTGTTGCAAACCACACCGATGTCCGTGATGGGCCTCGCTGAGAAGAACATCCGCAAACCCGAGGATATCAAGGGCAAGACGGTAGCAATCACGCCGGCCGACTCCATGACCCAGATCTGGCCGCTGTTCCTGAAGAAAACCGGCCTCAAGGAATCCGATTTCAAGACCGTGGCGGGAGATGGCCAAACCAAACTCAACGCGGTCATCAACGGTCAGGCCGACGTGCTACTCGGTTACGTCATGGACCAATCGATGAAGATCAAGGATGCCACCGGCAAGGACGTTTATCCGATCAAATTTGCAGATTACGGCATCAACCTCGTCTCGTCCGGCATCATCGCCAACAGCGATTACGTCAAGCAGAACGCCGATCTGGTGAAGCGCTTCATGTCGGCCACCACCAAGGCTGTCGAAGCGGCCGAAAAAGATCCCGCTGCCGCGGCGCAGTCGATCCTCGATGCCAACCCGAAGGGCGGCAAGATCGGCACCCTGACGCAGGGCTTCGAGCTGACCATTCCGCTCTATCGCACGCCGGAAACCAAGGGCAAGCGTCCGTTCCAGGTCACCGACCAGAACATGAAGGACAGTGTCGATCTGATGGTGGAATACGGCGGCCTCGAAGCGAAGGCAAAGGAAAACCCGAAAGCCTTCTACACCAACGACTATCTGCCGAAGTAAGGTGATTGCCGGATGAGCCCTGCCATGCAACCGATCATCCGTCCAAGCGGGCACCTGCGCGTCGCCGCCGAAAGCGGCAAGCAGACCGACGGCTCGGGTATCCAACTCTCCGGCGTCTCCAAGACCTACCGGACGCGCGAGGGCGACGTGCCCTCGCTGCGCCCGCTCGATTTTCACATCAACGACGGCGAGTTCTTCGTCGTGGTCGGCCCGTCCGGCTGCGGCAAATCCACGCTGCTCAAGATGATCTCCGGCCTGTTGCCGCCGTCAACCGGCGAGATCAAAGTTGACGGACTTCCGATCACCAAGCCCCACGGCAACGTCGGCATCGTGTTTCAGAGCGCGATGCTGCTGCCGTGGCGCACCGTACTCGGCAACGTGATGTTGCCGATCGACATGAAGCGGTTGCCGCGCGAAAAGTATCTACCGCGGGCTCGGGAGCTTTTGAAAACCGTGGGCCTCGCGGGTTTCGAGAACAAGCTGCCGTGGCAACTTTCCGGAGGCATGCAGCAGCGTGCTTCGATCTGCCGTGCGCTGGTGCACGATCCGAAGATCATGCTGATGGACGAGCCGTTCGGTGCCCTTGACGCGCTGACGCGCGAAAAGATGAACGTCGAACTGCAACGCATTCAGCGCGAAACCGGCAAGACCGTGCTGCTGATCACGCATTCGATTCCTGAGGCCGTGTTCCTCGCCGACCGTATTCTGGTGATGACCGAGCGGCCCGGCGCGATCGCCGCCATCTACGATGTGCCGATGCCGCGTCCTCGGACGCTCGACATCATGGCCGACCCAACGTTCATCGCCCTGACCCAGACCATCCGCCAGCACTTTTCCAGTCAAGGCGCGTTGGACTGAATTTATAGGGACAGTGATGCAGATGCGCGTCGCCATCCGCGACATTTCGCTGTTCGAGCAGTCGGTGCAATTTGTCCGGCCGTTCCGCTTCGGCGTGGTTCGGGTGGATAGCGCGCCGCAGGCCTTCGTGCGCGTCGAACTCGATATCGAAGGCAGACCGACCGCGATCGGCGCCAGCGCCGAGATGATGATGCCGAAATGGTTCGACAAGCGTTCGGACCGCACCCCTGCCCGCACCGTCGACGACCTGCGCCGCTCGCTTACCATCGCTCGCGATCTGTATCTGTCGGATACCGGTTTCGACACGACATTCGGCCTTCACACCGTGCGGATTGCAAGTCAGGTACGGGCCTGCGCCGAGGAGGACATTCCACCGCTCGCGGCCTGCTTCGGCGCGGCGGAGATCGACAAGGCCATTCTCGATGCGCTGCTGCGTGGCCTCGGCCTCGATGTCTTCAAGGGACTGGCCGCTAACGTCGCTGGCATCGACAATCGTTTGACGTCCGATCTTGCGAACGGCGCCATCGCGCAATTCCTCGCCGCAACGGCGCCGAAGCCGCGCATCGCAATCCGTCACACCGTCGGGCTCGATGACGCACTTGACGGCCCCGATGGGCTCACCGCGATCATTCGCAGCCATGCGATCCGTTATCTCAAGCTGAAACTCGGCGGCGATCCGGATGCTGACGCTGCGAGGCTGGCACAAATCGCATCCGTCGTTGAGGCGTCGGCAAACGCCAGCGCGCCGATTGACGGCGTCAGCCTCGATGCCAATGAGCAGTATGTCGACCTTGCCGCACTTTCAGCCCTGCTCGATCGCCTCGACCGCGATCCCACACTGGCGCCGATCGCAACCCGGCTGATCTATGTCGAGCAGCCGATGCCCCGCGACGCATCACTGGCGTCCGCTCTCGGACCGCTGGCGCGATACGCCATGATCATCGACGAGGCGGACGGCAGCTACGATGCATTCCGCGCGGCGAAAGACCTTGGTTATCGCGGCGTGTCATCAAAAGCGTGCAAAGGGCTCTACAAGTCCATTCTCAACGCCACCCGCGCGGCAACGTGGAGCAGCGACAATCAGAGCTTCTTCGTCAGCGCCGAGGACCTCACCTGCCAGGCCGGGCTCGGCGTGCAGCAGGATATTGCGCTCGGCGCATTGATCGGCGTCAGCCACGCCGAGCGTAACGGCCATCACTATGTCGATGGCTTTGGCGGTGCTCCCATGACGGAGCAGGAACGCTTTCTTGCCGCGCATCCCGATCTTTACGTCCGCACGTCCGACGGCATTCGTCTCGCGGCTGCCGACGGGTCGCTCGCCACTTCATCGTTGGCCACTCCGGGTTTCGCCTCCGGCGTTTATCCGGACTGGTCCGCTCTTCAACCGCTGCAGTCAACAACCAGAAAAATTCCGCAGGAGCAGTTTTCATGACGACACAACGTCTCGGCCTCATCATGAACGGCGTCACCGGCCGCATGGGCCTCAACCAGCATCTGATCCGTTCGATCGTCGCGATACGGGATCAGGGCGGCGTCAAGCTGGCAAATGGCGACCGGATCATGCCGGATCCGATCCTCGTCGGCCGCAGCGCCGACAAGATCGAGCGGCTGGCCAAGACCTACAATATCTCGCGCTGGACCACCGATCTCGACAAGGCGCTCGCCGACAAGAACGACACTATGTTTTTCGATGCCGCGACCACGCAAGCGCGGCCGACGCTGTTGACCAAGGCCATCGAGGCCGGCAAGCACGTCTATTGCGAGAAGCCGATCGCCACCAATTTCGAGGAAGCGATCAAGGTGGTGAAGCTCGCCAATGCCAAGGGCATCAAGCATGGCACCGTGCAGGACAAGCTGTTCCTGCCCGGTTTGAAAAAGCTCGCCTTCCTGCGCGATTCCGGGTTCTTCGGCCGCATGCTTTCGGTGCGCGGCGAGTTCGGCTATTGGGTGTTCGAAGGCGGCTGGCAAGAAGCGCAACGTCCGTCGTGGAATTATCGCAGCGAAGACGGCGGCGGCATCATCCTCGATATGATCTGTCACTGGCGCTATGTGCTCGACAACCTGTTCGGCGACGTCGAGAGCGTCATGTGCATCGGCAACACCGACATTCTCGAGCGCTATGACGAGAACGGAAAGAAGTACAAGGCGACCGCCGACGATTCCGCTTACGCCACGTTCCAACTCAAGGACGGCGTGATCGCGCACATCAACATGTCCTGGGTCACCCGCGTTTATCGCGACGATCTCGTGACCTTCCAGGTCGACGGCACTCATGGCTCGGCTGTTGCCGGCCTGACCGATTGCATGATTCAGGCGCGGCAGGCGACGCCGCGTCCGGTCTGGAATCCGGATGAAAAGCGCAACCACGATTTCTATGCCGACTGGCAGAAGCTGCCGGACAATGTCGCCTACGACAACGGCTTCAAGGAGCAGTGGGAGATGTTCATTCGGCACGTCTATGAAGATGCGCCGTACAAATACACCCTGCTGGAAGGCGCCAAGGGCGTTCAACTGGTCGAGCTTGCCTTGCAGAGCTGGCGCGAACGACGCTGGGTCGACGTTCCTACTCTCAAAGCTTGACGGAGGCTGCCGTGAACAAGCCGGTCCTTTCCACATCGTCGCTCTCGCTCTCCCTGCCGCGCGCCGACCGCTCGCTGGAGACCTATCGCCTGAACGCGTCGCGGAGCTTTCCCGCGAAGTTCAGCGGCTCGCTGAATCGCATTGCGTTTTCGGCCGCCCATGTGGTGGCCGATCCGCTCGCGGACAACGATCCGTGGCTCACGACCGCAATCGACTGGGACCGCACCATCGCCTTCCGCGAGCACGTCTGGAATTTGGGTCTCGGCGTTGCGGAAGCGATGGATACGGCGCAGCGCGGCATGGGCCTCGATTGGCCGACCTCGCTGGAACTGATCCGCCGCTCGGTCGCGGCCGCGAAGCCGCGCAATGCGCTGGTGTTCAGCGGCGCCGGCACCGATCATCTCGTACCGGAAGATGCCGAGACCATCGACGACGTGATCGCGGCCTACGAGGAGCAAGTGGCGGCGATCGAGAAGGTCGGAGGTCGCATCATCCTCATGGCGTCGCGCGCGTTGGCGCGGATCGGCCGCAATGCCGATGACTACGCCAAGGTCTACGGTCGAATTCTGTCGCAGGTCCGCGAACCGGTCATCATCCACTGGCTCGGCGATATGTTCGATCCCGCGCTCACCGGCTATTGGGGCACCAAGGATCTCGACAGGGCGATGGACGTCGCGGTCGGTGTCATCAATGACAACGCAGCCAAGGTCGACGGCGTCAAAGTATCGCTGCTCGACAAGCAGCGTGAGATCGACATGCGCCGCCGCCTCGACAAGCGCGTGCGGATGTATACCGGCGACGATTTCAACTATGCGGAACTGATTGCGGGCGACAGCGAAGGCTTCTCTCACGCGCTGCTCGGGATCTTCGATGCCATTGCCCCGGCGGCCTCTTACGCGCTGTCGCGTCTCGCGGCCGGCGACGAAGCCGGCTTCCGCGACGTACTGGAGCCGACGGTGCCGCTGTCACGGCACATCTTCAAGGCGCCGACGCGGTTCTACAAAACCGGCATCGTGTTCATGGCCTGGCTCAACGGCCATCAGGATCACTTCACCATGGTCGGCGGACAGGAGAGCACCCGCTCGACGCTGCACTTCGCCGAATTGTTCCGCCTTGCCGACAAGGCCGGCCTGCTCGCCGACCCGACGCTGGCAACCGCGCGAATGAAGAACTTCCTGGCGACGCGGGGCATCGAGAGCTGATATGCGCGATTTCTCCGGTGACCATCGCTGGCTCTCGCTGAATACCGCGACCGTTCGCAAGCAGGGCGACCTTGCCCAGATCGTCGATGCGTGCGCACGGCACGGTATCCGCGCCATCGATCCGTGGCGCGATCAGGTCGCGGCCATCGGACTCGATCGCGCGGTGCGCGTCGTTCGCGATGCGGGCCTCGATCTCTCCGGCTATTGCCGCGGTGGTATGTTCGTCGCCGACGACGCGCACCGGCAAGCCGCGCGCGACGATAACCGCCGTGCGGTTGACGAGGCGAAATCGCTGGGAGCATCGTGCCTCGTGCTCGTGGTCGGCGGCCTGCCGCAATATTCGCGTCCGGGCAGCGTGGCCTCGCGCGACATCGTGGCCGCGCGTGCGCAGGTTGATGACGGAATCGCTGAGCTTCTCGACTATTCGCGTCAGATCGGCATGCCACTCGCGATCGAGCCTCTACATCCAGCTTATGCCGCCGACCGCGCCTGCGTGAATACGACCCGGCAGGCACTCGATATTTGCGATCGGATCGATCCGGCCCAATCCGGCGCCATCGGCGTCGCGCTCGACGTCTATCACATCTGGTGGGACCCCGAGGTGCTGACGCAGATCGAGCGCGCTGGTAAGGCGCGCCTGCTCGCATTCCATGTCTGCGACTGGCTGGTGCCGACCAAGGACATCCTTAACGACCGCGGCATGATGGGCGACGGCGTCATCGACATCCGCAGCCTGCGCGCCGCCGCAGAAGCGCAAGGCTTCGCTGGCTATTCCGAGATCGAGATCTTCTCCGATCACTGGTGGGATCAGCCGATGGATGACGTGCTTCGCGCCTGCATCGCGCGTCATCGCACCGTGGTGTGACAGGCGCAGCGTCACTGCGGAAACATTGGCCGGCTCGGCCAACGAGCCATCATACTGTTGAATTTACTATATAATTCATGGAGCACATTTCGCCATGGCTAGCCAGCCTCAATCCGAAGTCGAAAAGCATCTTCCAGCTTGCCGATAACAGCGGAACGCTACCCGCCGGCTCCAGGCATCGAAGCCATCAAGGATTTCGTGCCATCGACATTCTTTGCGATCAAAATTCTACCACCCGCCAACCGACAATGCGGTCAGATTTCAATCTGCAACGGGTGACGGATAGCTCAGGGTGTAGATCCACAATCTCGGCTTGAGCGACAAAAGATCCGGGTCATTCGAATCTATCGTCACTTCGCCGTTGAAACGCTTCAGGTGTTCCGGCGGCAATCCACCCTCAATGTCGAAATGGGTGCCGAAAGCGCAACCGCCGGGGAGTTTATCGAGCGTCGTCCCCTCGAAATGCCCCGCACCTGCGACATCGAATCCAAAGCCGTTGATTTTGAACGGCTTGCCAGCGCGTTGCTCAATATCCTGTATCGGCATGCCGTTCCTGACGCCGAGCGGGCCGATCCACAGGTTATCTTCACCGAAAACGGTGATTGTGCTTGGCCTCCGGCATTTCTTCGCATCATGCCATTCGATTTCGAGCCTCCGCCGTGGATCCTTCGCGAATAGCACGGTGGCTTTGATAACCTCGCCTTCGGCGCGATTTACATTGCTGAAGGAAACCTTGTCGGCGCCATAGGCTCTCACCAAGTCGACATGGCTCGCCGTCCTTGCGAATTGCGCGCGGCATTCGACAATGTATTGCGACCGCGAATTGCCCGGCTCGTGTGCAAACGCCGGCGCGGCAATGACGAGAAGAGCGGGAATGCGCAATAGCCGATAAGCCCCGGCAAAGGCGACAACGCGTATATCCCGCGCGTCGTCCTTATCGATATTCATGCACCGTTTTCTCATGACGAGCCTTTTATTATTCTCCGCCGATTCAGCGGGCGAGCGTTTCCACGTCATCGTCGCTTTGGTCGCCTGTAGCTGCCCACAACGACCAGCCACCTTACATTGGCGCCAGCATTCAAGATAAAACGTGCCGACACATCAAGAACGAGCCGATCTTAGGTCGTAAGCCCCCGACATTCTGATGGTGGCGACTTAAGAACGGACTAAGCGATACTCCGACCTGCCGCAGCCACAGCTAGCACTTGCCCTGCGGCATCAGGGCAATCTCGCGAAGCACTGTCATTGGGCTGCGGCTCAAACAAACTCACCTGAGCGAAAAGTAGAAATTGTCACCAGGTAACGAGCCATAAGTGAAGGGCTCTTGATTGCGTTGGGTTTCCCGGAAAACATCGTCCCTGATGCGCCGAAACAGCATATTGATCTCGAGATTCGGATCGACGACATACTTCAGGAACGCGGTGGTGAATGGGCTGTGTTCGCCGTTGCCATCGCGTGAGATTTGTCCTTCGCGTGCGGCATAGGCCACCAGGGTGCCGCCTTCAGGCTCGATACGAGCCAAGCCGCGCCCGATCGAGCGCGACGCCACCGTTCGGCGCATTTTAATGAGGAACGGATTGTCCCGGCAGGAATCGAGAATTACCAGCCGAAGTTTCTTGGCTCGTTCGGTAGCCTGTAGCAGACGATCGAGCGAGACGGCTTCGTCCTGAACGTCGCGATCGGATTTCAGCCGAACATCGACAGGAAGCAGATAGTTCGTGCCATCCATTTCCAACCCGTGGCCGGCGTAATAGATCACCGCCCAGTCGGCTGAAGCCGCCAGATCCTCGAAGTCGCGAAGCCTGCCGAGAAACGCACTGCGTGTGAGGTCCGTTCCGGTAATCACGGTCTGGAATCCGAGCTTTTCGAACGTCGCCGCAACCGCCTCGGAATCCCGTCTCGGATTCGGCAGCACCGGGACGCCTTGGTAGGCGGAATTTCCGATCACGAGAGCAACGCGCACGCCGCGCTCCTTGTTCAAGCGAACGCGCTCAGAGGCGAGCTTTGCTTGAGCCTGCATCGTGGCCGCTTCTTCGCGAGCCTTGATTTCCGCCTGCAATCGCCGTTCAAGTTCGGCATTGGCCTTGGCTTCGACGTCCGCCTTCACCTTGGCTTCAGCCTCCGCAAGTCGACGGGCATCTTCTGCCGCGCGTGCATTGGCCTCCGCATTGAAGCGCGCTTCCGCTGCCGCTACGGCCGCGTTGGCGCGCTGATCGACTTGCTGCTTGACGCGGGCTTCGAAATCCGCGGTGAGGCGAGCCTCAAGCTCCTTCTTGGCGCGAGCTTCTGCGGCAGCCTTTTCCTTGGCTTTTTCTTCGGCCTGTGCACGCTGCTGCGCGGCTATTTTTGCGGCCTTTCCGGCCTCGTCCTTTTCAGCCGCGATACTCGCCGCCTTTTGGTTCGCCGCGAGCTCGGCCGCCTTGGCCTTCGCCAATTCGGCGTCTGTGATGGCCGTGAGATGTGTCCTCGCCACCTCTCTGGCCGGCTTGGCAAGGGATGCGTCTGCTTCGGGTGCGAGCGTCAGTGCTTTCTGGAAATCGAGCCGGGCTTTCGCGGCATCGCCCATTTTTTCCTGCGTCATGCCGCGCCCGACGAAAGCGGCGACAAAATCGGGAACGCTCCGGATCGCATCATTGTAGTCGACGAGCGACCGCTGAAGATCGCCACGTTCGCGAAGCACGTCGCCCCGATAGCTCAACGCGATCGGAGATTTCGGATTGAGGCTCACGGCCTTGTTCAAGTCGGTGAGAGCGGCTCCCAAATTTCCCTGCACGCGCTCGATGTCGCCGCGATTGGCATACGCCAGAAAGAATTTCGGATTGATAAGTATGGCCTCGTTACAATCGGCGATCGCATCATCGAATTGCTTTTTGTCTTTGTAGACCAGGGCGCGGTTGTTGAAGGCTTCCGCCGTGCGCTCCAGCGATATTGCCTTGTCGTGATCCTCGAGGGCTTTGACCAAGTCACCCTTGATGCGCCACACTTCACCGCGCCGACTGTAACCGCTGGCCGCTTGGGGTGCGAGCCGGATCGCTTCCGACAAATCGGCGATCGCGCCATCGGCATTGCCTTGATCGATTTTCGCCGCGGCCCGGTTCAGATAACCGGTCGGATCGTTCGGCAAGAGGCGAATGACTTCATTGAAGTCCGTGATCGCGCGATCGAGCTTTCGCCTGAACATCAACGCTAGGCCGCGATTGATGTACGCCTTGACGAAGTTCTTATCTTGAGAGAGCGCGCTGTTGAAATCGACGATCGCCCGCTCGTATTCCTCCTTGCTGAACAAGGCGGATCCACGCGCATTGAAAAGCGCTGCCGAACGCGAGTTCAGACGGAGACCCTGATTGAAATCGGCGATCGCAAGATCGTAGTCGTTCTGCATCTGGCGAGCGATGCCGCGATTGAGATAGGCGTCGGTAAACTTCGGATTCCGATCTAACGCCTTACCGAAATCCTCAATGGCGCTGCCGAGATCGCCGATGCGAATCTTGCCAATACCGCGATTGTTATAGAACCCCGAGATGTTGGCGCTTTCGCCCTCGCGCCCGATCAATCGCGTGCATGCGGGGATACCCGCATCCGGATCGCTCGCGGTGTGATTGCACAAATCAAAATCATCGGCGGCGCGGGCTGACGTGAACATCGCGAAACAGGCGAGAATGGCGATCGCGCGACCTAGGGACCGAAGTGCCGCCATGTGACTTTCCTCAGGGGACCTTCCAGGAGCCCATCTCACCGGCTCAATTCTAATTTAGCCGTGCGCCAATCCGCAACGTCCTCCCTTAGTTGGGTCGCCGGCCATTGAAATTGGTTCACATTCCTGCACCGCGAAGGCCACGATATTCCTCCGAAACCGGGGCCGGCGTGCAACGCACAACGGCAGGAGTCGCTACTCTTGGAGGTAGCCGTAATGACAAACGCCCTATAAGCGAGGCTTATAGGGCGTTCTTTCAAACCCGTATGGGGGAGCTTGGAGGCGCGTGATCGAGCCGTGGTGCGCGGGCGGCATTCGCCCGCGATCAGCGAACTACCATTGGTATCGAACGCCGGCTTTGCCACCAGCGCCGAACAGCCCTTCGCCTCCGCGAACTTCACCCAAGACGAACGAGGAGAAGCCGTTGCCAAAATCGAAGTTGAAAGCAAGGATTCCCTGTCCGCGAATTTTGCCTTCCTGGGCGAGCAACAGCGAGTTGGTGGTCCCGAAGGCCGCATTCTGAAGAACGCCGCCGCTCACGGATACATCCTCATAAGCAAGCCCGGTCACGGTGGTGGTGACACGCACCCGATCCCACATCGATTCGATACCGAACCGCGCTCCACCCTGCACGCGCAGCAGGCTACCATTCGACAGCCCGAGCAGCGCGGCGTTGGAGCCGTACTCCGTCCAAGTGTAGTTGTAGCCGACCGTCGGCTCGATCCAATATTGGTCGGACAGGTGGAAGCGGTAGTTGATGTTGCCGAACGTGCTGTAGTTGGTCAGCGATGTGGATCCCGAGCCGGCGAACGTCGCCATAGTCGGCGGCGGCACCGGCGCGTTGGCAGTAAACGCAAGATTATCGACGAAGTTCTCATGCAGGCTCAGGAAGTCGACCTTGAAGGTGTTGTCGATCGAGAACCCGCCGTTGAAATAGGTCACGAAGGCGCCGACTGTCGGCCCCGAAAGGCGCGCGTTCAGAACGCTGGAACCATTTCCGACGTTGGCCGGAATGGCGGAGGTCGACGTCGTCGTCAGCCTGAAATCCGTTTCAGCGTAACCGACGAGGACGCCCGCGATCAGACCATCGCCTGCCGATAGCAGATTGCGCGACGTGAAATCCACGCCGCCCAGGAAGCCGACGGTGCTGGCCCTGCTTTCGGCCGACAGCGACAACGGAATCGGAATGCCCCCCGCCACTGCATTGGTACAGCAATTGATGCTGGAAGCGCCGGTACCGGTACGACGTTCATAATCACCGAACACGCGCGCCCATGACGCGATGCGAACACCTTGGTCGATGACCGGCACAGGAGGCGCCTTGTAGACGGGAGCGCGAACCGGCGCGGCATGGCGCTCGACCCGAACCGCACGCCGGGTCCGTTGCGATCTGCGCTGTGCGGGTTCGGCTGAAGTCGGCTGCGCCGGTGCAGCAGCCGGAGCGGCTTGCACAGGGGCGGGACGCCGGCAAACGCCACCAACTCGCTCGCTCCCATCCGGGCACCGGTCAGCTTCGGCTTGCCGGCGGTCGGAGATCGCGCTGGTGGCCGTGCGCGTGGTTTCCTGGGTCGTCGATTGGGAAAGATCGCTAAGGGCCTGGCTGGCAAGAGCGGCGTTTGAGAAGGCGCCCGTCGTCCCGTTGGTACAAGTTCCGTTTTGTAGCGCGATGCCCGGCTGCCCCGGAATGGCCGAGGGGCAAAAAATCTGCGCTTGTGCGGAACCGACGGAAGCTATCGACGCAAAAACAGTAACAAGGCCTGCGAATATCGAAACGGAAAACGGCGTTCGCTTCATTGACGGCGCCCCACAGCACGATTCTCAAAATAATGCTTCATCAATAATTGATCTGGCGTGAGAACGATGTGACATATTTGCCGCATACTTTTGAATTAGTGAAAAAGAACAAATAATGAACGTAGAAAAATCAATCAGTTAGACACGATCACTGTATTTCCGCTCGGCGTTTGCTGAATGAGGACGGCGATTGATGCATCTGCACTCGGCCCCGTCGCACCGAACCGCCTCGGGCGGCGTTCGATTCCGAGCCGACCATGCCGCAGGTAGCAACGCTTGCGGAAGCGCATCTCGCGTTCAGATCATTTAGACCCACGCGCCGCGAAATTCGGCCCCGTCTCCCTCCGCCACGTTGATGGAGGTCAAGGTGGACCTGGATACGGTTACGATATGATCGACTACGGCAAGGGCCATTCAGCGCGGTTCGCAGATGGGCCGACGTCGATCGGCTTTTCGGCAGCGCGTCTGCTGACTCATCGGCGCCAGCCTGGCTCGCGGGCTGGTGGACGCTGACCTGACAGGGAACGAAGTACTGGTACTTTTTCAGCGAGGGCGGTTTTGTCCAGTATCAAAAGGTGCCGCCTGCCAACCCCAACACCGTGGCATCGCAATTTCAGAAACACGATGCCGGAACCTTTACAAGGAATGGCGAGGACACCTGCACGATCAAGTGGAGGATCACCGGTTCGGTCGAGAAATGGACCCAGCCCCGAATATCATGACCGGCATCTACAACAACGGCGAGGCACTCTCCGCGCGAAAGCTGTGACGCCATTGGAAGCACCGCTTCCAACATGTATGATGGATCACACTAACAATTATGACCATGGCATCCAACATAGGCGATTGAAGTCAGAACGGTCGGTACTAAGGATTGACGACGCGTTCCCTTATAGTGGTATCGGGAGTCGGTAGAGGTGGGCCATGGATTGGCCTCTAGCGGGAATTGCAATCGGGATAGCTGCGGTGACGGGCGCCACCGCTTACGGCGTGGTCAGCTATATCGAATCCGATCCGCCACAGCTTAAGGTCACCACGAAATCACCTGAACCAGCACTCACGCCAAGAGCGGCTCTCCGGCTTTCGCTTTCGCCGGACGAACAATTCAACGACACGACACCGCTTATCAGCCTTTCGAGACCGCAAGATTCAGTCGAATTCGACAAACCGACGAACGCCGCGCCGTCGCCGTCCGACCGACCTCCCGTCAAGGATAAGCACCTGCTCCCGGCCAGGGCCATCCCACCAGCCGCTAAGCCGCCGCCTCCGCCTTCCGGCAACGTCGCGATGGTCACCCCACACCACACGCAGCAAACCGTGCAGTGGCGCGCCGTCCCGACCGCCAACGCGAGTTATTTCAATCTTGGCGGACACATCAATGGCGCCGGAATCGTCGACAGCGTGGCCAGCGAGCAGCTTCGAGAAGCCTTCAAGGTGCATCGAAATTTCAACAAGCTCCCACCCGATATCAGGACCCATATCCTGACCCAGAATATCAGTCTCCCGAAGATTGCTCCGTACCGGGGCTTACTTGGGATCAATGACAAAACGATCGAGCGGGAACAGGCGGTTCGCTTCGAACGCGTCGGCGACCCGCGCGGCCCCGGATGACGCCTGCATCGAGCCGAACTGGAGATTGACGCTCCGGACGCGCTTGATCTACGAGGCTACCCGACCAATAACGCCGAGCTGGCCAACTTCAGCAACAGACTCTCCACGCTGGGAGCCTCGGCCGCCCCCTCGGGCATTGTGCTGTTGAGACGGTTTACTTCTGCCTGAAGTTCGCTAAGCGTGCGCGTGCCATCGACCTTCATCAGGAATTGCTGGGACATTGCATTGTCGATCGCGACAGCGGAATGCCGCAAGTTCGTCACCATTTCTCCGGCGCCCGATTGAAGCCTTGCAACAGGGCTCACCTCGGGCCTGTCGCTGATGGTTGTCACAATGTCCGGCCGATGAAAGCGGAAGATGATATCCCCTCGCCGCACCACGACAGCCAGCAACGCGCAAAGGTCTGCCATGGCAGAAGGGCTTCGCTCCAGTTGCGCCTCGGGTTCGCGCCGGTCGAAAACCCTGTCCGCCAACTCGTCAAACGACAGGGAATGCGGCCATGCCTCACCCAGACTGCGGAAGACCGCCTTCTCCAAAGGAGAAGATGCTTCAACTTCGGCATTGTCATTGGCTTGAGATCCGGCCTCCGACTTCGGATTGTCCGCTTTCGCCTTCAAGGGCGCCGACATAAAAAAACGCTTTACGAAATCATCCGTCACCTGCCGCGTCAGCTTGACGTTCTCGTGACACAGCAATGTCCGGCGAAATCCCGCGCCATCGATGAAATCCTGATATTGATCCCGAACCAAAAGCATTTCAGGCGGAAACGACTGAAGCGTGGATCGCGCCTCGTCCGAATAATTCGTCATATCCTGCCGGACGAAGTCGACATCCCCCAGATACTGTAACCCGTGCTCGTTCGCCTCTTCCACGAAACGATACAGCAGAAATGCCTCGGCCGAGGCGTTAAGATCGTCGTGAAACAGAACTTCGTTGTATATCTTGTCGATTCTCTCAAGCTGATAACGCATCACCTTGCCATGCGCGGTATCGTCGGGCGTCGCCTCGGTGATGAATTTGACGATCGCGCGCGCCTGATCGATTTTTTCCTTGGGACTGGTGAGGCGGCGCGTATGAAACAGCATCATGTCCCGCACCATGTCGCGCATGCGTGAGTAAGGATGCGCGTTGTAGCTGACGTAGCTCACGCCATGCGGATTCAGGAGCTGCCTCGTTATCGTAAAAATCTTCTGCCTGACAGGCTCAGGCACCCACGAATAAACGCCATGCGCGATGATGTAGTCGAAGCGGCCGAACTGATCCCCGACATCGAGAATATCGAGATGAAGCAGCGAAATGTTCTTCAGCCCGAGCGCTGCGGTCCGCGCTTGCCCGACAGCGATGGCTTCCGCGCTGAGATCGATCCCGACGAATTCGCTATCCGGATTCTGATAAGCCATCGGAATGATGTTGCCGCCAACGCCGCACCCCAATTCGAGCACATGGCAGTTCGGAATCGGCGCCGGCCTCATCCCATAAAGCGCCGCGATGGTCGCAAGACGATTGGGATGCGTATACTCGAACGACCGCGCGGGATAGCGGATTTCATCGTAGAGGGTGGGGCCGGATGAATTGGTCATGACGGGCAACATGCTCCGTTAAAGATCGATAGCGTATCGGATCATCCACGCAGCCACTCGGAAGGCTTAAGAGTAGTCTCCGGAATAGACCTCCCCCGGATCAATGCGGCCCCAGACGCGAAAAGCCATTGGCCGGATCAACTCCAATTGCGGGACTCCGCTGCCGGGCGGGTAAGGCATGGTTCCGGTCGGGCCATCAATCGGAACGACCTTGGCAAGACGATCCGGCCCAGAGAGACGGAAGGTTTGCAAAATGATCCGGCGCTTCATCCTGACCACGTCGAACCTACCAGATATCAATTCCTGCTCGGCGGTTGGTCCCCTTCGGAGATGCCCTTGAGCGACCCCTCCCGACATCTGACTATAGCCCCGGAACTCAAAATCATCCGGGGTCGGCATCATCTCCAAAAACAGGAGCCACCAGCCCTGCGAAAGTCGCCCCGACGCGTAACCGAGCCGCCGCTCAAGTTCGGACGACGGTTGCTGACGCAAAAAGAGAGCCTTGGTGACGTAACCCTTCAATAGAATTTGTTGCTCGGGAGAAAAATCCGGATACATCGAAGTGGCCTCACAGAAATACCAGCGGTCGCAACTCGTTCGGAAAGAACCGGAAGTTACCTCAAACAAGACGCGACAAATGGTGACGCGCAGGGACGGTGAGTTACGTCGGTCCGAGTTGGAGAATATGAGTGCTCTAAGTACTTCCTTGCTTGGCTATGAAGCCGAATACGTAAAATTCCCTTCGGCAATTCCCACCCGTACCTCCTTCAATTCCTCCTTCGCCAACGACTTGTTGAGGAATTGACGCGACAGCGCCGGCAGCAGGGTGTTGGTGATGATGTTGTCGATCATGCGGCCGCCCGAATCCGGATCGTTGCAGAGCGATACGATGTGATCGACGACGGCGTCGTTGTAGATGAATTCGGCGCTGTGATTGTCCCGAATGCGGCGACCGATCCTGTCGAGCTGGAGACGAACGATTCCACCCAGCATCGAACCCGACAACGGAAAATACGGAATCGATACGATCCGACCCAACAGCGCCGGCGGAAAGACTTTCACCAGTTCCGGCCGCAACATCTGCGCAAGCTCTTCCGGATCGTCGCGATACTTCGGATCGCGCGACAGTCCCATGATCAGGTCGGTGCCGACATTGGTCGTGAGAATGATCAGCGTGTTCTTGAAATCGATACGGCGCCCGGTGCCATCCTCCATCACGCCCTTATCGAACACCTGAAAGAAAATCTCATGCACGTCCGGATGCGCCTTCTCGACCTCGTCGAGAAGGATCACGCTGTACGGCTTGCGGCGCACCGCCTCCGTCAGCCGGCCGCCCTCGCCGTAGCCGACATAGCCGGGAGGTGCGCCCTTCAAGGTCGAAACCGTGTGCGCTTCCTGAAACTCCGACATGTTGATGGTGATCATGTTCTGCTCGCCGCCATATAGCGTTTCCGCGAGCGCCAGCGCCGTCTCGGTCTTGCCGACGCCGGAGGGACCGGCGAGCATGAAGACACCGATCGGCTTTTGCGGATTGTCGAGCTTGGCGCGATTGGTCTCGATGCGCTTGGCGATCATCGACAGACCGTGCGACTGACCGACAACGCGCCGGTTGAGGATTTCCGGCAGCTTGAGCACCGTCTCGATCTCGTCGCGCACCATCCGGCCGACGGGAATGCCGGTCCAGTCCGACACGACCGACGCCACCGACTGTTCGTCGACGTGGGCATAGATCATGCGCTGTTCCGGATCGATATTTTCCAGCGATTCAAACTTACCGCGCAACTCGCCGCGCTTGCTTTCGACGTCCTCGCCCTCGGCGGGCTTGGCGATGCTTTCGCGCAAGACGCGAATTTCCTCGACGATCCCCTGCTCGCTCGCCCAGGCCTTTTCGAGACCGTCGAGCTTCTCCTTCAGCGAAGCGATTTCGGCATCGATGGCAGCGATGCGCTCGGCGTTGTCGACGCCGAGATCACTGTCGGACGCCAGTGCGGCGCGCTCGGTCTCGCGCGCTGCGATCGCGACGCGGGTATCTTCCAGCGCCGCCGGGGTCGAGCTTTGACTGATGGCCACGCGCGCCGCCGCCGTGTCGAGCAGGCTCACCGCCTTGTCCGGCAATTGCCGCGCGGGGATATAGCGATGCGACAGTTGCACGGCCGCGACGATCGCATCATCCGAAATCCTGACCTTGTGATGCTTCTCCATCGGCCCCAGCAATCCGCGCATCATGATGCAACACGTCTCGACGTCAGGCTCGTCGATGTGGATCGGCTGGAAGCGCCGCGTCAACGCGGGATCTTTCTCGATATATTGCCGATATTCGGCCCAGGTGGTCGCCGCGATGGTGCGCAACGTGCCACGCGCGAGCGCCGGCTTCAGAAGGTTGGCGGCGTCGCCGGTTCCGGCCGATCCTCCGGCGCCGATCAACGTGTGCGCCTCATCGATAAACAGAATGATCGGGGTCGGCGAATTCTGTACCTCGTCGATCACGGAACGCAATCGTTGCTCGAACTCGCCCTTCATTGAAGCACCGGCCTGCATCAAGCCGATGTCGAGCGCGCAAAGCCGAACGCCTTTCAACGGAGGCGGCACATCGTCCGCCGCGATCCGTTGCGCAAAACCTTCGACGACGGCCGTCTTGCCGACGCCGGCCTCGCCGGTCAGGATCGGATTGTTCTGCCGCCGCCGCATCAGGACATCGATCAACTGGCGGATTTCATTATCGCGGCCGAGAATGGGATCCATCTCGCCGGACTTCGCTTTCGCGGTCAGATCCTGCGAGAAGCGATCAAGCGGCGTGGTCCCTTTGGGGCCTTGAGCCTGATCCGAGCCGGCATCGGCTCCGCGAAGACCGGCGCCGTCCATGGGACGCAGGCTTTCTTCTTCCGATCCGGCCCAGGTATTGCGGTGCTCGGTCGTCAAGGCTTCGACATTGATCTTGTCGAACTCCTTCGACAGATTCATGAAGGCGCGGCGCAGGTCGGTGGATTTGAGCGCGGCGACGAGCACATGACCGGTCCTGATCTGTGTCTCGCCGAAGAACAGCGTTGCGTAATGCCAGCCGCGATCGAGCACATCGACGACATTGTTGGCGACACCCGGCATGTCGGTTTCGTTCTTGCGAAAGCCGGAGATCACGCCGGCCAGATCCGACAATAGCCGGGCGCGATCGATCTTGTAGTGATCGACGGTTAAGCTCAAATCCGTTCGCTCTTGCTGAAGAATGTGAAACAGCCAATGCGCCAGTTCGACATTGCGGTTTCCGGCGCTCTTGGCATGGCGTAGAGCCTGAATGAAAGCGTCGTATCCCGCCCGATTCAACTTTCCGGTTACGGCTTCGAGGCTGATGTCGGTCACGGGAACCTCCTGAAATTCAAAATCCAAAGGTTACAACTAATATTCAGACGTCCCGGACACGTCGGCATTTTCAGGCATCCGGTCGGGGCCGCAATCTGTCGGCCGGGCTAAAGCGCGCATCGTAGCGATAAGGCTCCTTGGAGGTCCAGTTCGGCGCCATCCATGTGGTCCAGCCAAGACGGCCGCTCTTGCCGAGTTTCACCGGCTCGATGGCGCCCGACGGAATCGCCAGTTCGACATCCCATTCAAGTTCATCGCCGAGATAGAAGAACACGGCGTCAGCCAGCCGTTTGGCCAGATTGTCCGATCCGGTCGGAAGAAACTCCTCGTGGTGAGCCAGATCGCGAACGTAGATCCGAACCCGTATCTTGTCTTCGACGCTGAATACACTTGAGCCGAGCAGCGCATTCTGTCCCAGCACGGCATGGCCCAGGCCGATCCGCGTCACGTCTGCGGGATCGAACGTCAACCAGCTTCCGACGAACTGATCGACGTCGACTTCGGTTTCGAAAAGGCCCTTGAGAAATCCCCGCAACCGGCTGGCCGATTTCGATTTGGGTGCCAGCAGTCCGGCATACGTCAGCTTGGCAAGATCCGGAATCGAATCCAGATCGCGCAGATGCGGTGAACCAATTCCGATGAATGAGCCGATGAATGCCACGAAGCGATCGTCATCCGGCCGGTCATGCTGTCCGATCGGGCGCGCGTCCGACCACGCACGGAAGAACAGTTGCATAAACCGATTATTGAACAGGTCGAGAAAGCGCGCGAAGGAGTCGTCGCGCATCAGGAGCCAACTCAAGCTCTCATCGGTCGTCGTCAACGGCAACGCGCCTTGAGGGCCGCTAAGCCCGAGAAACCGGGCAAAAATTTTCAGCCGATCGCCCTGCGCTTGCACGCTGGTGAGATCGGACGCGGGAAACTCCAGAAAAGGATCCTGTCCGAGTTCGACGTATTCCTCGCGGCGTGTGGCGCTGTCTCCGATGCGCGGACGATCCGCATGCTCGCGCTCGATCCGCCGCAGCACATCGTAAAAACTGAAACGCCAAGGCTCCGCCTTGAGATCGTCGGTCCAACTCATTGCGACCTACGTGTTCCCATGCGTGTCGGCCAACGCATGATTTCGCCGCGCTCGTTCGAGACCACGACGGTCTGGGTGAAATGATTGAAGCCGGAATAGTCCGCGAAGAAACGCTCCAGCACGGCGCCCAGCAGAAACGCACCACTGCCCTCGAATCCTTTCTCGTCGACGGTGACCTTGATTTCCTGTCCGCGCGCGGTCCCGGTCCCGATCCGCTCTCGAACGCGCCTGACGACGGGCTTACTGTCCACCCGACGAACGGCGCGAATTCTGCGCTCGATCACGCTGTCGGACGCATCGGCGAACATCGACAGCATCTCGCGCAGCGCTTCCGCCTGATTGCCGGCGGCGCGCGCGGTCGTGCCGAGATAGTTCAGCGTGAGCATGTTGATCAGCCGCCACGCCATCGCCGCGCCTTGCGTGGCTTCATTGCGCGAATGAAGCTGGGACGCCACCGGCTCACGCGGCAGCGTCGGCCCGGCAACGCAGGTGACCTTGAGCGACGTGTCGTCAAGCATCTGCAAATCCGCCCCGCCCTGCCCGACGGGCAAATGTTCGGTGAGATGACGGTTAGAACATAGCGTGCGAACGCTGAGTTCAGCCGGCGGACGTTGAGCCGCATTCTCGGATAGGTCGACGAACGAGATGAAGACATCCGTGCCGACATAGTCCGACGTCTTCCCGTACGCCTTCTCCTCGACGGTACGGCGGCGCGGCAGGCGGCGGATGGTGTAAAAAACCTTGATCGCCGATCCGTCATCCACTTTCGCGGAGTACAACGGCGCGACCGGTGCCTTCTCCTTCTCGCCCGGATAGTGTGCATAGACATTCAGAATGCGATGCGCCTCGAAATTCAGATGATGGCTGCGGTCCGGCACCACATGATATTCGTGAAACCGGGATTTCAGAAAAATGCGATCGGCGGTTTTCTCGAACAGATTGATCGCAGGCGCGGAATACAGGGAAAAGAAGTCCGGCTGCACGGCTGCCGACAGCCGCGGATTGACATCGTCGAACGCGAAGATGATTTCAGCATTCTTGGTCCGCAGCTTCGGCATGATGGAATCGAGCTTCGTCAACTTGATCCCGAGAAACTTTCGCGGGAAAACGAAGTATTCGCGCAACAATTCCGACCCGCGAAAAACCCGTGTATCGCTGGGGAATAGTGCGTCCTTCTCATCGAAGCCGATCTGCTCGACGCAACCGGCCGGCGCGGGGATGATGACGGGATCGCCGAAGTCATCCAGATAGCGAAAATAGACGCCGACGAGATCGGCGATCATCTGCTCGTAAAGCGCAACCGAGTCCGACTCGCTTCCCACGAAATGGATCGGTAGTTCCTTGATCCGGCAGTTCGAGAGCCAGGATTCCGGCTTCATGCGCGAGTCGGCAGGTGAAAGCTCATCCTCAAGGCGCTCCGCATTCCGCGCCGTCAACGACAGCCGCAATCCCGAAAGAACATTGTGACCGACCGAAAGACCGGCGGCCTGGATCGGTCCGGCACTGGGCATGTACTCGGCGGTCACGATATCGAGCGGCCACATCACGATTTCGCTGCACAGGCGATAGCGGCACGCCACGCTGCGTTCCCGCTCGCGATAGGTCGCATCGAAATAGCCGTCGCGCCGGATCCGCTTGCCATCGAACAGCGCGGGGTCCGCGAACGGCGGATGGATTTTCACCATCATGACAGATGGCGTCGGCGCCAGATAATTCGGGACGAGTTGATCGAGAAGGTTGCTGGTGAATTCGGGGAATTCCTGCTTGAGCTTGAGTTGCACGCGCGCGGCAAGAAAGGCCGTTCCCTCGAGCAGCGCGCCGACCATCGGGTCCATGCGCTCGGCGACAAGGCCACCCAGCCGCTCGGCAATGCCGGGATATTCCTCGGCGAAATCCCTGGCCTGTTCGAACAACACAGCCAGTTCGCGATTGTAGAGATCGAGAAACTGTCGATCCATTGCTATAACCGATTGAGCTGAACCGCGCCGGATTGCAAATCCAGGTCGGCAACGAATTCAACCGGAATATTCACCGGTTCGCAACGCAGATCCGCTTTGACGAGGAAACGTAGCTTCAGTTGCTCCTGACCAATCGACTCGTCACGCCGTGCGCGCACTGATTTGCGGTCGAGACGCGGCTCGAAGTTGAATAGTGCCTCTTCGATCTCTTTACCGATCCCCTCGACGCCTGCTTCTTCCAGAGTCCGACTACCGACATCTGGAAGGCCGAAATTGAGAACGGATTTGCGAACACGATCGTGCTCGGACAGATCGATCGACGATTCCAGGGCGATGGTGTTCATCAACGCCTCCAGATCGATTGCCACTTCTCGTCGCAATATCGCGTCAGTGACGGGAGATCGGCCAGCGGTTCTCCTGCCGGCGATCACGCGTTCTCCGTCAGCGGTTCTGACGTCGTGCTTCACCTTGGCGTCGCGCGCCGCATATGCACTTCGAAAGGCGTGCATAAGCGGCGCACTTAACCGGTCCTTGCGGCGACCATCATTCATGATCAGGGCGCTGCTTGATGGGATCAGCCTTCCTTATTGGCCTTGATGTCATACTTGAAATCAGCCGGCGTGTCACCGCTGCCATCCGCCTTTTGCGGCGTGTAGGTCATTTTCACCGATGCAAAGCTCAGCGAAACCTGCTCCTGCGGAATACTGTCGCCGCCGCCGTGACCACCGACCTGGATGCTCGTGACCATGACATCCTTCATTTCGATCTTCAGGTATTCGAGCGGCTTGTCGCCCGCCTTCCGAGCGACGAGCACGCCGTTCGGAATGTGCTTGCCTGTCGCGCAGATCTTGAACAGATCGGGCGACGCCTTGTCGATGAAATGCGTGAAATGCAAATCCTGCACCGTCACCTTCGCCGTGCCGTGGCCGCCGCCGAGCGGACTGCCGGATTGGGTTTCACCCCAGCTAAAGCTGGTGATATCGATCTCGCCTTTGTGCTTGGAATCGTTGCTTTCGCCCTTGACGTCATCAAGCTTGAGAAAATAGTCGGTAGCCATTTTCAGTCTCCTGGTTTCAATTCAAATGAGCATCCGCCATCGATCACACGCCGTGGAACGGATGTGTTAAAGTGATCAGTCGTGAACTTAGAGAGCTAAATCGACGGGTTGGATAAATCCCGGCGTAGTCGATACACAATCAGGCCGGCGGCCCTGGCAACCGTGAAACGAGACTCAATCCGATATCCATTCCTTCGAGCTGATAATGCGGCCGAAGCATGAACCTTGCATTGTAGTATCCCGGATTTTCCTCGTTCGGGATCACCTCCACGCTTGCCGCCGCGAGCGGTTTGCGTGCCTTTGTCGCCTCGTTGGATAGAGCCGGATTGGCATCGACGTATTCGTTGATCCAGCTCTGGAGCCACCGAGTAAGCTCGTCCTTTTCCTTCATCGAGCCTATCTTGTCGCGAACCATGCACTTCAGGTAGTGCGCGAACCGCGACACGGCGAACATGTAAGGAAGGCGCGCCGAGAGGTTGTCCGAGGCGGTCGCGTCGACACCCTTCTCACCGAAATACTTCTTCGGCTTGTAGAGTGACTGCGCGCCGATGAATGCAGCCTTATCGGTGTTCTTCCTGTGGATCAGCGGAATGAGACCGTTCTTTGCCAGTTCGTGTTCACGCCGATCGCTGATGGCGATTTCGGTCGGGCACTTCAGATCGACGCCGCCGTCATCGGTGGGGAACACGTGGGTCGGAAGGTTCATTACCTCGCCGCCGGATTCCACACCCCTGATCCGCGTGCACCACCCATATTCCTTGAAGGCGCGGTTGATGTTCACGGCCATGGCGTAGGCGGCGTTCATCCAGCCGTAGTTCTCGCCCTTGTGGCCATCGGTGTCTTCTTCGAAGGCGAACTCCTCGACGGGCTCCGACTTCGCACCGTAAGGAAGACGGGCCAGAACCCGCGGCATGCACAGGCCGACGTAGCGGGAGTCGTCCTGATCGCGAAGGCCCTTCCAAGCAGCGTATTCGGGGGTGTCGAAGACCTTTCCGATGTCACGCGGATTGGACAACTCATTCCACGAGTCCATCCCCATCAGCGTCGGATCGGCGCCTGCGATAAATGGAGCATGTGCCGAACCCGCAATCTTGCTCAGGTCGCGAAGCAGTTGCACATCGGTGGGCAAGTGGCTGAAGTGATAGTCGCCGATTAGACAACCGAACGGCTGACCGCCGAGCTGACCGAATTCGTATTCGTAAACCTGCTTGAACAGCGGGCTCTGATCCCACTTGGCATCCGGATAGAGACGCAGCGTGCGATACAGCTCGTTCTTCGAGACGTTCATCACCCGGATCTTGAGATTGGAATCCGTCTCCGAGTTGTAAACGAGGTACTTCAGCCCGCGCCAGGCGCTCTCGATCTGCTGGAATTCCTTGGCGTGGATGATGGCGTTCATCTGCGCGGTCAGCTTCTGGTCGATCCGCGCGATCATCTCTTCGATAGTATCGATGACGTCGCCCTTGATCGTCGAGCCGTCCTTGAGCGCCTCGGTGACAAGCGTCGAAACCGCATTTTCGACCTCGGTCGCGGCCCGCTCCGTTCTCGGCTTGAAACTCTGCTTCAGAAGCGACGCGAACTCGTCCGCTTCGCCTGCCTGGGTCGTTACACCAGCGCCCTGACGTTCTGCTTCAACCGCCATGATCGGCAATCCTTATTTTTCGGTCGTGTCGGAAGAAGGAGAGGTTTCTTCGGCAGCCTTCGCGCGATCGCGCAAGGACGCCATCAACTGAGGATCGGCCAACAGTTTCTTCAACTGATCCTCGGCCGCGACCTTGCCGTCCATGTAGCGCAGCAGGTTCGCGAGTTGCTCGCGCGCTTCCAGCAGTTTCGCGGTGGCCGGCACCTGGCGGGTGACGGCGGCCGGACTGAAATCGTCCATCTTGTTGAAGCGCAGATTGACCGACAGCTTGTCGTTGGGATCGTCGCTCAGCTTGTTGTCGACGCGCATTGAAATACCGGGCTGGATGGCCCCCATGCGGTTGTCGAAGTTATCCATATCGAATTCGAGAAACTTGCGATCGGCGAAGGTGGGCTTCTCAACTCCGGGCAGGTTGCCGGAGAGATCGGACATGACGCCCATCACGAAAGGCAATTCGATCAGGCGATCGGCATCGTAGGGATCCTCGTAGCTGATGTGCACGCGAGGTGCGCGATTGCGCCGAATGAACTTCTGGCCGCTGTCGGTAGCCATCGGTGTTTCCCCTTAAAAGTGTTTGTTCTTAAAAGCCTTAGCGCCTAAATATCGAACGGCGTTTGGGCTTGAAAATACGGCATCCTTGTCATTAGTCAACGCGCGCGAGAAACGCGTTCAAACCCGCAAACTTTTTTTCGGCTATTTTTTCTGAGGGCACCCAAGACCTACTCCGGCGGCTTGAGGGCGTCCGCCGGCAGCACCGAACGCAACAGCGAAAAGAAGTCCCGCTGCCCGAGATCGCGGATCCGCTCAAGCAACATCGGAATTGGGCTGGACGGTTCGGCGGTGCGGAAATAGGTCGTTATTTGGTCAATCATTCCAAATGCTTGGGCTCGACTGCCAACAACGTATTCCGGCGGGGCCTCCTCGCTCGAGGCCGCTTCGGCGTCGGTTAAAGTCTCACCGATGCGCACGATCGGAAGATCGACCACCGCATTGGTTCCAATCTTGATCGCCGCCTGATCGACATGGTCCGGCGTGAGGATACGGACAATTTCGGTGAAACTTTTACCGATCACTTGCTCGGAGAGATTGACCAGCAGGCGTGCCGGGCTCGAAGGCTCATACACCGCATAGTATCGTGCCACGGCGCCAAGTGCCGCGGCCGCCTCGGTCGTCGACTTGATGGCCCCCACAAGAGGCGAGCTACCTGCCGCTTGCAGATCTTCCGTTGGCCCCGCATCGGCGGAGGGCTGCTCATCGCTACCTGCGCTGAAATCCGGACTTCGCCGCTTGATGGCGTCGCCGAGCCATTTGGTAATTGCACCGGCTTCGGTCGCCAACTGCTCGAAACTCAGGGACTCGCCTGAAGGGTTCTTGTCGGACCAGACCTCGCGAAACTGCTTCGTGGCGCCGACAATGTCCTGGAAATCCGTATGCACGCCGATCAGCCCGTCGAGGTCGCAGCTATCGAGCACCCGCTCCACCGACACCAGATCGAGCGTCGCCTCCCCTTCGGCGGGAGGCACCGCACCGGTCGCCGTCAGATAATTACGGTAACTGACCGATCCGATCCGGCGGTCCTCGGCCACCGGCAGGAATTGCAGCGGCATGGTCACCGTCGGCGCGACATCCAGTGCTTCGAGCGCAATGCCCCGGTAGGCGAAGTCGCCCCCTTCCGCCCTGGGATGCACATCATCCCAATGCCCGGCAAGAAGGGCTCCCAATGCCTTCAGGCACGCGACGAATCCTTTGAGGTCGCGGTTGAGGATGGAGAGTTTCGCCAGCAACACCGTCAGGCGAATGTCGCGTGTCTTTTCTATAAACGGCTGCGCGCTGGCGAAATACTGATCGAATGCGATCATCTTCGGATCGAACAGCCGCAATTCGCCGCCCTCGGGATCGCGCGCACGGAAATAGGATTGCGGCAGGACGGATTCGACGGATGCGAAGAAGCTGAGGAAATCGATATCGCCCTCGGCGTCCAGATCGGCGCCGCAGGGATCAGTGTCGGAGATCGGCCGGGTCAGGCTTTCGAAATCAACGCTTGGCATTCGTCGCTCCTGGCGGCATTTTTCGGCTTCGGCGAACTGAAAACAAGACACTTCGGATCGGCGTCTAAGAAAATATTCATACTTGGTGAATGAACCGAAATTACGTTTCGTAACACAAATCAAGGCACGGGATAGACCGTGACGCGCGGCTCCCGCTGTTGCTTGTAAGCCATCTCCACGACTGACTGGAGTTTTTGATGTTGAAACAGGACGACCGGGTCGGTGAAATGACAACGCCGCTGGGCAAGGACGTTCTTGTCCTTGCTCGCCTCAAGGCCGTCGAAGGGCTAAGCGAACTCTTTACCTTTCGCATCGACGCATACAGCGAGCAACCCGACCTCGATTTCCAGTCGGCGATCGGCCAGCAATGCCAGACCAAAATCAAGACATATGGCAAGGAGCGCGCGTTCAACGGAATCCTGACCAAGGCCGAATGGGTCGGCAGCCATGACGACCAGCACCAGTATCGGCTCGTGCTGCGGCCGTGGCTATGGCTCCTGTCACGCACCAGCGATTGCCGGATATTCCAGGACAAGAAGGCGCCCGACATCATCAAGGAAGTCTTCACTGACCACGGACTCAATGATTTCGAGTTTAAGCTTCAAGCTCAATACCCAAAGCTCGAGTATTGCGTGCAGTTTCGCGAGACCGACCTCGATTTCGTCAGTCGTTTGATGGAGCAGCACGGCATCTATTATTTCTTCAAGCATGAAAACAACAAGCATACCCTCGTGCTCGTCGACTCGAGCAACATGCATCAGCCGGTGCCCGGTCAGGAGGAAACCCCGTTCTATCCATTAAACCGCGACGAACGCGGGGATGAGGAACGCATCATCAATTGGACAAGCGAACGCCGTTTCAGGACGAGCAAGGTCAAGCTCAAGGACTACAACTACCAGAAACCCAACCTAAAGCTCGTCAGCGACGCCGAGGGGCAGCAGAAATACAATCCGGAATTCGCGTTCTATGATTTTCCGGGCAAGTACATCAACCAGTCGGACGGCGACTTCTACGCCAAGGTGCGGATCGAGGCCGATCAGGCTGCCGACAGGCGGCGCTATGGCGACGGCGACGCGCTGAGCCTGTTTCCCGGCGCCACCACGACCCTCAAGAAGCATCCGCAAGATTCGCAGAACATCAAATACCTGATCGCGCGATGCCGTCACACGTTCACGTCGCAATATTATCGAAGCGGCCCGAACGCCGAAGAGCCCACCGATTCCTCGGGATCGTTTGAGTTTTTTCCGAACGATCTTCCGTTCCGCGCACCGATCGTCACGCCCAAACCCAGGGTGTTGGGAATTCAGACGGCAAAGGTCGTCACCAAGACCAAGGACTCGAGCGAGGAAATCGACGTCGAGAACCTCGGCGAAATCTATGTCCGCTTCTACTGGGATCACAATGAAGACCGGTCGTGCCGGCTTCGCGTGGCGCAGGTCTGGTCCGGCAAGAACTGGGGCGGCCAGGTCATTCCGCGGGTGGGCCAGGAGGTTGTCGTCGAATTCCTTGAAGGCGATCCGGATCGCCCGCTGGTTGTCGGCACGGTCTATAACGACGAATACAAACCCGCATTCGACTTGCCCGGCAAAAAGACCATCGCCGGACTGATGTCGAATTCGAGCAAGGGCGGCGGCGGCTTCAACGAGTGGAGTTTCGACGACAAGAAGGGCTCGGAACTCATCAACATTCATGGCGAGAAGGATCTCAATCTCGTCATCCGCAACTCCGAGACCAGAACGATCGGCGAAGCCTTCAACACCGGCGTCTCGCGCGAAACGACGCTCGAACATGGCGACGACAAATTGGCTGTCAAGACCGGCAGTCAGACGGTCGACATCCAGATGGATCAAACCATCGATGTCGGCAAGTCGATCAAGATCACCGCCGGCCTTTCGATCGAGTTGATTGTCGGCCCGAGCAAGATCACGATCGACCCCACGGGCGTCAAAATCGACGCGCCGACGATTACCCTAAATGCGATGGGATTGCTGACCGTCAAAGGCGGGATGGTCACGATCAACTGAGCCTGACAATGAACGAAGTTCGATTCAGCACGGTACGAGATCTCTACGATGCGTTCGAGACCGCCGAGGAAGATGTCGGCAAGCCCGCCAGCGACATCCACTCGCTTGAGTTTCTGCGGGCATTGAAACGCGACGGCGAATGGTCCGCCGCGATCTCGTTCTGCGCTTACCTGCTGCCGCGCCGAGCGGCAGTCGCGTGGGGCTGCCGCTCGCTGCGTCGCGTGTTGCCGCGGGCCACGGCTGACGACGACAAAGCTTTAGCGTTCGCGGAGGCGTGGGTTGAAGAGCCGCAGGAACTGCAACGGCGCAAGGCGCTCGCACTTGGCAACCAAAGCAACATGCGGGTCGCGACGACTTGGCTTGCGTTGGCTGCCGGCTGGTCCGGCGGAAGCGTGGTGCCTGCCGAAAGCGGTCATATTCCGGCGACACCCGAACAGACCGCGCGCGCTATTCGCGGCGGGCTGCTGATGGCGCGCGCACGGTTGCCCCAGGAAACCGCCGACGCCATACTCTCTGCTTGGATTGAGGACGGCATTCGACTGGCAATCGGAGAGCCCGGCTCCTCCTGATCGAGAAAGATTCCATGGCGCTTCGTCTGGAAATTGAGAACGAAACCAACTTGCCGGATGGCGGACCGGTGACGTTTACCATTGCTGGCAAACGAACCGTCGACATCGGCCGCGATCAACATCTCGACTGGACGTTGCCCGACCCCAGCCGCTTCATTTCCGGCAAGCACTGCGAGGTGAGATACAAGGATGGCGGCTACTGGCTTCACGATGTCTCGACCAACGGCACCTATCTGAACGGCGCGGAGGAGCGGATGCGAGGCCCGCATCGTCTCAAGAGCGGCGATCGTTTTATCATCGGCCAGTACATCATCGTCGCAGCATTCGATTCCGAGGGCATGGACGCCGATAACGCATCGTCGTCAAACAGGGCGGCAGCCAACGCGGCCGCCTCCTCTGGGGAGCTTTGGGGCTCCGCGGATGCCGTTCCCCCGCCGATCGATCCGAAGTTGCTCAGGACGCCGCAAGAAATGGCTCGGCCTGCACGGGCGGAGTTTCTCGATTGGGCGGCTTCTGTCCCGCGCGCCGAACCTGTGAGTTCGTCGAACGCGGGCGCGCTCGGACGACAGGCATTTCCGCAAGCACCGCTCTCGGAGGATACCTGGGCGGCGGACCCCGCGCCGTCACGCGACTATGCGCCGCCTCCGGCGGCCCGTTCCGTCCCTCCTCCGCCGCAAGTCGCACCGCCGCAGACATCTGCCACGCCACATTCCCCGCTCGTGGCGCCGCCTTCGTATTCCGTTCCGCCGCCCGATCCCGCCCTCGAGCCGGCAGCGTGGAATAGTCCCGACGAAGTGGCGGAGCCGGTTCAAAGTTCGCCCTTCCTGCGGACCAAACCACCGCAACGGCCTGTTGCACCACCTGCGCCTGCTTCGCCGGCGCTCGATCCGGCACCAACCGATCACGTACAAGCCGACGATGATTTCCTGCGCATGTTCGCCACCGCAGCCGGGCTGCCGGCGGAGACCTTTTCAGCGGCGGACCGCCGCGAGGTGGCGCAGCAACTCGGCATTGCCTTCCGCACCGCCGTCGAAGGCGCGATGCAGTTACTGAAAGCCCGCAATCAGGCCAAGCAACTGACCCGCAGCGCCAGCCACACCATGATCGAGGCGACCGGAAACAATCCGCTCAAGTTCAGTCCGTCGCCGGAAGAGGCAATGCGGATCATGTTCGGCGGAAAAAGCCGCAGCTATCTCGACGCACGGGCGACGTTCGCACAGACCTTCGACGATCTGAAATCGCATCAGCTCAAAACCTATGCGGCATTGCAGCACGCCGTGTCGCGGCTGGTGAACGATCTCGATCCCGCGATCATCGCCAGCGACTTCGACAAGCGGAAGGGCGGCTCCTTGCTGTCATCGAAGAAGGCCATGCTGTGGGAGGATTATCGGGCGCGCTGGGACGCGCACATGCTGCCCCAGAGCGGAGGCCCGATCGCGGCCTTCATGCTCCACTTCGCAGACTATTACGACGGCGCCGGCGGATCCGGTAGTAAGGGGATAAGTTCTTGATCGGCCAAATTTATCATCTAGACTCCCGGCCGTTATTGTTACTCGTGGAAGGCGCGCTTTCGTTGATCTGATGCCAAAAACGACTTTTTGATCGCAACCTGTTCCGACGGATTTTCAATGTCTTGGTATAGCAAGGTTTTCTGGTCGGAAGGACTGTTTCTGCGGCCGCATCATTTGCAGCAGAGCGATCGCTACGTCGAACATCTTCTCGAGAAGCGCGTCCGGCACGTAACGCCCTACCCTTGGGGTTTCTCCAGCTTCGAAATCGACACCGATCTGTCGCAGCAAAGCAAGTTCGCACTGCGCCATGCCGCCGGGATCATGCAGGACGGCACGCCGTTCGACATGCCGGGTGAAAGCCCGCTGCCCGAGGCGATCGATATTCCGGAGAATGCCGCCGGCCAGATCTGCTGGCTGATGATCCCCATCGCGGCACCCAACACACGCGAGGCCGATGACAACACAAGCGAAAGCGCAACTCGTTACATCCGCAGCTCCGAAACCTATATCGACTCCACCTCGACCTTGCGGATCGAGGAAGAAATCGACATCGCCCATCCGCGCCTGACGCTCGAGCTGCGGAAGACGCCGAAGCCCGGATATCTGGGTTTAGGCATTGCCCGCGTCCTCGAGGTGCGGGATCGGAATATTCTTTTCGACGACAAGTTCGTCCCGCCGATGCTGCTCTGCGCGGGACATCCGACGATCGAAGGCTGGCTCAACCGCGTCATCGGATGGATCGATACCAAGCTTGACGAGCTTGCGCGATATGCGGTCGATCCGTCGTCCGGCGGCGGGCTGCAAAGCGTCGACTACCTCGTCTTGCAGCTTCTCAATCGGGTGTCGCCGGTGCTTCAGCACTTTCAGCACTCGCGCTATGTCCATCCGGAGCGCCTTTACGAGGAATTGCTGCGGCTCGCAGGCGAGCTGGCAACCTTCGCCACGTCCGAACGGCGGGCCCGCCAGTACCCGCTTTATGACCATGACAATCTGGAGTTGGTTTTCGAGCCGGTCGTCCGTGACATTCAGGACTTCCTGAGTGCCCGGCTCGGACGCCGCGCCATCCGGCTCGAAATCATCGAGCGGGCGCAGAATGCATTCGTCTCGCCCATTCGCGACCGCTCGCTGTTCCGCAACGCCACGCTCGTGCTCGAAGTTGCGGCACGGCGCCCGCTGGTGGAAATCCAGAACGATTTTCCGCACCTGTTCAAGCTCGGTCCCAACACCAAGATGAACGAGATCGTCCACGCCAATCTCCCGGGCGTCCCTCTCGTCTATCTTCCGACGCCACCACCGCACATCCGCGCCATCACCGATCACGTATATTTCTATCTGGATCGCAAATCTCAGCTCTGGCCTGAGTTCAGCACCGCGGCGTCGATAGGAATGCACTTCTCGGGAGATTGGCCGGAACTCGACTTGCAGCTTTGGGCGATCCTGGAGGACCGCTAATGAGCAACAAGGACAATCCGTCGAACCCGTTTGGCCGCGGTGATCGCACGATCATCCGCCCCAATCCGGGAGGACGGTTGCCGAGTTCGCCTTTGCCGGTGCCGCCGCAGGGCAATCCGCTTCCGCCGCCGCAACCGTCGTTCTCGCCGGTGCCGGGAAGTGTTCAACCGCCTTATTCGCCGCCCATTCCCGGCAGTCCGCCACAACAGCAACCGCCGTTCCCGCAACAACCGCACGGCTTGCCGCCGGGCTATCCTGGGCCCAACCCTTACGCGCAAGCACCCTCCACGGCCGCACCGGAAGACTGGATTTCAAGCACCTCCGCACCACCGCCAACCTTCGAATTGCCGGCAAGCCCGCCGCTTCGAGTCGATGAACTGGTCGCGCCGAACGCCAATCCCATCATGCGCGCGGCCGGACCGTTGCTGCAATTGCTGGGACGGCTTCGCGTCGCGTTGATGCGGGCCTCCTTCGCGAGCCTGATGGAGCAGGTCGCCGATGCCGTCAAATTCTTCGAGACCGACATCCGGTCCGCCGGGATATCCGATCAGCAGGCGAACACGGCGAAGTACATTCTCTGCGCGACCGCCGACGATATCGTTCAGCATATTCCGACCGAGGAACGTCACGTCTGGACTCAGTATTCGATGCTGAGCCGGTTCTTCGGCGAGCGCGTCGGCGGCGTTCGCTTTTTCGAGATTCTCGATCACCTCAAGCTCGATCCGACAACCAACTACAACACCCTCGAATTGCAGCACGCATGCCTCGCGCTCGGTTTTCAAGGCATGCACCGCGCCTCGGCCGGCGGGCCGGCGGCCTTGCAAACGATCCAGCGCAATCTCTACGAGATGCTGCGCCGGGTGCATCCCAAGGAGGTGCGGGATCTGTCGCCGCACTGGCAGGGCCAGCAATTGTCGCGCCGGCTGTTCCGCGTCCGCGTTCCGACATGGATGGTGGCGGCTGTCGTCGGCGTCCTGCTGATGGGATCCTATTTCGCGCTCCGCAGCATTCTCTCCAGCAGGGCCGAAGCCGCAGCAAAAGTGACGCTGGCGCTTCATCCCGACGATGCGATTGAACTCAAACGCAAAGTCATCGCGCCGCCACCACCGCCACCTCCGCCGCCTCCCCCTGAGCACATCACGCAGCTACAGCGCATCCGCAACGCGCTGGCTGCCGAGAAGACGGCGTGCGCCCTGACGGCGGATCAGACAACGTCGTTCATCGTGATCCGCGTGTGCAACCTCGTCCTGTTCGGCGCGGGCGAGGCAAAGGTGCTCGATGCTTTCAAGCCGATCGGATCCCGCATTGCCGCGGTGCTCGACAAGGAGCCTGGTCGCATCAAGGTGGTCGGTCACACCGACAGCACACCGTTGAAGAACGCGCGCTTCCCTTCGAACTTCGAACTGTCGGTCGAGCGGGCGAAGGCGGTGGCGGACGTGCTGAAAGGCGGACTGAGTCAACCCAATCGCATCGTTATCGAAGGCAAGGGACAGGATTCTCCCATCGCGCCCAACAATACCGTCGAAGGGCGGGCCAAAAATCGACGCGTAGAAATCTTCATCGAGCGCAGTGAATAGGCCGTTGACGATGACATCGACGAGAGCTTCGGCGGCAGGTTCCAACTGATGGTGACGAAAGACATCATAAAGACAAGTATGACCGCCATCGGCGTCGCGGCGCTGGCGGCGCTCGTCTACTATCTCGGCCCGCTGATTGCCATCGGCGGCTGGCGCCCGCTTGAGAGTCCGATCGTTCGCGACATCGTGGTGCTGCTGATCGTCCTGATCGGCGCGGCCCTGGGAGGCTTCACCTTCTATCGCCGCCGCAAGGGCGCCAAGGAAATCGCGGATGGCATCAGCGGCGAAGCGGAAACCGTCAACGACGAGCCGGTTCTCAAAGAGCGCATGAAAGATGCGCTGGCCACGCTGAAGACCACCAGCAACGACAAATCCGGCTACCTCTACGACCTGCCCTGGTATGTCATCATCGGCCCTCCCGGTGCCGGCAAGACCACCGCACTCGTCAACTCGGGCCTGAAATTCCCACTGGCGCGCGGCGCCACCCCTGCGGCCGTGGCGGGCGTCGGCGGAACGCGCTATTGCGACTGGTGGTTTACGGAAGAAGCGGTGCTCATCGACACCGCCGGGCGCTACACCACGCAGGATTCCGACGCGAAGGGCGACAAGGAGAGCTGGTTCTCCTTCCTCGACCTGCTCAAGAAGAGCCGACCGCGCCAACCGATCAACGGCGTGCTGGTGGCGATCAGCGTCGAGGATATCCTGACGCTCCCCAAGCAGGAGTTGACGGCGCACGCCAACGCGATCCGGGCTCGCCTGCTGGATCTTCACCAACGGCTCAAGGTGAACTTCCCCGTCTATACGCTGTTTACGAAGACCGATCTGGTCGCGGGCTTCAACGAGTATTTCAGCTATCTCAACGAAGCGGCGCGCCGGCAGGTCTGGGGTGCAACCTTCCAGACCGCGGACAAGAACAAGAATCTCGTGGGCGATGTGCCCGCCGAATACGATCTCCTCCTTCAGCGATTGAGCGAGGAAACCGTCGATCGCCTGCAAGACGAGCCCGCGCCCCAATACCGCGTCCAGCTTTTCGGATTCCCGGCGCAGATGGCGCGCCTGAAGAGCCAGATTCACGATTTCCTCAACCAGATTTTCGAGCCGACCCGCTATCACGTCAACGCCAACCTGCGCGGTTTCTATTTCACGTCCGGCACCCAGGAAGGCACGCCGATCGACCAGTTGATCGGCTCGCTCGCGCGGAATTTCGGCGCGGAAGGCGTCAGCAGCCAAGCCTATTCGGGCTCGGGGAAAAGTTTCTTCCTGACCGACCTGATTTCGAAGGTGATCATCGGCGAGGCCGATTGGGTTTCGACCGACCGGCGCGCCGTGCGGCGCAGCTTCATTTTGAAGACGGTCACGCTATCCTTGATCGGGCTCTGCTCCGTCGCATTGCTCGCTGGCTGGCTGACCAGCTTCAAGAAAAATGCGAACCTGCTCGAGCAAACGCAACAGGCGGCCGACGATTATTCGACGTCGGGCGACGCATATATCAAGCAGACGGTGATCGCCGATCGCGATCTCGACAAGGTCCTCCCGCTGCTGCATCGCCTGCGCAACATGCCGGCCGGCTATGGCTCGCGCAAAGATGCGATCCCGACTTCCGAGCGGTACGGGTTGAGCCAGCATGAACGGCTCGAGTCCTCGTCCGCAACCGCCTATCACACCGCCTTGGAGCGGATGTTCCGTCCACGCCTGCTTTATCGGCTCGAGGAACAGCTGAACGCCAAGATCAACGAACCTGCTTTCGTGTACGAGGCCCTGAAGGTCTACCTGATGCTCGGCGGACAGCAGCCCGAGGACAAGGCGCTGATCCGTTCGTGGATGCAACGCGACTGGGCAGACAACCTGTACCCGAGCGCGACCAACGCAGAAGGGCGCCGGCTTCTCGAAGATCACCTGATGGCGATGTTCGACCTCGAAGACGAGAAGCCGCCGCTGGTCCAGCTCGACGGCCGGCTCATCCAAGAGGCGCAGAAATCGCTTGCCCGCCTCAGCGTCGCGCAGCGGGCCTATCAGTTCCTCAAATCCGAGGCCCGTGAAAGCGATACGCTCGACTGGATTCTCGCCAAGAAGGCCGGCACGGACGCGGCCACCGTATTCGAGGCGGCAAACGGCCAGCCGCTGGATACGATCCGCGTTCCCGCGTTTTTCACTTATGACGGCTTCCATCAAAAGTTCATTGCGCGTCTCAGCGGCCTCGCGGAGCGCATGAAGCGCGATCGCTGGGTGCTCGGCGAAGCCGGGCAGCAGGATGCGATCGATCAGCAGTACCACGACCTCGCTGGCAACCTGCTGGAGATCTACGGCAACGAATTCACGCTCGCTTGGCGCGAAGCACTTACGAAGCTTCGGATGAAGAAGCTGACCGCCGATAAGCCGCGCTACGTCGTGCTGCGCGCGTTGTCCGCGACGACCTCCCCGATGCGCCAGTTGCTTGAGTCGATCCGCAGCGAAACCACGCTGACCAAGGAGCGGCCCAAACCCGCCAGCGCTCCCAACGCGCCGCCCGCTTCGCCCGCAGGCACCAATGCCCCGCCACCGTTGTTCGGCAACGCGCAGGACGGACCGCCGGGAACGCGCATCGAAGCGCAATTCAAGGCGTATCACGAAGTGCTCGAAGGCGATGCAACGCGCCGCCCCATCGACGCAGTCATCGGCACGCTCAACGACATCGCGCAGAATCTGACGCTGATCACCGAGAACCCGCAGATGGCACCGCAGGCGGTCCTGTCGCTGCAAAATCAGGTCGCCGCGCTGCGCAACAACGCATCGCGGATGCCGCCTCCATTTTCGGACATGATGCGCAACGCAGCGGCTGAATTCGAAGGCAACATGGCCGCATCGACCGCCGGACAGCTTCTGGTCGCGCTTCGAGACCAGATCACGCCCGCGTGCCAGCAGACCATTGCGAACCGGTATCCGTTCATTCGGTCCAGCAAGCAGGAGGTCCCGCTCGGCGACTTCGCCAAGCTGTTCAGTCCCGGCGGCCTGCTCGACAAATTCTTCACCCAACATCTCGCCCCTTACGCAAACACATCGCGTCCGGAGTGGGTGTGGCGCCCCGAAAGTCCGGTCGGACGCACGCTGTCGCAAGAGACATTGCGGCAGTTTCAGAAGGCCGCTTATATCCGCGATGCGTTTTTCCAGAGCGGCGGCAACGTTCCGATGGTCACGATGTCGATCAAGCCGCCGGTGGGCAACGTCGGCATCACCATCAAGACGGATATTGGCGGCACGGTCATTACAAGTCCGAGCGCGCAGGCGCCATCGTTCCTGGGAGGAACGTCCCCGCCGCCAACGGCAACGCCGACGACGGTTCAATGGCCCGGGCCGGCGCCTCGCACCGCTATTTCCGTTGCAAGCGGCAACGATCCGCCGTCCGTGCTCGAACGCACCGGTCCGTGGTCGCTGTTCCGAATGCTGGAGGCCGGATCGCTCCAGAACAGAGCCGAGACATCAAGCTCGACATTCATCGTCGCGGGAAACGAGCTGAACTATCAGATCTCCACCGGATCGCTGCAGAATCCGTTTAACCTTACGCCACTGAGGGAGTTTCGCTGCCCAAGCGGAATCTGATGTCAATGCGGTGCGGCTTGTTCGGCAAACTCGGCAGCAAACGCGATTTCATTGCCCTTGCAACGCCGCGCAAATTTCTCGAAGTCTGGGAGCCGTGGATGCAGGCTTGCCTGTCGGCGAGCCGCCATCAGCTTGGCGACGGCTGGCAGAACGCATTCCTGTCGGCGCCGATCTGGCGTTTCTGGCTCGGCGCGGATATCTGCGGCACCAGCGTTGCGGGCGCCATCATGCCATCGATCGATGCCGTTGGCCGTTACTATCCGCTGACGCTGCATGCCATCGCGGATGACGAGACATCGATCGCGCCGCCGGATACGGATGCTCAGGATCCATGGTACGAAGATGCGGAGCACTTCCTGCTGGCCACGCTGGATCCGGGCGTGAGTTTCGAAACCACCGCGACAGCGTTGGAACAGATGCATCCGGCAAGCCTTCAGCCCCAGGCCGAAGTCGAGTTGATCCGATCCGGCAATCTTGTTGGTACCGCACCGGGAGAAGACGGCTTCGCCGCGTCGCTGGCCAAGCTTCGATCAACCAATCCTGAAATATACGCCGCCGGCACATTCTGGTGGACGGCAGGCGGCGCCGACTTCGCCTCCATGGCGCTAAGCTGCCATGGCCTACCCGATCCCTATGACTACTCGATCTTGTTGACTGGACAACTCGCAAGCGCAACGGCTTCAGCGTGACAGGCGAACCCTCACCCCGGGCCGCCTTATGGCGTGCCCCGTATTGCAGGACGAACACCCGTGCATGACGTCGGCAGTGTAACGCACCCTGGAAAAGTTCGTAGCCGCAACGAAGATTCGTGCCTGGTCCGGTCGGACATGGGGATGTGGGCCGTGGCTGACGGCATGGGAGGACATGACGCGGGCGACGTTGCCAGCCGAACCGTCATCGAGGCGCTCGACGCGGTTCATCAAACAAGTTCCGCGGCCGAACTTCTGGAGCAATGCGAGGCACAGGTGCGCAAGGCCAATGCGGAGATCGTGGCTCTGAGCAAGGCCCGCAACGCCGCGACGATCGGCACCACGGTGGCGGTCCTGCTGGTCCGCGACAATCACTTCGCTTGCATTTGGGCCGGCGACAGCCGCATCTATCGGGTGAACGATACGATCGATCAACTGTCGACCGATCACACCGAGGTGCAGGAATTGCTGATGAACGGCACGCTCTCACCGGACGAGGCGAAGCATTGGCCGAGCAACATCATTACGCGTGCCATCGGTGTTTCCCCTGAACCGGACCTCGACATCATCACCGGGGCCGTGGAGGCCGGCGACATCTTTATCGTGTGCAGCGATGGGTTGACGCGACATCTTGACGATAGCGAAATCCGACAATCGGTGACCTCGCACGAGGCTCAAGCCGCGTGCGACGCCATGTTGGCGCTGGCGCTGGAGCGCGGCGGCCAAGACAACGTCACGGCCATCGTTGTGCGGACACAAGCCAGCCGCAAACCGGAGAGAGAACTGACAATCTCTCCCCTCGTGCGCCCCGTTCCGCGAGCACGGCCGTGACAAACTTCGATACGTCCCGCACGTCATATCGCGGGGTCCCTCCGGGAACGTCGCTGAACGGCGTCTATGCGATCGATCAGATGATCGGTGCGGGCGGCATGGGGGAAGTCTATCGCGGACATGAGGTGCAGACCGGCGCGACGGTCGCCATCAAAATGCTGCTTCCCGACATGGCCGAGAATGAAGCAGCACTTGCGCTCTTCAGGCGGGAGGCCTCGGCGCTGCTGAACCTGCATCACGACGCCATCGTCCGCTATTTCCTGTTCACGGTCGAACCGACGCTTCAGCGCCCCTATCTCGCGATGGAGTTCATCGACGGGCGTTCGCTCTCCGACATTCTCGAGGCTGGCCCTCTTCCTTTTGACGACGTGGTCAAGCTCGTGCAACGCGTCGCCTCCGGATTTCAGGTCGCGCACCAGGGCGGGCTCGTGCACCGCGATGTTTCGCCGGACAACATCATCGTTCCGCGCGGCGGCGTATCGAGCGCCAAGATCATCGATTTTGGCATCGCGCGCTTCACCACGGTGGGCGACCCCACCATCATCGGCGATGGCTTTGCCGGGAAGCACAATTACGTTTCGCCGGAACAAGTCGGCCTGTTCGGCCACGACGTCACGTTCAAGTCCGACATCTACAGCCTCGGCCTTGTGCTATTTTATGCCGCGACCGGTCACAAGCTGGATATGGGCGGCAGTCAGTTTCAACTTGTCGAGAAACGGAGAAAGGTTCCGGACCTCAGCGAGGTCGACCCACGGCTCCGTCCGGTACTGGAGCAAATGCTCCAGCCGGACCCGAACGACCGCCCGGCCTCGATGGCGGAGATCGGTGCGTGGCCGTTCTCAGAACGTAACGCAGCGGTGCCGAAGCCGGAGCTTGCGCGCGCAACCAGCCCCGCCGCGAGCAAGCCCGCTCCCGTTCCGCGCAAGGAGCAGAATCGCGGGCGAGGCGTTTGGTTGAAGTCGCTCGCGGCTGTGCTTGCGCTGTTTCTGGTCGGCGGCGGTGTCTATGCGTACTACGCTCTGGTGTGGTCGGATGGCGGCAAGAAGCCCGCCCCGCTACCCGAACTCAAGCAGCAAGCCTCGCTCCCAAAGTCCAAAACCGCACCATCTGCCGAGACGGCAGCACATCCGGCGCAACCGACGCCACGCCCTCCTCTGCTACCTGAACCGGTGGCACGTCCCCCACAGCAGCCTGAACCGGCGGCCCCCGCCCCGCCGCCGCCCGCAAAGCAGGCGGCCTTGCCGAAGCCTCCAAATCCCGCGCTGTCATCCACCAATCCCGTCGAACGCATCCGAGCCTATCTGGATGATTACGATGGTGGCGATTGCTTCCTGGTTACACCGATTGCGATCAGTCGGACTGCCGCGGTCCTCGAGGGCTTTGGAAATTCATCGGCAACATTCGATGCCTTTGCGCAAGCATTTCGCAGCGCGCAAGGGTTCAACGCCTCGATCGGACGGCGTCAAATCGCGCCGCAACAATGTCCGGCTCTTAAATTCGTCAACGACCTCCATGTCGATCACGCCCGCGCGCCGCGTATCAATCTCGACACCACCGAACTGAAAAGCGGCGACGCGCTGTCCGGGACGATCGAAAACTTCTCCAACAAGACAGTCGAGTTTCTCCTGATTACCGATAACGGCCAGGTGCAGAATTTGTCGCCGCTGCTCAAGCCCGGCATCGACTCGATGTCATTCACGATCGGATTGCAGAGGAACCAGTCGGATGCGGCTCCTCTTCAGTTGCTGGTGGCGATTGCCTCAACGCGCCCGCTGCCTTCCTTGCAAAATCGGCAACCCGTCGCCGCCGACATCTTCTTTCCGCAAGCTTTGAAAGAAGCCAAGGATGCCAACACGGCCGTCACGGCTACCGTGCGGTTTTTCAAATTGGAAAAATAGCTTACTCTTTCGTCATTGCGAGGAGCGAAGCGACGAAGCAATCCAGGACTCCTTGAAAGACTGGATTGCTTCGCTCCGCTCGCAATGACGGGAGTTTAGGTCCACATATCCTCTGCTGGACTTGCCTGCTTTTCGGCCAGACCCTTAGGGTCCGATCAGAACGGTCGGAAGACCGGTCGTGATAACCCCGCCGTGCACCGTGGCGTCACCGATGCGCGCCGCCGGCGAGCCGCCGATCATGACGCTGGTCGAGCCCATTGCGATCGTATCGGGACCGCCCGCGCAGACCGCCATGTCGCCGACGCGCGCCGCCGGTATTCCGCCGATCAACACCGTAGGACCGCACGGCGGCAGGATCGGGCCGCCGACGTGAGGGACAACACCTGTTACCATCGGACAGACGTGCATGTCGGTAATGCGGGCGGCTGGAGGCATGGCTCAATCCATCGATAGTTTAGAGAACGATTTTGCTTCCAAACATGCGACCGTCATCGGCCCTCAAAATCGTCCGATGACAAGAATCTTCAGATCTGCATCGGGTTTGAAGTCGGTCGCGACGTAGTCGGATCCGCTAGCATCCAGTTTCAGCCGTCCCGCGCAGAAGCTGACCAGGCGATCCGGCGCGCCTTTGTCGATCGTCAACTTAAACGACTTGATCGGCCCAGCCCAGTTGGCGCCGGTCTTGAGCACATAATTGATCCTGCGCTCACCAAGACCCGCCGTATTGGCCGTTCCGCCACCGGCACGCTTGTCGAGCTCCGCAAGGAACGCATCGGTGACGCAGTAATCCTTGCGATACCGCGCAACCTCCGCCGCCAATGCCTTATTCTGCCGCAAGCCCTTGCGCAGGATGGTATCGGGACTGCCGCCCACGCTCGGTCGATAGTGATGCTCGACCACAACAGGACGATCGGCGGGAAACGTCTGCTCGCGCACCGCGGACGTTTTGACCGACCATCCCGGCGCGTATCGTGGTCGCCCGCGCTCATCGGCCCCCATCGGCGTCAGCAAACTTGCGGCGATCATTTCCTTTTGCGTCGCAGTAGGCAGATCAGCGGGCCGCAACTCACGAGACCCGATCGGAAGCAGCGGAACTTTCAACTGCTTGAGCTGATTACTGACATCCGTGGTCCCAAGCATCGCACGCTGATCGATCGTCAGCGCGACGGGCTGACCGTCCACAGTGGTCTTGAAGTCGACGAAATTGACGGGATCGGTCCACGGCAGCGAGATGTTTTCAGCTTCCGACAGATCGATATCGGGCAACGGGAAAGCCACAGTCACCGTCAGCGGCTTGCCGGACACGTTGCTGAAACGGTAATGGACATCGACCGCGTCGAGCGAAATCTTCAGTCGTTCGCTCTCCATGGCGATCGCGTCGGTCCGGGCGAGTTGCAGCCCGCCGATCGACATTTCCGCGACGGAGTCATTGGCATGGCCCGGCGAAAGGCTCCCGACCAAAACCAGGACAATCGTCAGAATAACCCAGGGGGTGAGGCTTTTCACTGCTCATATCCGCGTTCGCAGGTAGCAGCTATTAGTCAGTCCACCGGGCGATAAAGTTCACCCCATTCGGAATCCCAGACATTATCCGGGTCCAAAACCACCACTGGGACCTTGGACTGATTGGCCAGCCGGATTGCATTGCGAAAGGCATCTCGCGCCGCGCCAAACCCGGTCACCAGATCCTGCGGAACTCGCCCGCCGGTCGCGCTGGCCGGAAAGCTCACGGACCCCATCGCGGTGTCACCTTCCCTTTTCAAGGTGAGAAGGATCGCGTCCGGTTGAATTTCGTCAACCTGTTCGAACCTGTTCTTCGCCATCTGCGTCTCCATCAGGAGGGAGTTTGGGATAGGTTGCGGCTAGTGTATATGAGATAGCTCTGATGACATAGCGCCGCAGACGCAAAGGACAGGCGACAGGGACATTTGAGCGCGGTGCGGTCGCACCGGGATTTTGAGGCTGGATATGTTTTATCGACGCCCGATCATGACATTTGCAGCGATCGGCTCAGTGGCGGCTTCATTGTCCATGGCGCCACTGGCGACGTGCCGGGCAGACGACACCCTCGTTCGGGAGTTCTCCAGTGGAGCCGGCGCCAACGCCGTCGGCATCATCGACGCCACCGAGGATGTCGAACTCACCGGGCCGCAAGCCCTGTCGTCAGACGGTGCCGGCAACCTGTTTCTGCTGGATCAGATCAACGGCCGCATCGTTCGTTTCGATCCTAAGAAGCCGACCGCCGAAGCCGGTATCCTGAAGATGCCGGAGAACATCAAGCCAAGCGATCTCGTCGTCCGCAATAACGACATCATGGTGTGGGACGGATCGATCCGGACCCTGCACGCGCCCGACGGCCCTTCGACCCGCAGCGTCGACAACGACCCCATCCAGCTTGAAGAAGTCAGTACGCGCGGCGTCGACGACCGGGTTGCGACCTCCGCCTTCGCACAGATGGGCTCGGAGCCTCCGGGATCGGCAGCCGACCTCCTCGACCAGAACACACGCGCCGTCATCACCAAGAAGACCCGGCAGCCTGATCGGCAATATATCTCGTCGCGCAGCAGGGGATCGATCGTTGCCGATATCATTCCGGAGAAATCCGACAACGCGGTTCGGGTCGAGATCACCGCCGCGGATACCAACGATACCATCGCGCAACTCTCCCTGCGCACGCGCGATCGTCTCGGCACCGTCGAATTTCTTGACGTCGACAACGATGACCGCTTCTACGTCCTGGCCGAGAACATCCCCACGTCGGGCAGGAAGGCGTCCACCTATGTCGCGCGTTACGCCTCGAACGGAAAATTCGAAGGCGTTTACGATTTACCGCTCGCCAATACGCCGCTGACGCGGCGGTTTGTCGCCATCTCGGGCGACGGCGACGTCTACTTCCTGCGGACCAAGCCCGACAAGGTCGAGGTCGTCGGCGTCGGCTTCCGTGCGCTGCGAGACCTGGCGTCGGCCACATCCACTTCGCCTTCGAACACCCCGTCCGCCGCTGCAAGCAAGTTCGACGGTGTCGCGGCCGTGCGGCCATCCAATCGCCAGCAGGCCATCGAAACCGCGTTCGCGTTCGAAGGCATCCAGTGGAGACTGACGCCGGAGAATTATGGCCCGGACCCCGACACGGCCTGTTCGGGTTTCAGCCGGATACGGCGCCCCTGGTATCTCCAGGGCAAGGTCAACCAGGAAGTCCGCGGCGTTCCCTATTGCTGGGGCTGCCATGGATCGCTGGCCAACTTCCGCGCGCAGCTCGCGAAGGGCACGAAGGCAGGCAACGTCTGTACCCATAACGCACCACGCCCCGACGTGGCCGGTGTCGACTGCTCCGCATTCGTCAGCGCCGCCTGGGGATTGTCCGTCCACTACACCACCGCGGCGATCCCCGCGATTGCCAAATCGCTTGAAAATCCCTGGGACTTGAAACCCGGCGACGCACTGAACAAGCCAGGTTCCCACGTCATGCTATTCCTCAGATTTACGCCGGACCGCAAGGCGGAGGTGATGGAGGCATCGACAGGCGGGTGCAACGGACGCGTCTGCCGAAATGTGTACCCGCTCGCCGGCCTCCTCGCGCGCGGATACGTCCCGGTGAGATTTCGCGCTTTCGCGGACGATCAGGTCGTCGTCTCCGAGAATGCCTATCAGAAAGACGTGGCAACCGGCCGCTCGCAAAAGGCGGTCGCGCGGAAAAAGAGATAGTTGAACGACGCGGCTGCCGGCGCCGACTAATAGGGGCGGCCCGAGATGGCCTTAGGGCCGTGTGTTGAGGATAACCGATGCGTTTGCTCTTGATACTTTCGGCCAGCCTATTCCTGAGCTTTCTGGCGCCTCCCACAATGACGCCTGCCTCGGCGGCTTCGGCGGTGCAAATCCGCGATCCGGAGGGAGGCGAGGTTCGCGGCTTCGTGATCGGAATTGACGCCTACCAGCATGTCCGACCGCTCAAGGGAGCGGTCGCCGACGCACGCGACATCGAACACACTCTCAAAGAAATGGGTGTTCACGACGTTGTCACCATGATCAACGAACAAGCCAGCCGCGCCCAACTCCTGCGCGAGCTGAGCGCGATGGTGGCCCGCACCAACCCGAACGACCTCATCTTCCTGTCGATCGCCGGGCACGGAACCCGGGAGCCGGAGCGCGTCAAAGGATCCCAGCCAAACGGCCTGGAGAACGTCTTTCTGCTTCCCGGCTTCGAGCCGACCGCCGAAGGCTCTCAGCAGCGTGTCCTCGGCAGTGAATTTAACCACTTCATCAAGCAATTCGAATTGCGTGGCGCAAAGGTCGTGTTCATCGCCGACACGTGCCACGGCGGCGGAATGGCGCGCAGCATTGATCCGCGCGCCGAGGAAATGAGCTTCCGGCAAGTGCCGCAATACACATTGCTGGTCGACACCCTCAAGCCGGTCACTGACTCCAACAGCCCGCAATCGGAACTCGATCTCGACCGCACAGCCTTCTTGGCCGCGGTGGATCAGAACACCAAGGCGCCCGAAGTTCGGATTCCCGGCGTAGACGGACTTCGCGGCGCACTGAGCTATGCCGTTTCGCGCGCGCTCGAAGGCAATGCGGACGCTAACAACGACGGAAAAGTTACCGTCAAGGAGTTGTTCGACAATGTCCGGCAAGTCGTCTACCAACTGTCGGATCAACGCCAAGTCATCGTCACCCGCAACTCACCCGGACAATCGCTCGACTCGAGCGTCGTCGATCTCACCCGCGGCGTGGCCATGGTCGGAGGGCCGAACGCTCTGCCGCCCTCGCCTTCTGCTCCTGCCGCTCAGTCGCGAGTCGCGAATGCGTCGTCCAGCACCGCACCCGCGGCTGCCACAGCGGTCAAATCCAGTCCTCCGGCTTTCGAACGGAGCGCCATGCCAATTCGTCTCGCCTCGCTGGACGGAAACTCCGCTTACTTTTCAAAATTGAAATTCAACGACACGCCAGTCAAAACCGTATCGCCCACCGATAACCCCGACGTCATATGGGATCCTGCATCGCATGACGCGATCGCGTGGGGCGACGTCATCGCCTACAATGTCGACGCCAACGACCTGTCAACCGTCGTCGATCGCACTGCCACCATCCGCGAATTCAAGCGATTTTCGACGAAATCGCCGCAGGTGATGCGGATGTCGCCCGACGATCGCCAGCACCACAACGCACAAACCGTTGAGATCAATCTCTCGGACGTTGCGGGACGTGCTGTTGTTCTCTTCAACATCTCCGGCAACGGCGCGACCCAAATGCTTTATCCACTCGGAACGGACGCATCGCCCGTCCGATCGAATAATTTGCGCGTACCCTTGCGGATTGGCGAGCCGTTCGGCGCCGAGCAAGTGATCGCGATCACATCGGAACAGCGCATACCCGACCTCGAGCAGGTCCTGGCGCAACTGAACGGGCGACGTCTGCCGGGACATGTCATCAAAATTCTTCAACGATCTCTTCCGCCCGATGCCCGGATCGGGTCGGTCGGGTTTTTCACTGCGCCATAGCCTTGGACACCGCTGCAAATGATGTCCGCTACGCTTAGATGGGCCGCAACCATCGTTTTCGTTCTTGCGGCCGGGTGCGTCGCCGCCGAAGCCGGCCATCCCACGGCCGGGCTCAATTCGGCTGCGAGCAAGCCTGCTGTTTCGTCGCCGACGACGCTGATGGCGCAAGCCGCAACGCCGGCGGTTGCCATGCCAAATCCGGCGAAGCTTGCCATCAAGATGATGCCCGGCTCCCCTGTCGAACTCGGAACCAACGTCGAATTTCAGATCACGTCGGCAAAGCGCGGATACGTCTTGCTGGTGGACATCGACTCCACCGGAAAGATGACCCAGATATTTCCCAATCCTGAGCTGCTCGAGCGAATGGATGACGACAACATCAATCTGATCCGGGCGAACGGCCGACTGACGGTGCCGAACGAAACCATCACCAAACAGGGCTTCAGCTATCGTGCCACAGGACCGGTCGGAGCGACTGCAATCGTCGCGATCCTCAGCCATCAAAAAGTCCAGCTTATCGACCTTCCGGACATGGCTGAAAGCGGCACCACGGCCGCCTCGGCGAATCGTCTTTTGAAATGGGTCAATGAATTGAGAATCGCGGATCCTCACTCAGGTAAATTGCTGCCAAGCGAGTGGTCATATGATTTCAAGAGCTACGATATCCGATAAGCGACGAAACGTCGCCTTTGCACGCGAACAAAAAGCCTTTGCTCGCAACACCGCGCCGCGAACAGGCGCGCCTCGATACATACGCCATGCTTCGCGCAATTTTCCAATGCGATCGATCATCGCATCCGACTTGCAACGAGAGCGAGGCTACCGGCAATCCTACCGTCTAATGACGTTACGCTTCGATATTCTGGTGGCAAAGAATTTTGCGAGACAAGGGAGATTGCAACATGGCATTCAAGATGACTCTCAGCCCCAACCCGGCTGGATTGACGTGGATTATGAATGTATCTGCCAAGGTCGGCACTGAAGACGATTGCGTCAATCGGCCGAACGATATCGAAGCAGTCCAACGTCTCCTGAATATTTTCCTCCCCAAGACCAAGGTCTTCAAACTTGGATTTGGGCTTGTCAAAACAAATGGCGTGTTCGACGCACTGACCGGATTCTATCTTTTCAAACTTCAGCGAGGCGGCATCCTCGCCGGCTTCAAGAGCGATGTGGTGGATGGCTGCGTGTCCCGGGCAACAGGCTTCGGATATGGTGGTCATACCCAATTCACGATCGTCTCCCTGAACCAATCTGCACGCGATGCCGACAAGGCCGGTTACGATAATTTCATGGACACGTTCATGGCCCTCGCCTGATCGCAAGTCAGTGCAGAGATTGCGCGCTGAAGGCGTCAAGTCCTTCCTGGCAATCCTGCGTGCTGACCACAACAGCGCACTATTGCAAAAAGCTGGCCAAGCCGAGTCCGCCGCTCGTATAGAGGCCTGGATCAGTTCGACATAACCGCACGCGCAAATGGCCCATGTTCGATCGCGGTTCGGTAACGCAGACACTCAGGCAAGCGCAATACCGTGGACGGAAAGTCTCTGATTTAAATCAATGGTGGCGTACACCAGCGCCGATCCGCACCGATCAGAAGCAATGATCTGCAATGGAAGCGCGGCGAGCCGAACTAAGCGGCTCGCTTGCTAACTCTGAATCGGAGCTAATCGATAACTTGAACGACGCGTCGGCTTCCAGGATCGACGAGAACGACGTCGTCGCCCGAATAGACGTAGCGGTACGTGTGCAGCGAAGGACCCCAATCCTCAGGAACCGCATGAAGTTCGACGTCCGCAGGCAGAACAGTGCCGACAGCAACCTTCTCCTTCACCACCACCGGACGAACCTTGTGCTCAGTGATGTACGTCCTGATCCTTGTGCGCTGCTCGGGCGCAACCGTCACCGTCGCAGAATTCGCGGCGCCGGTCGTCGTTACTGTGGTTGTTTGACAGAATGCAGGCGATGCCATCGTCAACGCAGTAATCGCGGCCAAGTAAACAAGCTTCATTGTGCTCTCCTCGTGAACAATCTGGCCAAATGCCAGATCAGCAACTCGGGAGGAAATTGAATGTTCCTCGAAGGGCCGCATTAGGGAGCGATGATTATCGCTCCTCGACGACCAGACGTTCGGAACTTTAAACGTCGAAACTTATTAGCAGGCAGACCGCTACTCGCGGAGCTGCAGATATGCCTGTCGTTATCATATCAGTTTTAACATCGGTTCTTCTCTTCAGCCTGATCGGGCTGTTTCCTCCACGGGCCAACAATCCGTCTGCCAGCAGCACTCGCTCGGAATTCAATACGAGTTTGCTACGGCAGATGGCGGCGCGCGGCACAAAGGCGCCAATGCCAGTTCATCCCGGGAACAAAATTATCGAGGCGGGATTTCTTTCTGCTCTGAACCACAGGAGTTTGAATTGAAGAATTATCGCTTGTTCTGATCTTGGCCGGTTCGATCTCGTCCTGTTCGTATCGTGGCTTGATACGCAATCCTCGCACCGCTGAGCAAACTGTAGATGCGCCGCAAAGCCGTCCGGAAAATTTTAGCATTGCATAAGACGTTTCGCCGTTCCATGACATCGCCTGTTGACGATGTCATGCCGTATCTCGACTGAACCGCGGCTCCCGCCTTTGACATTCCTAAGCCCTCCCATGTTTTGGAAGAAACGGCATCGCTCGGAAGGTAGGGTTTCTCATGGGAGCGGCACTATCGAAGCTCCTAACACGTGCCAAGCGCTATCTACTTGCAAATGGCCGAATGGTTGCCATCTTAGAAGACGCACCTTCCTTCGCCTTGCGGATCGACTTTCCGCGACGGATCAATGCGTGTTGAAGGCAACGCGACAGGACGGCACGAAATGAGCGACCATGCTCCGCTGACCTTGCGCGTCCCCGAACCGGCGGTTCGCCCCGGGGGCACGCCGGATTTTTCCAGCGTCCGCATTCCAAAGGCCGGATCGGTCGCGCGCCCGCCGGTTGACGCCGATCCGGAATCGATCCGCGACCTCGCTTACTCGATCATTCGCGTTCTCAACCGCGACGGTGAAGCGGTCGGTCCGTGGGCCGGCCTTCTGAGCGACAGCGAACTGCTCGACGGCCTGCGTCACATGATGACCTTGCGAGCGTTCGATGCCCGCATGCTGATGGCGCAACGGCAGGGCAAGACATCTTTTTATATGCAACACATGGGCGAGGAAGCCGTGAGCTGCGCCTTTCGCAAAGCGCTGGCTCCCGGCGACATGAATTTTCCGACCTATCGGCAGGCCGGTCTGCTGATCGCGGACGGCTATCCGCTCGTCGACATGATGAATCAGATTTATTCGAACGAGCGCGATCCCCTGAAGGGCCGGCAGATGCCGGTGCTCTATTCATCGCGGAAGAACGGCTTCTTCTCCGTGTCGGGCAATCTGGCGACGCAGTATATCCAGGCGGTCGGCTGGGCGATGGCGTCAGCAATCAAGAACGATACCCGCATTGCCGTCGGCTGGATCGGTGACGGATCGACCGCCGAATCCGATTTCCACGCGGCGCTGGTGTTCGCCTCGACCTACAAGGCGCCGGTGGTTTTGAACATCGTCAACAATCAGTGGGCTATTTCGACCTTTCAAGGGATCGCGCGCGGCGGTTCCGGCACCTTCGCCGCGCGCGGCCTCGGTTTCGGAATTCCGGCGCTGCGGGTCGACGGCAACGATTACCTCGCAGTGTATGCCGTTGCGCGATGGGCCATCGAACGCGCACGGCGCAATCTCGGCCCGACGCTGATCGAACACGTTACCTACCGGGTCGGTGCTCACTCCACCTCCGACGATCCCTCTGCCTACCGCCCGAAGACCGAGTCGGATGCCTGGCCGCTCGGCGATCCCGTTATTCGCCTGAAAAACCACCTGATCGTGCGCGGCGTGTGGTCGGAGGAGCGCCACAAGCAGGCCGAGGCGGAAATTCTCGACACCGTGATTGCCGCGCAGAAAGAGGCCGAGCAGCATGGCACGCTGCATGCCGGCGGTCAGCCTTCGGTGCGCGATATGTTCGAGGGCGTTTATGCGCAGACGCCGCCGCACTTGCGCCGCCAGCGTCATGAGGTGGGGATCTGACCATGCCTCGCAAGACCATGATCGAGGCGATCCGCGACGCGATGGACGTGATGATGGCACGCGATGCCAACGTCGTCGTCTTCGGCGAGGATGTCGGATATTTCGGCGGCGTATTCCGGGCCACCCAGGGCTTGCAGGCGAAGTACGGCCAAAGCCGCTGCTTCGACGCTCCGATCAATGAATCCGGAATTGTCGGGACCGCGATCGGCATGGCCGCTTATGGACTGCGGCCCTGCGTCGAGATTCAGTTCGCCGACTACATGTATCCGGGCTATGACCAGATCGTGTCGGAGGCCGCTCGCCTGCGCTACCGCTCGAACGGCGATTTCACTTGTCCGCTTGTAGTGCGCATGCCGACCGGCGGCGGCATCTCTGGCGGACAAACCCACAGCCAAAGTCCGGAGGCTCTGTTCACGCACGTCTCCGGCCTCAAGACCGTTGTGCCGTCGTCACCGCGCGATGCAAAGGGGCTTTTGATCGCCGCCATCGAAGACCCCGATCCGGTGATCTTTCTGGAGCCGAAGCGGCTTTATAACGGACCGTTCGATGGCCACTACGATCGGCCGGTGACGCCGTGGTCGAAACACGAACTCGCTGAAGTCCCCGACGGTCATTACACCATCCCACTTGGCAAGGCCGCGATCCGGCGGGAAGGCACGGACCTCACCGTCCTCGCTTATGGCACGATGGTTCATGTCGCGATGGCGGCCGCAACCGAAACCGGCGTCGATGCCGAGATCATCGATCTGAGAACCCTCGTGCCGCTTGATCTGGAAACCATCGCGACATCGGTGCGCAAGACCGGCCGCTGCGTGATTGTCCACGAGGCAACGCTGACGTCCGGATTCGGCGCGGAGTTGTCCGCGCTGGTTCAGGAAACCTGCTTCTATCACCTCGAAGCGCCAATCAAACGCGTGACGGGATGGGACACGCCCTATCCTCACGCACAGGAATGGGATTACTTCCCCGGCCCCGCCCGGCTCGGCCGGGCGCTGCTCGAAACGATGGAGCAGTGACATGGGCGAACGCGCGATCAAGCTGCCCGACATCGGCGAAGGCGTCGCCGAAGCCGAACTGGTCGAGTGGCACGTCAAGCCGGGCGATATCGTTCGCGAAGACACGCTGCTTGCGGCAGTCATGACGGATAAGGCAACCGTGGAGATTCCCTCGCCGGTCGAAGGTGAAGTGATCTGGCTCGGCGCCAAGATCGGCGATGTTGTAGCCATCGGCTCTGAACTCGTGCGTCTCAAGGTGGCCGGCGACGATGCGACGATCCCGACATCGACCACGGCCGACGCGCCCGCGCCGCCGCCAGCCCCGCATGCACCGGAAGCCGACCAGCCGGAACGACCGGCGGCTGCGCGAAGCCGTGCGGCTCCCGCCCCCGAGGTGACGCATGCGACGAGGCCACGACAGCACCCGGCATCAGGCGTGGTTTGGGGTACACCGCGCCACGAGGGTGAGAAGCCGATCGCTTCGCCCGCGGTGCGGCAGCGGGCTCGCGACGCCGGCATCGATCTACGTCAGGTCGCGGGTACTGGACCGGCGGGCCGCATCACCCACGACGATCTCGATGCCTTCGTCGCGCGTGGGCCGAGCGTGGCTCCATCGCGTGGCCTCCGGGCTCAAACCGCGATCCACGACGTCAAACTGGTCGGCCTGCGCCGCCGCATCGCCGAGAAAATGGCGGTGGCTCACGCGCATATTCCTCACATCACTTACGTCGAGGAAATCGACGTCACCGCGCTCGAGGAGCTGCGCGCCGTCCTCAACAGCGACAAGCATGCGGAGCAGCCTCGGCTGACGCTGTTGCCGTTCCTGATGCGCGCGATCGTGCGCGCGGTCGCTGAGCAGCCGCAACTCAATGCGCTCTATGACGATGCCGCCGGCATCCTGCACCAACATGCCGGCGTACATATCGGTATCGCCGCCCAGACCGCGAGCGGCCTGATGGTGCCGGTGGTGCGGCACGCCGAGGCACTGGGCCTCTGGGCCTGCGCGGCGGAAGCCGCTCGCGTCGCCGAGGCCGCCCGGACCGGCACCGCCCCCCGCGAGACGTTGAGCGGCTCGACCATCACCATCACCTCGCTCGGCGCGATGGGCGGCGTAGTTTCGACGCCGATCATCAATCATCCGGAGGTCGCGATCGTCGGCGTCAACAAGATCATGGTGCGCCCGGTCTGGAACGGCTCGGCGTTCCTCCCGCGCAAGATGATGAACTTGTCGTCGAGCTTCGACCATCGCGTCGTTGACGGCTGGGATGCGGCTAAGTTCGTCCAGCGCATCAAGACACTGCTCGAAACACCGGCGCTGATTTTCATGGAAGGCCATGAGCCATGAAAGCGATGTCCTGCAAGCTCCTGGTGATCGGTGCGGGTCCGGGCGGCTATGTCTGCGCGACACGCGCCGGCCAGCGCGGCATCGACACGGTGATCGTGGAGGCCGGGAAACCGGGCGGCACCTGCCTCAATATCGGCTGCATTCCGTCGAAAGCGCTGATCCATGCCGCAGACGAATATCAGAAGGCCGCGCGGTTCGCCGCGGGCGATAATCCGCTCGGCATCCGCACGAACGAAGCTCGGATCGACCTTGCCACAACCATGGTGTGGAAGGACGAGATTGTCGGCCGCCTCAACGGTGGCGTCGCCGGATTGCTGAAGCATGCCGCCGTGAAGGTGGTCGAAGGCTGGGCGCGGTTTCGCGACGGCAAGACCGTGGAGGTCGAAACCGAAACCGGCCTTCAGGTGATCCACGCCGAGCAGGTGGTGATCGCAACCGGCTCCCAACCGGTCGAACTCGCCGCGCTGCCGTTCAGCGGGCGGGTGATATCTTCAACCGAAGCGCTGGCGCTGCGGCAGATCCCGCGCCGGATGGTGGTGGTCGGCGCCGGCTACATCGGGCTCGAGCTGGGCACCGCCTTCGCCAAGATGGGCGCTCATGTCACCATCGTCGAAGCGCTCCCGCGCATTCTGCCGCAATACGACGCCGCACTGACACGGCCAGTCGAAATGCGACTGCGTCAACTCGGCGTCGACATCCTAACAGACGCAAAAGCAACCGGGCTGACGCCTGCCGGCGATGGTCTGACTGTCGAAACCTCCGACGGGCAACGCAAGGAGCTCTCTGCTGACAATATTCTCGTCGCCGTCGGCCGCGCACCGCTTACGGCGGATTGGGGCCTCGAGGCCATCGACCTCGACATGGAGGGCCCGTTTCTGCGCATCGACGAACGCTGCCGTACGTCGATGCGGGACATCTACGCCATTGGCGATGTCACCGGCGAGCCGATGCTGGCTCACCGGGCCTCGGCCCAGGGCGAAATGGTGGCGAGGATCATCGCCGGCGAAAAGCGAAGCTGGGACAGCATGTGCATTCCCGCGATCTGTTTCACTGATCCCGAAATCGTCGTCGCCGGACTCTCACCAGACACCGCAAGAGCAACCGGCATCGATATCCGGATCGGGATGTCTCCCTTCCAAGCCAATGGCCGGGCGCTGACGTTGGAACAAGACGCAGGCTTCATCCGCGTTGTCGCACGCGCGGACAATCATCTCATCCTCGGCATTCAGGGCGTTGGCGCCAGCATCGCCGAATTATCCGCGACTTTCAGCACGGCCATCGAGATGGGCGCGCGCCTCGAAGACATAGCTGCAATCATTCACGCACATCCTACCCAGAGCGAAACTCTGATGGAGGCGGCCCGCAGCGCCTTGAATCATTCCTTGGATCATTCGCGGCAGAACCATCTGCCTCAGGTTCACATGCAACCTACGCAGTAGATGATCGTGCGAAAGCATAACGTTTGCTTCTGAGACGCTCCTCAATCCGCCGATCGTAAACAAGCCGATAAACGCGAGCGCATAGAGCATCGGCGCATCGAACCAAGCGGACGTTCCTGTCGCATTCATCACGCACTGAATTACCTGTCGACACACGCTTCTGACGAAGGAACTATCAATCCGTCGAAACATTGCCTTGCCAGGCACGATTTGTTCAGGACCCGGTTGCATTTCCAGTCAACGAGAACTGCATGGCTCACCCAAAATTCGGTGCCACGATCGGAGATGATGGCGTAACTTTCCGTTTGTGGGCGCCCACTGCAAAGCGCGTCAAAGCGATACTCGATGTCCCACACGATATGCAACGACTCGATGACGGGTGGTTCGCCACCACAATTGCCACCGCGACTCCCGGTTCGCGCTACAAGTTTCGGATCGACGACGAAATGGAGGTTCCAGATCCCGCGTCTCACTATCAGCCAGACGGTGTTTTCGCTCCCAGCGAGGTGATCGACCACCGCAGCTATCGTTGGCGCGCAATTGAATGGCGCGGGCGACCGTGGGAAGAGACGATCGTTCTTGAGGCTCATGTCGGCACATTCATGACCGCAGGAACCTATCGTGCGATGATCGAAAAGCTCGATCATCTGGTGGCGACAGGAATAACCGCGCTGGAACTGATGCCGCTGGCAGATTTCCCCGGCCGACGCAACTGGGGCTACGACGGCGTGTTATGGTATGCACCGGCGAACATCTACGGACGGCCCGATGACTTGAAGACTTTGATCGACGAAGCCCATCTGCGCGGCCTGATGGTTTTTCTCGACGTCGTCTACAATCATTTCGGGCCGGAGGGCAATTTCCTGGGCCGCTATGCGCCGGCCTTCTTTTCGCCTGCTGCGACACCTTGGAGTAACGCCATCGATTATCGCATCCCGCAAGTGCGGCAGTTCGCGATTCAAAATGCGCTCGCATGGTTGGACAACTACAAATTCGATGGGCTTCGTCTCGATGCAGTCCATGCCATTGTCGAACCAGGCGATCCGCCGTTCCTTGCTGAATTGAGTCGACAGGTCGGCCGTTTCGCCGAAGCCAGCCAACGGACGATTCATCTCATTCTCGAGAACGACGACAATCGCGCCACGATGCTCGATCCATTGACCGACCCGCCGAATGGACGTTATCGCGCGCAGTGGAACGATGACTATCATCACGCCTGGCACGCCCTGCTGACGAGTGAGAATGCCGGCTATTATCAGGATTATCCCGATCCCCATCGCGATATCGCGCGCGCCCTCGGTGCCGGATTCATCTATCAGGGAGAAGCATCGAAGCATCGCGGTGGGGCGCAACGCGGCGAACCCAGTCAAGACCTGCCGCCGATGTCCTTCGTCACTTTTCTGCAAAACCACGACCAGATCGGCAATCGCGCATTCGGCGACAGACTCGAGACAATAGCCGAGCCTGCCGCAATGGAAGCCGCGTTGGCAATCACGCTGCTCGCACCGATGCCGCCGATGCTGTTCTTGGGCGAGGAATGGGGCTCGCGTGCCCCCTTCCCGTTCTTTTGCGATTTTGCGGAGGACCTTGCCGAGGCGGTGCGCCAAGGACGCCGCCGCGAATTCGAAGCGGCCTACGCAGCCCATGGCAACGAAATTCCCGACCCGCTCGATGAAGCGACATTCCGCAGTGCCCGCCTCGATTGGCGCGAACTCGCCTCGCTCGCTGCTCAACAGCGGCTGTCGCTGGTGCGGCGGCTTCTGACCGTTCGCAAGGAACGCATCGTGCCGCACCTGGCTACGGCCCAGTTCGGCGATGCCGACATATCCGCAGGAGGTTTATTATCGGCGCACTGGAAGCTCGGTGAGAATGAATCGCTCACGCTGCGCGCCAATATTTCCGGGACTGCGATCTTCGCTCCCGCGGAGCCGATCTCCTCGAGCAAGGTGATATGGGGCGATCCAAACCGAGACGCGATGGCACCGTGGTCCGTCATCTGGACGACAGGAGGCCGTTGAATGCCGCCGGCGATCCCGCGCGCGACCTATCGTCTGCAATTGACCGCCGGGTTCGGCTTCGATGCAGCGGCGGCGACCGTCCCCTACCTCGGCAAGCTCGGCATCAGCCATGTTTATGCGTCACCATTTCTCAAGTCGCGGCGTGGCAGCACTCACGGCTACGATGTCGTCGATCACAACGTGATCAATCCTGAACTTGGTGGCGAACAAGGTTTCGAACGATTCAGTGCCGCCCTGAAGCGAGAAGATCTGGGACTGATCCTCGATTTCGTTCCCAATCACATGGGCGTGCATTACGCTGACAACCCCTGGTGGCTCGATGTTCTCGAATGGGGCCGATCGTCGCCCTTTGCAGCCTCCTTCGATATCGATTGGGATCTGTTGCCTTTCCGCGCGCGAGGCGGGCTGTTGTTGCCGATCCTCGGCACGTCCTATGGACAAGCGTTGGAACAGGGCAATATCCAACTTCGTTTCGACGGCGCAACAGGGTGTTTCTCAGCCTGGTATCTCGAACACCGGTTGCCGATCGCACCGGAGCGCTATGGCGAAATTATAAGCTTGATCGTGACCGAGGCCGAAGCCGTCGATACGACTGTCGGGCAGCAACTGACGAATATCGCGGCACGATACAGGGGGCTGCGGTGCCCGAACCGGTCGCAAGCGCCCAACCTCAAGAGCGAACTGTCGCAGCTCGCCGGAGCACAGGACATCATCGACCGAGGCCTTGAAGCTTATCGCGCCGGACCTGATCGATCCTCTCAGACATCAGTGCTCCATCACTTACTCGAGCGTCAACACTACAAGCTTGCTCACTGGCGACTCGCCGCCAGCGATATCAACTACCGCAGATTCTTCGACGTCAACGATCTTGCCGGTCTTCGCGTGGAAGATGCCGCGACCTTCGAAAGAACCCATCGGCTTATCAGCCGATTGATCTCCGACGACAATATCCAGGGCCTTCGACTCGATCACATCGACGGCCTCCGCGATCCCGCGCAATATTGCCAACGCCTGCGACGCTTGATCCGGAATGCTCGCGGAGATGAACGCCGTTCGTTTTACCTGGTGGTCGAGAAAATTCTTGAAGAGAGCGAAGACCTGCCACACTTCGCCGGCGTCTACGGCACCACGGGTTATGAATGGCTGAATACGATCAGCCGTGTTCTCGTGGACGAAAGCGGGCTCAGCAGCCTCGACAGCGCTTTGCGCGACGCTACCGATATCACATCCGACTTTCCATCCATCCTTCTGGCATCGAAGCGGTGCGTTCTGCAAACACTGCTGAGCAGCGAATTTACCGTGCTGACGAGGCTGCTGGTTCGCATCGCCAACGGGCACTACGCAACACGCGATTTTTCCGCTGACAGTCTGCATCAGGCTCTCGAACTCTATGTCCTGCACTTTCCGGTCTATCGCACCTATATCGCTGCCGATGAGCCATCAGGCACCGATCGCGCTCTGATCGACCAAACCATCGCACGCGCCCAGGTGCATTGGCATGGCGCGGAACAAAGCATTTTCGACTTTCTGCGTAGCGTCCTGACGATGGATCTCGCCGACATGAAGGGCGCCGCGACGGGCCGATCGCGCATCCGGCGTTTCGCGTTCAAGGTTCAACAATTCACAGGGCCGCTAATGGCGAAATCGCTGGAAGATACTGCCTTCTATCGCTATCCCCGCCTGCTCGCCTTCAACGAAGTGGGGGGCGACCCCGCCAACAATGGGCTTTCCGTCAAATCCTTTCACGCTGCGCTCTCGAAGTGGCGGAAAACGTTTCCGCATGGCCTCACCTCTACCGCAACCCACGACACGAAACGCGGCGAGGATGCGCGGGCCCGCCTCGCCGCGCTTCCCGAACTCGCCGACGAATGGGGAACCCACGTTCGACGGTGGAGAAACGTCAACAAGCGGCATGTTCAAAGCGACCGTGGCCGCCGCAGCCCCTCACCTGCCTTCGAGTACCTGCTCTATCAAAGCCTCATTGGTTCGTGGCCACTGGGGCCGGACTCATCCTTTTCCGAGCGCTTCAAGGCCTATGCCATCAAGGCGGCGCGCGAAGGCAAGCTCGAGACAAGCTGGCTGAACCCGAACGCGACCTACGAGGGCGGGCTGACCACATTCCTCGATCGCGTTCTCGACAATGCAAATCGGGAGTTTCTCGATTCAATGACAGCGTTCGCAGGCCGGCTGTCGCTGCTCGGTGCGTTGAATTCGCTCGGTCAAATCACACTGAAAGCGACCATGCCGGGCGTGCCTGACTTCTATCAAGGTACCGAATTCTGGGATTTCTCGCTCGTCGATCCAGACAACCGCCGTCCGGTCGATTTCAACACGCGTGACGCAGTTCTTGATGCAACAGAGCCGAACGACAGGTCCCGGCTGATTAAGACTTGGAGGGATGGCCGGCTCAAGTTGGCGTGGACCAAGACACTACTCGATATGCGTCGCGCCTTTCCCGGTGTTTTCAGTAAAGGCACGTATCAGCCCCTCACCGTCGAAGGACCGGATCGCGATCATGTCATCGCCTATGCGCGCGAATACGAAAACAGCGCCGTGATCATTGCGGTCGGTCGCCACTTTGCAGGCCTCACCAAGCGCGGACAACATTGGCCGCGCGACGCATTCAATGCCATGCTTGATACCTCCGCTTATGCCGTCGATACATCCTCCGGCGCGGTACGGACCAACAGGTTGCCCGTTGCCTTACTGATGGCGGACCTGCCGGTCGCCGTATCGACAGCACGCATGTCCTAAGAACGAGTGGCTTTCCCTTTAAGGAGCCGATTGAGTCAATTTCAGTTTAAGACCGCGTCGGTTTCTACCGACCGCGGCCAATAGTGACGCGGCCGCCGCCCTTACTGTCGCAACCAAGCAAGTGAAGAGATATGTCGTCTCCGCCGCAGAGATCGGCTTCGCACGTTCTGCAGTGTTGGCTTGCGCAGTTATCGGAGACGTCACATGCCCTTTCGTGATTTCCTCGGCGTTACGGCGCCGATCGAAGATCGACCCAGTATCTGACCGCCTCCGGAATTTAGCGCGCGCGCCGCCGAATGATACTGTGCGTGAAGCAACGCCTCACGCACAGTCAATCTTCTCGCTCACAACAACCAATGCGCGGGAATGTTAGAAGGTCAAATTGTCTTTCACGAGGACCCAGCGTCCGTTCTTGACCTGCTGGACCTGCGTTACGGTGCTTGCCAGGTGGTCCGTCTTGGAGAACTTGGTCGGCGGTGAGCTAAAGATATCCTGGAATACGTCACCGGACTCGAGCGCATCCAGCATCTTAGCGCCGGTAAGATCCTTGCCCGCCTTTTTTGCATAGTGCGCGAAGGTCATCATGGCGTTGTAGCCGATGATGGCCTGGGTGTTGGCCGAACTGCCAAACTCCTTCTTGTAGGTCGCGAGCCAGTCCTTCACCTTGCCTTTGGCCGTATCTTCGTAAGGAATTTCAAATCCCGCGGCCGCGTACAGCCCTTCGACGGCTTCCTTGCCGAGTGCCGGCACCTCTAGCACGTTGGTCGGTGTAGCGCCGAGGAAATCAACTGTCCAACCAAGCTTCTTGGCTTCACCCATCGCGCCGATGGTTTCGCGAATGACAGTGCCGAGAACGACAAGATCACATCCATCCGACTTCATCTTCGCGATCTGGGCGCTGAAATCCGAAGCGCCGCGCTTGTAGCTCGTGATCGATGCCGGCGTCACTTTCAGCGCGGCGAGTTCCTGCTTGAAACCGTCGAGCACGCTCTTACCGTACTCGTCGTCCTGATGCATGATGCAGGGCTTGGCATACTTTTTCGCCTCCATCATATACTTAACGGCTGCCCGCGTGCTCTCGACATAAGGCAGGATGTTGTTGAACTTCAGTCGCTCCTGCGGCTTTGCCGGATCGAACTTGAAGGTGAATTCGGCCGCAGTCAGCGGGAAAAGTTGCAACACGCCAGCATCAAACAGAATGTCCTGCGCGGCGAGAACCGTCGGCGAGCCCATCGGACCGACCATCGCGAAGACCTTATCCTTCTCAATCAGCTTCTGCGAGGCAAGCACGGCACGCTTCGGATCGTATCCGCTGTCCTCGATGATCAATTTGATCTTGCGTCCGTTGATGCCGCCCGCGGCGTTGATTTCCTCGGTCGCCATCTTCATGCCGTTGGACACTGGAACGCCCCACCCCTTGATCGGGCCGGACAAATCCTGATGCGAGCCGACGACGATCTCCGTCGCCGAGATGCCCTCATTAGTAACCTTGGTCTGCGCGTAGGCCGGCAGATGGGTCAGCGCAATGGCGCTTACCGCAAGGCCGATCGCCTTGAACGATGTCGTCATGTCAGTCTCCTCTCCGTGGCCCATATTGAGCGAAGGTGGGGGCCTCCATCCCTTCGCTGGCAAGCGGCCACGTCAGGCCGCTCGAATTTCTCGGCTCATGCGACCGCCGCCGCGCGATACATCGTTTCGATCTCCGCGGCGTACTGCTTGTTGACGAAGCCGCGCTTCAACTTCATCGTCGGCGTCAGTTCCTCGTCTTCCGGGGTCAGTTGGCGATCGATCAAGTGAAAGCGCTTGATGGTCTCGACGCGTGCAAAATTCTGGTTGACGGTCTCGACCTCGCGCCGGATCAAGTCCTGCACCTCCTGCGCGCGGCACAGGCTTGCGTAGTTGGTGAAAGGAATGTCGTTGTCCTGGGCGTACTTCTCGACATTCTCGTGGTCGATCATGATCAGACAGGTCAGGTACGGCCGCTTGTCGCCGATCACCACCGCATCCGAAATGTAGGGCGAGAACTTGAGCTGGTTCTCGATCTCCGACGGCGTGATGTTCTTGCCCCCCGAGGTGATGATGATGTCTTTCATCCGGTCGGTGATCTTGACGAAGCCCTCATTGTCGATCGAGCCGACATCGCCGGTGTGCAGCCAGCCGTCGGCATCGAGCGTCTCCGCAGTCTTCTCGGGCTGGTTGAGGTAACCCATGAAAAGGTAGTCGCCCTTGATCAGGATTTCGCCGCGCGGGCATATTTTCACCTCACCCCACGGCGCCGCCTTCCCCACCGAGCCCAGCTTGATGCGATCGTTCGGCATCAAGGTCGCAACGCCGCAGTTCTCGGTCTGGCCGTACACCTCGCGCAGATCGAGACCGAGCGCGAGGAACCATCGGATCAATTCCGGAGCGATCGGAGCCGCGCCGGTAAAAGCGATCCGCACCCGGTCCAGTCCCATCATGCGACGGATATTGCGGAACACCAGCCAGTAAGCGGCCTTGTTGGCGATCTGGAGCGACATCGGCGGGGCCTGCCCCTCGATCTTCGCATCGGTCATGCGATAGCCGATGGCGATCGCTTGGGCATACATCCAGCGCTGGAACGGCGTCGCATCCTTCAACGCAATGGTGATCCCCGAATAAAACTTCTCCCAGATGCGCGGCACCGCGAGGAAGGCTGTCGGCTGCACCTCGCGCAGATTGTCCGGTACGGTCTCCGGGCTTTCAGCGAAATTCATCACCGATCCGCAGGCCATCGAAAGATAGTAGCCGCCGACACGCTCGGCGACATGGCACAGCGGCAGGAACACCAGCCGCTCCTCGTGCTCGGACGGCACGAGCAAATGATCCACATAGCGCATCTGGTGGGTCACGCCGCGGTTCGAATGCATCGCGCCTTTCGGCGGACCGGTCGTGCCGGAGGTATAGACAAGAATCGCGAGATCGTCGGCGCCACGGCTGGCAATCATCTCGTCCCAAAGCGCCTCGTTTCCCGCGATAGCGTTGCGGCCTAACGCCATGAATTCATCGAGCGACATCACCATCGGATCATTGAAGCCGCCGAGGCCTTCCATATCGAACACGATGATGCGTTCCAGCGTCGGGCAATGGGCCCGGCAAAGCAGAACCTTGTCGAGCTGCTCCTCGTCCTCGACGAAAATCACGCGGGTACGTGAATCGTTGACCAGATATTCGACCTGCTTGGCCGAGTCGGTCGGGTAAATCCCCGACGACACGCCTCCGGCGCACAACACGCCCATGTCGGCGAACACCCATTCGGGCGTCGCATTGGACATGATCGAAGCGACATCGCCGGCCTTGAAGCCGATGGCATGCAGTGCGTAGGCGATGTCCTTGGCAATCTGCTGCCACTCGCGCCAGCTCGTGGATTTCCAGACACCGAGATGCTTTTCGCGGATCGCCGGGCGGTCGCCACGCGCCTCGACCGAGAGCAGAAAGCTCCGCGCAATCGTGTCCGCCACGGTTATGACAGCCGGCCTCGTCATCGCATCCTCGCTTCGTATGACGCCTGCGTGTGCTCATGCACGCGGTCGATCAAATGCGTCTCATCTCCACGTTTTCTTTTTCTTCCAGCGTCGTTCTCCCCGTGCGCCCTGTTCCTTGGCGCCGAGATAGAATTCCTGAATGTCCTCGGATTCCATCAACCGCTCACATGTATCGTTCATCACCACGCGGCCGACTTCGAGCACATAGCCATAGTGCGCCGTCTCCAGCGCCACTTTGGCATTCTGCTCCACCAGCAGGATCGACATGCCCTGCTCCTCGTTGACGCGGCGGATGATGGTGAAAATTTCCTTCACCAGGAGCGGCGACAGGCCGAGCGAGGGCTCATCGAGCAGCAGCAGCGTCGGGCGGTTCATTAGCGCCCGGCCGATCGCCAGCATCTGCTGCTCGCCGCCCGAAAGCTGTCCGGCCGGCTGATCGAGCCGTTCGCGCAATCGCGGGAAGTAACCGTAGACAAGCTCAAGATCGGCTGCGACGCCGTCGCGATCGCGGCGCGGATAAGCGCCCATCATCAGGTTCTCGCGCACGCTGAGGAACGGAAACACCTCCCGTCCCTCCGGCACATGGCTGACGCCGAGACGGACGATGCGATCGGCTTCCATGCGCTGGATCGGTTTGCCCTCGAACTCAATGCTCCCCTTCTGCGGATCGAGAATACCGGAGATGGTCTTCAGCACCGTGGTCTTGCCTGCACCGTTGGCGCCGAGCAGCGTGACGATCCGGCCGCGCGGCACCTCGAGGCTGATGCCGCGAATGGCCATGATCGGCCCGTAATAACTTTCGATATTGCTGAGCTTGAGGATGGTGTCCGGCGTGCTCATGACATCGTCCTCAGGCACCGAGATAAGCTGCAACGACATCGGGGTGGGCCTGAACCTCCGCAGGCGGCCCCATCGCCAGCACCTTGCCGTAGTTCAATGCAATCACCCGGTCGGAAACCCGGTTCACAAGGCTCATGTCGTGCTCGACCATCAGCACGGTGATGCCGAGCTCGGTTCTCATGTCGCGAATCCAGAACGACATGTCGTCCGTCTCCTCCACGTTCAGTCCGGAGGATGGCTCGTCGAGCAGGATGAGCTTCGGTTCGCTACAGAGCGCACGGGCAAGTTCGATCACCTTGCGCACACCGTAAGGAAGGCCCGAGATCAGCTTGTCGCGGTGAGCCTCCAGATCGAGGAATTCTATCACCTGTTCGACGCGGTGGCGGTGAGCCTTTTCGTCACGCCGGACGTTCGGAAGGAAGAGAATCTCCTGCCAAAGCTGGGTGGTGCAGTGCCTGTGCCGTCCGACCAGAAGGTTGTTGAGCACGGTGGCGTTCTCGAACAACTCGATATTCTGGAACGTGCGCGCTATCCCCAGCTTGGCGATGTCGTGCGTCGGTTCGCGGGTGATGTCCCGATCCTCGAAATAGAGCGAGCCGGAGGTCGGGTTGTAGAGCCGCGAGATCAGGTTGAAGATCGAGCTTTTGCCGGCGCCGTTGGGGCCGATGATCGACAGGATTTCGCCCTTCTCGACCGCGAAGCTGACGGAGTCGACGGCCTTCAGACCACCGAAGTGCAGGGACAGATTGTCGGCGCGCAGACAGCTCATCTGTTTCGCTCCGATTTCACATAGATCTTCTGCCGCTTGAAAGTCGCGCGCTTATAGAGCGGGAACAACTGGAAGAAGAGCTTGATCTTGAGCCAGCGGCCATACAGCCCGTAAGGTTCGAAGAGAATGAACAGCATGATGATCAGGCCGTAGATCGCACCCTTCAGACCGTTGGCAGAGGCGAACGCCGCGATGCTGTCCTGAATATGGCCGGCCCGCTCGGCACCCGCGCCGAACGTGGCGGCAAGTCCGGCGACGATGCCGGGAATGTCGTCTTTCAGGAAAGTAAGGAACGGATCGATCATCACGATGAAAATCGCGCCAAGCACCGCGCCGTGCAGGCTGAGCACGCCGCCGATAATGATCACCATGATGAACTCGATGGAGAGTTGCAGGGTGAACATTTCCGGACTGATGAACGACAGCTTGTGCGCGAACAGGCATCCCGCCAGCCCGGTGATGGCCGCGCTCAACGCAAACGATTTCACCTTGTAGAGCGCGACATTGACGCCCATGCTCTTGGCGGCGGTCTCGCTGTCCCGCGTCGCGATGAAGGCGCGGCCGGTAGGCGAGCGCATCAGGTTCAACGTGCCGACGATCACCAGGACCAACAGTCCTAAACAAAGAAAATAGAACGTCGGGCTGTCGCGCGGGATGGTATCGCCAAACATCTGAATCGGCCGCACCCGCAGGCCTTCATTGCCGTTGGTCACGCTTTCCCAGCGCGCCATGATCTCCTCGACAATCAGTGCGAACGCGATGGTCGCGATGACGAGGTAAATGCCCTGCAAGCGCAAGGCCGGGAAGCCGACCATGGCTCCGATCACGCCGGCAAGCAGGCCCGCCGCAAGGAAATAGACCGGGAACGGAACGCCGAGCCTGTGCAGGTAGGCCGTGGTATAGGCGCCGATCGCGAGAAAAGCCGCGTGTCCGAGCGATGCCTGTCCGGTGAAGCCGGTGAGAATCATCAACCCGACCCCGACGGTCGCGTAGATGCAGACAAACACCAGTTGGCTGACAAGATAGCTGCTCAACACGAACGGAGCGACGACAAGGCCGGCCAGCAACAATCCGTATGAAATGACATAACCGCGATGGGGAAACAGCTTGATGTCGTCTGCGTAGTCGGTCTTGAACAGGAAGCGCATGTCGGTCCTCACACCTTCTTTCGGGCGTGAAGGCCGAACAGACCCTCAGGCTTCAGCAACAGGACCGCGAGCAGCACGATATAGGGCGCGACATCCTTCCAGCCCGCCGGCAGATAGAACCCCGCCATGCTTTCGATCACCCCAATCAGGATGCCACCCACCAGCGCGCCGGGAATCGAACCGAATCCGCCGAGCACGGCTGCGGGAAAGGCCTTGAGGCCCAGCACGAGGCCGACATTCGAATGGATGAAGGTGATCGGCGCGAGCAGGACGCCGGCGCAGGTCGCAACCGCCGCGCTGATGGCCCAGACGATCGAGACGACACGCTTAACGGGAATGCCCATGTAGTACGCCGCGAGCATATTTTCCGAACTCGCGCGCATGGCGGTGCCGAGCGTTGTCTTGTTGAAAAACAGATAGAGCGCACCGCACAAGACGACGGTCGCGGCGATCACCGAGAGCTTGTCATAGGCCAGCACCAGATCGCCGAGCCGGACGACACCGTGGCTGAACGGGGTTTCGATCTTGAGATCGTCGGTGCCCCAGATCATGCCGGCGACCGAGCGCAGGAAGAAGCCCAGGCCGATCGTGACCATGATGATGGAGAACTGCGGGTAGCCGAGGATGGGGCGGACGACAAGGCGTTCGGCCAGCATACCGAACAGCGCCATTGCGATCACCGCGAGGAGAAACCCGATCCAGTAGTTGAGGCCGAGAACTGCGATAAAGGTGAAGGCAAAAAAACCGCCAAGCATCATCAAATCGCCCTGGGCGAAATTGACGACCTCGGTTGCCTTGTAAACAAGGACAAACCCCAGCGCGATCAGGCCATAGACACAGCCCAGCGCGACACCACTCACCAACTGCTGAACGAAGTCCAGCATGGCCTCGGTCCCTCCCCTGATGCCG
>JBQCHY010000057.1:0-198743 GCA_051954235.1 Xanthobacteraceae bacterium
CGCCGGCCCAAGTCGTGTGGTCCCGCGAAATCCGGACTGCTCTTCGCGTGCCTGCAACCGCAGGCCCGAAGTACCGCGGAGACGACGGTGACAGCCTTCGGGCGTTCGCCGGGGAGAGCACGAAGCAAGCCGGAAGCCCACTGCGCGCGGAACGCCGGACGATGTCCGGTGCGGCCGTGGTGACTAACTCGTGCGCTTGTTTTTTAGGCGCATGAGCCTGCGGACGCATGGTGCGTCCGGGTTTCCGCGCGCCCTCTTCTCAAGAGGGTGAGGCGTTCCTCGCAAAACTCGGGCGCATCGCGCCGCGAGATCGCGAAGCCGTATCTACATTCGTTGCTGATGATTTTGAGGGGCTGTTTGACAATCGAATCCGGACCGCGCCAACCGCATCCCATCGGTTCGATAAAGCGGTGCAGCTTTTTAACCCTCTCCCCTTGCGGGAGAGGGTGGCGAAATGAGCGAAGCGAATTTGAGCCGGGTGAGGGGACGCAGCCTATCGAGAAGCAGAGACCCCTCACCCGGTTTCTCACTCCGTTCGAAACCACCCTCTCCCGCAAGGGGAGAGGGAAATGACCGCCGCCGCGCAAGGACGGCTCCGCCCACCCACGCCGCTGTTATCATCGCGCCGCCATAGTCGTGCTATAACCACGGCCGATTCATCAAAAGGGGTCGCAATGAAACTCCGCCTCGCCGCCGTTCTCGCCGCTTCGCTTGCCGCCGTTTCCCTCACCGCCAACCCCGCTTCCGCCGCCCAGTGCGGCGGCGATTTCAACCGTTTCGTTGACAGTTTTTCACGCGAGGCGCAGGGCGCGGGCATTTCGCCGAGCGTGATTTCGCAGGCGCTCGGCGGCGTCACGCTGGACCAGGCGGTGCTCGCCTTCGATCGTCGCCAGCGCGGCACCTTCAACAAGACCTTCGAGCAATACGTCGCCACCCGCGTCGGCGCCGGCCGCATCAAGGCCGGCCGCGCCATGCTGCAACGAAACGCCTCGCTGTTGTCGCGCATCGAGCGGCAGTTCGGCGTGCCGCCGGAAATTCTGGTGGCGATCTGGGGGCTCGAGACCGATTTCGGCAAGGGCGACATGGGCAAGCTGCCGGTGTTCCGCGTGCTCGCCACCATGGCGCACGATTGCCGCCGCACCGAGCTGTTTCAGGGCGAGTTGCTCGCGGCGCTGAAGATCGTGCAGCGCGGCGACCTGCGTCTCAACGACATGATCGGCGCTTACGCCGGCGAGATCGGCCAGACGCAATTCCTGCCGTCGTCCTACATCAAGTACGGCGTCGATTACGACGGCAACGGCCATGTCGATCTGCGCCACAGCGTGCCGGACGTGCTCGCCTCCACCGCCAACCTGCTGAAGACCGCGGGTTGGAAAGCCGGCGGCGATTACCACGAGGGCTCGGCGAATTTCGAGGCGATGCGCGAATGGAATCGCGCGACCATCTATCGCAAAACCATCGGTTACTTCGCCGACAAGCTGGCGGGGCGGTGAGCCGCCGCCGGTATGGTTAAGAATGTTGCGCCGTCGTTCGATAAAGCGGCGGTATGCCGGTCTTCATCAATTCCCAACCACGCTGGGGATTGTTCCATTCCGGTCAGACTCCGTTAAGCCCCGCCCGGGCACCCTGAAGCAAATTCGGGGAGAGTCATGGACGAGGCAATTGTCAGCGCGAGGAGGCGGCCATTGGGGGGCCGACGCGCGCGATGTTGAGCATGCCGACGCTGTGGGTGGTGTTGGTCGCCAACTTCATGGCGCTGGGTCTGATCTGGACCTACGTCATGCGCAGCTACCGCAATTTCGAAGCCGCGCGCTATTGGACCGCGGCGGCATTCTGCATCGCGACCGGCGCCTGTGTCGGGATGATGCGTCTGATCTTGCCGCCGTTGGTCCCGCTGATGACCGGCGCGATGCTGCTGGTGATCGGCACCGGCCTCGCGGCCATGGGCGTCGAACGGTTTTATGGGCGCCCCGCGTCGTGGCGGCTCAATATCGGGCTCGCCGTTGCCGCCTTTGTCGCGTTGAATTATTTCGTGCTGGTGTACCCCAGCACCTCGATGCGGATTTTCGTCTACTCGATCGCTCAATCGCTTCCGGTCGGGCTGATGCTGACGCATCTGTTCGCGCGCGCCAACCGGACGGGTAATCCCGGTGCGCGGCTGGCGGGGGCGGTCGCCACGTTGATCATCGCAGTAAACGTGGTTCGCGCGACCGCTAGCCTGTTCGATATCGGCGGTGTCGCGTCGATGGTCGATTTTAATCAGGTGCAAGCGGCACTGGTGCTGGTGCTGGTCTTCCTGTCGATGGCGTGGAATTTCGGTTTCCTGCTAATGGCCATCGATCGGTTGCGCGGCGAGGTGGCCAATCTGGCGCTGTTCGATGAACTCACCGGTGTTGCCAATCGTCGACTGCTGTTGCAGCGGTTGCCGGAGGCGTGCGCGGTGGCGAAGCGCACCGGCGAGCCGTTCGTGCTGCTGGCGATCGATCTCGACAGCTTCAAGGCGATCAACGATGGACACGGACATGTTGTCGGCGACGAATGCCTGCGGTTGTTCGCGCGCACGGTGCAGTCGCAGTTGCGTTCGAACGATCTTCTGGCCCGCTCGGGCGGTGATGAGTTCTGCGCGGTGTTGCCGGCGACGACATTGCGTGAGGGCGCGATGATCGCGCGGCACATCGTCGAGGCCTGCCGTTCGAAGTTGAGTGCTGAGCAAGGCGTGCCGTTCCGGCTCGCAGCCAGCATCGGCGTCGCGCAATGGACGCCGCAGATCGGACTGAAGCCGGATCGTTTGATCGCGGCGGCCGATCAGGCTCTTTACGTCGCCAAGAACGAAGGCAAGGATCGCTACGCGGTCTACCAGCCGCCCGCGCCACCGGAGCCGGAGGCACGGATCGAACTGCGCCGCACGGCGTAGCGCGAGAGCGCTGCGACGGGCCGACGCGCTTGCGCCGGCGCGCGCGGCTCCCCATTTTCCGCGCATGACCAGCAATGCATCTCATTCCGGAACAGCCCGGCAATATCGTCCGACGCCGAACGATGGCCCGGTCATCGATCAGGAGGGCCGGATCGTCGAACCCTCGGCCGCGGGACACGGTCCGTTCGGATTCGAGGCATTTGAGTTTCGCACATCGAGTGCGAATCCTTTCGGTGAGTTGACGCGCGAACAGCGTATCGCCCGGCTTGAAGTTCTGGCGAAGCTCTTGGACGTTGCCTTTGTGGTGCCCGGCACCAAGATTCGTTATGGCATCGATGGCCTGATCGGTCTCATTCCCGTCGTGGGCGATATTATCACCACAGCGATATCGCTCTGGCTGGTGCGCGAAGCGCGCGCACTCGGCGCGCCGTGGCATATCACGGCGCGCATGCTCGGCAATGTGGCGGTCGATGGTGTGGTCGGCCTCGTGCCGCTGGCGGGTGACGCCTTCGACGTCATGTTCCGCGCCAATATTCGCAACATGCGTCTACTGCGGCGCTGGATGGACAAGCAACCGCGATAGCCGCGACGGCTTAAGCGGCGTCGGCGGTGGCCTCATCGGATTTTGCGGCGCGCCGCTCCAGCGGAAAATCGCCGTGCTCATACAGGGCGCGAATGCCGTTTTGATCGAAGCGGGCCTCGTCGACTTGCAGATAGGCGCCGTTCAAGAGATCCGCGGGCAAATCCTCCATCGCGAAACGCACGGCTTCTGCAGCGGTATTGAAACGGCGATAAGCGAAGCCGGTCCGCTTCTTCTTGCGGATCGCGGCGGGAAACAATTCGGCGGCGGTATCATAGCTGAAGGGCATGACGCGGAACCTCAACGAAACAAATGGTGGATGGCCGCGCAACGATGCGCGTTCTCTCAGGTCGGGGGGCGATTTCCGAATGAGTTCAATATAGGGACGATTGCCGAAATTGCGACCCTTACGTCGGTTCCGCTTCAGCGGGCGGCCGCGCGCAACCGACGGCGCCGGTAGATGTATTGCGTTTTCAACAAGATAAGAGGATTTGGCCGTTTCGGGCGCATCTGCTCCGGTCCTGTCGACGGCAACAAAAGCGACGCCCGCGCAACCAGGCCGGTTGCGCGGGCGTTGTGATTTCGGTGTCCGGATCGAGCCGGACGATTACTTCGGTTGCAGTTTCAGCGCCGCTGAATTGATGCAGTAGCGCAAGCCGGTAGGCCCCGGTCCGTCGTCGAAGACGTGACCGAGATGACCATTGCATTTCGAGCACAACACCTCGGTGCGGATCATGCCGTGAGACGTGTCGCGTTCCTCATCGATATGGCTTTCGGTTGCCGGCTTGGTGAAACTCGGCCAGCCGCAACCGGAATCGAATTTCACGTCGGACTCGAACAGCGTCTGGCCGCAGCCGGCGCAGACATAAGTGCCCGGCGTGCGCGTGTATTCATACTCGCCGGAAAACGGGCGCTCGGTCGCTTTCTCGCGCAGCACCGCATATTGCATCGGCGTCAATTCCTGACGCCATTCGCTTTCGGTCTTCTGGATCTTGCCTGACTTGGCGGCGGTGTCGGACATGAAGCCTCCTCGTTGTGATGCGCCTCTAGTTGGTGGCCTTTGCAGCGCGCACCAGCGTCGGCTTTTCGATGTAGTTGTCGGCGAAGACCTTCTTCAGGTTCTCGATCTTCGGAAGATCGTTGTAGACAATATAGGGTTGGCGGGGGTGCAGCGTCAGATAGTCCTGATGATAGTCTTCCGCCGGATAAAAGCCTTTCAGCGAGCCAACCGTGGTGACGATCGGCTTGCTGAAGACCTTCGCTGCATTCAATTGGGCGATGTAGGCGTCGGCGATTTTTTTCTGCTCGTCGTTTGTGGTGAAGATTGCCGATCGATATTGAGTGCCGACATCTGGCCCCTGACGATTCAATTGCGTCGGATCGTGGGCGACCGAGAAGAAGATCTGCAGAATCTTGCCGTAGCTGATCTTGCTCGGATCGTATTTGATCTCGACGGATTCGGCGTGTCCCGTCGTTCCGGTGCCGACGACCTCGTACATGGCCGTACTCTTGTCGCCGCCCGCATAGCCCGACACGGCGTTCACCACGCCGGCGGTATGTTGGAAAACGCCCTGTACGCCCCAGAAGCAGCCGCCCGCGATCACGGCCGTCTGAGTACCCGGAGCGGCGGGAATATCCATCTTCGGAGCGGGGATGACAGTCGCCTTCTCCGCGCCCAGCGAGGGCGCCGCAAAAGAAACGACGAAGGCGAGGGCGGTGAGGATGCCGGAAAGCGGCTGACCGAAATGGCGCGGGCGCATGAAGTCCTCTCGATGGTTCCTGATACGGATCGATCCGGCGGACGCACTCACGATTGCCGTGCGGCCTGGATGCTCAAGATACGTCCGGATGTTCGCCGCGTTACAACGCCATAGACACGACTGCGTGAGCGATATTCCCCCGATGAGGGGCGAAAATCAAAAAATAAAGCCGCAGGAGGCTAATCCTGCGGCTTCGACCCTCGAAAGGGAATTTGGGAGTTCTACTGGCAGGGATAACGGTTGCCGTCGCGCGCCAGGAAGGTGTTCGAGGCCGGGTCATACGACCGATAGCGCTGTGCGCAGTAGGTCGCGTGCTGCTGGGCAGCCGCATTGGCCTGGCCTGCGGCAATGGCACCGCCGATGATGGCGCCTGCGGCAAGGCCGCCGATCAGCGCGCCTGCACCGCCGCCGCCGTGATAGTGGCGACGATGATGGTGGTGATAGTATTGCACAGTGTCGACCGACGACGGCGCGGCAACGGACAGCGCGCCTTGGGCAGTCACGAGCGGCGCGGAATTCGCCGGCATTGCAAATGCCAGTGCAGTCGAACCCACAAGCAGCGCCGTGCCTACCATTTTCGCAAATCGCATCTCAATTTCTCCTATTGGCCAATAGATTATAACCGGTCCGGGATACGGAGGTTCCGTGCAGCGCCATTTTCGCTATGTGGCGGATTGGCGCAATAGGTCCCCTGCATGTCAGTCGTGCATGGTGGACGAAAGGTTCAATGGGCTCGATACAGTCTAAACTACAATACTGAGCCGTTTTGCCGCACGGGTGATGCCGGTATAGAGCCAGCGGGCGCGGCTGTCCTGAAAGGCAAAACTTTCGTCAAACAGCACCACGTCGTCCCACTGCGAACCTTGCGACTTGTGGACGGTCAGCACGTAGCCGTAGTCGAACTCATCGTAGGGGCGGCGTTGCTCCCAGGGAATATCCTCGACACCGCCGGAAAAGCAGTCGGCGCGAACCGAAACCTTGGTGACGCGCGAGCCAAAATCTTCATCTGGCGACAGCCGCATGCTGAGGATTGCGGATTTCGACTTGGTGCGCGATTTGACCCGCCAGAGGCCGCCGTTGAATAGCGCCTTCTTCCGGTTGTTGCGCAGGCAAACCAGCTTGTCGCCTGCCACCGGCAGGGGATCTTCGATATTCTGCCGCTGACGCACACGCATGTTGTAGGCACGGCGGGTGTTATTGCGACCGACCAGCACTTGATCTGCCTTCATGACACGATCGGGATCAAGTTGGTCGCGGCGTACCACCTGGCTTTCGCCGAATTCGCCGATCTCGAGCGGGCGGCCTTCGCGCACGGCCATCGACATGCGGACGATCGGATCGTGCTCGGCCTGGCGATGCACCTCGGTCAACATCGCGTCCGGCTCGGAATCGGTGAAGAAACCGCCGCCCTGAATCGGCGGAAGCTGAGCGGGATCGCCGAGCACCAGCAGCGGACATTCGAACGACATCAGATCGCGGCCGAGTTCGGCGTCCACCATCGAGCATTCATCGATGACGATCAGCTTGGCCTTCGATGCCGGGGCGTCGTCCCATAACTCGAAACTCGGCTGTTCCTCGCCGGATTCGCGCGCACGATAGATCAGTGAATGAATCGTCGAGGCGTTGTCGCAGCCCTTGTTGCGCATCACCAGCGCTGCCTTGCCGGTGAAGGCGGCGAACTTTACCTCCCCGTTGACGCCATCCGCGATATGCCGCGCCAGCGTGGTCTTGCCGGTGCCGGCATAGCCGAACAGGCGGAACACGGGCGGCGTGCCATTGCGGCCCGGCTTGGCCTGCAGCCAGTCGGCCACCGCTTTCAGCGCGGCATCCTGATGGGGAGTGAAAGTCGGCATCGATATTCGAGTGGAAACGGTGGCTTCAATTGCAGCAGATGATTCGATCCGCTCAAGCTAATGGCTCGCCGCGCTGGCGCAAGCTTGCCATTCCGGCGGAGAAAGGGCCAGTATCGCTGGCGTGCGGTTGCCCCTATCTGCCATCATATCATATAGAGCCGCATGAAACGGATATTTGTCTGGCTATTCTACCTGATTGGCGCTTTGTCCGTCGCCTATCTGCTCGCCTATGTCTATCTCGCACTGACGGCGCCACGGATCACGCCCGGCGATCCGATCGAGATTTATCGCGATCCAGACGCGCCGAACTATTCGATGAACGCGCCGCCTCCACCCGCCTAACTCAGGCGGTTGCCGGCAAAGCGCGATAGTCGCCGTTACCGAGTCCGGCCGGCGTAATCGGTAGGCCGCCGTCGGCATACTCGTTCAGCTTGTTGCGCAGCGTGCGGATCGAAATGCCGAGAATGTTCGCGGCATGGGTGCGATTGCCGAGACAGTGCTTGAGTGTCTCGAGAATGAGATCACGCTCGACGTCGGCCACGGTGCGGCCGACCAGCGCGCGCGTCACCTGTTCCGCCGCAAGCGTCGCGTGAGCCACGGCGGGAGCGGATTTCGCGAAGTCGAGTCGGTCGCCGTCCGGCGTGAGGATGGCCTCGGTGCCGATGTCATCGCCCTGCGCCATCAGCACCGCACGATGAATGGTGTTTTCCAACTCGCGAACGTTGCCCTGCCAGCGGTTGCTGGCGAGCACCTGCCGCGCTTCGTTCGAGATCGGGCGGACGGGAACGCCATTGGCGTTGGCATACTTCTTGGCGAAATGCTGCGCCAGTTCCATGATGTCCGCGGGCCGCTCGCGCAGCGGCGGCAGCTTCAGGTTGACGACGTTGAGCCGGAATAGCAGGTCTTCGCGGAAAGTCCCTTCGCGCACCGCATCCGCAAGGTTGCGGTTCGAGGTGGCGATGATGCGGATATCGACCGGCACCGGGCGGGTGCCGCCGACACGGTCGATGACGCGTTCCTGAATCGCACGCAGCAGCTTCGATTGCAGCCGCACGTCCATTTCGGAAATTTCGTCGAGCAGCAATGTGCCACCGCTGGCTTCCTCGAACTTGCCGATGCGTCGTGCGATGGCGCCGGTGAACGCGCCTTTCTCGTGGCCGAACAGTTCACTCTCAAGCAAGTGTTCGGGAATGGCCGCGCAATTCACCGAGATAAACGGTTTCCTGGCGCGTTGTGAACGGCCATGAACGTAACGCGCCAGCACTTCCTTGCCGGTGCCGGATTCGCCGGTGATCATGATCGAAGCATCGGAGCCGGCGATCTGTTGCGCCAGCTTGATGACCTTGGCCGTTGCCTCGTCGCGATAGATCAGATCGCGCGAATCGTTGGCGACCGCCGCCAGCACCGCGGCGATCAATTCCGGATCTGGCGGCAGCGGGATGTATTCCTTGGCGCCAGCGTGAATGGCAGCGACCGCCGCGCGCGCGTCGCTGGCGATACCGCACGCGACGATCGGCACATGGATGTGTTCGGCCTCGAGCCGCATCACCAGGTCGCGAATGTCGAGTGCGACATCGACCAGCAGAAGGTCCGCGCCTTTGCCGCCGCGTAGCACGCGCATCGCCAGTTCACTGTCTTCGGCATGAGTCACCGATGCGCCATTGTCCATGGCGATTTTGGTTGCGGTGGTCAGTTGCCCCTTCAGGGTGCCGACGATGAGAAGCCGCATGGTTTACTCCTATTTGGTATTCGTGCGTTGCGTGCCGGATGAGGTCCGCGCGTCAGGCGCGCTCCGCCTTGATGATTTCGGTCATGGTGACGCCGAGCTTGTCCTCGACGAGGACGACTTCGCCGCGCGCCACCAGCCGGTTGTTGACGTAGATGTCGATGGCTTCGCCGACGCGGCGATCGAGTTCGAGAACGGTGCCGGGGCCGAGCTTGAGAAGTTCGCCGACGTCCATCTTGGAGCGGCCGAGCACCGCCGAAACCTGTACCGGCACGTCGAATACGGCCTCCAGATCGGCGGCGACGCGAGCGCTCTGTTCGTAGTCGCCACCGGTGTCATCGACCATCGACGGCGCATCGGCGGCATTGAGGTCTTGCAGCGGGACTTTCCCGTCGGTGTCGCTCATGGTGTCCTCGTGGCGTTGCGATGGCGCGAGGCGACGTAGCGCCCGACCAGTTCGGTGATCTTGGCGTCGATGGCGGCGGCTTCGCGCACGACACCGCCGTCCGCCCATTCGATCTTGCAGTCGCCGATAGCGAGTTCAGGCTCGGCGAGAACGATCAGGCGGCCGGCGAAACCGCTTTGTTTCGCCATGCGTTCAAACGCGTCACGCGCCTGCTCGTAAAGCCCGTCGTTGATCCGGATCACCAGATGCGGCGTCGAGACCAGATGCTTGAAGCAGTCGCTGACCAGTTCGGTGATTTCGGCTAGCGGTTCGGCCTCGATCAATGCGCCACTCAATTTGCGCGCGGTAGCAATAGCGACATCCACCGCCTCGGTTTGCAGGCGGCTCTCGATCTCCGCGAATTGGGCGGCGATGGCGGCAATGCTGTTGCCGATCTGTTGGAAGGACATCGCGACCCGCCGCTCGCTTTCGATGTGACTTTCGCGCTGCCCGGCATCGAAGCCGTTGCGATAGGCCTGCGCTTCCGCCTGCGCGACGCGCGAAGCGATCTCGGCAGGCGTCGCTGCGCGCTCGCGCGACCGGTCGGGCGCGGAGAAGTCGACATCGAACAGGAATTTTGCCGGGGCCGCCATCAGTACACCAACTCGTCGTCGGCGCGATTCTTCGACAGCATGATTTCACCCTTGGCGGCAAGATCCTTGGCGAGATTGACGAGAAGTGCCTGCGCCTCGTCGACATCGCGCAAGCGGACAGGGCCGAGGGCGGCCATGTCGTCCAGCAGCATCTTGCCGGCGCGCGACGACATGTTGCCGAGGAAGAAGCCGCGAACGTCTTCGTTGGCGCTTTTCAGCGCGATGCCGAGCTTGTCCTTGTCGACATGGCGCATCAGGGTTTGTGCCGACGCCGAGTCCAACTTGACCAGATCGTCGAAGGTGAACATCAGCGCCTTGATCCGCTCGGCGGATTCGCGGTTGTCCTCTTCCAGCGAGGTGATGAAGCGGGTTTCGGTCTGGCGATCGAAGTTGTTGAAGATTTCGGCCATGACTTCGTGAGCGTCGCGGCGGCGGGTCTGCGACAGGTTCGACATGAACTCGCTACGCAGCGTCTGTTCGACGCGCTCGATGACCTCTTTCTGCACGGCTTCCATTTTCAGCATGCGGTTGACAACGTCGAGCGCCATGTCTTCCGGCAGGATCGCCAGCACGCGCGCGGCGTGTTCCGGCTTGAGCTTCGACAGCACCACCGCGATGGTCTGCGGATATTCGTTCTTCAGGTAGTTGGCGAGCACCTCTTCCTGAACGTTGGAGAGCTTCTCCCACATGTTGCGACCGGCGGGACCGCGGATTTCGTCCATGATGCCGTTGACGCGATCCGCCGGCAGATATTGTTGCAGCAACCGCTCGGTGGCGTCGAAGTTGCCCATCAGGGCACCCGATGCCGACATCCGCGAGACGAATTCCAGCAGAAGGTCTTCGACGACGTCGGCTTCGATGGTGCCGAGCGACGACATGACGACCGACAATTCGCGGACCTCCTCGTCGTCCAGCATCGACCAGACCTTGCCGCCATATTGCTCACCGAGCGCCAGCATCAGCACGGCGGCGCGCTGCGGCCCCGACATCGGCTTTGTCTTGGCGCGGTTGTTCTGGCGCGCGGCGAGGGTGGCGACGACGCTGGCGATATCGTTGTTGGATTGAGCGATTTGCTGCGGAACGGCCATGATCAAGCGGGCTCCGAGAGCCATTGACGGATGATGGAGACGGTTTCGGACGGATTGCGATCGGCCAGTTCACCGACGCGATGCACCGACTGGGCGTGAACCTGGCCCTGCACCTGAGCGACGTCGATCATCTGCGACGTGGCGTTGCTGGGGATCAGGTTTTGTCCGGGAGGCGGCGTGGCGTCAGTCAATGCAGGGGCCGGAGCGGGAGCGGGCGCCGGTGCCGGATCGGGGCTGAGAATACGCTTCACCAGCGGGCGGACCACCATGAATACCACCACGAGACCGAGCAGCAGCACCACCACCATCTCGATCAGGTTCATGACATCGTCCTTGGTGAACGACAGCATGCCGAGCATTCCGGTCGGCTCGTTGATCGGCTGAGCCATCGGCGGCTCGGCGAACTTGAGATTGACGACTTCCACCTGGTCGCCGCGCTTCTGGTCGAAGCCGATGGCCGAGCGCACCAATGCAGCGATGCGATCAAGCTGCTCCTTGTCACGCGCCTGATAGACCATCTCGCCCTTGTCGTTCTTGGCATAGGTGCCATCGACCAGCACCGCGACGGAGATGCGATTGACGCGCCCGGCCTCGGTCACCTCGGTCTTGGTAGTGCGGGAGATCTCGTAGTTGTTGGTTTCTTCGCTCTTCTTGCTCTGGTCGCGGGCTGTGGGAGCGGTGTCCTGACGCTGGTTGCCGGGCAGTTCGTTATTCACCGTCACCTGGCCGTCGCGATTGTCGGCGGTGAGGGAGGATTCTTCGCGGGTCTGGCTGGAACGCAGCACGCGGCCTTCCGGATCGAACTTGTCGGAGGTCTGCGTCACCTTGTTGTAGTCGAAGTCCGCCGAGAGCTGCACGCGGGCGCGGCCGGAGCCGACCACCGACGAGACGATCGATTCGATTTCGCCGCGCAGCCGTTTTTCGTAATTGATCCGGCGCTCGTCGCTGGTCGCGCCGCCGTTTGCGGGATCGCCTGCGGCGCCGTCCGCGAGCAGTTGACCGGCCTCGTCGACGATGGAAACGCGCTGCGGCTTCAGGCCGTTGACGGCGGAGGCCACCAGATGCCGGATCGCGCGGACCTGCTGCTGTTCGAGCGCGCCGCGAACCCGCAGCACGATGGAAGCGGAAGGCTCGGGCGCTTCCCGCGAGAACAGCGGGCGTTCCGGCAGCACCAGATGGACGCGGGCGGCCTGAATCCGGTCGATGGCCCGGATGGTGCGCGCCAGTTCGCCTTCCAATGCCCGCAGGTGATTGATGTTTTGGACGAAACTGGTGGAGCCGAGGGTGTCGGACTTGTCGAAGATTTCGTAGCCGACGCCGCCGCCCTTGGGCAGGCCGCCTTCGGCGAGTTTCATGCGCAGCCGCGTCACCTTGTCCTTCGGCACCATCAGGATGGCGCCGTCGTTGCGCATCTCGTAGGGGATCGCCTGCCGCTCAAGCTCCTTGATGATGCTGGATGAGTCCTCGACGCTGAGATCGGTGAATAGCGTCGTCATCTGCGGCGTTGTGACGCGCATGATGACGAAGCCGAAGAACCCGATCAGCGCCAGCGTCACCGCGGCCATCGCGGCCAGTCGGGATGCACCCAAGCCTTTTAGGAATGCCAAGCCCTGCACGAACCAACCCCTGAGATTCGGCACGGAACGCCGACTGGGCAAAATTTGCCCATGGGATGGTTTCCATATGGTTAACGGCGGTTAACTTCGATGACGAAATCTGGAAACGACTAAAAATCGGCTCCCGAAGAGAGCCGATTTTCAGACAATTCGCGATGTCAGGAAGGCTTACTGGCGATATTGCTGGATACGGGTGGTGCGCAGACCGGCAAGACCATGCTGGTCGATGGAAAACTGCCAGGACAGGAACTCGTCCACGGTCAGCGTATAGCGGCTACAAGCCTCTTCGAGGGACAATAGCCCGCCGCGCACCGCGGCAACGACTTCGGCCTTGCGGCGGATGACCCACCGCTTGGTTCCGGGCGCGGGAAGGTCCGCGATGGTTAACGGACTTCCGTCGGGCCCGATGACGTATTTCACCCTCGGGCGATGGGGTTCGGTCATGGCATACTCACAAACACTAACCACTGAACTCACAATCGCAATCTACCGGGCTCGGCTTAAAATTTGCCTAAGCATACCGTTGCAATCCGACATGCTTCGGAACTTGGCCTCGGGACGGGCATAAAATAAAAAAGCCCGCCTGACGGCGGGCTGAGGCAGGATCAAGCCTGAGCGAGGAGCGACGATTGGCGTTCACGAGGAGGTGCGGGCGATCACCTTCTTGATCTTGTCGACGGTGAAACTTTGATCGCCGATCGAGAGCATCGGCGGATCCTGGCTCAAATCCGCCGACTGCACGACGCCCTGGATCTCGGTGGAGACGGCGACGGTTTGGCCGGATGCATCCTTGGCGGTCGCGGTCAGGGTGTAATTGCCATCGGGCCACTGCGAGCCGTCGCTGCCGCGACCGTCCCATTGAAACGCTTGATGGTCGCCTGCGTTCATCGAGAAATTGCCGGAATAAACTGCCTGACCGGCGGAATTGCTGATGGTGACAGTGACGCTAGACGGCTTGCTGACGCCGAGCGCCCAGGTTGCCTTGCCGTCGCTCAACGTCGCCGTGCTGCCGTCCACCACAGCAGTGGAGCCGACGAAATTCAACGCCTGGGTCGATTGCGCCGTCTTCTGCAAGGTGACCAGCGAGGTGAGTTGATCGTTGGTCTTGAGTTGCTGCTCGACGCCCGCGAACTGCACCAGTTGCTGGGTGAACTGGTTGGTATCGAGCGGGTCGAGCGGGTTCTGGTTCTGCAACTGCGTTGTCAGCAGCGTCAGGAAGGTTTGAAAATTGTCGGCAATGCCCGTGGTCTTGCTCGTCGACGTCGAGCTGCTCGATGTCGCCGGATTCGCAGGCGCCGAGACGATGGTATTGGGAAGCGTTGCTTCGACGCCCATGGCGATCTCCTAAACTCTGATATCGAGGCCGCGGTTTGCGCCGGCGGCGTATGAATAAGTGGCATTCGCGGCGACCAACGGCGCGGCAGCAGTCTCGCTGATCACGAGGCGCTGCGGCTGGCGTTCGGTCTGTCCATTATTGTTGTTCTGCTGGCCGGAGGATTGATCGCGCAGGCTGAATTGCAGGCCGCTTTGCCCAGTCTTCAATCCGGCATCTTCCAGCGAACGCTGAAGTTGCGGTGCGTCCTGCCGTAACATCGCCAATGTCTCTGGCTTTTCCACCGTCAAATGCGACGTGACATTGCCGTGTCGGTCGACGTCGAGCCGCACATCGATGCGGCCGAGTTCGGCTGGATCGAGACGGATTTCAAACCGGCTGTTGCCGGCGCGCGCGCTGGCGGCGATCTGCACGGCGAGGCCGCTGACGGGCACGGCGAGATTGGTTACGGCCGTTGCCGTCAGTTGTGTTGCCGGAATGGCCGCAGTGGCTGGCGCTTGCTGCGTCGTCATCGTGGCGCCGAGTTGGGACGGGGCCTCAGGCGTTGGTGTTTGCGGTTGTGACACAACCGTTCCGGCGTGGTGTCTGCTCGTTGATGGCGTCGCGGAATCATCTTTCGAACGATCAGCTTGAGCGGGCGATGCGGCAGGTGTCGCGTCAGCGTCGGTCTTGCCTTGCTGATGCGAGTTCGCCTGTGTGGCGCCGGGTTGAGTGGCCGAAGGCGGTGCAGCGGTCGGCGCTTGCGGCTGCGATGTGTCGTCGGATGGTGTTGCGTCAGCGGTCGCTTCCGTGTGCACAGCTAGCTTGTCGCTCGATTTAATCACCTTCGAAGCCGCGCTCGCGACCGCGGATGCCAGTTGGGGCGTTACCGTTGGCTGAGCTTCAGCTTCTGACTCAGTGGCCGGCACAGGGGTCGTTGCGATTGTCTTGGCGATGGTGAAGTTGGTCGCGTTCACTTCGCTGGCCGCGCCAGCAACCGCCTCGGCGATTGGCGAGGTCTCGGTGCCCGGCGCGGTTGGCATTGCCGACGCCTCCGCGGACGCCGCGATCGCAGCAGCCGCGATGCTCAACGGTGCGGCGGTGCCCGATGCCGAGGTCGCCGGCGACGTGGTCGGGGTGGGCGCGGCCGGAGTCGTCACCGTGGCAACCGCAATGGCCGACGGGTCCGGCGGAACGTCCGGAGTGGCAGCCGTCGCCGCGCCAATGTCCGAAGTTTGCCCCGGATTGGCATCGGCGGAAGCGTCGGAGGTCTTTTCGGATTTCGTCTGCTTCGATGTTTTTTCCCCCGCATGATGCGAACCTTTGCCGGCTGCCGTGCTTTCGGTATTGCGGGGCGAATTGGGCGGAGTGGCTGCCGCATCGGTCGTGGTGTCGCGTAGCGGGTCGCTGTCCTGGTGGGAGGCGCGAGCAGAGGCTTGCGATGAATCGCGACGGTCCGTCGGCGCGGGACGCGAAGGCTCGGCCGGCGCCTGCGCATTGGCGTCAACCAGGGCCGCGAAACCGCTCGGTTGCGACGGGGCATCCGGCGCCGAAGGCCGTAGTGTCTCGGATCGGACGGGGGATGTCGCACTGGACTCGGATCTGACGCTGAACACGGGAACCTCGGCTCATGAAATCGAGACTTCTCCAGCAAGGAACAGGCCAAGCGGTGCGAAACGAAAAGTCTTTATGAATCAGACGTATATCAAATCAGCGAAGCCGTTCCCGGAGGCCATGGGCCGCAGGTTTCTGCCCAGCGGCAAGATTTGCCGCCAACTGCCGGTACGGCATGATTGCCTCCCCGGGATGCCAACGTTATGTAGATAAGAAGAGATGCCTCGATCGGCGGAACGTCCGCCGCCTAGCTTGGAACCTGACGATCGCGAAAATGTCTGGCGCGATCGCGAGCAAGACCGGTCAATGCTGAACAGTCTGGATATCGAAGGCCGCCCGCAGGACACCCGTGTTGTCGTGGCGATGTCCGGCGGCGTCGATTCATCGGCGACCGCGGCGTTGCTCAAGTCTCAGGGATATGATGTCGTTGGCATCACCCTGCAACTCTACGATCATGGCGCGGCCACCCACCGCAAAGGCGCATGCTGTGCCGGTCAGGACATCCACGATGCGAGGGATGTCGCGGAGCGGCTCGGCATTCCGCACTACGTTCTCGACTATGAAAGCCGCTTCCGTGAATCGGTGATCAACAGCTTTGCCGAAAGCTATGCCTTGGGTGAAACGCCGGTGCCATGCATCGAGTGCAATCGCTCGGTGAAATTCCGCGATCTGCTGGCGACCGCGCGCGAGCTTGGCGCGGCCGCATTGGCAACCGGCCACTATGTCGCGTCGCGTCGGGTGCCCAATGGCTCGCGTGGGCTGGTCTGTGCCGCCGACGCCGATCGCGATCAAAGTTATTTCCTGTTCGCGACCACCCGCGAGCAACTCACGCATCTGCGTTTCCCGCTCGGCGACATGACCAAGCCGCAGGTGCGCGAACTGGCGCGTCAGTTCGACTTGCCGGTGGCCGAAAAGCACGACAGTCAGGACATCTGCTTCGTGCCGACCGGACGCTATACCGACATCGTCGAGCGGCTGAAGCCGAATGCGATGGAGCCGGGCGATATCGTCGATCTGTCGGGCCGCGTTCTCGGCCGCCACCAAGGCATCGCTCATTTCACCGTCGGACAGCGGCGTGGCCTCGGCATCGCCGCAAGCGCGCCGCTCTTCGTGGTGCGGCTCGACGTTGCCAACAGGCGCGTGATCGTGGGGCCGCGCGAGGCGCTGCGGATGCATCGCATTCGTCTGCGCGACGTCAACTGGATCGGCGACGGATCGCTCGATCAGGCTGCCGTGCAAGGGCGCGAGATTTTCGTGCGGGTGCGCTCGACGCGCGCGCCGCAGGCGGCGTGGCTGCGCGCGGTCGACGGCGAATACGAAGTCGAACTGGTCGCCGGGGAGGAAGGCGTCTCCGCGGGACAGGCTTGCGTCTTTTACGATGCGCCTGCGGGGCAGGCGCGGGTGCTTGGCGGCGGCTTCATCAAGAGCGCGGCCGCGCGGCGCGATGGCGCGCAGTCGGCCGCCATTGACGGCCCGGCGCGCGGCGCGGTTCAATTCGCCACGGCGCGTGGCTGAGCGCGGGACGGGGCATGGCTAACGACATCGACCGCGCCGGGGTCGCCAAGGCGTATGGGCGTTGGGCACCGGTCTACGATCTGGTGTTCGGCAAGGTGTTCGATGCAGGGCGCCAGTCCACCATCGCGGAGGCCGATCGCATCGGCGGCCGGATTCTCGACGTCGGCGTCGGCACCGGTCTCTCGCTGTCGGATTATGCGCGGACCACGAGGCTGTGCGGCGTCGATATTTCCGAGCCGATGCTGCGCAAAGCGCAGGAGCGAGTCAAAGCGCTCAAGCTCGACAATGTCGAAACGCTCGCGGTGATGGACGCCAAGAATCTGGCGTTCGCCGATTCATCCTTCGACGCCGTGGTGGCGCAATATGTCATCACCGCAGTGCCCGATCCCGAAGCGACGCTGGATGATTTCGTTCGCGTCCTGAAGCCCGGCGGCGAACTCATTCTCGTCAATCACATCGGTGCCGAGAGCGGCCCGCGGCGGGTTTTTGAACTGGCGTTCTCGCCGTTGGCGCGGCGGCTCGGCTGGCGTCCTGAATTTCCGTGGGCGCGGCTGGTCGATTGGGCGGCGCGACACGGCGGCGTTAGTCTCGCTGAACGGCGGCCGATGCCGCCGATGGGGCATTTCTCGCTGATCCGTTATCGCAAGACGTAACTCCGGAGCGTGAGGCTCATGACGGCGAACAGCAAGGCCGAGTTGGCCGTGCGGCGTGGGCGCCCGGTCGGCGACCGCGAGGCCAAGCGGGCTGAATTGTTGAAGGCGGCGATTTCGGTGATCGCGCAGGAAGGTTTCGCCGGCGCCTCGCTGCGCAAGGTCGCGCAGCGCGCGGGCTGCACGACAGGGGCGGTGACCTATTACTTCGCGAACAAGGAAGAGATGGTCATCGCCGTCGCCGAGAGCCTGTTCGATCAATTCGACGCATTGCTCGGTAAAGGACAGCATCGCACCGATGTTCGGGTCGGCTTGCAGCGATGGTTGGACTGGATCAACTCCCACGATCCGGAGCCGTGGCAGGCGGCGTTTCAACTGCTGGCTCACGCACGGCACGAGCCGGCCTTCGCGGCGGTCTACCGGCGGCGCTATGCGCGCTATCGCGACGCTTTGACGACAATCCTGGCGCGCGGGCAGGAGCGGGGTGCGATCCGCCGTGATATTCCGGCCGATCTGCTGGCCGATCAACTCAGCGCCATGGGTGACGGCTGGATGCTGATGTTTCCGGTTGAACCCAAACGCTTCCAGCCGGCGCGCATGCAGGCGCTGCTGGATGCGACCATCGCCATGATCTCGCCGCCTCAGGAAGCGCGCACCAAGATTGGCTCCTGAATTTCAGGAATTGCCAAGCCGGCTCGGCGTCCTTTCGGGTATGGCCCTCTTCCCGTGTTGCATGGATCGGACCGGCATTTGCGCTTGTTTGCGTAACGACCGTGATGATAAATGAGCGCGGCGGATGGTCGTGACGCGACCGTGGTTGCCTCGGGAGAACGAGAACGATGCCGCTGCTGCAAGTCCTGCGTCCCGCGCTTCCTATTCTGATCGGCGCATCGGTGATGCTGACGCTCAGCATGGGGCTGCGGCAAAGCCTCGGCATCTTCATGCAGCCGTTGACCCACGACATCGGCATCTCGGTGTCGGACTTCACGCTTGCCGTCGCGGTGCAAAATCTTGCGTGGGGATTCCTGCAACCGTTCGCGGGCGCGATGACGGTGCGCTACGGTTTTCGCTCCATCATGATGGTTGGCGCGCTGCTCTACATGGCGGGGCTGGCGCTGATGGCGAGCGCGCACGGCGTCGTCAATATCATGATTGGTGGCGGCATTTTCATCGGCGCATCGCTCGCCTGCACGGCGACCGCAATCGGCATGTCGGTGGCGACCCGCGCGGTGCCGGAGACGGTGCGCTCGACGGTACTCGGCATTGTCTCCGCCGCCGGTTCGCTCGGCGCGCTGCTGTCGGCACCGATCGGACAAGTGCTGAGCGACGGATTCGGCTGGCGCGTCGGTCTGTTCGGTTTCGTCGTGCTGGCGGCGATCATGGTGCCGGCCGCTTGGTTCGCCGGCCGCGTCGACAAGATCCCGTTGCCCCGAAGTTCGACGTCGGAAGAAATCGGCGACGCCAGCGCGCTGACGGCGGCGAAGACCGCATTCAGCAACGCCTCCTTCGTGGTGATGAGTTGCGCCTTCATGGTCTGCGGCATGCAACTCGTTTTTCTCACCACGCATCTGCCGTCGTATCTTGCGATTTGCGGCCTCGATCCGATGTTGAGCGCGCAGACGCTCGGCATGATCGGCGGCTTCAACGTGCTCGGCTCGCTGTTCTTCGGCTGGGCGGGGCAGCGTTGGAACAAGCTCGCGCTGCTCGGGATGATCTACATCCTGCGTTCGCTGACGCTCGCGTGGTACTTCATGCTGCCGGCGACGCCGATGTCGACGCTGCTGTTCGGCGCCATCATGGGCTTTCTCTGGCTGGGTGTGAGTCCGCTCGCCGCCGGCGCCATTGCCGAGATGTTCGGGCTGCGCTGGCAGGCGATGATCCAGGGCTTGTCGTTCATGGTCCACCAGCTCGGCAGCTTCCTTGGCGCTTACGGCGGTGGGCTGCTTTATGACTCGCTTGGCTCTTATACGATGGCCTGGCGCATCGGGGTCGCGTTAGGATTGGCCGGCGGCATTATTCAGGTCACGTTCGCGCTGATCCGGCCGTCGCGGCCGCCCGCGCTGCGGACGGCGTGATCGCCGGGCGACGTTACTTTCGTTCGGGCCTGGCCGTCGCAGCCAAAATAGCGCGCGCTTGTGCGCTTCCGGCTTTCGCCGCGCGGGCAAGCAGCTTTCTTGCTTCGGGAATATCGGCGCGACCGCCGATGCCGTTGGCGAAGCAGCGGGCCAAATTCACGATCGCTTCCGGATACCCCATCTTGGCGCTCTTCTCATAAAGCGTTCGCGCGTTCCTGGCGTTCGGTGCAACGCCGAGACCTTTTTCGGTCAGTTCGCCCGCCTTGTTGACGGCGCGCGCATCGCCAAGGTCTCCCGCTTGCCGATAAAGCTCATAGGCCTTCGCCGAATCTTGCGAAACGCCGGCACCGTTCTCGTACAGCGCAGCCAAGTTCGCGATGGCCGGAGCGAATTTTCTTTGGGCCGCGATCTCATAATAGAAGCGCGCACGTTCCGGATCGCGCTCCACGCCGTCGCCGCGATCGTATGTCGTCCCAAGAGTGAAGAGCGCGCGCACGCTGCCGAGTTCGAAGGCCTTTTTGTAGTTTGTTAGGGCGTCGTCATAGTTCTGTGCGGCAAAGAACGCCCGACCGAGCTGGTAAGAGAAGCGGCTGGTTGTGGGAAATCGATTCACCGCGTCCATACATGCGGCGATCGCGTTCGCGGCGACGATCTTCTCCATTGTAATTCCCGGGACCTTTGGATGCTTGTCGGCGTCGTCCGGCGCCGCCGCGAGTTCGTCGCACGGCTGCACCTTCGCGGCTTCGGTCGGTGCGGTGGCGACGGCGGCTTCCGTGCGTGAGGCCAGGAAAATCTTTTCCTTTGAAAGCTGGCCGTACATGTACGGCGTCTGCTTCGAATGCGTTGAGCGTCGTACATGGTCGCGGACATTACGCAGCAGGAAATTGATCTCCAGGCCCGGCCTTGGGAGACTGTCCAGCAAAGCCGACGCCAATGGGCTGTTGCGCCCGTGGCTCGGTTCCGATGTCTTTCGCGGCTCGGTAGCAAACAAGAGCAGCACATTCCGTGCTCCGCCGGATTGCGAGGCCGCATCGGCGCCGGGGTCGATGTTGAGTGTTTCAGCCTCAACGGGGAAGGGATTCCCGTTGAACGCATCAAGGATCACCAGCCCGAGCGAATGCGCCTTGCCGGCGCCGAACGTCACCTCCGGCAGCGAGACGGTTTCGGTGCGAAGATCGGACGGCTTCGACAGCTTGGCATCGATCGGAACTAGATAAGCGCCGACCCCGGCATTCAAGCTATAGCCGGCGTAATAGACGATCGCGATGTCCGCGGTTCTGGACTTGAGCGAAAATTCCTCGACCGCTGAGCGTAGATTGGCCGCGGTTGCATCCCGACGAAGCACGATATCGAAGCCGAGGCGCGTGAGGGCATCGGCGAGATCGCCGGCATCGTTGAGGGATGTCGCGAGCCGAGGGGCGTTCGCGTAATTCGCATTTCCAATGACCAATGCGATGCGACGTTCATCCGCTCCGGCTGGGTGGCCAGAGAGGAGGAGAATTGTCGATGCAAATGCGAATAGGACGGGTCGTAGTGAAAGTCGCATTCTCAGTTCGGTGTCGAGTTTGATCTCACCCAATCACTGTAAGTGAGGAATGCGATGCCCAGCAAGCCGTAGTTAACCCGCAAGTAGCCGTCGTCCGCGACTGAGATCGCCACCGGTACCTGACGTGCAATGTCCTGAGCCATGACGCCGACGTAGAACGTGTCGTCGCCGATGTAGCGATAGCGATAAAGCTGGAATCCATCGCGGGTCCGCGTGAGCGGGACGATATCGGTCTTGAGCCGCATGTCGGACGGGACTCTGATGTTGCTTGCGGCATTGGCCGCTGCGCGCGCTGCGGCGTTGGCCGCGGCCGTCGAGGCAGCGTTGCGCGCCGCGCGGGCCGCCGCCGCCGAAGCTGCGCTCGATGCCGCATGGCTGGCAGCGCGTGAGGTTGCCGCCGACACCGCATTGTTGACGGAGGTGCTGACCGCGTTGCTGACGGCATTGCTGACATTGTTGCTGACGATGGTACCGACTCGCTCGTTGACGCGTTCGATGGTTCGCCGATATTCGCGGTTGCGCTGCTTCTCGATGTTCGAGCGCGTGTAAGCCGAAATCAGGTAACCCTTCCGGCGGGCATCCCTGACAGCCTTCTGCATGCATCCAGCCGGCTGGCCCGAGGTCCGGCAGCGCTGGAATTGCAGTTGAACGTACTCGGGATATCGGCTTGCGGCCTTGGTGCATGCTGCGGAGTTGCCGCCGAAGCAGCTATTCACATCCTCGTCTTGCGCCGTCCGCATCATCCAATCCGTGAGGTTGACCGGTCGCAACCCCAGATCGCTCCCGGCGGGAAGACGATGCTGGCGCAGACTGGGATACTTCTCGGCGAACTTTCCGACGAGAGCCTTGTCGTGGGATTCCTTGAGCACATCCCAAGCCTTGTCGATCGATGCCGCATTCCCGCTCAATGCCTCGGATGAAGCGGATGCGAGTTGATAGGTCGGGGCCGGCGGCTTCGGCAGGTCGAGCGCACCCGGCGCTCGGGTCCCTGCACTGGATGACGCTTGCAACGAAGCCAATGTCGCGCGCGCACCTTCGGCGCGTTCGCCGTTCGGATAGAGATCGAGGAAGGCACGATACGCAGGAGCGGACTTTTGCTTCTCGACGATGGACCACGCGAGAGTCTCAGCCTTTTCAAATCCCGCAATCCGATTCTGTGCCTCGGCTAAATGGGTGCTTTCAGGAAACTGCTCGGTGAAACGGCGCAAGGTTGCGACGTCGTTCGTTGCACGCACGAATGTCCAGGCGACTTTCTCGGCGTCGGCATTGACTTCGCCGGCTGCAATATTGGCAAGGCCGTTAAGGTAGATCTCGTGACGGGAAAGGGTGCCGTAAACGGTTGGACTTTGCGTCTTCGTTTCGTTCAGGACGTCGTCGTGCACGTTCCGGAACAGGTAGTTGATCTCGAGATCGGGCTTTTCGATGTAACGCAGCAGCGCGCCGGAATAGGGGCTGTTGCGATCGGCGCCGTCGCTCGCGGTGGTGCCCGCAGCCGCGGCAAACGCGACCAGCACGTTATCGTTGACCTCGACTGGAGCAAGGCCGCGGGCCGCGACATGAACCGACGCCGCTGGCGCCGTGGACGCTTTCGCGCGCTTCCCCTTGGATTCGCCGGCGCCGTTCGTCGCAACTGAGCGCCCGCCCGATGTCGACACAGCGGCGAACGGATCGTTCCGGCAGGCGTCGAGAATCACCAGGCCGAGGATTTTCGGATAGATCGAAATGTCGATCAGGGTTTCTAGGTTGATGGCTTCGGCGTACACATCGACGGCGGACTTGATGACCGCGTCAACTGGAATGAGCCAGTTCTTGCCGTCGATTTCGACCCCGTGTCCTGCGTAGAAGACGACGGCTTTATCGGCCGTCTTCGCCGCGTTGCCAAAATCGATCAAGGCATGTCGGAAACTGTCGTAATCCACATCCGTCAGGTGCTTGACGTTGAATCCGAGCCGTTTCAGAGACTCGGCCATATCGGCTGCGTCATTCACCGGATTGGGCAGCTTACTGACGTTGCGGTACTCGCTGTTGCCGATGACAAGCGCGATGCGCTCCTCGGCTGACGCCGAAACGAGGAAACTCGCCGAAAGCACCAGCAGGGCCAGACAAAATGTCGCAGTTCGCACTACTCGGATAAGGGGCCGCTTGCTCGGAAAAGTTAGCTCGCGCGAAGCGATCCAGTCGCCGTGTCCGTTTTGCCCCGCTTTGAAAAGGGATCTGCGCATCTCATTCGGTCCCGAAAAGCGATCCTGAAAATGCTGAAAATACTGAAGCTACGGGCTGTTCGCGATTGTTCGCCGCTCGCGGAAACTATGGATGATGGCAAGCAAAAGGAACAGTGAATAGGACGCCCCGTCGACGGCCGAGGTTCATCGGTCGCAAAGGTCTTTCTGAATCTTACCCTGTCTACGGAGAGTTCCAATCCACTGTGGCATTTGGGCACTAGTTCCCTGAACGGATCATGTTATTTTTTAGGCGAAGATACTTTTGGGGTATTATAATGCGCTCATTTAAGCTTTCCGCAGGTTTGCTGTCCGCCGTCGCCGTTTCCGCGATCATGGTGCAGCCTGCCGCCGCTCAAAGCGGCACCGAGGTTCAACGGGAAATCATTGGCAACGTCATTCAGAACATCGTTCAGACGGTTCGTGACGAGGTCCAGCGGCGGCGTGTCGTTCCGCCGGCCGGGACGCTGCGTTTCAGCGGAGAGTCATCTGATTTTGACGGCCGGGATTTGTTTGCGGAGCGGAAGATCAGCAACCCTTTCGGCGCGCTCGGATACGCCAAGGCGCCGGCGCTCGTGGCCGCCACACCGTCCTGGCTGTACGGCACCAGCCTCGTCGGCAGCGGTGACCGCGCCAGCGCGGGCGTCAATGTGAATGTCGAAACCGTCGTCGGCGCGTTCGACGTCACGAAGCTTGGCGTGTTTGGGGCGTCAGACGCTTTGACGTTTATCGCGACCGGCGGCCATTCCTGGTCCCATTCTGCGCTCGGCGGCGGATTCGCGATGGACGGCTCGATGCCTTCGACCTCCGCGACCCTGTCGTACTTAAACGGCGCCTTCTCGGCCGACGCGTCGGTCTTGCTCGGCTGGAGCAGCAGTTCGACCAACATTCCACTCGTGCCGACGGTGGACGGCAGTTCGGCCGCCTACACCTTCAACACGCAGTACCGCTTCGACTTTCCTTATGCGGTTTGGTTTGAGCCCACAGTCGGTGTGACGTATTCGGAGGTTTATGCCGGGAGCTTCGGCACGAAGCTCGGCGATAGCACTGAAATTCATGGCGGCGCGCGCATTGGTACCGAAATGAATTGGATGGGTTACAAGGTGCAGCCGACGGTGTCCGCCATCGCATTCCGGATCGTCGATTCCAGCTTTGGAACCTCGGACATGTACGGTATTCGCGGCTCAGCGAAGATGAACGTGATCTGGACCTCGAACTTCTCGTCCTATCTCGAAGTCCACGGCACAGCGACCTCCCAGCAACAGCAACCCGGTTTTATCGCTCTTGCCACCGGCAGCATGCAGACGATCGGCGCGCAGGCTGGTCTGCGGTATACTTGGAACTAGGATACTCGGAACTGACCGCGCGAAAGAGCTGAGTTGTAGTCAAGTAAGGCCTGCGGATATTAACGCTCCGCAGGCCTTATTTCTTTTGCGTAACGACAGCCCTTCGTGGACGCAGACGCGGATCGTCGAGATGATCCCGATTCGCCACGCTGACGAAGAATGCGTGACCTGCTTGGCGGCGTGCCGATTCGCTTCTATGATTTGCGAATCTGGAAACGACAGATCGGAAGCGTTGAAGCATTGGTGTTGGCACGGCTGACCGGAACGCATCGGCGGCGGGCAGGGTGGTTGATCGCTCTGGCCTATTTGCTTTGCGTGCTTGCACCGACACTGTCCTTTGCATTGCCGGGCAGCCAGGCGATCGCGCATTGTCTGACCGTTGAAGATTATGCCGCAAGTGCGGTCCGCACCCATGGTGAAGGTATGATGCACGCCCATCAAAGTGGGGATGCCCATCATCATGCCGGTGTCGGGACGCAGGCGGAGCCGGCTGTCGCTCACGTCGTGCATGCCGCAGCGCCGAAAAGCGATTCCAGTCCGGCCAAGGCACCGCGTGCGCTGGACGGAAAGTGCTGCGGCATGATGTGCGTCACCGCGCTGCCCGCGGCCCTCGCCGCTGTGACGCAGCCTGCGATGCCGAAGGCGGTTCGGGTGTCCGACAGCTATCATGAACTGACGGACAATGTACCCGCCGTGCATTACCGGCCCCCCATTTCCTGACCTGAGACACATAACGCTGGTGCTGTGCCCATTCAGGGCGCGCGTACCTGTGGCCCATCGTCAATTCAGGAAATTCGTATGTCAGCGCAGATTGAGGCGACTGGAGCCGTTTCCGTTCAGATAGAGGCGGAACGGAATTCAGGGTTTTTGTTTGGGCGCGTTGTCTTGACGCGAACTGGTATTCGCTTCGCTCGAAAACGCTCTGGCGCCGCCGTTGCATTGGTGGCGTATGCAAGATTCGAAAAACGGGCCGGGGCATTCGCAGCCTTGGCCATCGCGGCCGTGATTCTGGGTGGCTGTGCCGCACCGACCGTGCCGCTGGCCGGCGCTGATCCTGCCGATCCCGACGCAAAAGTTGCGGGCGTCGGTTACCGGTCGACGATTGCGCCTTACGCCAGCCTTCGCCCGACCACGCCGTCCGGCTGGAAGGAGCGGAACCAGCGCGCCATGCCGTCACCGAAATCCGGGCACGAGCATTAGGAGCACGTCATGACAATTTTTCGTGGCGTGCCGCCGCACCGTGACCTTCTCCGATCCAAGCCGTCGGCGTTGGTGCTTGTTGTTTCCCTGCTCCTGTCCGGCTGTGCGACGTTCTCGCCCGATGCTGGCATGAGCACGGTCGCGGCGGTTACGGACAGCACCATCAGGAAGGACGTCGTTGCGATCCGCTCGAGCGCAGACGCGCATGTGGCGGACGCCGCCGTTAAGCGGCTTCTGCGTCAGACACTCGACGTCGATACTGCGGTTCAGGTCGCGCTGCTCAACAACCGCGGACTGCAAGCCGCCTACAATGAATTGGCGTTGGCGGAGACCGATCTGGTTCAGGACAGTCTTCCGCCGAACCCGACGTTCTCGATCTCGCGAATCGCAGGCGGTGGGGCTGTCGAAATCGAACGACAGGTGGTCGGCGACATTCTTGCGTTGGCGACGCTGCCGTTGCGCTCTGAAATAGCGAAGAAGCGTTTCCATCAGGCGCTACTACGCGCGGCACTGGAAACGCTGAGGCTCGCGGCCGATGTCCGGCGGTCGTATTATCGCGCCGTTGCCGCGAGTGAGATGGTCGGCCTTTTGACCGATGCCAAATCAACTGCGGAAGCGACGGCGAAATTGGCGTCGAAGTTGGGTGAGACCGGCTCGCTCAATAAGCTCGATCAAGCGCGCGAGCAGGTCTTCTACGCCGAGACGACGGCCGATCTCGCGGCGATGCGTCAGGAGGCGGCCAGCGCGCGCGAGCGCCTCGCGCGCCAGATGGGGTTGTGGGGCGGCGACCTCGTGTTCCGCATCCCGAAGACGCTGCCGCCTTTGCCGCGACAACCTTCGGCCTTGCCGTCCATCGAGGTGGATGCCGTGACGCATCGTCTCGATCTGCAAATTTCCCGGATCGAACTGGACGCTCTGGCGAAGGCGCTCAACCTCACCGAAGCGACCCGTTTCGTCACGCTGCTCGATGTCGCAGGCGTTGCGAAGACTACGCGTGACCCCAATGGCTCGCGATTCCGCGAACGCGGTTTCGATATCCAATTCCAGATTCCGATCTTCGACGGCGGCGAGGTGCGGATGCGACGAGCGGTTGAAACCTACAATCAGGCATTCAATCGCCTAACCGAGAAAGCGATCGACGTGCGCTCGGAAGCGCGTGATGCATATCGAACTTATCGATCGACCTATGAGATCGCGCGGCAATATCACCGCGAAGTTCTGCCGCTACGGAAAATCATCACCGAGGAGATGCAGTTGCGCTTTTCGAGCATGCAGGTCGATGTTTTCGCTCTGCTAGTCGAGACGCGCCAGCGCATCGCGTCGATGCGGGCCGCCATCGATGCCAAACGCAATTTCTGGCTCGCTCAATCCGATTTGCATACCGCCGTGAACGGGGGCGGGTCGGGAGAAACACAAGTGGACCCGCGTCCGACGACCGCTGCCCTGGCCGGCAGCGGCGGCGGCCACTGAAGGAGAATGCGCATGTTGTCGCGAAGAGGATTTTTAGGGACTGCGGCGCTCGTCGGCGCCGGCGCTGTCGGCGGTCGCGCGCAAGCGGCGAACATTCCGGAAGCGCCCATCATGGATAAAGCGACGATGCAGCCGCCGCTGCATCCGACCAGCGGCCCGGACTATCGTCCAGTCGTCACCCTCAACGGCTGGTCGCTGCCCTGGCGGATGAACGGCGACTGGAAGGAATTTCATCTCGTCGCCGAGCCTGTGGTGCGGGAGTTCGCCGAGGGAATGAAGGTGAACCTGTGGGGATACAACGGCCAGGCGCCGGGGCCGACGATCGAAGCGGTGGAAGGCGACAAGGTGCGTATCTTCGTCACTAACAAATTGCCGGAGCATACCACCGTTCACTGGCACGGCATGATCGTGCCGAGCGGCATGGACGGCGTCGGCGGATTGACGCAGCCGCACATCAAGCCGGGCAAAACCTTCGTCTACGAGTTCGTGCTGAAGAAGAGCGGCACCTTCATGTATCACCCGCACTCCGACGAGATGGTGCAGATGGCGATGGGCATGATGGGCATGTTCGTCGTGCATCCGCGCGATCCGTCGTTCCGTCCAGTCGATCGCGATTTCGTCTTCATCATGAGTACCTATCTCATCGACCCGGGCACTTCGCTGCCGAAGGTCAACGAGATGACCGACTTCAACATGTGGACCTGGAACAGCCGCGTGTTTCCCGGCATCGATCCGCTTCCCATCCGTCTCGGCGACAAGGTGAGGGTGCGGATCGGAAACCTGACGATGACCAATCATCCGATCCATGTTCACGGTCACGATATCCGCGTGAGCTGTACGGATGGCGGATGGGTTCCCGAAAGCGCGCAATGGCCGGAGGCGACTATCGATGTGCCTGTCGGTTCTATCCGCGCGTTCGACATGGTCGCGGACAATCCCGGCGACTGGGCGTTCCATTGTCACAAGTCGCACCACACCATGAACGCCATGGGGCACGACGTGCGCAACCTGATCGGCGTGTCGCGGAAGGATCTCGCCAAGGCAGTCGGCAAGCTCGCCCCCGATGCGATGGTGATGGGAGAGACCGGCATGGCGATGGGCGATATGGAGATGCCCGCGCCGGACAACACGCTGCCGATGATGACCGGCACCGGACAGTTCGGGCCGATCGAGATGGGCGGAATGTTTACGGTGATGAAAATTCGTGAAGGGTTGGGGCGTGACGATTACGGCGATCCCGGTCCCTACAAATTTCCGGAAGGTACGGTCGCATATGAGGTCGCGTCAGCCGACGTCCCGTCGCCGCATGCCGCGCCGGCGAAAGCATCAAAAAATTCCAAACCGCCGGTGAAGGGCATGAAGCACAACCACACCAAGGGCATGAAGATGTAGACACGTCGGATGTGATGGAGATCGCAGCGGCGGTGATCGGCCCCGCATGAAAGACCATTCCGAGAAAATACGACAACTCAGGAGATGTAATGATGATGAATCGTAATCTGATGGCAGGAATTTTCGCAACTTTCGTTGCGGTCGTGTCAGTTGCAACTTTGGCGCAGGCGGAGATGGTGAAGGGTGAGGTCAAGAAAATCGACGAGTCCGCCGGAAAGATCACCTTGAAGCACGGTCCGATCAAGAGCCTCGACATGGACGAGGGCATGACCATGGTCTTCCGCGTTCAGAATCCGGCGATGCTGAAACAGGTCAAGGTTGGCGACAAGGTACAGTTCGAGGCCCAGCGAACGGTTTCGGGAATCGTCATTACAAAGATGCAGCACGGGAAATAATGCCGAACGGCGCAAGGCGGAGCCGCGCGGCAGTTGACGTTGCATCATTCACGGGGGCGGAATAGGGGAGTATCTGCGAACCGCGTGCGGATCAGTCGGATCCATGGAGCAGCATGGAAGGCGCTCATCAGCACGTACATGGTCGCCATCCCGCTCAACGGCGACATATGCACGGCCGAGCAGAGCATTTCCGCGGAGCTGTTGCCCGACATGGCGGTCAGCACGGCCATCCCGGCGCAGATCGGCGAGGCGACCAGCGCCAGTCCGTCCGTGATGTTAATCGCGGCGGCTTTCCGAGGGGACGCCTGCCGATCCAATCCGTTCAAGCAAAAACCGCTCATGGCTTGGTGCTCCCTTGCTTGTTTCGGAAAGCGGCCTCGCCGGCATCCGATACTGCGACCCATTTCGGGTCCGGCGCGGCGTTGGGGATGTAGCTGTCGTTCCAATTCCACCATTTATAGGGACGGCTTTGGGGATAGCCGGCCGGTGAATCTTCCCATGTCTCCTGACGGCCGAGCGCGGTCATGTCGAGGTAACTCCACACGGTGCCCATCGCTTCGTCGCCGCGACTGTTGATGAAGTAGGTGCGGAAGATGCGATCGCCATCGCGGATGAAGGCGTTGTGGCCATGCCATTGATCCACGCCGAAGTCGGCATCGAAGCTGTCGGTGATGGTGAACCAGGGGATGGTCCAGCCCATGCGTGCCTTCAACCGCGTGATATCACCCTGTGAGGCGCGCGAAGCATAGACCAGCGTGGTGTCGCGTGCGTTGAGGTGGGTGAGGTTGGAGACTTGATCGGCACCGAGGGAGCAGCCAATACAGCCATGCTCCGGCCAGCCGTGCACGTCGGGTTCGAAGAACGCGCGATAGACGATCAACTGGCGGCGGCCATCGAATAGATCAAGCAAGCTGACCTTGCCGTTGGGTCCGTCGAACTCATATGTCTTGTCCACAGCAAGCCACGGCATTCGCCGTCGTTCGGCGGCCAGTGCATCGCGGGCGCGGGTGTGGGCCTTTTCCTTGACCAGAAGCTGTTCGCGGGCGGCTTCCCATTCCTGCGACGATACGACCGGTGGTGTCTGCATGGCAATTTCTCCGTCTTTCGGTTCGGTCTGGGCTGATGTAGTCATGGTCATTCAAACCTCCCGCCTTGAGCGAGTTCCACGCCTCATGGTGGAAGGCGCGTCATGCTGTTGTTCGAGGAAAATTCTGACACCGAACATTCAGGGGTGGGAGTTACAAGTGTGACGGGATTGCGATGGACTCGCTGATCACCGCCGCGGCACAGGCCCTTGCGACCGGCGATCCTCTGAGCGCCTTGAAACGGGTCGCCTTGCGTTCTGACGCGCCCGCGTTGGCGCTGCGCGGTATCGCGATGGCGCAGCTTGGTGATCTCGCCCGCGCCAAGGAGCTTCTCAAGCAGGCCGTGCGCGCCTTCGGCTCCAGGGATCATATCGCGCGGGCGCGGTGCGTGGTGGCCGAAGCGGAAATTGCGCTGGTGTCGCGCGATCTCACCTGGCCCGCCAAGTCGCTGGATGCTGCGCAGACGGTGCTCGAACGGCGTGGCGATCGTATCAATGCCGCGCACGCGACATGTCTTGCAGCACGCCGCCTGCTGCTGCTCGGCCGGATCGACGATGCCGAGCATGTGCTGTCGCGCGTCGACCCGGCGCCGCTCTCGCCCGCATTGCGCACTGGTTATGAATTGGCGATGGCGGGCATAGCCATCCGGCGGCTGCGGACGCGTGCCGCGCGCGAGGCGCTCGCCCGGGCAGCCTATGCAGCGCAACGAACCGGAAGTTCGGCGTTGCAGGCCGAAGTGACGACCATTGCACAGTTGATCACTCAGCCGGCGGCGCGTGCGATCGCGCTTGGAAGCGAACGTCACCTTCTGCTGGAAGATGTCGAAACGCTGCTGACGTCGGATGCCTTGGTGATCGACGCCTGCCGTAACGTCGTCAGAATCGCCACGCAAACTGTCTCGCTCGTGAGCCGCCCGGTGTTGTTCGCCCTTGCGCGTGCGCTCGCCGAACGATGGCCCGGTGATGTCAGCCGGGAGGAATTGGTCAAGCGCGCCTTTCGCGCGAAGCATGCCGATGAATCGCATCGCGCGCGGCTGCGCGTCGAGATCGGGCGTTTGCGCGGGGAGCTTGGTGCACTTGCAGGCATCGATGCGACGGCGCGAGGCTTTGTGCTGTCGCCAAAGGAGACGAATGAGGTCGTCGTGCTGGCGCCGATCACGGAGAGCGATCATGCCGCCGTTGTCGCATTGCTCTCCGATGGCGAGGCGTGGTCGAGCTCGGCGCTGGCGATTGCACTTGGCGTCAGCCCGCGAAGCGTGCAACGCGCGCTTGAGCAACTGTCTCAAGCCGGCGAGGTGCGATCGTTTGGTCGCGGCCGCGCGCGCCGCTGGATGACGCCGTCGATTCCCGGTTTCCCGACAACACTGTTACTCCCGGGACCGCTGCCCGGCAGTTAGTGTTGCAGCTACGAAACTGAAGCGAACGGCGGCTCCGCGATATGGGGGCAAGCGCCGGATGCTATCGATGGACAGGTGAATACATGAAACACGCCAAGGCAGAAGTTCTTCGGGAATACGGCCCGTTTCCGAACGCCGATCAGGTCCATGGCCTGACCTTCGATGGTCGCCATGTCTGGTTTGCATCCGGCGAGAAGCTCAACGCGCTCGATCCGGATAGCGGGCAGATCGTGCGCTCGATCGATGTTGCGGCGCATGCCGGAACGGCTTTCGACGGCCGGTACCTGTTTCAGATCGCGGAGGATCGAATCCGAAAAATCGATCCGGACACTGGCGAGATGTTGTCTAGCATTCCGGCGCCCGGCGCCGGCGGCGACTCCGGCCTTGCCTGGGCGGAAGGCTCGCTGTGGGTTGGACAGCATCGCGGCCGCAAGATCCATCAGATCGATCCCGAGACCGGCGCGATCCTGCGCACGATTGAGTCCAATCGCCTGGTGACCGGCGTGAGCTGGATCGATGGCGATCTCTGGCATGCGACCTGGGATGACGACGGCAGCGACGTGCGGCGGATCGATGCCAGAACCGGCGAAATTCTGGAGAAGCTCGATATGCCGCCGGACACCGGCGTTTCGGGCCTGGAGTCGGATGGCGGCGAGCGTTTTTTCTGCGGCGGTGGCCGCACCGGAAAGATCAGGGCGATCCGGCGGCCGCGTCGCAAGGCGTGAGCGTGCCAGCGGTTCGAACGCCGGCGACACGTAATTGCCACGCGCTCTGGCTAAGTGGGGTACGCTTGCTTGATAAGCTCGCTACTGGCATGGCGAGATCCAGCCCCCGGCTGACACCATGCCCATTTTAAGAGCGCGTGAACAACGTTTGAGATGCGATGAAAGCACGATGAGCAAGAGCGATAAGACGCGATCCTTGGAATCATCGTCCAAATTCCTGCTGGAGCGCCTCAACCAATCCCGACACGTTTGGAACTATTGGCGATGCGCGATGTCGCACGTCGTGGAGATGGGGACTGTGCGCGGGCTTGATGTGGGGCTACCGACACATTTCCATGCAGAAGACCAGATCACAGTCGTTCTGGCCGGACGTCGTCGCTTCTGTATTGGCGACGCGTTGATCGAGGTGTCGGCAGGCGACGCGGTCAGCATTCCCGCCGGAACGCCGCATCGGTCGCTTGACGAGGAATCGGAAGTTGTTTGCGTCAATATCTATGCCCATGCGATGAGCGATAGATCGCACGAGGATTTTGCGAGCCTGATACGTGCGTGCGGATGCAGTGAACCGGTGTCGTCGCTGCGATGGCCTGTTCGCGCGAAGAATGACATCAACCTTGGCGTCCTTTCCGTTGCCCCGGATGATATTGAGTTGCTGCGACGGGAGCCTGTGGCGCAAGCTGCTTCACGAATAGGCATGACCCGCGAGGGCTTTTCCAGAAAGATCAAGAAAACTTACGGAATTGCACCCCAGGAAATTGGGCTGATGGCCCGACTGAACAATGCCAGACGCTTGCTCCAGCAAGGTCATCACACTGCCGCTGTAGCTGCGGCGTCAGGATTCTCGGATCAAAGCCACCTCGGCCGTTGCTTCGTGCGAGCCTTTGGTGTGACGCCCGGTCGCTATCGCGTGGGATAGTATCGGTCACATCCGTTCTATAACGATACCCGTCGGTCGGTTATTCATCGCATCTGGCGCGCAGATCGCGCTTTGCCCAGGGGAATGCGATATGACATCTGCCGTGCAAATCTTTTCATCCCTGATCGTGGTCGCGGCCGGCGTAAGCGTCGCGTTTCAGCAGATTCTGAATGCGAATTTGCGGACAGAACTCGGCTCGCCTTGGTGGGCCGGTTTTGTCAGCTACCTTGTCGGCATGATCGCCATGTTGGCTGTGGCGATGCTCGCCCCCGGACCCAGGCCGAGCCTGTCCGCCATCAGCGGAAGTTCATGGATTTCATGGACGGGCGGGTTCTTCGGTGCGGTCTTCATCGGCATCGCAATTATCATGGTGCCGCGTTTCGGCGCGGCGACGGTGCTTGCCCTGATTGTGGTCGGTCAGATGGTCGGCTCGATTGCGTTCGATCATTTCGGGCTGTTGGGTTTGCAACAGCAGCCGGCAAATTTCGCAAAGCTCATAGGGGCCGGGATGCTCATCTCCGGCGTGGTTCTGATTAGAATGTGAATGTGCGTGTGGCGCGTGCAGCTCCCGCGCCGTAAAGACACACCCCCGAACATTGCTCTTTGACAGCGGTCGCATCCCAATGCTCGCGTTCGGCGCTAAAGCCGTTTCGGGGGAGGACGGGATGCCGGAAAAGGTATTTGTTTCCCGGCAAATCCGGGAATGGACGCCGGACAAATTATCGAACATTGTTGCGAGGATCGCGGGGACTTCGGTTTCGGAAACGACATTCGTTTTCCGAGGCGTGAGGCGTGCGATCCGCCGTCGGCACCGTGTCCGCAGAAGGCACGGCCAACCCGGGACGAAACAATTTCGAGGAGGAGCCTAAAGATGTCAGGTGCGCATTTGCTCGATCGTTTGATCGGCGATGAATATCCGAAGTTTACCAACGCCGCCGACGTGCGCGCTTTCGAGCAGACGCCTTATCGTGACCGCATCGCCGCGGCGAGCACCTATGACGCGATCAAGCTCGGCGCGAGCCGTAATCCCGATGCGCCCGCCATTCAGTTTCTCGCCAATGCCGACCCGGCCGATCAGCCGCTCGTCATCAGCCATCGCGATTTCCTGGCCCGCGTCACCCAGGCCGCGAACATGTTCCATGCGCTCGGCGTCGGCGCGGGCGACGTGGTCAGCTTCATGCTGCCGCTTCTGCCCGAAGCCTTCATTACGCTGTTTGGCGCCGAGGCGGCAGGGATCGTCAATCCGATCAATCCGCTCCTCGAACCGCATCAGATCGAGGAAATCCTCGAAGCCGCGCAGACCAAGGTGCTGGTGACCCTCGGCCCGATGCCGGGGACCGACATCTGGCAAAAGGTGCAGCAGGTACGCGGCAAGTTGAAGCACCTAAGGGCTATCGTGGTCGTGCACGGCCCTGCCGATCCTGCCAACGGAGTGCATTCGTTCGACGAACTCATGAAGGATCAACCATCCGACCAGCTTGTCAGCGGTCGACCGATTTCAGCTCGGGACGTTGCCGCCTATTTCCACACCGGAGGCACCACCGGCACGCCGAAGCTGGTGCGTCATACGCATGAAAATCAGGTCTATCAGGCCTGGGCGGTCAATCTGATCCTCAAGGCCCAGCCTGGCGTGAACCTGCTGTTCGGAATGCCGCTGTTTCATGTCGGCGGCTCGCTTACGCAAGTCCTGACGACTCTCTCGGCTGGGGGCTGCCTTGTTGTTCTTTCGCCCGCGGGATGGCGCAATCCGTCGTCGGTGAAGAATATCTGGGGCCTTGTCGAACGCTTCAAACCCCAAGCATTCTCGAGCGTGCCGACTGTTCTAGCGGCGGCGCTCGGCATTCCGCCCGGTAATGCTGATCTGTCGAGCCTGAAATTCGCGGCTGGTGGTGGATCGGCGATCCCGGTTGCGGTCGGCACTGCGATCCAGCAGAAGTTCGGGTTACCGGTACTCGAAGTCTACGGCATGACCGAAACCTCGAGCGTCCACACCATCGCTTTTCCCGACCAGCCGATCCGAATCGGTTCGGTCGGGTTTCCGATGCCCTACGCGCAGGTGCGGATTGTCAAGCTCGATGCGTCTGGGCGCGCCATTGGCGATTGCGCCGTTGATGAGATCGGCGTGGTGGCGATGGCGGGGCCGGGTGTCTTCGGCGGCTATCTCAACGAAGCCCACAACGGCGAAGCGTTCGTTGAGCCCGGCTGGGTCAATTCAGGCGACCTCGGTCGCCTCGACAAGGACGGGCTGCTCTGGATCACCGGGCGCGCCAAGGATCTGGTTATCCGCGGCGGCCACAATATCGATCCCGGCCCGATCGAAGACATCCTGTTCCAGCATCCCGCGGTCAGCCTTGCTGCCGTCGTCGGGCAACCCGATGCCTATGCCGGCGAACTGCCGGTCGGTTACGTTCAGTTGAAACCGGGCGCAAGCGTTGCGCCGGGCGAACTTGAAGCATGGGCCCGGGAACGGACGCCCGAACGCGCCGCGGTTCCGGTGCAGGTCATCGCAGTCGATCCGATGCCGCTCACCGGGGTCGGAAAGGTTTTCAAGCCGCAGCTTCGGTGGGATGCCGCCTCCCGGGTGTTCGCTGGCGTTCTCACGCCGATCCGCGAACGCGGGATCGATTGCAAGGTCGAGGTGGGCGCGCACGGCAGTCACGGCAGTGTGGCCACGGTCACCGTCCGCAATGTGCCGGATGATCAGCGTGCCGCGCTTGCCGAGGACGTGCATCGGCTGCTCGATCCGTTCGTGATGCGTCATGAGGTGGTGTGGGAATAACCGGCGCGCGCCTTGCGATCGCTTCTTGCGTTGACTGGCTACGAAACGCTTCGTGCAGCCGTTCCGGACACGATTGCGATTTTCCGTCACGCAGAACGTCATCGGTGAAGGACGCGGGGCTCCACGGCAGTTTTGCGGCTTGCGCTTTCGGGCGTCAGACACAATGCTGACAGGCAAATGGTCCTTCGCGACCAGCCACGAGAGCAAGGAGCGCGCGGAATGTCTGCCGGCCAAGCGAATGCCATCGGAAACCGGAAGGCCGATGCATATGATGTCGTGATCGTCGGCGCCGGCTTTGCCGGCATGTACATGCTGCATCGATTGCGCGGGCTTGGGTTATCGGCGCGCGTATTCGAACAAGGCAGCGGCGTTGGCGGCACTTGGTATTGGAATCGCTATCCCGGCGCGCGGTGCGACGTCGAAAGCATGCAGTACTCCTATTCCTTTTCCGAAGAACTCCAGCAGGAATGGGAGTGGAGCGAACGCTATGCGCCGCAGCCGGAAATCCTGCGCTACGCCAATCATGTCGCCGATCGGTTCGACCTGAGATCCGACATTCAATTCGACACGCGCGTCGAGCGCGCCGTGTTCGATGAGCGCGCCAGAGATTGGTCGGTGAGCATCTCGGATGGAAAGACCGTTCGTGCGCAATTCGTAGTGTTGGCGACGGGTTGTCTCTCCAACGCCCGCACACCGAATTTCAAAGGACTCTTGGACTTCGCGGGCGAGGTCTATCATACCGGTCATTGGCCGCACCACCCGGTGGATTTCACCGGCAAGCGCGTTGCAGTGATTGGCACTGGATCCTCGGGCATTCAGTCGATTCCGATCATCGCCGATCAAGCGAGCCAACTCACTGTGTTTCAACGCACGCCCAACTTCAGCGTGCCGGCGCGCAATGCGTTGCTGTCGCAGGAAGAGCGTGATTTCTTCCGCAGTAACTACACAGAGATTCGTCGCAAGGCGCGTGAGGAAATGCGCAACGGCATCTACCAAGAACTGCCTGAAAAAGGTGCTCTGGAAGAGAGCGACGACGAGCGGAATGCACGCTACGGCGCGCGCTGGGACAAGGGCGGCCTGACCTTCACCGCGACCTATAACAACATCGCGCTCGATAAGGCCGCCAACGACACCGCCGCTGACTTCGTTCGCGCAAAAATCGCCGAGATCGTCAAAGATCCCAAGGTCGCGAAGCTTCTCCAGCCGAACGACCATCCCATCGGCTCGAAGCGGATTTGCGTCGATACCGATTACTACGCGACCTATAATCGCGCCAACGTCGAACTGGTCGACGTCAGAGCCAATCCGATCGAAGAGATTCTTCCGCATGGCCTCAAGGCCGGCGGAAAGACTTATGACTTCGACGTGCTGGTGCTCGCGACGGGCTTCGATGCCATGACCGGGTCGGTTGCGAAGATCGATATCAGCGGGCGGTCGGGACGAACGCTCAACGAGAAATGGGAGGCGGGTCCACGCACCTATCTCGGCCTGATGAGCGAGGGATTTCCAAATCTGTTCATCGTCACCGGGCCGGGCAGCCCTTCGGTGCTAAGCAACATGATCGTCTCGATCGAGCAACACGTCGACTGGATCACCGATTGCCTCGGCTACATGCGTGCGAACGGTCTTGATTGCATGGAAGCGACGCGCTCCGCCGAGGACAACTGGGTTGCCCACGTCAACGACGTCGCGCACGGCACGCTCTTCCCGCAAGCCAATTCCTGGTACATGGGCGCCAACGTTCCCGGCAAGCCGCGTATCTTCATGCCTTACATCGGCGGTGTCGGCGTCTATCGGCAGATCTGCAACGATGTGGCCGCGAAAGGGTACGAGGGCTTTACGATGAGTGCGGCGACGCCGGCGCGACGGGTGGCTGCGTCGTCCTAGGCTGGAATAAGTGACGGTTGGGGGATTCTGAAATGCAGCTCACTCACGAACACGAAGAATTGCGGCGAACCTATCGGCGCGTGATCGAGGAGGAAATCAACCCGCACGTCAATGAGTGGGAGGCGGCGCAGATCTTCCCCGCCCACGAGGTGTTCAAGAAGCTCGGAAACCTCGGATTGCTGGGTGTGACCAAGCCGGTCGAATACGGCGGCCTTGGTCTCGACTATTCCTACGGCGCGATCATTGACGAGACCTCGCAGTACATCAATTGCGGAGGCATCCCGATGGCGATCGGCGTCCAGACCGACATGGCGACACCAGCACTGGCGCGGTTCGGATCGCCTGAGCTTTGCCGGGAGTTTCTTGCGCCGGCCATCGCGGGCGATATGGTCGCCTGCATCGGCGTGACCGAGCCGTCAGCCGGTTCTGATGTGGCCGCAATCAAGACCCGCGCTATGCGCGACGGCGACGACTACGTCATCAATGGCTCCAAGACATTTATCACGAACGGCACGCAGGCCGATTGGATGTGCATGCTCGCCAACACCGGGGACGGGCCGGTCCATCGCAACAAGTCCCTGATCATTGTGCCGCTCAAGGAAAACGGCAAGCGGGCCAAGGGCGTGACTGTCGCGCGGAAGCTGAAGAAGCTCGGAATGCATGCGTCCGATACTGCTGAACTCTATTTCGAAGACGTTCGCGTCCCCGTCCGCAACCGCATCGGCGATGAGGGCAAGGGATTTGTGTATCAGATGAAGCAGTTTCAGGAAGAGCGCATGTATGCGGCGCTCGGCTGCATTACGAGTTGCACGCGATCGATCGAAGAGACGATTGAATACACGCGGAACCGGAAGACGTTCGGCAAGCCGATTATTGAAAATCAGGTGGTGCTATATCGCTTGTGCGAGCTTCTGACTGAAGTGGAGGCGTTGCGCGCGCTGACGTGGAAGGCGGTGGAAATTCACGTCTCCGGAGGAGACTGCACCCGGTTCGCCTCGATGGCAAAATTGAAGGGTACGCGGCTGGGCCGTGAGGTCCATGATGCATGTCTCCAGTTCTGGGGCGGCATGGGCTACATGGATGAAACATTGGTCTCGCGTCGTTACCGCGATGGTCGCCTCGGATCCATTGGAGGCGGAGCCGACGAAGTCATGCTCGGCATCATTGCCAAGCAGTGCGGTCTGTTGCCGGAGAAACCCTGACGATTGATGTGTGGGGCGAATCTGTCGCAGCAGGAAAGGCACGCGAACCAGAGCGATGAAGATGTGCATGGTCGATTTCCGATCGATCTCGTCGAGTCGATTACCGGTGTCAGGGCGCATCACGCTGCCGGATGGAGGTAGCTTCAAGGGGGAAATTCCGTCCGACCGGATCGACGGCCGGATTTTTCGTCTGAAGGGGAAGGTGCACGGCGTCGCAGTCGTGGCAGTTCGGATACATCAATGACACCAGCGGTTGCTGAGATTCAGCGATTGTCGGCCGGTTCATTGCGCCAGCGAGTTTCGAGCTCACAAACTAGCCTATGCTCACTTCAAGTATGGCAAAGGCGCTCTACGCATCTTTTGCGAAGCGCGCTTCCATCGCCCGTCGCGTCGCGACCGTATCGTTGGTTTGATCGATCTCGACATCGTTCCATGTCACGACAGCGCCATGCGCGATATCGCGCGTGAGTTTGACATGGTGCGCAAGGCCGATCGGCAATGCGCCGATCCTCAAACTGTCACGCGCCGGCATTAGCTTGCCCCACACCGTGTAGCCGCCCTCGCCATCGAGCATCTCGCCGGCCTTGAGGTCGCGTTTGGCGACAGCGGCGACATCGCCGCGGAAGCTGCGCGGCTGTCCGGTCGGCTCCCCGCGCAGCGCCGCCGACAGCACCGAGATATTCAGCTCGAGTCCGATCAGGTGATAGGGCTTGTACATCGCCGCGAACCGTCCGCTGGCGTCGGTCTTCAAACCATATTGCTTGAAGCAGTCGGCGGCGTAATCGTTCGGCGCTTCCAGCACGACATAGACACCCCAGCGCAGGTCGCGAAACACGGGGCGGCCGTCGCGTTCTACTGACGACACCACTTCCACCATGCCGGATTGATCCAGCACACCGCCCTGGTCGCGTGGCCGCATGATGTGCGGCAGATCGTCGACGCCGCACGGCGGAAACTTCAAACCGGCTTCGGGGACGTCGAGCCCGGTCGCATTGGCGATCGCCGCCATCTCGATGGCGGACTTGGTGCCGTCGAGGAAAGAGTTGAACATCTGCGGATTCATGCCAGCGGATTGCGCTTCGGCCGCGGTCAATCCGTAGTGCTGCCACACATCCTTCGGCGTCACGTCGTGATAGATCGGCAGATACTTGGTGCCCTTGCCGGCGGCGACCACCTTGAAGCCGATGGCGCGTGCCCAGTCGACCATCTCGGCCGTCAATGCCGGCTGATCGCCGTAAGCCAGCGAATAGACGACACCGGCGTTGCGCGCTTCTTCCGCCAGCAACGGACCGGCGAGCACGTCGGCTTCGACGTTGACCATCACGATGTGCTTGCCGGCCGCGATCGCCGCCCGGGCGTGGCGAATCCCGACGGCGGGATTGCCAGTCGCCTCGACCACCACTTCGATCGCAGCATCTTTGATCACTGCCGAGCCGTCTGTCGTGAATGCCGTCGCGTCGATCAACGCGCGATCCCACCCCACGGTGCGGCAAGCCTCACGCGCCCGCTCCGGATCGAGATCGACAATCGTGGTCACCTCCAGACCCGGCGTATGCGGCACCTGAGCTAGAAACATCGAGCCGAATTTGCCGGCGCCGATCAGCACAACACGAACAGGTTTTCCCGCCGTATGGCGGGCTTGCAGGAGGTGATGGAGGTTCATGATCCTCGTCCGATGAAGCGGTATTTCAGAAACGATTCAGATCGTCATGGTGTGCTTAGCTCCGCCATACACGTTTCCGAGGTGGCATTGAAGACCATAACGCTTATCACCTCGTCTATCGCGGTGACGACGGTGTATCAGGTGGCTCCTTTCTTGGTATGCTGACCGAAATTTCCACAGATCATCCAGGGCTCGTAAGTGCGAGCTCGTTGTGGTTCTCCCAACTTTGCGACGAAGTGACGAAACTGCTGTTCCATGTCCGGCTTATTAGGATTTTGTCGACGCAGACTGCGGCGGCATGTTGGCGACAAAAGCGATGATGCGACCGAGGTCTTCGGGCTGCAGCTTTCGCGCTTGCTCCTTTACCGAGACTACGGCACGCGCCGACGCTTACCTGCAATTTTATGCGGGTTTTCCGAAACGCTCGACGAGCAGGAATTTTTGAACCTTGCCGGTCGGCGTGCGCGGGAGGGGATTCTCGTCGAACAGGATAGTGCGAGGGATCTTGAAGCCGGCCAGCCGCTCGCGGCAATAGGCTTCGACCGTCGCCGCCATCATGTCGCTCTGCGGCGCGCGCACAATTAGCGCCGACACGCGTTCGCCCCACGTGTCATCCGGCAGGCCGAACACGGCGCAATCGACGACACCGGGAAGCGCCAGCAGGATTTCCTCGACCTCCGCGGCATGGACGTTCTGACCGCCGGTGACGATCATGTCCTTGAGGCGCCCTCGGATGAAGACGAACCCTTCCTTGTTCATCATGCCGAGGTCGCCGGTGTGGACATAACCACCCCGGAACGTCTCGGCGGATTTCGCGGGATTGTCGAAATACTGCGTCACCGTGGCGGGCGAGCGGCCGACGATCTCACCGATTTCACCCGGCTCCGCGAGGCTGCCGTCCGGCCGCTCGATCCGCACGTCGGCGAAGGCCAGCGGTGCGCCGATCGAGTCGGGACGAAATTCGCGGTCTTCGGGCGTCGAGACGGTGAGTGCGCCGGTCTCCTGCATTCCATAGTACTCGTAGATATTAGGGCAAAACTGTGCCTGCACCTTTTCGCGCAACGGCGCAGGAAACATGGAGCCGGCAAAGACGAGGCCGCGTAGCGACGATAGGTTGCGCTCTTTCAGGCTTGGCTCGGCCAACGTCATGGCCGCCATGGTGGCGACGAGATTGAGAATGGTGACGCGCTCCTGCTCGACAAGGCGCAGGAATTCTCCCGGATGGAAGTCCATGATCACGTTACGTGCGCCGAACAACAGCCCCGCGACGATCCACGCATAGCCGACGCGGCCGAAGGCCGGAAAGACTGTCATGAGAACGTCGCGCTGCGTGATGTCGAAAGCCTCGAACATCTGGCCGACCGCGGCATTGTTGAGGTGCGTCAGCACATAGGATTTCGGCAGCCCGGTGGTGCCGGACGTCAGGTTGAAATAGAACGGATCGTGTTCTTCCACGACGACGTCCGGTTCGCTGTCTGACGATCCGGCGAGCAGGTCTTCATAGGCGATCGCCCACTCCGGCCTATTGTCGCCGATCGCGACGAAGTGCTTGACCTGCTGCAGACCCGCGCGCACCTGCTCGGCAGCGCCCGCAAAGCGCATATCGAAGATCATGCCGGCGGCGCCCATCGCCTGCATCAGCGCCGCGATTTCAGTCGGCGCCAGGCGATAGTTGAGGGGGATTCCGATCAGCCCGAGCTTGGCAAGCGCGAAATAGATTTCGGCCAGTTCAGCACGATTGCTGCACAGAAACGCCACCACATCCGATTTGGCGAAGCCGAGACCGGACAGCCCGTGCGCCAGACGATTGCAGCGCTGGTTGATCTGCCGGAAGCTGAAACGTCGACCGGTGCTGACGCAATAGATCGCCTCGCGGTCGCGAAACCGCCGTGCGGCCGTCGTCAAAATGCTGCCGACGACCATTTTGCCAAGCGCGCGATTACCGACGCTCGTTTCGGGTGCAGCCATCGTTTCCTCCTGATGTTTTTTATTGTTTATCGGCCGCTGAAATGGGCCTTGCGCTTTTCAACGAACGCGGCCCGCCCTTCCAGGGCGTCCGCGCTTTGCCGGATATCGGATTGGATCTCGATCTCGCGACGGAATTGCTCCGCATAGGTCGCGTGTTCGCTGTCATCGAGCAGCATGCGGGTCGCGACCAGCGCGCGGGTCGGCCCCAGCGCGAGGCGCTGCGCCAGTTTGATGGCTTCAGGCATCAGGTCGGCGTCATCGACAACTTCGCGCACCAGTCCCCATTCCTTGGCGCGCTCGGCCGAGAGCGGCTCATTGAAAAGCATCAGTTCGAGCGCGCGCTGACGGCCGATGAGACGCGGCAGCAACCATGTCGAACCGAGATCGGGCACCAAGCCGATTCGGCTGAAAACCTGAATGAAGGTCGCCGAGCGCGCGGCCACGACCATGTCGCCCGCCATGGCCAGGCTGAAGCCGCCGCCGGCCGCGACGCCGTTGACGGCAACCACGATCGGCACGCGGCACTCGCGCAACGCCTTGAAGGTCGGCCAGTAGAATTTCATCACGCCACCGATGAGGTCGGGGCCGAGCGCCTCCGAGGCTTTCAGATTTTGACCCGAGCAGAAGCCGCGGCCGGCACCGGTCAGAACCAGCACCCGAATCGTAGTATCGGCCGTCATCTCGGCGACGGCTTCCGCAAGCGCGCCAAGCAGATCGGGCGTCATTGCGTTCAGGGTCTCGGGTTCGTTCAGGGTAAGAATTCCGACACCACCATCCTTGCTTCGCGTAACTCCTGCCACGTTCTTCTCCCTCGATGTTGTTTCACTGTCGGCGCTATTTTTTTCCGGCTTCGGAAAGCCGGGCCGCCATGGCTTTTCTGGTGGCTTCGGGGAGGCCGCTCGGATCGAGCAGCATGTCGAACACCTTGAGATTGTGCGTGTGCGCTAGTTGATGCAGATGGAAAGCGTTGCGCAAGGCGATGCTGCGGCCCTGCGCATCCTGCACACCGTTCGCGGCGAGCTTCGTGAGCTTCAGCGCGAAACGCGATTTCTTCGCGATCTTGCGTGCCATCGCCAGCGTCTGATCCATCAGTTCGGCGCGCGGCACGACATGATTGACCATGCCGAGCCGCAATGCGTCCTCGGCTTTGATCTCGTCGGACGTGAAGAGCATTTCCTTCGCTTTTCGGATGCCGACCTCCCAGACGTGCGTGAAGTATTCGTGCCCGCAAACGCCAAAACTCACCGTTGGATCGGCAAACGCGGCGTCGTCGGCGGCGATGATGATATCGCACGGCCACGCCAGCATCAGACCGCCAGCGATACATTTGCCCTGGACTGCCGCGACGGTGGGCTTGGGAATATTCCGCCAGCGGTCTGAAAATCCGAGATAGATTTCCTCTTCGCGCGACATCTGGGCCTCGGCGCCCGCGCAGCCGAAGCCGCAGACCGGAGCGACGGTTTTCTGCTTGCGCAACGTCTCATGCCCGTCCGTCTCGGAAAGATCGTGGCCGGCGGAAAAGTGCTTGCCGTTTGCGGCGAGGATGATGACCCGGATATCGTCGTCGTGGGCAGCGTGGTCGAACGCATCGTTCAATTCGTAAAGCAGCACGGTGTCTTGTGCGTTGGCCATGTTCGGCTTGTTAAGCGTGATGCGTGCGATGCCGGGCTCAGGAACGTCATAGATCAGCGATTTGAATTCAGGCATGTTTCCTCCATGATTGTTTCCGCGAGTTGCCTCGATTTCGTATTTCGGGAGCTGCTTCGGCGTAAGGCTTTCGGTGAGAAGCGGCGTTGCACTTTGCGAGCCGCCTAGGGAATTGAACACGTTACTTGTATCAGGCAGGCTTGTTCGACCGCGTCGATGGATCCGCCATCAGACCGTGCGTAATAAATTTTCGATAAGTTTCGATCGCGCCGGATCGCGCCGCGTCGATATCGTCGCTCCGCGCAACCTGTTGGGAGACGACATAGTCGCGAGCGGAGATCAGGAGATAAGCGAGCGTGTCGAGTTCGTTCTCGTTGTATTGGGGAAGCTCGCCCTTGTCCCAACTTCGCTTCAGCGCGCGCCGATAGTGCACGAGGATATTATCGACGTGCTTGCGATAGGCCCCGGGTGCGGCAATCGGCGCTTCATGCAGCAATCGGAAAAACCATGGCTGCTGCCGCGTGTAATCGAGGAAGCCATCGAACCCGCGGATCTCCACGTCCACGATGTTCGAAGCGCCTTTGACGCGCGCGTTGAGGAATTTGAGAACTTCGGCGCCCTTGATCGGCAGCAGTTGATCGAACAACTCGTCGCGGCTCTGGAAATAGGCGTAGAAGGTGCCGTGGCCCAGTTCGGCGCGTTCCATGATTCTGGAAATCGAGGCTTCGGCATAGCCGTATTCCCCGACAATCTCGGCAGCGGCATCGAAGATCGCCTGACGCGTCTGCTCCGATTTCTCGGCCCGGGAGAGCTTGCGTATGCGCTCGTTCGGGCCGCGGGGCAGCGATGTGCGATGTATCCGTCGTGTACGAAGCGCGGTCTTGGTTGTCGGCATGACGATTGTTCGTTGACCTTTATGTCGGCACGGCATCCATCGGGTAGATGGGAATCATCAGTTTAGTCCGCTTGCCGGAGAGGAACCAGCCATCGGCAAGCCGGCGGCTGGTCGGGTGCGGAATGCAGCCGCGCCGCTCCTATTTGAGGAGCGGGCAGGCCTTGTCGCTGAGCGGCCGCCAGGCGGTCTCGGGAGAAATCTCAGACAGAATCTGATAGTAGTCCCACGGCTCCTTGGCTGCGGAAGGCGGCTTGATTTGCGCAATGTAAGCCTTGCGCGGCAGGCGGCCATCCTCACGCAGCTTGACGTTGTCGGTATAGAAATCGCTGACAGGCAGTTCCCGCATTTTCTCCATGACCTTTGCGCGATCGCTGGTTCCGGCGGCCTTCACGGCTTTCAGGAAATGGAGCGTGGAGCTGTAGACGGCCGCATGTGCCTCGGCCGGCATCACCTTGTTGCGCGCGAAGAAGCGTTCGGACCATTCGCGCGTTCGCTTGTCGAGATTCCAATACCAGACCGTTGCGAACAAAATCCCCTCGGCTTGCTGATTGCCGAGGCCATGAGCCTCTGCAAGCAGGAAGGCCAAGGCGACGACTTGCTGTCCCGTCTTGGCAAGGCCGAACTCATGCGCCTGCTTGATCATGTTGGAGAGGTCCTGGCCTGCGGTGAGGAAGGCCACCGTGTCGGCGCCGGAAGATTGCGCGCGGACGAGATAGGAAGAGAAGTCCATCGTGCCCGGCGGATGACGCACGCTTTCGACAATCTGGCCGCCGTTCTGGGCGACGACTTTTTTCACGTCGCTTTCGAGCGCATGGCCGAACGCCCAGTCCTGCACGATCAGAAACCACTTCTTCTTGCCTTGCCGTACCAGTTCGGTCGGCAACGCATGAGCCCACATGTAGCTGTCCTGGCTCCACTGCGCGGTGTTGGGCGAGCAGAACTTGCCGGTGAGATCGCCGCTGGAGGCGCCGGAGTAGATCATGATCTTGTCTTTGGTCTGCACCAGTTCGCGCACCGCCAGTCCGACGGCGGAGTTGCCGATGTCCATGATGGCTTCGACGCCCTCGACATCGAGCCACTTGCGCGCGATCGCGGAGCCGATGTCGGGCTTGTTCTGATGGTCCGCGTAGATGAGTTCGATTGGGCGACCGTTCACGGTCTTGCCGAAGTCCTCGATCGCCATCCGCGCACCGTCCACCGAACCGGCGCCGAGCGATGACGACAGAATCCCCGTCATGTCGGTCAGGACGCCGATTTTGAGCGGCTTTGCCTCGTCGGCGGACGCCCCGCCGATCGCCAGCAATGCGACCGCCGCCGCGGCGAACGCCTTGATTCCACGCATCATTCTGCCCTTTCCTGTCAAAATATGATCAAGATAATCTAGTAAAATCAGTGGTAAGTCAATAAAATTGACTATCGAATCGAAAGTCGATAATTGTCCGATATGTCGCCGGGCTGCGGCGGAGAAGGTGAGGGAGCGAGCGGTGAGCGACGAACTGCGCGCGCGAGGTTTCGATCTGCCCGACGAGATCGTCGGGCGAACGGTGTTTGATCTGATCGCACGACAGGCGGAACGGCGCCCCGCAGCGCTTGCCCTCTGCGCGACGTCGATCTTCGGCGGCGAGCATCAGTTCGGCTATGGCGATGATGCGTTTGCCGATCGCCTCGCCAACGGCGCTACCCAGGCGATCCGCTGGACCAAGACGACCGTGAACATCGCGCTGAAGCAGTTGGCGCATAGCATGATGGACACCGGCTTGGCCTATGAAGCGCTGACCAATATCAGTGACGACCACAAGCGGCTCGTGAGGGCTTTCCGCGAGCGTTCTGCTGCGAAGCCGCCAGCCAAGGCTGCATCGTAAATGTCGGCGCGTCTGGATGGAAAGATCGCCCTTGTCACCGGCGCGGCTGGCGGCATCGGGTTGGCGATCGCTCGTCGGCTTGCGGCTGATGGCGCGCGCGTGACGATCGCCGATCGCGACGCTGCACGGCTTCAGACCGCGATCACGGAATTACCGAACGAGGCGGTTGCGCTTGTTGCGGATATTTCGTCCGAAGCCGGTGTCGACGCCATGATCGCCGATGCGGTTGAGCGCCTCGGCCAACTCGATATCCTCGTTAACAATGCCGGCGTTGCCGAGCCCATTGCCCGCACCGTGGATCAGCAACTCGCGGACTGGCAGCGGGTGATCGACGTCAATCTCCGCGGCACCTATCTGGCATGTCGGGCTTTTGGCCGGCACGCATTGCCGCGTCGCGCCGGTGGCGCCATCGTCAATATCGGCTCTGTTGCCGGCTTGGGCGGAATTCCGAGTTCGAACGGATACGGTGTTTCGAAAGCGGCGATTGTTCACCTGACGCGGAATCTCGCTTGCGAGTGGGCCACCAAGGGCATTCGGGTCAATTGTGTTGCGCCCGGCTATATCGAGGCGCCGATGGCGATCGAGATGTTCGCCAACGTCCATGTGGATCGAAGCCGCATCGAGCAGCGGCTGCCGATGCAGCGATTGGGGCAGCCCGACGAGATTGCCGCCGCCGTCTCGTTCCTGGTGTCGAAGGACGCATCCTACATCACTGGCGTTACCTTGCCGGTCGATGGCGGCTGGTGCGCTTATGGAGGTCCGTAGCTGTGTCCGTGATGATCTCATCGCAGGCGACTGACGGCTGCATTGCCGAAGACATCGTGGCGGTTCGCGAATCTGTTCGTCGCTTCATCGACGCGGAAATCGCGCCGCATTATACGGACTGGGAGCGCGTCGGCTATATGCCCCGCGATCTCTGGCGCAAGATGGGAACGGCAGGTTTTCTCTGCGCTGCAATCCCGGAACAATACGGAGGCGGCGGCGCCGATATGCGCGTGGCCTTCGCCATTGTCGAGGAGTTCACCCGCTCGCTGTTTGCGTTGCCGGGATTCTATACGCATTCCGAAGTGATCGTGCCCTACATCCTGCACTATGGCACCGAGGCGCAGAAACGGCGTTGGCTGCCTCGTTGCGCCAGCGGCGAGACCGTCACCTCGATCGCCATGACCGAACCGGATGCCGGCAGCGACCTCAAGGGGACCCGCACGACCGCCCGGCGTGACGGTGATGAATATGTCATCGACGGCCAGAAGACGTTCATCACCAACGGCTTTCACGCCGATGTGGTGATTGTCCTGGCAACGACTCAAAGCGCTGACGGAACAGCCGGAAAATCACTGTTTCTGGTTGAGGCGGAGCGCGCTGGATTCAGTCGTGGGCGAATCCTCGACAAGGTCGGCCAGCGCGCGCAGGACACCACCGAACTGTTCTTCGAGGGTGTTCGGATTCCCGCCGACAATCTGCTGGGCGAATTGGGGAAGGGACTATCCTACCTCATGACGCAATTGCCGCGCGAGCGGCTGGCGGTGGGCGTCGCGGCGATCGCCGGCGCGGAAACGGTGCTGGAGCGAACCCTCGACTATACGCGGCAGCGAAAGGCGTTCGGCCAACCGATCGGCGAATTTCAGCACCTGCGATTCAAGCTCGCCGAGTTGAAGACCTCGGTGATCGTCGCGCGGGCGTTTCTTGAGCAGTGCATTCGCAAGTTCGAAGCCGGCCATCTGCCGGCCGACGAGGCGGCAATGTGCAAGTACTGGCTCACCGACGTTGAAGCGAATGTCGTCGACCAGTGCGTTCAGATGCACGGCGGCAGCGGCTACATGCGGGAATATCCCGTCGCCCGCGCTTACGCCGATGTTCGCGGCCAGCGCATCTATGCCGGAACCAATGAAATCATGAAGGAGATTATCGCTCGCGCGATGTAGCGGCGCGAGCGATCAATCAAGCATCAAGGGAGTGGGGCTATGACATTACGCGCGCGAGTCTGCGGGAGTTTACTGGCTTTGAGCATCGTTGCGGGCCCGGTGCTGGCGCAAACGCCGGGCGTCACGGGGACGGAGATACTGCTCGGCAATACGGCGCCCTATAGCGGGCCAGCTTCGGCCTATGCAACCATCGCCAAAACCGGCCTGGCTTATTTCGACATGGTCAATGAGAAGGGTGGCGTTCACGGCCGCAAGGTCAAGATCCTTAGCCTCGATGACGGCTTCACGCCCGCCAAGGCGATCGAACAAACCCGCAAGCTGGTGGAATCCGACGAGGTTCTCGCAATCTTCATGCCCATCGGCACGCCGACCTCCTCGGCGACGCAGGCCTACCTCAACGGCAAGAAGGTGCCGCAGGTGTTCGTCTCGTCGGGAGCGAGCCGATGGAATCAGCCGGACAAGTTTCCTTGGACAATCGCTTGGAACGCCGACTATGTCAGCGAAGGGCGAGCGTACGGACGCTACATTTTGGCCAATGTGGAAGCGCCAAAGATCGGCGTGCTTTACCAGAGCGACGACTACGGCAAGGATATGCTTCGCGGCCTCAAGGAGGGGCTTGGCGACAAGGCCAATCTGATCGTTTCGGCGATTTCATATGAATTGACCGAAGCAACGATCGAATCACAAATCTCGACGCTGAAGGCTTCGGGCGCCAACGTCTTCCTCTCGGCAACGACACCGAAGTTCGCCGCACAGTCAATACGGGCGGTGCGGGCACGCAATTGGGAGCCGCTGTTCATTCTGCCCAGCGTCAGTAACTCGGTCGATCCGGTGTTGTCGGGCGGCGGCCTGGAAAACTCCGTCGGCATTCTTTCGTCGTCCTACGTCAAGCAGCCCACCGATCCGCAATGGCAGGACGATCCCGAGTTCAAAGCGTGGACTGCCTTTATGGACAAATACTATCCGCAGGGATCGAAGGTCGATTGGCTCAATGCCTATGCTTATGGCATGGCTTACGCGATGCATCAGGCGTTGGAGCTGGCAGGCCCCGACCTGACCCGGGCGTCTTTGAAGAAAGCACTTGAATCCATTCAAGATATGCGGGTGCCGATGTTGCTGCCGGGCATCAAGATCAGCGTTACCGAAAAAGATCATGGTCCGATCAAGGCGCTCCAGATGTTACGCTTCAATGGCAAGACCTGGGATACTGTTGGAGATCTGGTGGCGACAAAGTGATGTTCGTGCCCCGCATCTCCTGTTCTGAAGGAATCTGTTCGGTCGAAGCCAGTCAATGCGCTCCGGTCCAGGGGCCAGCTGTCCGAAGGAACTCCAAGCCGTCGTCCTCGTTAGAACGACGCGCCAATCCGTCAACCTGAACGGGGAACTCACGCTCACTCTCTATACCCATTGGAGTCGACAATGTTCAGAGGAGTTATCATTATCGCGGTGTTTCTGATTGGCTGTTCGATCGCAAGGGCAGAAGAACACGGCTCTTCGCAAGAGCAGCAAACATGTTCGCGGGACGTCGCTCGCCATTGTCGGAAAGTGGTGAGCGAAGGGGACGATGTTGTTCGGCAATGCCTCGTGCAACACCGAGACAAGCTGAGCGCCGCCTGTCGAAAAGTACTTGAAGATCACGGGCAATAATTTCGCGCGATTCTTGTTCCGACAAAGGAGATCGCGCCTTGCATGGGCTGTGACATCCTTCGATCATTGGCTTTCGTTGACTGTCAACTCTCCACGAAGCTGGATTGGTTGTCGGCGAGGTTCGCGCGATGTGAGATCGAGTTCGGTGTGGCTGAGACGAGTTTATTATCGGCGGATCTCCCGCGTTGATTGTGACTGCTGCGAACGCCCAATAGTGGATCTATAGTAAGCTTAATATGACATCGCCGAGCGCTTTCGGTGCTTTGCAAGTTTCATGGTTCGCTCGAGCGTTCGTAGATCCTTGTGCCGGTGTTTGCGTCAACGCCTGCCAGGCTCACGGGGTAGCCCCACAGCCTGCGGATATGTCGTAGAGTCGCGGCGCAATTCTCATTCTCCAGCAGGATGCCATCGGAGACTTTGTGCTCAAGCCGAAGCTGGCGGTCGCCGAGCAGGTCGACGTCGACGATCTGAATATCTGAGCGGTTTGCGCCGATGTCGTAGCTGTGGGCGAGCGCGGAGCGGATTTGCTGGTAGCCGCGCTCGTTGTGAATCGAGGCAACCTCGTAGTGCGGTTCGCTGGCCATATCGGAAAGCAGAAAGAGCCGCCACTTGCGGATCAACGTCGGGCTTAGATACTGTCGGATGAACGATTCGTCGCGGTGATTTGCCCAGGCGTCGAGCAGCGTGGCGCGCCAGTCGCCTTTGCCGGCGATGTCCGGAAACCAGTCGCGATCTTCCTCCGTCGGTTGGGTCGCGATGCGCTGGATGTCCTGCATCATGTCGAGCCCGAGTGCATAGGGATTGATGCCGCCATAGCGCGGATCGTCGAAGGTGGGCTGAAAGATCACGTTGGAATGGTTGCGCAGGACTTCCAGCATCGCCCCTTCGCTGATGAGGCCACGGTCGAACAGCGCGTTCATCAGCGTGTAATGACAGAACGTGGCGCAACCCTCGTTCATTACCTGCGTCTGTCGTTGCGGATAGAAGTACTGGGCAATGATACGTACGATCCGCAGGATTTCGCGCTGCCACGGTTCAAGGATCAAGCTATTCTTCTCAAGGAAATAGAGGAGATTTTCTTCTGGAAGATTCAGGGATTTGCGGCGCTCGGCCGTTTTGCTTTCATTTTCGCCAGTGGGGTCCTCGCTTTTCGATGACGGCAAGGTGCGCCAAAGATCGTTATAGGAGCGCTCTTCGTATTCGAGACGTTCGCGCAAGCTCTCCCGTTGCTTCTCAAGTGAGAGTTTCGGTGGCCGCCGATAGCGGAACACGCCTTGTTCCATCAACGCGTGCGCCGTATCGAGGACGTCCTCTACGGCGCTCAACCCATGCCGTTCCTCGCAGCGGGCGATGTAACTCTTCGCGAAATCGAGATAGCTGAGAATCGCGCCGGCATCTGTCCACTCCTTGAACAGATAGTTGTTCTTGAAGAAGTGATTGTGGCCGAGTGCCGCATGGGCGATCACCAGCGCCTGCAGCGCCATGGTGTTCTCTTCCATCAGATAGACGATGCAGGGATTGGAATTGATGACGATCTCATATGCCAGCCCACGACCGCCCTTGCGATAGAGCAGTTCCTGGTAGAGGAAGTGCTTGCCGAATGACCAGTGCCGGTACATCAGCGGCATGCCGATGGAGGAATAGGCGTCCAGCATTTGTTCGGACGAAATGATCTCCATCTGCACCGGGTAGATATCGAGACTCAACTCCTCGGCGGCGACGCGCTCGATCGCGTCGAAGGTGCGCGACAGAGTGCCGAAATCCCAGTCGGAGCCGGAGAACAGCAAATCGGATTGGCGTGAGGTAATATTCATCGGCCGATCCTCAATTCGTCCGTGCTTTCACCTGCTTGGTGAAGAGTTGCCGGAACACCGGGTATATATCGGCGGCTTCGGCGATGCGGGTCATCTGGAAGTTCGGCCAGTTGTCGTTGACCACGCTATAGGCCTGCCAAAGCGAGGTGCCGTTTTCGGTCGTGCCGAAGATATGCCGCTCACGCTCATCAATGATTTCGATATAGGCGTAGTATTGGCAAAGCCGCATGATCTCCTCGTCGAGGAGGGTGATGCAGCGCTGCGAATCGGCGACGACGTTGTCGCCGTCGGAGGCTTGGGCGGCGTAGATATTCCATTCGCTGCTGGGATAGCGCTCGGCGATGACGTGATGCATCTTCTCCAACGCGGTCGAAACCACCGTGCCGCCGCTCTGGGTGCTGTAGAAGAAGGTTTCTTCGTCCACCTCCTGCGCTTCATGGGTATGGCGGATGAAGACGATTTCGGTGCGCTCGTAACGACGCTTCAGGAACAGGTGCAGCAACACGAAGAAGCGTTTCGCGAGGTCCTTCTCGCGCTCGCCCATCGAACCGGATACATCCATCAGGCAGAACATCACGGCGTTGGCGTTTGGAACGGGTTGCATTTCGAACCGATTGAAGCGGATATCGACCGGATCGACATATGCGATCAGCCGTCGTTTTCGCTCCAGCCGCTCAAGTTCGGCTTGCAGCACGGCGATGCGCTGCCGAATGGCCGGACCGAGCGGTCCTGCCGCCAATCTCGCGATCTCCCGCCGGATTGCGTCGATCTCCTTCCGCGTGGGACGCCTCAACGCGATGCGGCGGCCATAGCTGTTGCGCATGGTGCGGCCGACATTGATGTTGGTCGGTGATCCGGCTGCGGAAAAACCAGCGCGCCGTGGCCGGAAGGCAAGGATTTCCTTCAAGTTGAGCTTGACCATGTCGGGCAGTTCGAGGTCTTCAAAGAAGAGGTCGAGCACCTCCTCGCGCGACAGCACAAAGCGGAAATCGTCTTCTGACTCGTCCATTGATGGCCCGGTCGCGCCGATATTGCCGCCGTTGGGCTTGGGCAGCCGATCGCCGGGCGCGAAATGCTTGTTGCCCGGCAGGATATGCTCGCGCCGGCCGCTGTTCCTGGCTTCCTTGAAGCGCGGCTCGTCCGTACCTTTCTTCGGAATTGTGACGGCCTGCGCGCTGTCCGCGTCGGCGATCCTGCCGCTGCGGATGCCGGCGCGAATGCTGCGCTTGAGGTCGTCGCGCGCACGCCGCAGGAAGCGTTGCCGGTTGCCGAGGCTTTTGTCTTTCGGGTTGAGCCGGCGGTCGATGAAGATCGGCATCGCGTGCTCCCGCTTCTAGCCGGCCTTGTTGACGCGCATATACCAATCGACCAGCCGCCTGACTTGACGCTCGGTGTAGCCACGCCCGATCATCCGTTGCACGAATTCGTGATGCCGCTTTTCGGTAACGCTATCCTGCTTGGAGCCGAAGCTGATCACCGGCAGCAGATCCTCGACCTGACCGAACATGCGCTTCTCGATCACTTCGCGCAGTTTCTCGTAGCTTTGCCAGGACGGATTGCGGTCGTTGTTGCGGGCCCGGGCGCGGAGCGTGAACTTTACCACTTCGTTGCGAAAATCCTTCGGGTTGGCGATGCCGGCCGGCTTCTCGATCTGCGACAATTCGCTGTCCAGTATCTCGCGATTGAGGATCTGGCCGGTGTCGGGATCCTTGTAGTCCTGATCTTCAATCCAGGCATCGGCGTAAGCGATGTAGCGATCGAACAGGTTCTGGCCGTATTCGCTGTAGGATTCGAGATAGGCCTTCTGGATTTCGTGGCCGATGAACTCCGCATATCGGGCGGCAAGCTCCGACTTGATGAAGTCGAGATAGGCGGCTTCCGTCTGTTTCGGAAACTGTTCGCGCTTGATGGCATCTTCGAGAATATACATCAGATGCACGGGATCGGCGGCGACTTCCTCGGTGTCGTAGTTGAAGGTCTGCGACAGGATCTTGAAAGCGAAGCGGGTGCTGACGCCGGTCATGCCCTCGTCGATGCCGGCGGCGTCGCGATATTCCTGGATCGATTTTGCCTTGGGGTCGATGTCTTTCAGATTCTCGCCGTCATAGATTCGCATCTTGGTATGGAGCGGTGAATTCTCGTGCCCGGTCAGACGCGTTGACACCGTGAACCGACTGAGGATGTCCAGAACTTCGGGGGCGCAAGAACTATCGACAAGCTCGCTTTCGCGTAGGAGCTTCTCGTAGATTTGTCGCTCCTCGGTGATCCGCAGACAATATGGCACCTTAACCACCAGGATACGGTCAAGAAATGCCTCGTTGTTCTTGTTGTTCTTGAATTGCAGCCATTCCGATTCATTGGAGTGAGCGACGATGATTCCCTGGTAGGGGAACGAGCCGAAATTCTCGGTGCCGTTATAGCTGCCCTCCTGCGTCGCGGTGAGCAGCGGGTGCAGCACCTTGATCGGCGCCTTGAACATTTCGACAAATTCCAGCAGGCCTTGCGTGGTGCGGTTCAGGCCGCCGCTGTATGAATAGGCATCCGGATCGGATTGGCTGTAATTCTCGAGTTGCCGGATATCGACCTTGCCGACCAGCGCGGAGACGTCCTGGTTGTTTTCGTCGCCGGGCTCGGTCTTGGCGATGCCGAGTTGGCGAAGCCGCGACGGCATGAGTTTCACCACCGAGAATTTGGAAATATCACCGGCCAACTCATCAAGGCGTTTCGCGGCCCAGGGCGAGATCAAGCCGTTCAGGCGTCGTCGCGCGATCCCGTACTTGTCTTCCAGCAAATCGGCCATGCGGTCCGGGCTGAAAAGCCCGAGCGGCGATTCGAAAACCGGGCTGATTTGAGTCCCGACCTTGAGCGTATAGATGGGTCGCTGCTCCATCAGGCTCTTCAGCCGCTCGGCCAGCGAGGATTTGCCGCCACCCACAGGGCCGAGCAGATAGAGGATCTGCTTGCGCTCCTCCAGTCCTTGCGACGCATAGCGGAAATAGCCGGCGATGCGCTCGATCGTGTCTTCCATGCCATAGAAGTCCGAGAAGGACGAATAGAGTTTGATCGTCTTGTTCGAGAAAATGCGACCGAGCCTTTCGTCCTTGCTGGTATCGACCAGCGTGGGTTCGCCGATCGCCTCGACCATGCGTTCGGGGGCAGAGCTATACATCGATTTTTCTTCCCGACAGGCCAGCAGATATTGCTGGAGGCTCATTTCCTCCTGCGCTGCTGAATTATAGATTGTCGAGAATAGCTCGAAGACGTCAGCTTGCTTGCTTTGCATTATCGCCTCCCGGCGGCAGCCGCTATACTTCTGACCTATTCAACTTTAACAAACCCTCGCGAGTTCCCGTTCACGCGCGAATTGATTTCGATGCGAAGCAAGGCCAGTGGGAGGTCGTGACAACCGGCATCTCGATTCCGTGCCAACGCCGTTGCGGATGTCCCGTCGAACTCGGCGGTACGCCGAACGATCTGGAGGTCATCGCCGAGCAGGATGCGGATGTCAGCTTTGCAAGATGCGCTCGCGGGCAAGTTCACCGGAGCCGCGCAAAGTGTCTCTGCATTCCTGCCCGACCATTCGCCCAGAACAAACCATAAAAGGACGATCCGGACCTTCCCGTAGAGAAAGCGGCGCGATACGGGGGCCACGCTGACGACCCATTGGAGAGATCGCGGCGGGATTGGGAATTTGTAGATGTGAGGAACCTTTGCGGTTCGACGACTGTTTCCTCCCAAGCCCTTTCGGAGGAAGCCATGTCGCGCACCCGTGAGCCAGCGCCAAAACACACACACGAAGACCAAAGCCGGGAGAGGCATTCAAAACGATATTCCGATCACGGCATCGTCAAGGACGAAAAGGCGGAGGAGCAGCCGAAGGATAAGCGTCGGGCTCAAAGCGTGCACAAGACCGACAACGGTTGAATGCCTTCATTGATTTTCCGGCGAGTTTCAGTCCGGTGGCTTCAGTTCGTTCGACATTGACCATCGCAGCAGGTTCAGCTTGGCGGCGATGTCTTTGAGCTTCTGTTTGATCGTCTCACTCGTGGTGAGATTTTCCGATTTAGCCAACTGCTTTTCGAGATTGTTTCGTTCCTTGATCAGCCATTCATCGAGAAGCGGTGGAGAGCGCTTGTTAAACATGGCGCGTCTCCCTTTGTCCTGATGAGGCGGGAGACAACTGCCTCTCATCACCGATAGATACCCTTGGCCGTGCGGTGATAGAAGGTAACGGTTTGGCTCAATGGTCGTTCAATTCCGGGACCAATGGCTTGGGAACTTGAGATTACCGATGCGGGTATGGTCGGTATCGTTTCTCGCAATACGATTCACGGATCGATCGGCTTGAGGAACGCCTCGCGACTGCACCTGTTGTCTTCCAGAGCGAAAACAAGCGCGATTGGTTGAATGGCGGAAAAACTTGGAATCCCGGCCGACGCAAGTATCGAGCAGCTCAATATCATCGTCGGCGCCCTCTATTTGAGCTTGGCACACGCGGTCGAGCACATTGCCGAAGCTGAAAGCCTGTCGTCGGTTGTCGCGTTCAAGGATCGTTTTCTGACCGCGTTAAAGAGCGGAGATATCGATATGTCGCTGCTCGACGACGCCAAGACATTCGACCTGGTTGTTGCGATCGTCGAGAGCGCGATGGAATTGAAGGCCCGCGACAAAGTGTGACGTCGACGCATCACGCATGCCCCAGCGTGCTCAGGGCTGCTTTGCTCCCGCATGCGTGCCGTTTCTTGTCTGAAAGCAATGGCGCCGCAACTACGCTGGCGACGTTTCTTCCCATTCGGCGGATAGCGGGGCGTCGATTTCGCAAATAATTCCGGTTCGGTCGTAAGTGATTTGAACCTTGCCCTGGAGTTCGCCGGCCAGTACGCGCTCGATCAATTGCGAACCGAATCCCCTTCGGCTCGGTGGCGTCACTTCCGGGCCATTCTGCTCCTGCCAACGGAAGATGAGCCCGGGAGAGCTTTCGTGTTTGATGCTCCACTTGATGATAACCCGGCCGGTGGGAACCGAAAGCGCGCCGTACTTGGCGGCGTTGGTCGCCAATTCGTGGAGCGCCAATGTGAGAGCCAAGGCGGATTTCGGCGAAAGCCGCAAGTCCGGCCCGTCGATTTCAAACCGCTGACGTCCGTGCATGGTCAGGAGCTGCGCAACGACGTCCTTCAGTTCCGCGCTATCCCAATTTGCCCGGGTGATGAGGTCGTGACCGTTCGACAACGCCAGCAGACGGGCCTCGAATTTCCGGAAATCGTCACTCTCGCTTTCGTGGCCGCGGAAACTCTGCCGCGCGATCGCCAGCACGGTCGAGAGATTGTTCTTCAGCCTGTGCTTCATTTCACGCAGCAGCGTGGCATGAAGCCGCTCGGCTGCCTTGCGCTCGGTGATGTCGCGAGCGATTTTCGAAGCGCCAATGATGTGGCCGTTACTGTCCCTGATCGGTGAAATCGTCAGGGACAGATCGGCTAAGCTGCCGTCTTTTCGTCGGCGGATCGTCTCGAAGTGCTCGACGCGCTCGCCCTTGCGAAGCCGCGCCAGAATATTGGGTTCTTCGTCCTGTCGGTCGTCCGGGATCAGGATGGTGATGGGCTTGCCGACAACCTCTTGCGCGGAGTAGCCGAACAGCCGTTCCGCCCCGATATTCCAACTGGTGATGATGCCGTCGAGGTTCTTGCTGACGATTGCATCGTCGGATGATTCGACGATTGCAGCGAGGCGCGCACTCGCCAGCTCTGCGCGTTTGCGGTCACTGATGTTGACCGCGACGCCCGGCATCCGCCAAGGCTTTCCGGCCTCATCGTAAAGGCACTGGCCGTGGACTTCGAGCCAGTGGGTTGTCCCGTCGCGGCTGACGACGCGATATTCGAGGAGGCATTTTTCTCCCGTCACGATAGCCTTTTGAATGGCCTGGCTCACGCGCTCGACGTCGTCCGGATGAATACCCGCGAGATAATCGGCAAGCGGAGCGCCACTTTTGCCTTTCTGCGGATCCAACGAAAACATCGTCGCAAAGCGGGCATCCGAATAGACGGTGTTCGTGCGGAGATCCGTATCGAATGTTCCGATCATGCCCGCGGCTTGAAGGGCGTAGGAGAGGCGTTCTTCTGTCCTCGCCAGGGCCTGCTCGGCGGCAACCCGCTGTGTTGTTTCCTCGACGATGCATAGAACGCCATCGACGGCGCCGAATGCGTCGTGGACCGGTGAGTAGGAAATATCGAAACAGACCGTTTCCGGATAGCCGCGCCGCTCAATATAGAACGGGCGATCCTTGGCGGATACCGTTTCGCCGGTGATCAGGACTTGCCTCAGCAACGGTTCAAGGTCGCTCCAGAGCTCGGTCCAGTTTTCCCGTGCCGGCCGCCCGAGCGCCCTTGGATGCTTGTCGCCGATCGTCGGTTTATATGTGTCGTTGTAGAGGGCCACGAAGTCAGGCCCCCAAAACAGCACGATTTGTGCCTTTGCGGGCAGCATCAGGCCGACGGTCGACTTCAGGTGCGCGGGCCATTCCGTGATCGGTCCCAGGCTGGTCTTGGACCAGTCAAGTGCACGGATGAGGTCTCCCATTTCGCCGCCGCGAAATGGAAAGGTCTCGCTTTTGCTTTCCGGAACTTCCGGCTTCTTGTCGGGCATGGCTTGAAAATATTTCATTGGATGACGGCAGCTTTACATAACTACCGTCGGAATGAAATGGAGAAGCGGAACGCCGGAGTCTTCCGGCCTGGATCGCCGCGCGTTCGTTAAGCTGATCGGTACATCCGTGTGACGATTCGCGCGATCTTGCGCGGTTTGCGCTCCGAAGCTCCTCAATTCGCTGGCAGCGTCCAAGCCACGGGTCGGGTCAGATGCCAAACGGCGCGGGCGCGGGCGCGGGAACGGGATTGTTTCGAAAACTTTAGATGAGAGTGGGTGGCGGTGATTTCGCTATTGCGAGATCACAGCGCATCGCCCTGGAAATCTGCCATTACCCGTCCTGAGGCCAGCGTCCATGATGTGAGGATAATGACATGCAGAATAAGCTTTTGAATGACGGCAACGGACAGCGGACGTTTGCCGTCATTCTCGAAACCGGCGATGAAGTGCAGGACTGCATGAAGACCTTCATCAAGGCGGAGGGCATTCGGGCCGCGCAACTCACCGCGATCGGTGCGTTCAGCGATGTCGAACTGCTATACTTCGATTGGAAGGCAAAAAAGTATCACAAGAGCGCCATTGCCGAGCAGGTGGAGGTTGCATCGCTGATCGGCGACGTCGCGGAATCTCCCTCGGGCGAACCGGCGCTGCATATCCACGTGGTCGTCGGACGGCGGGATTGCACGGCCTTGGCCGGCCATCTCGGCCAAGCCCACGTGCGACCGACGCTGGAAGTCCTGCTCACCGAGAGCCCGGCACATCTGCGCAAAAGGTTAGACAAGGAATCCGGCCTTGCTCTCATTCGCATGGAGACTTGAACGATGGCGTGGGGAGCCGTCTTTGGGGAACGTGTCGGCAGTCCGCACGTTCCGATTCAGGTGCCGAGAGGGCAGCGGAGGCAAGCCTTTATCCATGCGTTCTCGAGGAGATTCAGATGCCGACATGCGAAACCTGCGGCAATGACTATGACAAGGCCTTTCAGGTCACAATGAATGGTCAGGCCCATACGTTCGACAGCTTCGAATGCGCAATCCACGCACTCGCGCCGACATGCAAGCATTGCGGGACACGGATCGTCGGGCACGGCCTGGAGCAAGAAGGCCTGTTCTATTGCTGCGACCACTGCGCATCCAAGGATGGCGTCTCCGGACTCCGCGACCGGGTCTGAGCGTATGAAAGGTTGGGCTATCAACCGCGAAAGCGATATCGCGGCCGATAGCGCGCGGTCATAGCTGCAGCTTCAAGTGGAGCGCGTCTGCAGGGGCCGCGCTTTTCTGGTCGTTGTCGAAGTAAGCATAGACATCGAAGCCGCGTCGCTTCCATTTCAGGAAGTCTGCGGCCCAGTCGCGCAACGTCTGCGGGCTATAGTGGCCCTTGTAATGCCCGCCCGGCCCATGCCCGCGAACGTAGATGAAATCAGCGGTGCGTTCCCATGGCGATGGCGCATCGTGATGGTCTGAAATGCACAGCGCGATATTTCGATCGGCTAACAACCGCATCGTCTGCGGCGTGTACCAGCTCGGATGACGAAATTCGAACGTATATCGCCACGTCCGGCGAAGACGTTTTAGGAAGCGGGCCAGCCGTTCATGATCTGCCTTCATGTTTGGCGGCAATTGAAACAGGACCGGCCCGGCTTTGTCGCCAAGCAACGAAAGCCGTCGCTCGAGGAGTTTCACGCTGTCCGCAGATGTGTCCGACAGGCGTTTCCAGTGGGTGATGAAGCGGGACGCCTTCCAGGCGAAGATAAAATCGTGTCCGGTATGCTCGCGCCAGGATTCCACCGCCTGCGCCGATGGGGTGCGGTAGAACACGCCGTTGAGTTCGGTCGTTCCGAACTGGGAGGCATAGTAGGAAAGCTGGTGCTTCACCATCAATCCGGACGGAAAGAACGGCCCACGCCACGACGCGTAATGCCAACCCGACGTGCCGATGCGAATTTTTGCCATCGCGATTGGTCCTGCTATTTCGGCTCCGGATCGACCAAACCTGCCGAAGGTGACTGATAGCGCCCCGCGCGATGCAGCAGGACCGCGCTGCCAAGCGCATGCGCGGCATTCAGCACTTCCTTCCGAAATGCCTCGTCCTCATCGAGTTCCCGATGGGACGTCGCATAAGGCTCCATGTAACCGACATAACCATCCAGTTCGGCGGTTCGGCTCGCTCCGATCAAAGACATATCGGTGAGCCAGTCGGACAACGATCGTCGCAATGTCTCGGCACCGGCGCTGTCGCCATGCACCACAACCGAGAAAAAGCGGCCGGCCAAGTGTCGCGGATACGGCCAGCCGCGCAGTTCCAGGGCTTTCGCTTCTGCGACGGTCTTGCCATGTGTCGACGATGGATCGGGATTGCCGCCATCGGCGCAAACCAGCCGATCTATCATTGCCTTCAAGACGGTCGGCGCCTGATACCAATGCACCGGCGTGACGATCATGATGCCGTGCGCGGCGACCCAGAGCGGATAAATTTCGTTCATCATGTCGTCGGTCTGGCCGAGCGAGTAGTTCGGGTAACAACTGCAAGGCCAATGACACAGCGCCATCGACGTCGAGACACAGGCCTTGCAAGGATGGATCGTCTTGCCGAATTCCGATGTCAGGCGGCTGAGGTTAAGAATGTCGGTTGCAAGCCCCATGTCGCGGAACACCGGCGCGGCCCATTCGACCATGCGCCACGTCTTCGACATTTCGCCGGGACAGGTGTGCTCGCTCCTTGGGGAGCCGTTGATGATCAAGATGCGCGGCGCTTCCGCCGGATCGTCATGGCGCGATTGAGCTTTCTGGATTCCATCCCGCGCTGCCAGCCAGTCCAGCGCGATCTCGTAGTAGGGGTCGGCAAAGCCCGGCCCCGCTTCTCGCGTCAAAGGCGACTTACGCGAATGATGGTAGCCATCCCACGCCGCATCGATCACGCCTTGCAGGCTGTCGCTCAGATTCGAAAACGCAGGATCGCGGAAGCGGTCGCGAAATCGCTGCTCGAATTCGTCCTTCGTCAACGTGACGGACGGCATTCCCTTGCGCACATCGACATCCGCCATCGTTACTCCATAATCTCAGCTTGTTCGTGTCAGTTTGTCGAGCGTGATCGGAAGATCGCGCACGCGGACGCCCGTCGCGTGATAAACGGCATTGGCAATCGCGGCGGCGACGCCGACGATGCCGATTTCGCCCAGTCCCTTGATCCCCATCGGGTTGACGAAGGCATCCTGCTCGTCGACGAAAATCACATCGATATCGTGAACGTCGGCGTTCACCGGGACATGGTATTCGGCAATATTGGCATTCATCATCCGCCCCAGGCGCGGATCGATCAGCGTTTCCTCATGCAGCGCCATGCCGAGTCCCCACACCATGCCGCCCATGATTTGGCTTCGGGCGGTCTTGAGGTTGAGAATGCGCCCGGCCGCAACTGCGCTGATAATGCGGGTCGCGCGGATCACGCCGATGTCCTCGTCGATTCTTACTTCCGCGAAGATTCCCGAATGGGTGTTGTGGGCGTGCGCCCCGTCTTTGGCGAAGGTCGTCTGCTCTTCGCGTTCGATCCGGTCGACCGACGCCGCACGCATCACGTCGGTGATCGCGATGGCGTCCTGGCCGTTGGCGCGCGATGCGATCGCGCCGTCGGCGAGCATCACATCGTCATTGCTCAAGTCTCCGAATGGCGAGCCGGGGATGCGTTGCGCCAGTTTCAGAAGATCGTCGCGAACCGCCTTGCCGGTCGTGACGATCCCATTCGAAACCGAAGCCGCCATCCACGAGCCGCCTTCCACCGGCGATTGCGGGAGCGTGGAATCGCCGAGCTTGATCGAGATCGCCTCAATCGGAATGCCGAGCACGTCGGCGGCCACCTGCGCCATGACGGTGTAGGTGCCGGTGCCGATATCGGCGGTGGCGCATGACACCTCGGCATGGCCGTTCGATGTGAGAGCGATGCGGACGGTGATCGGCATCTGCATGGCGTCCCACACGCCGGTCGCCATCCCCCAGCCGATTAATTCGTGACCGTCCCGCATCGAGCGGGGCGCGGGGTTGCGCCGATCCCAGCCAAAGGCTTCCGCGCCCCGGCGGTAGCATTCGCGCAAATTTTTGCTGCTGTAGGGGAGGCCCTTGTTTTGATCGCGATCGGAATAGCATTTCAGCCGCAACTCGATCGGGTCCATCTTGAGCGCAACCGCCAGTTCATCCATCGCAGCTTCCAGCGCATAGACGCCGGTTGCGGCGCTCGGCGCCCGCATGTCGCAACTGGTGGGAAGATCGAGACGGGCGAGTTTGTGCGCGTAGCTGGCCGTTTCGCTTTTGTAGAGAAGGCCCGACCAGGTGGTTTCGTTGCGATGGAAGTCTTCATACCGGGATGTCGATGTCATCGCAACGTGAGTAATCGCATTCAGGCTGCCGTCCGCCTGCGCTCCAAGCCGGATGCGTTGGATCATCGCCGGCCGGTAGCCGACCGCATACATCTGCTGGCGCGTCAGCACGACGCGCACCGAGCGGCGAACCGCCCGGGCGGCCAGCACGGCAAGGACTGTCTGACACGCAGGGCGCAACGCCGACCCGAACGCGCCACCGACATAAGGTGACACGACGCGGATGTCATCGGGATCGCATTCGAACACCCGGCACAGGTAGCCATGAACGTTCTGCACGCCCTGGGTCTTGTCGTAGACCGTGAGCTTTCCATCGCTCCAGATGACGGTGGACCCGAATAGCTCCATCGGATTGTGGTGTTCGATCGGGACGACATAGTCGGCCAGGTGCTGGATATCCGAAGCCGCGAAGGCGCTCGCGGCATCGCCCCGCGGTTTCGCCGGCGCATCGAGCGGCACGGCCTTGTCCCACGCTTGAGCGAAGTCGGTCACCTGCGATTCTTCGTCATAGGTAACGTCAACAAGTGAAGCCGCGTAGGTGGCGGTTTCGAAATCCGTGGCTACCACCAGCGCGACAGGCTGACCGCTGAAGTGAATGCGGTCGTCGTACAGCGGCCGGTACGGCGAGCCTTTCTCCGGCGCCACTTCGTCTTTGTAGGCTTTGTCGCTATCGGCCATCGGCGAACGATTTTTGTGCGTCAGCACAGCGATAACGCCTTCGATCTCCATCGCGCGCGTCGTGTCGATCTGTTTGATGCGGCCCTTTGCGATGGAAGAGGTCACGACGCTACCGTGGGCGAGGTCGGGTGCGCCGAATTCCGCCGCATAGCGCGCGACACCGGTGACCTTGTCGCGCCCGTCGATGCGGGATGTTGCCGTGCCGGTATAGTTGTTCATCGATGCACTCGCTTGTCTGATCGGCTTCAATGTCTCGGCAGTTGCGATCGTGGATGACGTTCCGTTCCCGAGGATGCCAAATGCGGCAGCGCCCTTGAGCAAGTCGCGGCGATCGATGCCTGCTTGATCGGACGTCCTTCTCCGCGGGCGTGGTGTGTCTTGGTTCACGCGATTCTCTTGTCCGACTGCGATTGCGGCGTGCCTTGCGCGGCCTGATTCAGCGCGCGCATGATGGTGCGCCGAGCTAGATCGATCTTGAAATCGTTGTGGCCGTACCCTTTAGCGTCACGCAGGATGACCCGTGCGGCCTTGGCAAATGTGTCCCGCGCGGTGGGCTGACCGATTAGGGCCTCTTCGGCCTCCGGATTGCGCCAAGGCTTGTGGGCAACGCCGCCGAGCGCCAGTCGGGCCTGACGAATGGTGCCAGCGTCGATTTCGAGCGCCGCCGCGACGGAGACCAGCGCGAAGGCATAGGACAGCAGGTCGCGAATTTTCAGATAGGTGTAGTTGGTGCGGAAGCCGTGCGCGGGAAGTTCGACCGCCGTGACGATTTCATCGGTGCCGAGATTGGTGTCGCGCTCCGGCGTGTCGCCGGGCAGGCGATGGAAATCCGTCATCGGAATTGCGCGCGCGCCACGAGGGCCCGTGACATGAACAGTCGCATCAAGCGCGATCAGCGCGACGCACATGTCGGAGGGATGCGTGGCGATGCAGGCATCGCTGGTTCCCAGGATGGCGTTGATCCGATTGATGCCCCCGATGGCCGAGCATCCGGTGCCCGGCTTGCGCTTATTGCACGGGGTCGCAACGTCATAGAAATACAGGCAGCGCGTTCGTTGTAGCAAGTTGCCGCCCGTCGAGGCCATATTGCGCAACTGCGTCGAAGCGCCTGCGAGAATAGCGCTCGCCAGAAGAGGATAGCGATCCTTTACTTGGGGATGCCACGCGAGGTCCGAATTCGGCACCAGCGCGCCGATGCGAAGTCCGCCCTCAGGCGTTTCCTCCACCGCCCGCAACGGCAGATGTGAAATATCGATCAGTCGCGCCGGACGCTCGACATCGTACTTCATCAAGTCGACGATGTTGGTGCCGCCGGCAATAAACCTGGCCGAACTATCGGCTGCGGATTGCCTCACGGCGTCGGCGACATCATGTGCCCGTGAATACTGGAAGTTGTTCATGTCGCCTTCATTGCCTCCTCGATAGCCGCCACGACGTTGGGATAGGCGCCGCACCGGCAGATGTTGCCGCTCATCGTCTCGCGAATGTCATCGCGTGTTTGGGCCCTGCCTTCACGGATCAGGCCGACCGCCGAGCAGATCTGCCCCGACGTGCAATAGCCGCACTGAAAGGCGTCATGATCGATAAAGGCCTGCTGCACCGGATGAAGGTTTCCATCCCGGGCGAGCCCTTCCACCGTGGTGATTTCGGCGCCGTCGTGCATCACTACGAGCGTGAGGCAGGCATTGATCGGCCGTCCATTGAGCAGCACCGTGCAGGCACCGCATTGACCATGGTCGCAGCCCTTCTTGGTGCCTGTCAGATGCAGTCGGTCGCGCAAGGCATCCAGCAATGTCGTCCATGGGGCGATCTCAAGTTGCGTTCGCGCGCCGTTGATGAGCAGCGCGACGGAAACCTTTTGCATGGGCGATGTGGCCCGATTTGCCGCAGCCGATGTAGCAGGGGCACGTGCGTCTGCCATATGCATTCTCCGCGGATCCAATGACATTCAATTCGGCGCGGTCCGGGACGTTCCTCCGTAGTGGCTCTGCAACCGCTCCGGTTTGCCGACGTTGATAAGGCGTGAACCTGAAAGGTGCGTCATGGTCGAGGTGAAGGAACTTATTCGTCAGGCGAACGATCTGCGCGAGCAAGCAACGCGGGAGGAGGATCCCAACATCCGCGATCGGTTGAACCGCATGGCGGATACTTATAGTCATATCGCTGAAATCGAGTCTGGTGCCGCACCGCCGTCGGTCCACGGGCTGATGGATGCGCTGACAAATCCCGATAACGGACCGTCCGCCGAGCGTTCGCCGCCGACCGCGATGCCGGAACCGCCTGGTGCGGATTCCATGAAGCAAACAAACGAGCCCTGGAAGCAGCCGGTCGAGAAGGAACAGGATCCCGGCCGGGTATCAACCGATGCGCTTGAGCGTTGGCAGAAGACTAGCACCCATTAGGTAGAGACCTCGCAGGTGTCAGATCACGATTTTTTCTTCGAGGCCTTCTTCTTTGACGTCTTCTTCGAAGTCTTCTTCTTGGATGCCGCCTTCTTGGGCACCTTCTTTCCCTTCTTGCGCGCCTTTGACAGGCCGATAGCGACCGCCTGCTTGCGGCTCTTTACCTTGCCGCCCTTGCCGCCGGGTCCGCTTTTCGCGGTCCCCCTTTTGTAGCGACGAACCTCCTTCTTCACGTCGCTTCCCGAGCTTTTCGAGTAGCGGCGCTTGGCGGCCTTCTTCGCTTTCTTGGCCATCGGAATTCCTCGAGTCGTTTCCGTTGCCATTTGCAACTCGTGGCATGAACCAGAGTTCCAGCGCCACGGAACAGCGATATGTGGCTAGGGCGACCAAGCGTCCATCACTGCGCGAGCCTCGGCTAGCTCGATCTGGACGTGATAACGCTGCTCATAAAGCCGAAGGGAGGCGTCGTGTGCTTCATCCGACGAACTGCACAGAGCGTCCTTTACAATGATGATCCGGTAACCCAGATCGACCGCGCTCAAGGCCGTGGAAAGCACACAGACATCCGTTTCCGAGCCGGTGAGCATGAGCGTGTCGACATGTTTTTTCTGAAGGAAGGCATGGAGCGCGCCGGTCGCGAAGCCGGAGTAGACCGGCTTGTCGAAGACGTGGGCCGGCGGCACAAACCGCTCAAGCTGCGGCATGAGGTTGAGAAGCGACGTGTCTATCGCGCCGCGAGTCACATGTGGCCATCGGGCATAGTAGGCCCGCCACATTCCCGGGGCATCATCCGGATGGCGTGGCGGGATGAAGCGTGTGAAAACGGTTCGTTCAGGCGTTCTTGCAACCAGCTTTTCGATTGTCGGCAGCACCCTCGACATCCAGGGCGTCGGCCATGGACCTCGATCGCTGAACAGTCGCTGCATGTCGATACACAGATGGATGCTGTCAGGTCCGGGCGGCGCCTTGAGTGCGCCCATCGCTTAACTCCACGCTAGGGACATTGTCAGTTCAACCTGAGATTCAATCGTAGGTTCCCTACAAGGGGCCGAGCTCACCGCGCACACTGCGAAGGTTCCTGCGAGCGACGAGTGCGAAGAGGGCCCTCGCGGCTCTCCCAAGCGCTGCGAGACAGTCGCTCGGGGAACGATAGGCCGCGCCAAGATTTCTTCATTATGGGAAATCGGAGAGCCGTGATGCTGCAAACCACCTATCCGAAGCCGCCTTATCCGGCTCAGCAGCAGTCGATACCGGGTCATACCGCAAACATGAATCCGGTCCCGGATCATGGAGAGGCGACTTACAAAGGTTCCGGCCGGCTTGCGGGAAAGCGCGCCGTCATTACGGGCGGCGATAGCGGCATCGGTCGCGCGGTCGCGATCGCCTATGCCAGGGAAGGCGCCGATGTCTTGATTGCCTATCTCGAGGAAGACGACGACGCGCGAGAAACCGCTCAATTGGTCGAGGAGGCAAAACGGAAAGTGGCGTTGGTCCGTGGCGATATCCAGCACTCGGATCACTGTAAAACAATTATTGAGCGGGCTGTGTCGGAACTGGGCGGAATCGATATTCTTGTCAACAACGCTGCGTATCAGGCGACATTCAAGGACATTCAAGATATCACCGATCAAGAGTGGGATTTGACGTTCCGCATTAACATCCACGCGATGTTCTATCTGACGAGAGCCGCCGTGCCGCATATGAAGCCAGGCTCGTCGATCATCAACACCGCCTCGATCAATTCCGACGATCCCAATCCGACGCTACTTCCTTATGCCACGACGAAGGGAGCGATCCATAATTTTACAGCCGGACTGGCGCAATTGCTTGCGGAGAAGGGCATTCGGGTCAACGCGGTGGCACCGGGGCCGATCTGGACGCCGCTAATCCCATCGACGATGCCGCCGAAAGCGGTGGAGAGTTTCGGCAAGAATACGCCGATCAAACGCGCGGGTCAGCCGGCGGAACTCGCAACGGCGTATGTGATGCTGGCCGATCCGCTTTCCAGCTACGTTTCGGGGGCCACGGTCGCGGTGACCGGCGGTCGACCGTTCCTGTAAGGAGTACCGCACGATGAGTGCAAGCCATAAGGGAAGCGGACAGTTGGGCGATACCAAGCCGCGCCTGAGCGAAGATGATATCCAAAGGGAAATGTTCGGCCCGCGAGGCGTTCCCGGTCAGCCGGACCCTGCGAGGATGGTGCCGCAGCAGGAGAAGAACACCCCGAAGCATATCGATCCCGGTCATACAAGCTAGGCCGCGGAGAACATAAGAGAGGGAGAAGAGATGGGTCTCGCCAGCTATGCGATCACTCCGGTCGACGGCAAGTGGAGCGTTCTCCACGACGGCGAAGTGGAGGGTGACTACGCCACCAAGGAGGCGGCGTTCGAGGCGGCTGTGGCTGCGGCGTCGCTTGCGATCCGCGAGGGCCACGAGGTGCATGTCAGCGCACCCGGTGTTACGCGGGGCAGCCCGACGACAACGACGACAACGATGGGTTGACGGTCTATCAGGATCGCCGCTGCCAGCGCTTCAGCGCCCACCTGATACGCCATGCGCTGATGGCGATGAGAATCCAGGCGACGCTCGCGCCGACGAATCCGACGGCCGCTCCATAAGGCGCCATCGCGAGAAACGCGGCGGCGAACCCTATCATAGCGATACTGCCCAGAACTACACCGGCGGCATCGAGCGCGGCGGCGTCGCGGCCACGGCGCACGCCTTTTGTGCCGACGTCTCGTTTGCGGCGGATTTCATGACGTTCAATCAGCGTCGCACTGGCGCAAAAGATGGCAGGCAACGCCAGGAGCAGGCCGCCGATCGATGCACCCCAGACGGAGCCGATAATCCCTGTGAGGACGGTGACAGCGCCGCCGAGTGCGAAGCGGATCAGGTATTCGTACCAGCGGCTGTTGGACAGCGACGTGAGGGAGAGGTGAATTTGCACCACCTATCCTCCGATCGCGCCGTACAAGCCAAAAGCAACGATGAACCAAACCGGCAGCGCGACAAGTGTCGCAGCGAGTGCGCCAGTCTGGAGGCGCATCAGCATTTGGCAAACGACCACGCTGTAGCAGGCCAGAGCAACGCCACCGAGCATCATTGAGTTTGCCTGAACACCGGCATACGCGGCGTCATGTTGAAACCAGGCGATGCCCAGGGTTGCGAGGGCGACGGAAGGAGCCGCTCCGAACAGTCCGGCGAAACTCTTGGGCCGGACGATGTCACCGATGATGGCGAACAGCGAGACCAGCAGGCCACCAGCGATGAAACGTATGACATACTCGGTCACGTCACTCGCCCGTTTGCGATGACGTCCCGGAGAGTCTTGTCGGGATATCCGGTGAAGCGCCGGACCATACGTTCGAGAATGATCCCGATGGCAAAACCCGCCGCGACGTCGGATAGCCAATGCGCGAGAATCGCAACGCGCGTCATAGACAGACCTAGTGCCGCACCCCAGACCGGGATTTTGTATCGCGCGGGTAAGACTGTCGCCGCCGAGGCCAAGGCGCCCATATGGACCGCATGACCGGACGGGAAAGCGTCCATGCTGTCGCCAGATATCGGGATGCCGTTGAGGTGGCCTTTCACGGTCTTTCGATCCGGGCGGACTTGATCGAAGGTGGTTTTCAAGATGTGGGGGGCCGCCGCCGTTACAGCGGCAACGATAAGCAGATGTCCGGCGGCCGGGCGAAGTGGAGAGCGAAACGCTGTTGCCGCAATCCATGCCGTTGCGGCGCACCCCAGCAGCAGGTGTTCGTCGGCGCCCCATGTCAACGTCTTCTCAATCTCTTCGGGGACGGGGCGCGCCTTCGCGGCAATCTGTCCTGCAACGCGCCGATCGAGTGACGTAGGGTGGATGCGAAACAGCGCCATTTCTTCTGCCTCATCCCTCGTTCAGTTTGCTGCCGCTCATCGCCAATTCACAGCGAGCGCGCTTTGTTCCGAGACGAGTGGTCGGGGCAAAGATGCCGATGCGAGCGATATCTGATGTCAGCTAGGAACACAACTTCGGGAGGAAAGTTGTCTTGCTTTCAAATGGAGACCGAAGATGGATTGGAATCGGATTGAAGGAAATTGGAAGCAGGTGAAGGGGAAGGTGAAGGAGCAATGGGGCAAGCTCACGGATGATGATCTCGACGTCATCAATGGCAAGCGGGATCAGCTCGAAGGGCGAATCCAGGAGCGCTACGGATACCAGAAAGATCAGGTGAAGAAGGAAATCGACGATTGGTATGGTCGTCAGAATTGGCAAGGTTGATGGGAGAGCGTCAATGGCGAAAGAGAAAGAACTGAGAGATCTGTTTGTCGATACGCTGCGGGATATCTATTTCGCGGAAAAGAAGATCCTTGCCGCGTTGCCGAAGATGGCAAAGGCGACCACTTCACCCAAGCTGAAAGCGGCGTTCGAGAAGCACGAGGCCGAAACGGATGGGCAGGTCGATCGGCTGGAGCAGATTTTCGAGATCATCGACGAGACCCCGCGCGGCAAAACTTGCGATGCGATCCTAGGCATCCTCGACGAAGGCAAGGAGATTATGTCGGAATACAAGGGTATGCCGGCGCTCGATGCGGGGTTGCTCGCAGCCGCCCAGGCGGTCGAGCACTACGAGATGTCGCGATACGGGACATTGAAAACCTGGGCGAGCGAACTTGGTATGAAAGACGTCGTGCAGCTTCTTGAAGCGACGTTGAAGGAGGAAAAGGCGACGGATGCTGCGCTGTCGACGCTCGCCGAATCCGAAGTCAACCAGCACGCCCAAGCGGCGTAAACTCCGCACGTTTAAACCTGCATTGGCAGGCCAGTGAAACTGGTCTGCCAATGCCCTCGAAGGCATGATCTATCTTCGCTTGTTGTAAGCTTACATAAGCGAATACAAATTCAGTAACGATGCGATGTCCGGCTGATTTACTATCATTGAAAAACGAAGCGTCATTGTTGAGGCGCAGCATGATTCGCAAACTCAAATCGGGAAAGTATCGGATCTATTCGCGCAAGATTGATCCAAAAACCGGCAAGCGCCGCAACCTCGGCACATTTGGAAGCCGCGCTGCCGCCGAGAAGCATGAGCGCGAAATCCAATACTTCAAGCGACACTAGAGCCGATTGAACAAAGTGATCCCGCGCTTTGATGGGTGAATAAGCCTTCATCGTAGCACAGTGGCGATAAGCAGCCAATTCGGTCGCGTTCCGGCGGGGTAGGGGATGATCCATTCATCGATAGGTGGCGCCGACTGCGCAGTCGCTGGCGATATCGCCGCTCCTGCTGCAACCATGCGCCATTATCGGGGAGCATTTGAAGTCGCGGCACGAAGCCGGCCTTGATAGGATGAGGAAACGGGATGAAGGCGGCCATCATGATCGAGACCAGGCGCTTCACGGCCCGATGTCGATCACCCAATTCGCCTTGAAAGCGCAGGTTGCCGATGCAATCTGATGCCTGCCTTCGTCGCGACTTATTGGAGTTGGGCGCGGGCCGGTCGGGATCGATCAAGCAACCGTGGCGAATCAGTCTGACGCTGCGCGAATCTATTGTGCATGGTGAGTCTGATGAAGGCGTGGATAGATCCGCGCCTTTGCTCTTGGTCTTTCACCGAAATTCTCGCGCCGGTCAGTTGTAGTTTCTAACAAGCGCTGGGCCGTCGCTAATTCGCTCCTGCTCTCCGATTCTGAAGTCGTGATTTCGGGGTGGTTGCAGTAGAGTTGCGGCGATCTTCGCGGCATGGTCGCAGAAGCGGCTTCGATCATCGCTGCCTCTACCGGTTCATCGCGGGTTCGTTATCGGGGGGATCCTACAGTCGGTCGACGCGGCGATAAACTCCAATGACGAACGGTTGGGTTGACGGATTCCTACGGTTCGCGAGAAACAGCTTGACTAAATAATTTAGATATGAAAATTTCATATATAAAATAAAAAGGCATGGGCCGTCTCCGCACCGTCGCGAGCAAGGAGGAAGCATGCGGATCGTTTGCATTGGCGGTGGTCCCGCCGGCTTGTACTTCGCGCTCCTCATGAAGCAGCGCCACCCTGAACACATCATCACGGTGGTCGAACGCAACCGGCCCTACGACACCTTCGGCTGGGGCGTCGTGTTTTCCGATCAGATGATGGAGGCGATGCGGCTGGCCGATCCCAAGACCGCGGCCGAAGTCGAAGACAGCTTCAATCACTGGGACGATATCGAACTGGTGTTCAAAGGGCACCGCATCCGCACCACCGGCCACGGCTTCGTCGGGATCGGGCGCAAGAAGTTGCTCAATCTGTTGCAGGCCCGCTGCGAGGAATTGGGCGTCGAGCTCGTGTTCGAGCGTGAGGTGGACTCCGATCTCGAATTTCCCGATGCCGATCTCATCATCGCCTCCGACGGGGTGTCGTCGAAAATTCGCAATCGCTATCCGGATGTATTCAAACCCGACATGGTGGTGCGGCCGAACCGTTTCATCTGGCTCGGCACCAACAAGCTGTTCGACGCCTTCACCTTCGACTTCCGCAAGACCGAGCATGGCTGGTTTCAGGCGCATATCTATAAATTCGACAACAAGACTTCGACCTTCATCATCGAGACCACCGAGGAAGCCTACAAGAAGCACGGACTCGATAAAATAGATCAGCAGGGCTCCATTGCGTTCTGCGAGCAACTGTTTGCCGAGACGTTGCAGGGTGCGCAGCTGATCACCAACGCGCGGCATCTGCGCGGCTCGGCCTGGATCAACTTCAGCCGCCTGATCTGCGGTCACTGGAGTCATTTCAACGGTCGGTCGCATGTCGTGCTGATGGGGGACGCGGCGCACACCGCGCATTTCGCGATCGGCGCGGGCACTCGGCTCGCTCTCGACGACGCCATTGAGTTGACCCGCCAGTTCGATCGATTGGGTCACGACAAGCGCAACATTCCGCAAGTCCTCCTCGAATACGAGGAGATTCGCCGCGTCGATGTCGCACGGATTCAGAATGCCGCACGCAATGCAATGGAATGGTTCGAGGTGGTCGGCAATCGTTACGCCGATCAACTCGATCCGCAGCAGTTCATGTATTCGATGCTGACCCGATCCCAACGCATCAGCCACGAGAACCTGCGCCTGCGCGACAAATCCTATCTCGAGCAGTTCGAACGCTGGTTCTCCGATCGTGCGGGAATCGCATCGTCCATGGGCGAGCGGCCGTTGCCGCCAGTGTTCACGCCATTCACGGTGCGCTCGGTAACGTTGCACAATCGCGTCATCGTCTCGCCCATGGCGATGTATTCGGCGCAGGACGGCGTGCCGGGTGAGTTTCATCTGGCGCATCTCGGCGCACGTGCTCTTGGCGGCGCGGGCCTCGTCTTCGGCGAGATGACGTGCGTATCGCCCGATGCGCGGATCACGCCGGGCTGTCTCGGGCTGTGGAACGACGCGCAGCAGGCCGGCTGGACGCGTATCGTCGATTTCATCCACGCCACGTCCAATGCCAAGGTCGGCATTCAACTGGGCCATGCCGGCCGCAAGGGCTCGACCCGCGTTGCCTGGGAGGGCATCGACCAGCCGCTCGACGCCGGCAACTGGCCGCTGATTTCAGCGTCGGCTTTGTCCTATCTGAAACATTCGCAAGTGCCGAAGGCGATGGATCGCGCCGACATGGATCGCGTCACGCGCGATTTCGTCACCGCCGCGCAACGCGCGGCCGCGGCGGGCGCCGACTGGCTCGAATTGCACGTCGCCCACGGCTATCTGCTGTCGAGTTTCCTGTCGCCGTTGACCAACAAGCGCACTGATGACTACGGCGGTTCGCACGAGAATCGCGCGCGTTATCCGCTGGAGGTGTTCAAGGCGATCCGCGCCGTGTGGCCGAACGACAAGCCGATGTCGGTGCGCCTGTCGTGTCACGACTGGTACGAGGGCGGCAACACGCCGGACGATGCCGCAATTTTCGCGCGGATGTTCAAGGACGCCGGCGCGGACGTCATCGATTGTTCGTCGGGGCAGGTCGTCAAGGAGGAGCAGCCGGTGTACGGCCGCCTGTTCCAGACGCCGTTCTCCGACAAGATCCGTAACGAGGTCGGCATCGCGACCATTGCCGTCGGCGCCATCTCGGATGCGGATCAGGCCAATTCCGTGATCGGCGCCGGCCGCGCGGACCTCACCGCGGTCGCGCGCCCGCACCTCGCCGATCCCGCTTGGACCTTGCATGAGGCCGCCAAGCTGGGCCTCAAGACTTTAACTTGGCCAAAGCAATACTTGTCAGGCAAGCAGCAATATGAAACCAATCTTGAACGCGCGGCTCAGGCGGTGACCAAATGAATGCTCGCACGCTCGACGGCCAACACGCACTCGTCACCGGCGCCGGTAGCGGCATCGGCGAGGCGATCGCGATCGCGCTGGCCCGCGCCGGCGCGCGCGTGTCGCTCGCGGGACGCCGCCGCGATCCGCTGCTGCGCGTTGCCGCACAGTGCGAAGGCCGCGGTCAGGCGATCGACGGGTTCGACGTCGTGTCGGAAGAGGCGGTGGAGAAGGGTCTTGCCGCCGTGAGCCAAACGTTCGGGCCATTGCGTATTCTCGTCAACAATGCCGGCGAAGCGCCGAGCGCGCCGTTCGAAAAGACGACGAGCGAGATGTGGGCGCATACCATCGGCGTCGACCTGACCGGTGTTTTCAACGTCACGCGATTGGCTCTGCCCCAACTCAAGGCGATGCAGGAAGGCGCGCGGGTTATCAATGTAGCCTCGACCGCGGGACTGAAGGGCTATCGCTACGTGGCCGCTTATTGCGCCGCCAAGCATGGTGTGATCGGACTGACGCGCGCGCTTGCGCTGGAGCTTGCGCGGACCAGTGTGACGGTCAATGCGGTTTGTCCGGGGTTCACCGATACGCCGATGATCCAGGCATCGGTCGATGCCATCGTGGCGAAGACCGGGCGTTCGCGCGACGAGGCCATAGCGGAACTGGCGAAAACCAATCCACAAGGGCGGCTGGTGCATCCGCAAGAGGTCGCGGATGCGGTGCTTTGGCTGGTATCACCTGCGGCGTCTGCCGTCACCGGCCAATCCATTATCGTCGCGGGCGGGGAGGTGATGTAGAAGGTGGAGTCAGTCAGGCAGGCGGTCTTGTGTCCATTCAAGTCCTATGCAGCACGTCATTTCGTATAGGAGACGGACGTTGATGGCCGGGTGACGACGATTCGCCTCAATCGGCTCGAGAAGAAAAATCCACTTACGATAGCTACGCTGAGTTGCCCGATCTGTTCCGCGACCTTGCTTATGCCTCCGATGTCCGCGCCATCGTTCTTGCGGGTTCTGGCGGAAATTTCTGTTCGGATGGTGGCATGTTCGAAATCATTGAACGGCTCACGAAAATGGAAACGCCGGACCTCCTTCACGCGCGTGACAGGTGATGTCGTCAAGGCGGGTCAGGACGAACGACGGAGCGATCCGCGGCTTCATTCTCGAAAAGGGATGGAAAGGTTTGTCCGCGCCGGCCATTCACGGAAAGATCGGTCTGCGCGCTTCGATCACAGGCGAGATCGTCCTCGATGATGTGTTTGAGCGGGTTCATTCGCCGTAGTTGTACGGATCTTGTACGAGCTAAATCGGCTCAAAATCAAAGGCGGCGATCCAGTTATAAGGCTCTGATTTCGCTTATAATTTTTGGTAGCGGGAGAGGGACTCGAACCCCCGACCCCAGGATTATGATTCCCGTGCTCTAACCAGCTGAGCTACCCCGCCACGATCCCCCGCCCGGCGAATTCCCGAGACGAGTGCGGCGCATATAAGAAGCCGCTCAGGGGCCTGTCAAGCAATGAACGTCTTATCCCGGGTAGACAGAACGTTGGTCTTTTGGGGCACCCGGTGCTTACGATTCATAGTTGGTCGATGATCCGCTTTGGGTCGCCGATGGTCTCGGCGTGTTTCCTTCCGGCTGGCCGTAATCGTGGCCGAGGTTGGGAGCATGATCCTGCGGGAACAAAAGCGCGGTGGACGCGATCGCAGGAAAAGTTTGTTGACAACGAAACAATCTGATCTGATGGTGCGGTTCTCCTGAGGAAGCTCGCTTGGTTACGAATGGTATCGTTTACCCGTTGAGGGCGCGGTGGCCGCTTCATTAGAATGGGGATGGCATCGATCGATGCTTGTGGTTCGACTGCTGGCGAGCGACATCAATTGAGCAAGATCGCGCCGGTGGTGCGTCATACGCCGCGAATGCAAGACCAGCCAAGCGAGTTGCGCCCGATGCAGAATCTATCGTCAATCGACATTTACCCGCGAAGCGTGTTCTTGCCATGAAGACCAGCGACAAAGCTCTCCGCGATAGCGTGTTGATTATCGGTACTGTCGATACCAAGCCCGATGAAATGATCTTCCTCCGCGATTGCGTTCTGGAAGCTGGCGGTCGAGCCGTCATCATGGATGTCGGCGTCAGAGATCAAACCCGTTTCACGCCGGAGATTACCAACAGGGAAGTGGCGGCTGCGGCCGGGCTCACGCTGGAGCAGGTTGCAACCTCAGTCGATGAGAACGTCGCCATGCAGGCGATGACGCGCGGTGCCATCGAACTGACGTTGCGAGCTTTCAGGGAGGGCAGGATCCATGGCGTCCTGGTGCTTGGCGGAACCATGGGGACCGACTTAGCGCTCGATGTCACTGCAGCGTTGCCGGTCGGCGTTCCCAAATTCCTTGTATCGACCGTCTCATTCTCCCATCTCGTTCCGCCGGAGCGCCTAGCGCCCGATCTGATGGCGATCCTCTGGGCGGGCGGACTCTACGGTCTCAACAGTCTGTGCAAATCGTCGCTGCGGATGGCCGCGCATGCCATTGTCGGGGCGTGTCGAAGCGCAAAGCCATTGGTGTTGGACCGCCCGCTGGTCGGGATTACGTCGCTTGGCACCAGTGCCTTGCGTTATATCGTGGCGCTAAAGCCCGCCCTTGAGCAGCGCGGCTATGAGGTTGCGGTATTTCATTCCACCGGAATGGGCGGGCGGGCCTTCGAGTCGTTGGCTGCGCAGAACCAGTTCGCCGCCGTGCTTGATTTCTGTCTTCAGGAGCTTGCGAACGATGTTCATGGCTCGATCGTCACCGCCGGCAGCGATCGGCTGGAAAATGCGGGCCGTCAGGGCATTCCCCAGATCGTTGCGCCTGGAGCGGTCGACATGATTGATATGCCGACGTGGAAGGAAACGCCCCATACTTACGCGGATCGTTCGCGACACGAGCACAATCGATTGATTGCCTCGGTGGTGTCGACCGCCGAGGAGCGGCGTGCCGTGGCGCGCACTATTGCGCGTAAGCTCGCGATGGCGCAGGGCAAGGTAAAAGTGATCGTGCCGCGCATCGGCATTCAGGAATGGGATCGCGAAGGGCAGCCGCTTCACGAACCCGAGGCGCATCGTGCTTTCGTCGATGAATTCGTTGGCAGTCTTAAATCGTCGGTCGAGATTCTCGAGTTGGACGGGCACATCAATGACGCATCCTTTACCGATGCAGTGCTCGCGACGTTCGATGACTGGGTGAAGGCTGGAATTATTCGGCGGGGGACGCCGGAAACTCACGGTACTTCGTTATAAGTTCGGCAGGTCTCACTCCGATGGCAACAGAGAAACAGGCGCTCGTTCTTGATTTCGGGGGCGTCATTTCACGAACCATGTTCGAAACGCATCCGATCACGGAACGCGCATTGGGGCTTGCGCCCGGCAGCCTGACCTGGCGCGGGCCGTTCGATCCCGCGTCGGATCCCTTGTGGGTCGACATGCAGGAAAACCGCATCACGGAGCGCGACTACTGGCGCATGCGGGTCGCTGACGTTGGCAATCTGTTCGGCGAGCAATGGGAGATGAGCGATTTCGTGCGCCGGGCACGAGGCGACGATCCGATGACGACGATGCGGCCGGAAGCGGTCCGGACCATTGAAGCGGCGGTCACCGCCGGCAAGCGCCTCGCGATTCTGTCGAATGAACTCGATTTGTTTTATGGAGCAGGCTTCACCAAACGTTTTCCGCTTCTAAGTCATTTCGACGTAGTCATCGATGCGACTTACACCAAAATCCTGAAACCGGACCCGCGCGCCTATCAACTGTGCCTCGAGGCGCTCAAGTTGACGGCCGACCAATGCGTCTTCGTCGATGACCAGCGACGCAACATCGAGGGCGCCGAGAAAGTTGGCATGTCGACGGTGCATTTCGACGTGCGCGAGCCGAAGACGTCTTACGCGCAAGCCTTAGCCAAGCTGGGTATTTCAACAGACGCGCTCAACGTCGCTTAGGCTCTGGAAGTCGCGGCCATCAATCTTGGTTGACGTCTCCGGTATCGAATGATGCATTCGGTCCTTGCAGCAATTGGCTGCGGACCATCAGCTTGTTCAGGATGATATCGAGCTGTGACTGCTCGGTGTCCGACAGGCCTTCGAGAAACCAGGCTTGCGTGCGCGCTGCCTCCGGCAGGATGGTCTTGCACATCTTCGCGCCATCGCGCGTGATCGACAGGAATATCCGCCGCCCATCGTTCGGGTCGTCCTGCAACGTGATCATCTTCAGGTCGACCAGCCGGCGTTGCGCGCGTGACACGCGCGCCTTGTCCATGCTGGTGCGTTCCACCACCTCAAAAAAAGACAAGGTCCCATAGGCGTACAGCGCCATGAGAATACGCCATTCGGGCATTTGCAGGTTGAACTGCGTCTCGAATAAACGCCCGATCGATTGTGAGACGCGATTGGCGACGACCGACAGTTTGTAAGGAATGAAGTCGTCGAGCGAGCCGATGGCGCTGAGCTTGTGGGGCTTAGTCGATCCCGATGGCTTGCCCGGGGATTTCCTGACCTGCTTTTTCGTGGTCACCGATTGTCTCCTGGCTTGCGGATCCTGCCCTGGGGCATGGCGCTTCTGAAGGAGAGGGCAATCCAAATCACGAAACGATACCCGTCGGCGGCCTGCGTCGCGCACAGATTGTTAGCGTGATTCGATCTTCGCGGCCCTCACTGAAATGAAGACGTGTCATGCTGTCTTCGGCCTCGCAAGGATCCTCGGCCAAAAGGTTGCAGGTCGGAAACTGTTTCGATTGTCATGAGCCGGCTGCGGCTTTTGCGCGTTCGACTTTTTTGCGCAAATTCATGGTGAGGCGGGCCTGTTTCTGGAAGTGGGCCTGGAGCAGGTTGGCGGCGCGGTCCTCGTCGCGGTCGAGGGCGGCCTTCATGATGGCCTCGTGCTCGTTGTCGGCGGCGACCGCGCGCTCGGCGTATTTCCAGAAGTAGCGGCGGTAGCGCTCCATGTGGTCGTAGAGTTCGTCGAAGAAGTGCAAGAGCCACGGCGAGCCGCAGCCCTTGCACAGCGCGTAGTGGAAGGCGCGATGGCGGTCTTCCCATTCGGTGCGCAAGTCCTCGTCGTCCTGGTCGGCGGCCACCGCGATGCCGGCGAGCTTGAGGCGGTGGAATGCGGAGAGCAGGTCGACCTCCCAGTCCTCGCGGCCTTCCTGGATGGAGCCGCGGATCGCATAGGTCTCGAGATTGGCGCGGAGATTGGAGACATCCAGCATCTCGTCGAATTGAATCAGCGCGACGACGAAGCCTTTATGATCCTCGGCGACCACCAGGCCCTGCGCCGCCACCTGGAACAGCGCCTCGCGCAGCGGGCTGGTGCCGACGTCATAGCGCTTGCTCAGCTTCTCGAATTGCAGCCGCTCGCCGGGTTCGAGATGATGGCGGATGATATCGCGGCGCAGTTGCTGGGCGACACGGCCAGCGAGCGTTTTGGGGGTTTCGTCGCGGGACGGATGCAGGCTCGGTCCCCATTTGCGGGTCGGTGGTTTGGGGGTGTTCCGCATAGCTGCGCCTGTTTGTCGCGAATCTGGCAGCAACTATGGGGCAGGGGGATTGTGAATCCAAGCAGAAAGAGATTTTCGAAAATATTGACAGGATTAGAAATATCAATCAGGTTTGGATCGAGAAGGAGACCGCGATGGCCGAAATCGTCTACGCCGCCGGCGCGCCGCATGCGCCGGGTTTGATCGGACTGCTGGAGGCGGCGCCCGCCGACGTCAAGGATGTGGTGACGCACACCTATCGCAGCCTCGCCGATGCGATGGCCTCGGCCAGGGCCGACGTGTTGATCGTGTTCGCCAACGACCATCTCGCCAACAGTCGGGTGCGGACCTATCCCGACTTCCTGATCGGCATGGCGGCGGAGCATCGCGGCCCATACGAATGGTTCAAGCCGTGGATCGGCTGCGAGGATTATGTCGTGAAGGGATCGCCGGAAGTCGCGGCGGCGCTGTTCGACGGCATGACCAGGCGCGGCATCCGGATGTTCGCGCAGACCGAGAACCTGAAGTTCGACGACAACATCTCGGTGCCGGTGCTGCTGACCAATGTCGCCGGCTCCGGCATTCCGATGGTGCCGGTGTTGCAGAACTGCACGGTGCCGCCGATCCCGGATCAGCGGCGTTGCTACGAGGTCGGCAAGGCGCTCGGCGACTTCATCCGCGAGGACCTGCCGGCGGACATGCGGGTGGCACTATTGGGCTCCGGCGGTCTCAGCCATGAGCCGGGCGGGGCGCGGTATTACTTCATCGACGAGGCGTTCGACCGCTGGTTCCTCGATCTGGTCGCCTCCGGCGATCACGAGAGACTGCTCAACGAACTGACGCTGGAGAAGATGGAAGCCGCCGGCTCCGGCGGCACGGCGGAACTGTTGGCCTGGGTGGTGGTGCTGGGCGCGATCGGCTCGAAGCCGGGTAAGAGCTTTGGCTACACCGTGCACAAGGACTTCAAGTGCGGCGTCGGCGGGGTGTTGTGGGACATGAGCCCGAACATGCCGAAGTCGCGCGCGGCGTGAGGAGGAGACGACTATGGGCCTCGAGAAGTTCAAGGCATCGCTCGCCACGCACGATCTGATCCAGGACATGAAGTGGTCGCCGCAACTGCGCGAAGAGTTCGCCGCCAACGAGGCGGCCGTGCTCGATCGCTACCCGTTGCGGAAAGACGAGCGGCACGCCGTCGAAACGCGCAACTTCCTCGCGCTCTACGATCTCGGCCTGCATCCCTACCTCGGCGGCCAGTTCGCCCGGCTGATCTTCGGCAACGAAGCCGGCAAGGGTGCCACCGTCGCCGTCAACAAACTCGTCGAATCGCTCCAAGGCAAGGGATCGGTCGCTTAAGAGACCCGTCGATTATCGGCAACTGAGAAGCCCACCACGGGCGGCGCGCACGCGCTTGCCTGATGCGAAGTCGCGCGCGCGGTGGATGCGAATTTGAAGTGAAAAATGCGGCGGTGTCCGCCTCGGAGGAAGGGGAGTTTTCTGATGCGTCGTGCTTTTGGTTGGATCAAGCTGGCTCTTGCGGCCATGTCCGTTCTCATCGTTGCTTTCTCGGCCGCCGGCGCGGCCGAGAAAGCTTCGCCCGGCATCACCGATACTGAAATCAAGATCGGCGGTATTTGCCCGAGCACGGGCCCGATCGCATCTTTTGTTACCATCTGCGCGATGCAGGATTCCTACTTCAAATACATCAATGATCGCGACGGCGGCGTGATGATGGGTGACGGCAAGCGCCGCAAGATCTCTTACGTTTATTACGATGACGGCTACTCGCCGCCGCGCACCGTGGAGCAGGCCCGGCGCCTCACCGAGCGCGATCAGGTGGCTTTGATCATCGGCCCGCTGGGCAGCGCCACTGGTCTCGCTATCCGTGATTATGTCAACAAGCGCGGCGTGCCGCAGCTCTTCGTCGGCAGCGGGCTGTCGGCGTTCAGCACCGACTCCAAGGCGTTTCCCTGGACCATCGGCTGGCAGTCGGCTTACACCACCGAGGGCAGCATTTTCGCCGAGTTCGTGAAGTCGAAGAAGGCCGACGCCAAGGTCGCGATCATTTACCAGAACGACGACTTCGGCAAAGAACTGCTGAACGCCTTCAAGCACGCGGCCGAGGGCAGCGGCATCACCATCGCGGCGGCACAATCCTATGAGGTGACCTCGCCGACGGTGGATTCGCAGGTCTCCAACCTCGCCGCGACCAATGCCGATGTCCTGCTGGTGTTTGCTGTTCCGAAGTTTACCGCGCAGACCTTGCGCAAGGTGCAGGACACCTCGTGGCGGCCGATGGTGTTCGTCACCAACATCAGCGCGTCGAAGAAGACCGTGATGGAGCCGGCCGGCGAAGAAGCATCGGAAGGCGTCTATTCGGCGATCGCGCAGATGGACCCGACCACCAAGGACTATGCCGAGACCAAGGACATCAAGACCTATCGGGAGATCGGCACCAAGTTCGCCACCTCCGGCCTGAACCTCGACGATCCGATGACGATGGTCGGCTTCGGCCAGGCGCAGACCATGGTGGCCGTGCTCGAGAAGACCAAGACGCCGACGCGTGCCGCGATCATGGAAACCGCGCGGCATCTGTGCGGCGTTCCGGTGCTCGGCCTCGTCCCCGGCGTCAAGGCTTGCGTCGATGGTGAGCGTGATCCGTTCTACGTCGAATCGATGCAGGTGGTCCGCTACAGCAAGGGAAGCTGGGTGCCGGTCGGCGACGTGATCACAAAGTATGAGGGCAAGACCCCTCATCAGGCCAAGTAAGGGGCGGTCGAACATGGCTACCGAATTGCTCAACGAAATCCTTCCTCCGAAAACCGGACGCGCGTTGATCGTCCGCCAAGGAGAGGTATTCCGGATCACCGATCTGGAAGGTCAGCAGGTCGTGGATGTGGCGATCTTCAACGCCAACAACTATCGCGACCGGCTCTCGCTGTCGTATTCCACGACGCGCTATGCAATGCAGTATAGCGCACGCCGCGCGGGGCGCGCCGAGCCGACGGTCGCGATGTCGAAAGACTTCCTGACCGAAGGCGACGTGTTGATGTCCACCATCTACACGCCACTGATGACCATCATTAAGGAAACGCCCGAACCAAAGGGCGTGCACAAGGTCAATCAGCGCATGTGCAACCGCCGCTTTTACGAAAGTTTTGGCCTGACCGGCATCGATGGTTGCCACGAGATCATCAGCGGTGTCGTGGCGCCCTACGGCATCCTGCCGGAGGATATCCCCGATACCATCGATTTCTTCATGAATTATCACCACGACTGCGGCAGCCATTCCTGGGTTGCCGAAACGCCGGTGTCGAAGCCGGGTGACTACGTCGAACTGCGCGCGGAGATCGATTGTCTGATCGCGATCTCCAATTGCCCCGAGGATCACGTCAGCCAGATCAACGGCGGCCGCTGCACGCCGATGGGGCTTCAGGTGTTCGCCGCCGAGGTGGCGACAACGCAGGCAGGTTGATGGCGGTTCACCTTCTCAAAGCCTGCGCGGCCACGGTGCAGGGCGGGGTCATCGATCCGAAGGCGAAGGCTGTTCACACCGTCGCATCCGGCGACACGGTGATCCTCGATACCTGGGCGATGTGGGACAACGCCGGCGGGCCGTCGCTTGCGCTCGAGCAGGCGATGGCGCTGCGCGAACGGTTCCGCGCGGAAGGGCGCGGCCCCCACAGCCTCACCGGACCGATCGCGGTCGAGACCGCACGGCCCGGCGATGTCCTCAAGGTCGAAATCGAGAGCCTTGAGATAGCGGATCATGGCATCAACCTGATTTTTCCGGGCGGGCGCAGCCGCGGCCTGCTCGGCGACATCTTCCAGGATGCCGAGTTGCGCCACTTCCATCTCGACCGCCGCACCATGACCGCGCGGTTCGGCGACGGCATCAGGATTCCGTTGCGGCCGTTCCTTGGCATCATGGGCGTGCTGCCACCACCGGATGACGCGCCGCGCAGTTCGGCGATCCCGGGCAATTTCGGCGGCAACATCGATTGCGCCGATCTGGTCGCGGGCAGCGTGCTCTATCTGCCGGTGTTCGTTGAGGGCGCAGGATTCTACGCCGGCGATGCGCATGCCGCGCAGGGCTCGGGCGAGGTGGTTCAGACCGCGCTGGAGACAGCGATGACCGCTGCGCGTCTCAAACTGTCCGTCGTCAAGGGCCGCTCGATCGTGCGGCCGTGGGCGGAGACGCGCCAACATTTCATCACCATGGGGCTGCACGAAGATCTGCGCGAAGCGGCGCGGCAGGCCGTGCTCGACATGATCGACCTGATGGTCGCGACCAAGAACATGACACGATCGGACGCCTACGCATTGTGCTCGCTGCAAGCCGATTTGCTGGTGACCCAACTCGTCAACGGCGTCAACGGCATCCACGCCCGTATGCCGAAGGCGATCTTTGGCAAGGATAAGAACCGGTGACGGCCTTGCTGCAAGTCCGCGACGTCGGTATCGAGTTCGGCGGGGTGCGAGCGCTACAAGACGTGTCGTTCGATGTCGCGGACGGAAACATTTGCGGGCTGATCGGGCCGAACGGCGCCGGCAAGACCACGCTGTTCAACGCGATCTCGCGTGTCTATCAGGTGAGCCGGGGAACGCTTCATTTTGCCGGGCAGGATATCACGGCATTGCCGGCGAACCGCATCATCGGTCTCGGGATTGCGCGTACGCTCCAGAACGTCGGGTTGTTCGGCACCATGTCGGTGACGGAAAACGTGCTGCTCGGGGCGCATCATCGACTGCAGTCGGGTTTCATCAACGCCATCTTCGGCAAGGGGGCGGTGATTGATCCGGTCTCAACTGAAGAGGAAGCACACGAGATCCTCCACGATCTCGGACTGTCGGACGTTGCCGATCATCTTGCCGGCGGCCTGCCGTTCGGCACTCTCAAGCGGATCGAGCTTGCGCGGGCGCTGATTTCGCATCCTCGGCTTCTGATGCTGGATGAGCCGGCCAACGGGCTTTCGCACGGCGAAGTCGATGAATTGTCCGACGTCATCCTGCGGGTGCGGCAGCGCTATGGTCTGACCGTGCTGCTGGTCGAGCATCATATGCGAATGCTGATGCGGATTTCGGATCGCGTCGTGGTGCTGGAAAACGGCATCAAGATCGCTGACGGAACGCCGGCCGAAGTGAAGGCCGATCCGAATGTCGCGGCTGCCTATTTGGGAGCAGCGACATGAGCTTGCTCAGCATCAAGGCGATGCATGCCGGCTACGGCGCGCGCAACGTGCTGCATGGGATCGATCTGGATGTCGAGGAGCGGCAGATTCAGGTGGTGCTCGGCGCGAATGGCGCAGGCAAGACCACGCTGCTGCGTGCGATTTCAGGCACAATCGGCCGCAAAGGCACCATCGTGTTCGACGGTGCGCGCATCGACCATCTCTCGGCGCGCAAGATCGTCGCGGCCGGCGTTGCCCACGTGCCGCAGGGACGCGGCACCTTTGCCGATCTGACGGTGGACGAAAACATTCGGCTCGGCGCTTATCTGCGCACGAGCGCGGAAGCGCGGCAGGACCGCGAGCGCTGGCTGACATTCTTTCCGCGTTTGCGCGAACGGTTGTCGCAGCAGGCCGGAAGCCTTTCCGGCGGCGAGCAGCAGATGCTGGCGATCACCCGTGCGCTGATGCTGCGGCCGCGGCTGCTGTTGCTCGATGAGCCGTCGCTGGGCTTGGCGCCGATCATCACGCAGGGCCTGTTCAAGACGTTGGCCGCCATTCGTGAAGAAGTCGGCATGACCATGTTGATCGTCGAACAAAGCGCCAATCTTGCGCTCGATGTCGCAGATTCCGGCGTGGTTCTCGAAAGCGGGGAGATCGTGTTGCGGGATTCCGCGCAGAATCTTGCGGGCAATGACGAGGTTCGCCGCATCTATCTGGGGTATGAATGAATCTTTTAGCCAGCCAGATTGTCGACGGCCTTGCCGACGGCGCGATCTACGCGTCGCTCGCGCTCGCGCTCGTCTTCAGCTATCGCTCCACCGGCATCGTCAATTTCGCGCAGGGTGAAATGGCGATGCTGTCCGCCTATCTCGTTTGGCAGTTGATGGCGTGGGGGATGCCGCTGGTGCCGGCAGCGCTCGTCAGCATCGTCATTTCATTCGTTGCCGGCGCGCTGCTGTATGCCACTATCGTCAAGCCACTGTCTCACGCCAGCCTGCTCACGGTCGTCAGCGTGCTGATCGGCCTGTACCTCGCGCTCAACAGCCTCGCCGGATTCCTCTGGAACTACACCATCAAGGCGCTGCCGAGCCTGTTTCCAAAAGTGCATCTGCAAGTCGGTTCATTCACGGTGTCAGCGGAGACAGCTGGAATCATCGCCGTTGTGGGAGTCGTCCTGCTGCTGCTCTATCTCCTGTTCGAAACCACCAAGGTGGGGCTGGCGATGCGGGGCGCGGCCTCGACGCCGGATTCCGCCATTCTTGTCGGCGTGTCGGTGCCTGTCATGCTGTTGATCGGCTGGGGCATCGCTGCCGCACTCGGCGCATTGTCCGGCATTCTGGTGGCGCCGCGCGTCTTCCTCAATCCGACGATGATGTTCGGCGTCATCATCTACGCCTTCGGGGCGGCGACGCTCGGCGGTTTCGACAGCGTGGTCGGTGCGGTTGTCGGTGGCCTTCTGGTCGGTGTCGTAGAGAACTTGGTCGGCACGTACATTCCGTGGATCGGGCCTGATCTCAAGATCATCGTGGCGCTGGTCCTGATTTTCGGAACATTGCTGATCAAGCCGGATGGATTGTTCGGCCGAAAGAAAGTCGTCCGGCTATGAGCGTTGTCGTCAAACCGAAGCTGCCGGTTGCTGTTCGCGTTGTAGTCGCAGCAGTGCTAGCCGTCGTCTTCCTCTACGTTATTCCATTTGTCATCCCGAGCTATCTGGTCAGCCAGTTTGCGACGGTGCTGGTGTTCGCCATCGCCATCGTCGGCATCAACCTGGTGACGGGATTCGGCGGCGCCATCACACTCGGCCACGCCGCCTTCGTCGCGCTCGGCGCCTACACCACGGCGATCCTGGTGGTGCGTTACGGCTGGAATCCTTACGCGACCATTCCGGTTTCAGCCGTGCTGAGCTGGGTTGCCGGCTGGTGTCTGGGCTTTCCTGCGCTGCGCTTGCAGGGGCTTTATCTGGCGCTCGGCACGCTGGTGTTGTCGATTACGGTGCCGCCGGTGCTGAAACGCTTCGACGGGTTCACCGGGGGCGTGCAGGGATTGAATGTCGGCAATCCGGAAGCGCCGGCCTTTCTGTCGCTCGACGATTCGCAATGGATCTATTTCGTCTGCCTCGCCATCGCTGCGGTGCTCTATGTCGTGGCGCGTCGGATTTTGTCCGGGCCGTTGCGGCGTGCGCTAGTTGCGGCGCGTGACAATCAACTGGTCGGGGCGGTGATGGGCGTCGATCGCGCGACGCTGACGACCGCAACCTTCGCGATGAGCAGCCTCTACGCCGGCGTTGCCGGATCGCTTTACGCAATGATCGTCGGCTTCGTCTCGCCCGACACCTTTAACGTCATGATGAGCCTCAGCCTGTTCGTCGGCGCGGTGGTGGGCGGCATTACGTCGCTCAACGGCGCCATCATCGGCGCGATGTTCATTCAGTTCGTGCCGATCTGGGCCAGCGACATCGACGTCTCGCTGGGCGGGCTGGTGTTCGGCGGCGCGCTGATCGTCACGCTGGTGGTGATTCCGGCCGGCATTGGCGGCTTGGGTGAGCGCGTCTTCATCTGGCTTTGCAGCAGGCTTGGCTGGGTGGAGGGCGCCCGCACCACGCGCGCCGGATCGGAGGCGATGGGGAGTGCGCAGAATGAGCTCGCGTAGCATCGACTACATTCTCACCGGCAAGGTTATCACGCTGGATGATGCCGGAAGGATCGCGGAGGCGGTCGCTGTCGCAGGCGATCGGATCGTCGCGGTGGGTGAGCGGCGCCAGATTCTGGAATTGAAAGGGCCGCAAACGCGCGTCATCGAAACCAGCGGCACCATCATTCCCGGCTTCAATGATGCGCACGCGCACATGGATACCGAGGGATTGCGCGACCGCTTCCCATCGCTCGGTCATGTCCGCAGCGTCGCCGACGTGCAGGCGCGGATTTCCGAGCTTGCCGGCATGACGCCGCGCGGTGAATGGATCGTCACCATGCCGGTCGGCGATGCGCCGTTCTATTTCGGCGGCCCGATCGTCTTGCGCGAACGCCGGATGCCGACCCGGGAGGAACTGGATCGCGCGGCGCCGGATCATCCGGTCTGTATTCTGCCGCCGTCGGGGTACTGGAGCCTGGTGCCGTGCTACACGGCGCTGAATTCGCTGGCGCTGAAGCTGAACGGGCTAGACCGCACGTCGGCCTCGCCGGTCGAAGGCGTTGAACTGGAGCGTGACGCCGCGGGCGAACTCACCGGCGTTATCGTCGAGCACAACTATCCGGATTCGGCGCAGATCGCGCTGCTGCCGGCGGTGCCGCGCTTTTCGCCGCAGGATCGTCGCGACGGCATCCTGCGCTCGGTGCGGGCCTATCACACCGTCGGCACCACCAGCGTCTACGAGGGGCATGGTTGCGCGCCGGAAGTCATCAGCGCCTATCGCGACCTGTGGCAGGCGAACGAATTGACGATGCGGATGCATCTCGTCGTCAGTCCGGGTTGGGCAACCAGCGAGGAGGCCGAACCGATGATGCGCGACGGGCTCGCGCATGCGCGCGGCGCCGGAATCGGCGACGCGATGCTCCGCATCGGCGGCATCTTTGTTGGCTACGGTGGCGAACCGACAGCGGCCCGCGCCGCGCGGATTGATCCGGCCGATCTCGGCTGGTCGTGCTACATCAAGCACGCCAACGAACCCGCGGAGTTCGAAAAGCTCTGCATGCTCGCGGCCGCGCACGATCTGCGCATCCATACGATTGCCGTGGACAAGCTGTATGAACTGCTGCCGATCTTCGAGCGCGTGCATGCGGTTCACGATATCTCGCGCCGCCGCTGGGTGGTGGAGCACATGAGTCATGCGTCGACGCCCGATCTCGCGCGCCTCAAGGCGCTGGGCATTGGTGTCACCCTGATTCCGGATTATCACGTCTGGAAGGTCGGTACGCGTTTCTTCCCGTTGTCGGAGGCCGATCGCGAGTTGGTGTCGCCCACCGCGCAACTCGATGCGCTCGGCGTGCCAGTGGCGTGCGGCACCGACAACAGCCCGTTCAATCCGCTGGCCACCATGCGCGCGATGCGTACCCGCCGCGAGCGTACCACCGGCGAAGTGTTGGGCGCGGGCGGACGGACCTCCGCCGAACTGGCGCTGCGCGCGATGACGCAAAACGGTGCGTGGTTCTCCTTCGAGGAGACCGTCAAAGGTCGGATCATGCCGGGTTACTTCGCCGATCTCGTCGTGCTCAGCGGCTGTCCGCTCGCTACGCCGGGCGAGGAACTGGAGACGCTGTCCTGTCTCGCCACCATGGTCGGCGGGCGCTTCGTTCACGGCAACGTCTAGTTCAAACGCTCAGGATACCCAGCTCATGGCCATCGATCCGCAGCTTGCTCCGTTCATCGCGAAACTTGAGGAGGCGTGGCCGGAGCCGGCGCTATCGCTGCCGGTCGATGTCTGGCGCGAGCTCGTCGAGCGGCTATCGGCTGCGGCGCGTGCGCCATATCCGGACGGTCTTGATGTCGAGACCTGCATCATCGACGGCCCGCGACCGGTGCGCGTGCGCATCTATCGTCCGCGTGCATCGCAACCGTTGCCCGCACTGGTTTACATGCATGGCGGCGGATGGGTGACTGGCAGCATCGATAGTCACGATTCGATCACCGCCGCGATCGCTGCGGATACGCCTTGTGTCGTGATCAGCGTGGATTATGCCCGTGCGCCGGAGCATCCGTTTCCCGCGCCGATGGAGGATTGCCGCGCGGTCGTCGCCTGGACGTTCGCCAATGCAGCCGGGATCGGCGTTGATCCTGCCGCCATCTTTGTCGGTGGTGATTCTGCCGGCGGCAACCTCGCGGCGGCGATGACGATTGCTTTTCGCGATGGCCCGTTGCAATTGCGCGGGCAGTTGCTGCTCTATCCGTGCGTCGATGTCGATTTCCAGCGGCCGTCTTACATCAGCGAGGCCCAGGCGCCTTATTTGAAGGCGGCGGAGATGGTCTGGTTCTGGAATCAGTATTGCCCGGATGCGCAGCAGCGCAAAAATCCGCTCGCGGTTCCGATGCGTTGCGAAAATTTGTCGAACTTGCCGCCGGCCTTCGTCGTGGTGGCCGAGCACGATCCGCTGCGTGACGATGGCCACGCCTATGCGGAGCGGTTGAGGACCGCCGGTGTTCCGGTGACGTTCCGGCCCGGGTTGGGGCTCATTCACGGCTTTGTGCGCGCGCGAGCGCTGTGCGAGGCCGCGCAGGCCGAGCATGAGGCAATGACGCAGTGGCTGCGGACCACGGCGCGGTGATATAACGGCCGCGTGGTGCCGACGGCAATTGCCGTCCGGTCTCGTTTGAGGAGTGACGGGATGTCCCAGATCCAGGCTGCGTTGTCCCCCGTGGGGCGTCCGGGCGTCAGCGAGACGTTGCGCGTCCCGCAGGCGATGCTGGCCTATCTTCTCGGCATTGCGCCCGCTCTGGCGCGGCGCCGGTTCGCCAAGGGACGTGCACTCTATCGGCAGGACGACATCAGCGATCAGGTATTCGTTGTCATCTCGGGTCGCGTCGGCATCACCATGCTTCGTCCCGACGGGCAGGAGTTGCTGATCGATATCGTCGGCTCCGGCGCGCTCTGCGGCGAGGGTGCCGCCTTCGACGGCCTGCCGCGATTTTCCAGCGCCAGTGTGCTGGAGAATTGCGAGGTGCTCGTGATCCCGGCGACGGATTTTTGCAAGCTGATGTCCGGTCATGCCGAGCTTGCGCCGTTGGTGGTGCAGACCATCGCGCTGAAGCAACGGATGCTGGCGACGCGGTTGGCGCAGGTGACGCAGGCCTCGCCCGAGGTTCGCATCACCGAACTGCTGTCGCAGATCACGACGCCCGACGCGCCGACCATCGTTTTGACGCATCAGCAGATCGCCAACCTGATCGGCGCTTCGCGCATCACCGTGACGCGCGCGATGCAAAAGCTGCGACGCGACGGCGCGGTGCGCTGCCAGCGCGGCCAGTATGAACTCGTGCGGTCGCAGCTCGCGGATAGTCTGCACGCGCAAGCCTGATGCGGCCGTCGCGGCCTGTGTACCGCGATACGGCATTCCTCGACGCGATCCGTCATGCTCCGGTCGATGCAATGATCGGGACGATCGCGTATGACGGATGCTGCTGCCTTGACGTTTCGTCGCCTGATGGGCCGCTTCGCCACCGGCGTCGCAGTGGTACTGACGGCCGGAGAGCAGGGGCCGATCGGGTTGACGGTGAATTCGCTCACCTCTCTCAGTCTTGATCCGCCGCTGCTGTTGTTTTGCGCGCGTAATGAAAGCCGGGCGGGGCGCTCGGTGATTGCCCGTGGCTCGTTTTCAGTCAACATTTTGTCGGACGCGCAGCGGCATATCTCCGGTTACTTCGCCGGCCAGACCGAGGCCTGGAATATGAATGCATGCCGGCAGCATCTTGAATGGTTCACGATTCCGGATTGCAACGCGGTGATGTTTTGCGAGGTCGCGAGCACCTATCCTGGCGGCGATCACACCATCATCGTTGGCGCCGTCCGGGAGATCGTCGGCCCGCCGACCGCCAAGCGGCCGCTGCTCTATCATGAGGGGCGCTACAGCGTCATGCATTCCGTCGGTGAGTGCGGCTAGATCGGAGCTTCAACCGACATCGGCCCGGCGTTTCAGCAGGATGTGCCCGTCGACGATGTCGATACGGTTCTGCTCGCGCAGCCGCTGCAAGGTACGCGTCACAGTCACGCGTGACGTGCCGGTCATGGTCGCGATCTGCTCATGCGTGACGTGCGTGACCAATAGCCGCCCTTTCGGATGATCGATCGCGAACATTTCCTCGAGCCGGGTCAATAGCTCCATGATGCGATCCTGCGGCTCGCGTGACGCAAGATGCTTGAGGCGGATCGCGACAACACGCTGCTTCAGGCTGGTGACGCGCAACAGCGAGGTTGCGAACTCAGGATGGGCGCGAAAGATCTCCGTCATCTTCGACGTATCGAACTCGATCGCCTCGGTGTCCTCGATGGCAGCGGCGCTGGAGAAACGCGGCAGTCCGTCGAATGCCGAACCCTCGCCGCAAACGGTTTCCGGTCCCATCAACTCCAACACGACCTCGGAGCCGTCCGCGCGAAAGATCGAGATCTGCACCAGTCCCTTGAGCACGAAATAGAACCGCGTCGAGATTTCACCTTGCTCATAGAGCACGGTGTCTTTCTTGAATTTACGGCGACGGCCAAAGGCGGCGTGTCGGCTGATCTGTTCGACGAGTTGTCGATCGATGCGCCATGTGCCGAGTTTCTTTTTCGTCATGGTATGCGTGGTCCGGGGCATGATCCCAGATTGAACGGAAAAGATGCGCCATCTCGTATAGGGCGATACAGCCCGGTGGAAATCGATCGGGCTAGCGTTGCGGCATCAGTTTTTCGGATGGAGCCGATGGCGTCAATGGCACTTGCGCAGGCGGAGAACCGGCCAACGGAAGAGGGCAGCGTCAGCGCCGCAACCGTGGTGGCGAACGCGGCCGGAATGCGGGACTGGCTGCAAGGCAAGGCCGCCGAGATCGAGCAGCGTCGCAGTCTTTTGCCCGAAGTGGTGGAGCGGCTGGTGGCGAACGATCTGTTCCGTATCACCCAGCCGAGCGCCTATGGCGGCCTCGGCCTCGACCCACGCGCCGCATGGGAAGCGACCTATGAGGTCGCGCGCGGCTGTTCATCCTCCGCCTGGATTCTCGGCCTCTCCAGCGCCAACGTGGTGATGATCGGAAAATTCTCGGCGGAAGCCCAGCGCGATGTCTTTCTCTCCGGTAAGCCGACCATCGTGTCGCTGCTGACCGGCGGCGTCGGACAGGATCTTGTGGCGGAGCCGGTGGAGGGCGGTATGCTGCTCAGCGGCCGCTGGCGTTACGCTTCAGGTATCGATGTCGCGACTTGGGCGGGCCTTCTGGTGCCGATCCCGATCGACGGGCAGATGGTGCCGCATGTGGTGCTGGTGCCGGCGGATGCTTTCGCCGTCGATCAGGCGAGCTGGAACGTGCTGGGAATGCGCGGCACTGGCAGCAAGGATATTTCGCTGACGAAGGCGTTCGTGCCCGCGCATCGCTGGATGAACTGGCAGGTGTTGCAGGATGGCGGTTGTCATCCGACCTGTCCGCAGCATGGCGCGATCACCGCCGCGCCGCTCAATCCCATCAATGCGATGTCGACGCTGGCGCCGACGCTGGGTGTCGCTTCGGCGGTGGTGGAAGAGTTTCGCGTCATCGCCAAAGCGAAGGTCAGCCCGGCGGCGCAGAAGGCGCTGGTGGAAGATCGCGTCGCGCAGATCGAGGCGGCGACTAGCGAGGCGACATTGGCGATCCTGCGCCGTTCGTTGCTCGACGATGCCGATGACATTCTCGACGCCGCGCGGGCCGGCCATGTCAGCCTGATTGCGCGCGCTGCCATGCGCACCCGCTTTGCCGTGGCCTCGCGGCTGGCCTTGCAGACTACGCAGCGATTGTTTGCGGCGCTTGGCGGTTCGGTACTGCCGAGTGGGACGCGGATTGAGCGGCTGTTCCGCGATGTCCACGCCATGAGCAGCCACATGCTGCTGCAACCCGACGCCATCGGCGAGCCTTATGGCCGCCTGCTGCTCGACCTGCCGCTGCCGCCGACGGCACGCATCTGATTTCGACCACCGGAGACTGCAATGAAGAAACAAGCCATCAATTCCACCAATCCGATCTTCGCCACGCCGGACGGATCGACGATCTTCAAGAAGTTCGGCTATTCGCCGGCAGTGCGCGCGGGCGATTTCCTCTACGTCGCCGGTCAGATCGGCCTCAATCCGGATGGCTCGATGCCGGCCAATGACGAAGGCCAAATCGTCAACGCCTTCGACCGGCTCAAGATCGTAATCGAGGAAGCTGGCGCCTCGCTCGACGATATCGTCGAACTGGTCAGTTATCACGTCGGGTTGCAGAACCATCTCGGCAAGTTCGTCGAGATCAAGAGCCGCTACATCCGCGAGCCGTATCCGACCTGGACCATCCTCGAGATCGCCGGCCTGGCGCGGCCGGGCCTCATCATCGAGATCAAGGCGGTGGCCTACGCGCCGAAATAGCGCCCGGGCTGGGAGGGCGGCGGCGGCAAAGAATATCGGCGCTTGGTAGCGGCTGATACAGACGCGCTCCGGCCGCCCGCTAACCTGCCGGCCAGTATCGCCGCCGAAACGAGCAAGGGGATGACCGTGAGCACTGGCCGCATCAAGGATATCGCCAATATCCAGAAGCTGGGACATATCGAGTTCCGCACCACCGATCTCGAACGGGCGCGCGACTTCTATGTCAACCTGATCGGACTGCACGAGACCGCCCGCGACGACAACCGCATCTATCTGCGCTGCACCGAAGACAAGCAGCATCATACCTTCGTGCTGCGCAAGGCGGACTCCGCCGGCGTCGGCCATATCGGCTTCGTGGTGAGCGAGGAAGGCGACCTCGACCGCATGAAGGTCCGCTTCGAGGAATTGGGTCTGCCGACGCGTTGGGCCGGCAACGATATGCTGGGCCAGGGCCGCACCCTGCGCACGCAGGACCCGTTCGGCTTCATCATCGACTATTACGCCGAGATCGCGCAGGTGCCGTGGCTGGTGCAGCAATATCATCTGCACAAGGGCGCTTCGCCGACCCGCATCGATCATGCCAACGTGCTGACGCCGGACGCGCAGGCGGGCTACGATTGGTACACGCAAGAACTGGGCTTCGGCTGCGCCGAACTGACCGAATCCGATCCGCCGGAAAAGCGCATCTGGGCGAGCTGGTTGTTCCGCAAATCGACCGTGCACGACATCGCCGTGATGACCGGAGCGGGACCGGCTGCGCATCACGTCGGCTTCTCGCTGCCCGACACGCTGTCGATCATTCGTGCGTGCGATATGCTCGCCGGTGCTGGTTATGCCGACAGCCTCGAGCGCGGACCTGCGCGTCACGGTATTTCCAACGCGCTGTTCGTTTACGTGCGCGATCCGGACGGAAACCGCTTCGAGCTTTACACCGGCGATTATCTCACCGGAAACACCGCGGCCGAGCCGATCCGCTGGAATCTCAATAACCCGGTGCGGCAGACGCTGTGGGGCGCGCCGCCGCCGCGTCGTTGGTTTGAGGAATCCATGGCGGTGGAGACCTTCGACGGCACCGCGATGAAGGAAACCAAGCCGCCGCTGCTGCCGGCGATCCCGACTTACGTTCTTGACTGAAGCGCCCGGAGAAGACGCGACCATCAACGTTCGACCGAGGCGGCCCGCATACTCGCGTGCCACCTTTGCTGCAAATCTTGCTCTGTTGATCTTATTGGGGAGTGAAACATGAAAATCCTTTCAGTCGCTGTGGCTGTGGCGGCATTGACGATTTCGGTGTCGGCGCATGCTGCCGACAAGCCCGAACTGCGCATTGGTTCGGTGGTGGCGATGACCGGCCCGGCCTCGGCGCTGGGTCTCCCGGAGAAGAATGCGCTGGAACTGCTGCAGGAGCAGCTTGCAAAGGACACAAGCCTGCCGTTTACCGTCAAGTTCATCACCTATGATGACGGATCGGATCCAACCAAGGCGGTCAACAACGTCCGCAAGCTGATCACCGAGGATCGCGCACATGTGGTGATTTGCTGCACCACGACGCCGACTTCGATGGCGATTCTCGAAACCGTAACGCAGGCAAAGGTGCCGAACATCTCGCTGGCGCTGGGCCAGAGCGTGATCGAGCCGGCGAAGGAGCGTCACTGGATTTTCAAGACACCGAGCACCGACCAGCTTCAGGTCACCGGTCTCGTCGACGACATGGTCAAGCGCGGCATCAAGAAGGTCGCGTTTCTGGGCCTAGAGGATTCGTTTGGCGAGGGCGGCTGGATCGCGATGCAGAGCGTGGCCAAGGCCAAGGGCGTGGAGATCGTCGCGTCCGAACGCTTCTCGCGCACCGATACCAACTTCACACCGCAGGCGCTGAAGGTACGCCAGTCTAATCCGGGCGCCGTCTATATCCACGCCATTCCGCCGTCCTCTGCGCTGGTGCATCAAGCGCTCAAGCGCGTCGGATATTCTGGTCCGATCTATCACTCGGGCGGCTCCGCCAACAACGCTTTCATCTCGATCGGCAAGCAGGATGTCGAAGGCGCGCTGCTCGGCACCACGCCGGTGCTGGTCTACAAGGATTTGCCGGACAGCAATCCGCTGAAGCCCGTCATCACCAAGTTCGCCGCGCTTTATGAGAAGCGCTTCAACGTGCCGAAGGTCGACATCTTCCCCGGTCAGTCCTGGGATGCCGGCAACATCACGCTGAAGGCCGCCGAGGAGGCCGTGAAGGCGGGCGTCAAGCTCGACGATCTCGATGCCTCGCGCGCGGCACTGCGCGACAAGATCGAGGGCGTGAAGAATTTCGTCGGTGTCGGCGGCATCTTCAACTATAGCCCGACCGATCACCTCGGGCTCGACCACCGGAGCACATTCATCTCCGTGGTCAAGAATGGTGAGTTCCGCCTGTACGAATCCAAGTAAGGTATGTCCGACACTATTCTGTTCCTGCTGGTCGATGGTCTGACCAACGGCCTCGTTTATGCGCTGCTCGCGCTCAGCCTTGTGCTGGTGTTCACCGTCACGCGTGTGGTGAACATCGCACAGGGCGAGTACGTGATGCTCGGCGCGTTGACGCTTGCCGATCTGTTGCAGGGCCGGATGCCGGGGACGCTGTATCTCCTGATCGGCGGGCTCGCGCTCTGCGCCATTCTGGACGTCGGTCGCTGGCGGCGCGACTGGCGACAGGCATCGCTTTATACGGGCGGACTGATCATGGCGGGGATCGTCGCGCTGGCGCTGACGCGCGGTGCGCTGGCGCTGCATCTGCCGGTCATCGGCATGATGGTGGTGGCGCTGATACTGGTCGCGCCGCTCGGCGCGCTGATCTACCGTTTCACCGTACATCCGATTCCGAACGCCACCACCATCGTGTTCGTCATCATCTCGGTGGGCGTCTCGATGAGCGTGCAGGGGCTGGGCCTTCTGATCTGGGGCGCCAACCCATATCCCGTCGATCCGATCGCGGCCGGCGGGTTGATGATGGGGCCGGTGTTCATCCCCTATCAGAGCTTCGCGATCCTGGTCACGGCATTGCTGGCGATGGGCGGTCTTTATGTGTTTTCGGAATTCACGCTGGTCGGCAAAGCGTTGCAGGCATCAGCGATGAACCGGCTCGGCGCGCAGTTCTGCGGCATTCCGGTGAATGCCACCGGCGCGCTCGCGTTCCTGCTGGCAGCCGCATTCAGTGCGGTGAGCGGGATGCTGCTCGCGCCGTTGATTACCGCCAATTACGAAATGGGCTTCATGGTTGGCCTGAAGGGATTTGTCGGCGGCGCCATGGGTGGCTTGATCGATTATCCGTTGTCGCTGGTCGGTGTGATGATCGTCGGCGGCCTGGAATCCACGTCGGCCTATGTCGCCAGCGCCTATCGCGACGTCCTGGTGTTCAGTCTGCTGATTCCCATTCTGCTCTGGCGCAATACGCGCTCGCGCGTGGAGGCAAGATGATGAGCGCCCGCGCCAAACTCGCGCTTGCCGTGAGCGTCATTCTTCTCGCCGTGCCTTGGGTGCTGCCGTCGTTTTATGTCGGCATCTTTGCGTACGCCGGAATCTATGCGCTGGTCGCGGTCGGCCTCGTCCTGCTGTTGCAGGCTGGCCAGATATCGCTGGGGCAGGGAGCCTTCATGGGGCTCGGCGCTTATGGCTCGGCGCTGGTGGCCCGCGCCTATGGCATCGATACGCTGGTGACGCTGGTGCTGAGCGTCAGCGCGACGGCGCTGGTCGCGGCGCTGATCGGATTCATCACCTTGCGGCTGCGCGGGCACTATCTGCCGCTGGCGACGCTGGCCTATGGCATCGCGCTCGCCAGCGTTTTCACCGCCTGGCATGAGGTGACTGGTGGCGCATCGGGGCTCGACAAGATTCCGCCGCTGTCACTGTTCGGCTTCGCACTGACCGATGATCGCCTCTACACCCAGTTGATCTGGGCCATTACGCTGCTCGCAGTGCTCGGCCTGTCGCGGCTGCGCACATCGCGCACGGGCCGCGCCATCGCCACGCTCGAAGGCCATGACGGTCTCGCGCAGGCGTTCGGCGTCGATACCACGGTGTTGCGCGTGAAAGTGTTCGTATTCTCGGCGGTGCTGGCGGCGCTGGCCGGCGCGCTTTATGTCCATCTGTTGCGCTTTGTCAGTCCTTCGCCGTTCTCGCTGTTGACCTCGTTCAAGCTGCTGATCATGGCGGTCGTCGGTGGGCCGATGAGCGCGGCTGGCGGTGTGCTCGGCGCGCTGACCTTGGAGAGCGCGCAGTGGACATTGCAGGATATTCTCGCGCGCTGGGGTCTGTCCGGTAATCTCGAAGTCATCGTGTTCGGTGTTATCCTCGTGGTGATGCTGCTGAAGTGGCCGCAGGGCTTGTGGCCGGCGGTGGAGCGCTTCCTGCCGAAGCCGACCCTGCGCAGCCGCGCGGGCGAAGGTCTCGCGCGCACCGCGTTGACGGAAAATCGCGGCGAGGTGTTGCTGCGCCTCGAGGGCATCGGCATCCGCTTCGGCGGCTTGCAGGCGCTTGAAGGCATCGACATGGAATTGAAGCGCGGCGAATTCGTCGGGCTGATCGGTCCGAACGGTGCCGGCAAGACCACGTTGTTCAGCATCATTTCCGGCTTGCAGCATCAGACCGCCGGCCGGGTGGCATTGTTCGGCGAAGCGTTGCCGACAGGGCACGAGATCGTGCGTCGCGGCATGGCTCGCACGTTCCAGCATGTACAACTGATACCGGAAATGTCGGTCATCGAGAACGTCGCACTCGGCGCCTATTGTCGGACCGATGCCGGCTTCATTCGCGGACTGTTCGCACTGGACGAACAGGAGAACCGACAGGCGCTCGCCAGTGCGCGTGCCGCGCTGGAACGCGTCGGGCTCGCGGCGGAAGCCGATCTTGCCGCCGGCAGTCTACCGCTCGGCAAGCAGCGCATCGTCGAGATTGCGCGTGCACTGGTGGCCGATCCGCAGATCCTGTTGCTCGATGAGCCGGCGGCCGGGTTGCGCTTCTCAGAGAAACTGACCTTGGTGAAGATATTGCGGCAGTTGCAGGCCGAGCACGTCACCATTCTTCTGGTCGAACACGACATGGAACTGGTGATGGGATGCGTCGAGCGCCTCGTGGTGCTGGATCGCGGCCGCATCATCGCGCAGGGATCGCCAAAAGATGTACAGGCCAACCCGGCGGTGATTTCCGCATACCTCGGAGGTGGCCGTGACAAAGCTGCTTGAGGTTGCCAATCTCACCGTCGGTTATGGCGAGGCGATCGCCATCGACGATATCAGTTTCTCGGTGGCGCGCGGTGAGTTCATCACCTTCATCGGTCCGAATGGCGCCGGCAAGACCACGCTGCTCAACAGCCTGATGGGCGTTTTGCAGCAGACATCCGGCACGGTCACCTTCGCCGGCGAAGACCTGAAGATGCTGAAGCCGGAGGCGCGCGTGGCGCGCGGCATCGTCATTGTGCCGGAGCGGCGTGAGTTGTTTCCCGGCCTCAACGTCGAGGATCATCTGCGGCTCGGCGCCTTCCTACGCCGTCACGAAGGCCGAGCGAAAATGACAGCCGCGCTGGAGCGTATCTACACCCTGCTGCCGAAACTGAAGGAGCGGCGCAAGCAACTCGCTGGCACGCTGTCGGGCGGCGAGCAGCAGATGGTCGCGGTTGGCCGCGCGCTGATGGCCGAGCCGCAGCTTCTGATGCTCGACGAACCGTCGACCGGGCTTGCGCCGCGCATCACCGAGGAAATTTTCGAGGCGATCGACCGGCTCAAGGCCGCCGGCATGACCGGCATTCTGGTCGAACAAAACGCCAATCTCGCGCTGTCGGTGGCCGAGCGCGGTTTCGTGCTCGAAGTCGGCAATGTCGTCGCCTCGGGCGAGGCAGAGCAGTTGCGGCAGGACCCGCGCGTGCTCGCGGCCTATCTCGGCGCCGGCGATCGTTATCGCGAAGCCATGACCGACACTTGAATCATCTCTCCATAGAAGAAGGAAGAAACATGTCACGCACTGTCGTCGTTCCGCCCACCGGTCTCCGTCCGGGCATTCCGTATTCGCCGGCGATCCGCTGGGACAAGCTGCTGTTCGTTTCGGGACAGACCGGCTCCGATCCGGTGACCCGCGAATTTCCTGAAGACATCAAGGCGCAGACTCGCATCGCGTTGGAGAACGTCAAGGCGCTGGCGGAAGCCGGCGGTGCGTCGCTCGATACCGCGCTGAAGATGACCATTCACATGACCGACATGATGAATGAGTTCGCAGCGATGAACGAAGTTTTTCGCGAGTTCTTCCCGAAGGACCCGCCGTCGCGCACCACAGTCGGCGTCGCGCATCTCGCCCGCGCCGGCCTCAAGATCGAGATCGATATGATCGCTGTGGTGAAGGATGCCGTCTGAGGTGACCACCATTCTGCTGCGCGGCGGCCGCCTTGCGACTGCCGCGCAGCACGATGCCGACAGCCTTCTGATCGAAGGAGGGCGCATCGCCTGGATCGGCGTGGCGAGGGATGCGCCACGTGCCGGCCGCACCATCGATCTCGATGGCAGCCGCGTCGTCGCGGGGCTGACCGATGCCCATGCGCATCTGTTCATGCGGGCGCAGGAACTGCTGAACCTGCAGCTCGGTCCGACGGCCAGCACGATCGCCGAACTCCTGAAGCGTCTGCGCGCAGCCTGTGAGGCCGCTGCGTCCGACGAATGGGTGATGTCGGCCGATTACAGCGAACAATTTCTCCACGAACGCCGCCATCCGACCCGCGAGGAGCTGGATTCCGTGTCCGGCGGACGTCCGGTGCTGCTGCGGCGGACTGGCGGTCATCTGTCTGTTGCCAATTCAGCCGCCTTGCAGCGTGCGCAATTCGACGAGACGGCGCCTGATCCGGTCGGCGGTACCATCGAGCGCAGCAACGGCCGTCTCAATGGTGTATTGACCGAAAACGCCGCCGACATCGTCGCGGGGCTGATCCCGCCGCCGTCCACCGCACGCACCATCGCGGCGATCCGCAAGGTGGCTGACGAATGCCTGAGCTACGGCATCGTCGCGGTCACCGAGGCGGCGGTCGGTTTCAATAACGGCTTCAAGGTCGAATGGGATATCTGGAATGCCTTGCGCGGCGAGGGCGGTCTGCCGTTGCGCATGGGCTTCATGCTGCGCATCGATCCGGATGAGGCCCGTGAATATGGTCTGGCCCCGTCCGGCATCGACGATCGCTGGCAGGTGCGGACGCTGAAATTCTTTGTCGACGGCATCATCGGCGCCCGCACGGCGGCGTTCTTCGAGCCTTACGCGGATCGAGAAACATCTGGCCTTTTGATGGAACCGCCGGCCGATCTTCGTGCCAAGGTGATCGATGGACACGCCTGCGGTTGGCAACTCGCCGCGCATGTCATCGGCGATCGCGGTATCGATCATTGGTTGGATTGTCTGACGGCCGCGCACAAGGCTTGGCCGCGCGATGATGCGCGCCACCGTATCGAACACTTTGCGGTGCGCGGCCCCAAGGCTGTCGCGCAGGTGCAATCGCTCGGGGCGGTGGTCGTACCGCAATACGGATTTCTGCGCCGGCTCGGCGCGTCGTTTGCCGAAGCGGTGGGCGAGGTGCGCGCGGAGCGGCTCTATCCCGGCCGAACGTTGCGCGATGCCGGTATCGTCATCGCCGGCAGTTCGGATCACCCGATCGGGCCGCTGTCGCCGCATCTTGGCATCGCCGCCGCGATCGATCGCAAGGCCGCCAACGGACGAGTCCTCAATGCGGGGGAAGCACTTACGGCTGCCGAGGCGCTCGCTGCCTATACTGAAGGCGGCGCCTTCGCGATGGGGCACGAGCAGCGTCGCGGTCGGATCGCGGTCGGGCAATATGCCGACCTCGCGGTGCTGGATCGCGATATTCTGGAGCTTCCGCCGGAGGCGATCGAACAGACCCGGGCGCGGCTGACCCTGGTGGGCGGCGAGACCGTCTTTTCCGACGGAACGCTAACCGTAAAATAAGCCGCAGCGACTGCCATCAAAGGACTTGCGGAGAGATACTTAACACGTTAAATATATTCCATCGGCCATGCAGGATTAGTCCCGCCATGGCTATTCCGTCGAAGCACCCGACCTGCTGATCGCCACAGGAGAGCACCATGAACAAGCCTCTCGCCAACGATGCCCTGACCGATAATCTGCGCAAGGCGCAAACCTATCTCGCTCGCTTCAAGAGCGGTCCGGTGCCGCATCGGATCGCCGGGGAGAGCGTGACCGGCGACAAGACGTTCGAGAACTACGATCCGACCGACAACTCCGTGCTGTGCAATGTGTCATCGGGCGGTGCATCCGAGATCGATCGCGCGGCGCGCGCGGCGGAAGAGGCGTTCAAGGTCTGGCGCACCGTGCCGGGCGAGAAGCGCCGGGCGTTGCTGCACAAGATCGCCGACAAGATCGAGGCGCGCGCTGAAGAAATCGCGCTGATCGAGAGCGTCGATAGCGGGCAGGCGATCCGTTACATGGCGAAGGCGGCACTGCGCGGCGCTGAGAACTTCCGCTTTTATGCCGACAAGGCGCCGGAAGCCAACGACGGCCTGTCGCTGCCGACCGAGACGCATCTGAACTACACTATCCGTCAGCCTATCGGCCCCGTCGGCGTCATCACGCCGTGGAATACGCCGTTCATGCTGTCGACCTGGAAGATCGCGCCGGCGCTGGCGGCCGGCTGCACCATCGTGCACAAGCCGGCCGAATGGAGCCCGCTGACCGCGGTGATCCTCTCGGAAATCATGAGCGAGGTGTTCGAAGGCGCGGGCCTGCCCAAAGGCATCGTCAACCTCGTGCACGGCTTCGGTGAAAGCGCCGGCAAGGCGCTGACCGAGCATCCGGCGATCAAGGCCATCGCTTTCGTCGGCGAGTCGATTACCGGCAGCCACATCATGGCGCAGGGCGCGCCGACCTTGAAGCGGGTGCACTTCGAACTCGGCGGCAAGAATCCCGTGATTGTGTTCGACGATGCCGATCTCGATCGTGCGCGCGACGCCGTGCTGTTCATGATCTACAGCCTCAACGGCCAGCGCTGCACGTCGTCGAGCCGCGCGCTGGTGCAGCGTTCGATCTACGACAAGTTCACCGCGGAGTTGAAGGCGCGCGTCGAGAAGATCAAGGTCGGCCATCCGCTCGATCCCGCCACTGAGATCGGGCCGCTGATCCACAAGCGGCATGTCGAGAAGGTGCTAAGCTATGCCGATCACGCCAAGGCTGACGGCGCCACGGTCGCTACCGGCGGCAAGCGCGCGATGGAAGGGCAGGGCAATTTCGTCTGCCCGACGCTCTTCACCGACGCAAAGAACTCGATGAAGATCGCGCAGGAGGAAATCTTCGGGCCGGTGCTGACCGCGATCCCGTTCGAGGACGAAGCCGATGCGCTGCGTATCGCCAACGACGTGCGTTATGGTCTCGCCGCCTACATCTGGACCGGCGATGTCGGCCGTGCGCACCGGGTGTCGCAGAGCGTCGAGGCCGGCATGGTGTGGGTCAATTCAGAGAACGTGCGGCATCTGCCGACCCCGTTCGGCGGCGTCAAGGCCAGCGGCATCGGCCGCGACGGCGGCGACTATGCTTTCGAGATCTACATGGAACAGAAGAACATCGCGATCGGTCTCGACAAGCATCGCGCGCCGAAGATCGGCGTCTAGGCCGACCGGGCAGGGGAGACGACGATGGAAAGCAAGCTTCCGCGCTTCGATGCCAGCATTTTCGGCGCGGTCGCCGTCGGCGCACAGCTTTACGAGTTGTCGCACGCGATGGCGCCGTCGATGCCGGTCTATCACCAGCACATCCCGTTTTCGCTCGCGCTGCATCGTCGCCACGGCGATCCGCATCCGGTGAAGCGGGAGGATGGCTCCAGCTTTGCGAACGAGGTGATCGTCACGTCCGGCCATTCCGGCACGCATATCGACGCGCTCGGCCATTTTTCCCGCAACGGCTGCCTGCATGGCGACGTGCGGGTAGCGGATGTCGAGACGCGCGACGGCTACCGCGAACATTCGGTCGCGGATATCCCGCCGATCCTTCAAAGCGCGGTGGTGCTGGACGTCGCCGCCGCCAAGGGCGTCGATTGCCTCGCGCCTGCGCAGGAGATTACTGTCGCGGATATCGAGGCCGCGCTGGCGCTGAGCGGTGCGGCGATCAAGCCGGGCGATGCGGTGCTGATCCGCACCGGCTGGTCGAAGTATTGGACGGACGCGGAGATGTTCATCGGTCGTCGCGGCGGGATGCCGGGTCCCGGTGAGAAGGCAACACGTTGGTTGATCGAGCGTGGCGCGACCTTGATGGGATCGGACACGCCCGGTTTCGAATGCCTGCCGACGCCCGGCGTTTCGGTTCACGCCATCCTGCTGGTGGACGCCGGCATCCACATCATCGAGAATCTCAATCTTGAGGAGATCGCCAAAAAACGTGCGCCCCGCGCGTTGTTCGTGGCGCTGCCGTTGCGCCTGACCGGCGCGACCGGTTCGCCGATCCGGCCCGTCGCTATCGCGTGAACGTAAGGCGCGGCCTATCCTTCCACGACAGGCCGCGCCGTCTCTCATCCTATTTGACGAGAGGGCAATTTCCTTCATTGAGCGGACGGACCGCTTCGTTTGTGGGAATCTCGCGCACCAGCTTGTAGTAGTCGTAGGGTCCCTTCGACTCTTCCGGCTTCTTGACCTCGAACAGGTAGAACGGGCGCAGCACGCGCCCATCCTGCCGAACCGTGGCTTCGGGAAGGATTGCGTCTGACACCTTGAGCAGGTGCATCTGTTCGGCGACCTTCTCGGAGTTGTCGGTTCCGGCGGCCTTGATGGCCTTCAGATAGTGCGTCACGGCGCTGTAGACGCCGGCATGCACCATGGTCGGCATCCGACCGTTCATCCGTTCGCCAAACCGCTTCGACCAGGCACGTGTTGAATCGTTGAGGTCCCAATAGAAGCTCTCGGTGAGTTGCAAACCCTGAGCCGTCTTCAGGCCGAGCGAGTGAACGTCGGACAGGAACGTCAGCATCGCGGCGAGTTTCTGGCCGCCGGCGACGATGCCGAATTCAGATGCGCCCTTCAGTGCGTTGATGGTGTCGTTGCCTGCGTTGGCCAGTCCGATCACCTTGGCTTTCGAGGATTGCGCCTGAAGCAGGAAAGACGAGAAGTCCGTGGTGCCTTGCGGATGACGCACGCTGCCGAGCACCTGGCCTCCGGCTTCCGCAATGAAGCGGCGCGCATCGGCTTCCATGGCGGTGCCGAAAGCATAATTGGCCGTCAGGAAGAACCATGTGTTGCCGCTGGACTTGGTGACGGCACTGGCGGTTCCGTTCGCCAGCGCGATGCTGTCGAACGACCACTGCGTTCCCATCGGCGAGCAGGCTTTTCCGGTCAAATCGGAACTGCCGGCGGCTGAAAACAGCACGATCTTCTTGCGTTCGCGCGCAACCTCCTGCACCGCGAGCGCAACGGACGACACCGGCACGTCGACGATCGCCGCGACGTTTTCCGCGTCGTACCAGCGCGATGCGAGCGCCGACCCGACGTCCGGCTTGTTCTGATGGTCGGCGAAGATGATTTCGACCGGTCGATCCAGAACTTTGCCGCCGAAATCTTCGACGGCCATGCGCGCGGCGATGACCGATCCTTGGCCGGAGAGGTCGGCATAAATGCCGGATTGATCGTTCAACACACCGATCCGCAGCGGCGTGCTTGTCGATTGCGCAGCAACAGGCGTTGCCAACATCAACGCGCCGAGCGCGGCGCCGATGCCAAAATATCTCATCGTCGTTTTCTCCCAGGAACCAGACTTGCCGCGGCGGCCGGTCCGATATACCTACCAACCGTTAGGGAGACTCACAAGGACTCATTTGCATGTCACTCGCCGGACGATCCTACGAAGAAGTATGCGAGACCTTTTCCTGGGATATCCCGGAGCGGTTCAATATCGCCAACGCGATCTGCGACCGGCATGTCGGTGCGGATCGCACCGCGTTGATCTACGAGACCGCGGACGGTGCCGTTACCGATTTCACTTTTGAGGCACTGCAAGAACGCTCACGGCGATTAGCCAATGCGCTGTCGGCGCAAGGTATCAATCGCGGAGATCGCATCGGAATCTTGTTGCCGCAATGTCCGGAAGCGTTAATCACGCATCTCGCTGCCTATCGCATCGGCGCCATCGCGCTACCGTTGTTCACGTTGTTCGGACCAGACGCGCTCGCTTATCGGCTCAATGACAGCGGCGCCAAGGCCGTGGTGTCGAACACCGAAGGCATCGAAAAGCTGATCCAGTTGCGCGATCAACTGACGGCTAAGCCGCTATTGATCGCAATTGAGGATCGCGTCGATGCGTCGACGCTCGGGTGGTCGGCGCTGATCGAGGCCGCGTCGTCCAGCCACACCACGGTCGATACCGCCGCCGAAGATCCGGCCATCATTGTCTACACGTCTGGCACGACGGGAAATCCGAAGGGCGTGCTGTACGCGCATCGCACCTTGCTTGGTCATATGCCCGGCGTTGAATTCCCGCATGATTTCTTTCCGCAGCCGGGAGACCGCATGTGGACGCCGGCGGATTGGGCTTGGGCGGGCGGTTTGATGGACGTTCTGCTGCCGTCGCTGTTCCACGGCATTCCGGTGCTTGCGAAACGCTTGAAGAAATTCGACCCCGAGGAGGCATTCTCATTGATCGGTCGACACCGTGTCCGCAACGCGTTCATGCCGCCGACCGCGCTCAAGATGATGCGGCAGGTGACGCGACCGCAAGAGCGCTTCTCCTATTCGATGCGTTCGATTGCGAGCGGCGGGGAACGGCTCGGGGAGGAGATGCTCGGCTGGGGCCGTGAGGTCTTTGGCTTCACGATGAACGAATTCTACGGTCAGACCGAAGCCAATCTGACGGTCGGAAACTGCGCTTCCGTCATGCAACTGAAAGAGGGATCGATGGGACGGGCGATGCCCGGTCATGTCCTCGAAGTGGTGGACGAGGAGGGCAATCCCGTGAAGCCCGGCGAAACCGGGACCATCGCCGTCAAGGCACCCGATCCGGTGTTTTTCCTGCGCTACTGGAATATGCCCGACGCCACCAAGGAGAAGTTCTGCAATGGCTGGTTGCTGACGGGCGATACCGGTCATCGCGACGAGGAGGGATACTTCTGGTTCCACGGCCGCAACGATGACGTCATCATCTCCGGCGGCTACAGGATCGGGCCGACCGAGATCGAGGATTGCCTGATGCAGCATCCGGCGGTCGCGCTCGTCGCGGTCATCGGCGTGCCGGACAGCGTTCGTGGCGAGGTGGTGAAGGCGTTCGTCGTTCCGCGTGCGGGGACGACGGTGGACGACGCCCTTCGGGACGACATGCAGCAATTCGTCAAGGCCCGCCTGTCGGCGCATGAATATCCGCGCCAGATCGAAATTCGCGATTCGCTTCCGATGACAATCACCGGGAAAATCCGTCGCAAGGATCTCCGCGACGAGGCCAATGGAGCGACGCCGTGACCTACACCACCCTCGTTGTTGAGACGCCGATTCCGGGCGTCATGCGCATTCGCATGAATCGTCCGGAGGAAATGAACACGCTGAGTCTGGAATTCCTCGATGAGTTCGGCCGCGCCATCGATGCCGCCGTTGCGGCCCGTGCGCGTGTCGTGATCGTGACCGGAACCGGGCGCGCGTTCTGTGCCGGCGCTCACTTAAAGTATTTCGCCGGTCCGGATCGTATTTTCACCGAGCGCTTCAGCACGCGCGACGGCTACTTCGAGCGGATCGCGCGGCTGTTCGACAAAGTGGAAGCCATCGGCATTCCGGTCATCGCCGCGGTCAATGGGTTCGCCATGGGCGGCGGATTCGAACTGGCGTTGGCTTGCGATTTCCGCATCCTTGTCACCACGGCAAAGGTCGGACTTCCGGAGGCGAAACTCGGCGCCACGCCGGGCGCCGGCGGTGTGCAAAAGCTGTCCCGCCACATCGGTCGCGGCAAGGCGCTGGAGTGGATCATGCTGGCGCGACATGTCGGTGCCGAGGAAGCGGCCGCAGCCGGTCTTGCCATCAAAGTGGTCGCGCCGGACGCGCTCGAGGATGCTGCCCTTGACCTAGCGCGCGATCTCATGAAGGTCAGCCCGCAGGCGCTGACGCAATGCAAGATGTCGATTCATCTCAGCGGTGACGTCGATCTGCGCAGCGCGAGGCGCTTCGGCGTCGAGGCTTTATCGGCTCTGGTCGGCAGCGCCGACTGGCTGGAAGGCATGAGCGCTTTTGTCGAGAAACGGCAGCCGGCCTTCGCGCCGGACGAAGGAAAGAACTGATGGGACGCCTGTTTGATGAGTTCAGTGTCGGCCAGCGTTTCGAGACGCCGTCCCGAACGATTACCGAAGCCGACATCGGCACGTTCGCCGGCCTGACCGGCGATTACAATCCGGTCCACACCGACGAAGTGTTCGCGGCAGCGACCGGTTTCGGCGGTCGCATCGCCCATGGACCGATGGGTATCGGGATCGCGTTCGGTCTGGCCGCGCGCCTCGATCTGATCGACGGCACGGTGGTCGCGCTACTCGGCGTGACCTGGGATTTCAAGGCGCCGATGCGGCCGGGCAGCACGATTCGCGCCTTGATCGAGGTCGTCGAAACGCGCAATGTCAGCAACCCGGCGCATGGCTTGCTGGGATTGTCCATTGTGCTGGTCGATGAAGCCGATAAACCGCTCCAGGAAGGCAGCGCGCGCCTCTTGATGCGGAAGACGCGGCATGAGAAAGCGAAATGGGGCAGCGTTTGATCGCAAGGAGAGGTGACCATTAGCCAGGCAGTTGCACGGACCGCGAAGGCGTCCGCCGCCAAATCCGAAACTCCGGATCAGAACGGCGGGGCCCGACAAATCCTCAATGCTACGGCATGGTTGCTGCGCCATCGCGGCTACGAGGCGACGACCACGCGCGCGATCGCCGAGCGGGTCGGTATCAAGGCCGGCAGCATCTATCACCACTTCCCGTCGAAGGACGCGATCGTCGAGCGCGTCATCAACGAGGGCGTGCTTCTTGTGAATAAAGCCGTCACGTCGGCGCTGGATGCTCTGCCTAAAAAAGCGACGCCGCGCGATCGCTTGCAAGCCGCGATCAAGGCTCATCTGCTGTCCTCGCTGGAGCATAGCGATTACACCTCGGCGTCGATCCGGGCTTTCGCGTTCCTGCCGCCGGACCTGCGCCGGACTTGCCGTGTCGAGCGGCGGCGTTATGAAGACATCTGGCAGCAGCTCATGAAGGATGCCTCGGAGGCAGGGTATATCCCCAAGGATGTGTCGCTCGATGCCGCGCGCTTGATGCTGCTCGGCGCGGTAAACTGGGCCGGCGAGTGGTATCGCCCGGGGCGTGTCCCGATCGACAAGATCGCGACCGATTTTGCGCAGATCGCGTTCGGCGCGCGACGGACCTAATTTCAACCTTCGTTGGCTCGTGCCGCTATTCAGCGGCTTGATGCGTGACTCCGGCATCCGGCCAGCGCCCGAGCAAGACGGCCTGACGCTTGAGAGCATCCGTCTCGGCCGCCGCCTTCACGTGTCCGAAGCCCCGGATGGTGAGCGGGAGGGCCGCAATTTCCACCGCAAGCGCGTGATTTGTCGCATTCAGGTCCGGCATGATGCGCTTCCGCATCAACGTTTCGTATTGCTCGATCATGCGACGCTCGGATTGCCGCTCGGCCGTGTAACCGAACGGATCGGCCCAGCTTCCGCGCAGGAATTTCAGCTTGGCCAGCAGCTTGAACACCGGCACCACCCAAGGACCGAACCGCATCTTGCGCGGATGCCCGGTGACCGGATCGCGCCGTGCGAACAGCGGCGGCGCCAGATGGAAGGCGAGGGTGCCACCGTCGAACTGTTCGTTCAACCGCGCCAGGAAACTAGTCTCGACGTGTAGGCGCGCGACTTCGTATTCGTCCTTGTACGCCAGCAACTTGTGAAAGCTGCGCGCCACCATGGTCGCGAGTTCGGTCGAACCCGGACGGAGGTGGTCCTCTGCGTTCGCTACGTCGGCGACAAGATCGCGGAAGCGACGCGCGAGATGTTCGTTCTGATAATGGATCAGTTCGGTGGCCCGGATATCGACGATATCAGCCAGTGACGTTGCCGGGGGTTGCTGTGCCGAGCTGGATAGCCGACCAAGAATGCTGTCGGGGTCGGATGCCAGCGCACGTCCCCATGCGAAGGCGCGCTTGTTCATCGCGACGGCGGCACCATTCAGCTCGATGGCTTGCAGAATGGACGCTTCCGTCAGCGGCACGCGACCCTTCTGCCATGCAACGCCGAGTGCCATCATGTTGGCACCGACCGCATCGCCCAGCAATGCGGTCGCAAGCGTCGAGAGATCGGCGAAGGATGTCTCTGCGCGCGCCGCGATGCGACGCTTCATCGCGATATCAGGAAACGATAGGTCGGGATTGGCGGTAAAGTCGCCGGTCATCACCACATGATCGTTGATCACCGCGATGGCGTTCGGTGCAAGCAATCCAAGCACTTCCGGCGTCGCTGCCACCGCGAGATCGCATCCGATCAACGTATCGGCTTCCCCGGGCGCAAGCCGCACCGGGCCGATGTCATCGGGGCTCGCGGCAATGCGAACGTGGGTGGTGACTTCGCCGCCTTTCTGCGCGAGGCCGATCTGATCCATCACCGATGCGCCGCGGCCATCGAGATGCGCCGCCATGCCCAGAATGGCGCCGACGGTAACGATGCCCGTGCCGCCGATGCCGCCGGCGACAAGATTTGCGGAGCGGGATAAATTCAGCACCGGCACCGGCACCGCAGGTGGCGCTATCGCGTCGGATTTCGGTTTCTTCGCGACACCGCCCTCGATCGTCACGAAACTCGGACAAAAGCCCTCGACGCAGGTTGCGTCCTGATTGCAGGTGGTCTGGTCAATCTGCCGTTTGCGGCCGAACTCGGTTTCCAGCGGAACGACGGAGACGCAGTTCGATTTCCTGCCGCAATCGCCGCAGCCCTCGCAGACGGCTTCATTGATGACGATGCGCTTGCCGGCGTCGGGCATCTGTCCGCGTTTGCGGCGGCGGCGTTTCTCGGCCGCGCACACCTGATCGTAAATCAGCACCGAAACGCCCGACGTTTCGCGCAACGCACGCTGCACCGCTTCGAGACGATCGCGTGGATCGACGATAACACCGGACGGCAACGTTTCGCCGCGATGACGCTCGGGCTGCTCAGCGATGATGCGGATATCGCGCACGCCCTCGGCCGCGAGTTGCCGCGCGATCTGCGCCACTGTGAATCCGCCTTCGGCGGTCTGACCGCCGGTCATCGCTACGGCATCGTTATAGAGCAGCTTGTAGGTGATGGTGACGTCGGCGGCGATCGCGGCTCGGATCGCCAGCAGGCCGGAATGAGCGTAGGTGCCGTCGCCCAGATTGACAAAAACGTGCTTGGTGCTGGTGAACGGCGCTTGTCCGATCCAGCTCGATCCTTCCGCGCCCATCTGGGTGAACGTCGTGGTGTCGCGATCCATCCACTGCGCCATGTAATGGCAGCCGATGCCGGCCAGCGCTCGGCTTCCCTCCGGCACCAACGTCGAGCGATTGTGCGGACAGCCGGAGCAGAAGTAGGGCAGCCGTTTTGCCAGCGCCGGCTCGAGGGCTTGCCCTGCTGCGTCGTCGGAAAGGAAACGCGGCGGCAATTGATCGCCGAGTCCCAACCCTGCGAGACGCTTGGCGATGACGCGGGCAAGATGATCGACGGAGAACGCCGCGCGCGGCGACAGCAGCGGCTGCCCGTGTTCGTCGATCTTGCCGACCAGTCGTGGCTTGCGGATGGAATCGCCGGTGAGGAGAACACGCGCCACCTGGTCTTCCACCAACGGGCGCTTTTCCTCGACGATCAAAATCTCTTCGGCATCGCCGCAATGCTCGCGCACGAAATCGGGATCGAGCGGCCACGGCATTCCGATGGCGCAGAAACCGATCCCCAGCGCTGCGAGCCGATCGATATCGAGACCGAGCATCGACAGCGCCTGAACGACGTCGAGCCGCGATTTGCCGACGGTGAGGATCATCAGCCGGCGCCGTTGCTGGCCGGGATCGACGATCGCGCGGTTGAGTCCATTGGCACGGCCGAAAGCAATCGCCGCCGGAAGCCGCTGATCGAACAACCGGCGCTCCTGCTCGAGCGGCGTATCCGGCCAGCGAATTGACACATCGGTCGGCAACCCCGCAGGCTGCACGATTTGCGGCACTACATCGGCGAGTTCGACGGTGGCGGCGGAGTCCATCATATCCGCGAGCGCCTTCATGCCGACCCAGAGACCAGTGGCGCGCGACATCGCCCAGCCGATCAAGCCGAACCGCATCACCTCCGCGACATTGGCAGGGTGCAGCACCGGGATCGACGCATCGAGAAACGCATAGTCGGACTGCGACGGCAGACTCGCCGATTTGCACGCATGATCGTCGCCCGCGATCGCCAGCACGCCGCCGAACGGCGCGGTACCCGCCGCGTTGGCGTGCTTGAGCGCGTCGCCGGAGCGGTCGACGCCGGGGCTCTTGGCGTACCAGATCGCAAACACGCCATCCCGCGTCGCGCCGGGCGACAGACCGATCTGCTGCGTTCCCCACACGCTGGTGGCGGCGAGGTCTTCGTTCAATCCCGGCTGAAAAACGACGTCGTCTTGCGCGAGGTGGCGTTTGGCGGACCACAATTCGCGGTCATAAGTGCCCAGCGGCGAGCCGCGATAGCCGGAGACAAATCCCGCCGTGTTCAATCCGGCAGCGCGATCGAGGCGTCGTTGCATCAGAGGCAGACGGACCAGCGCCTGCACGCCGGTCAGGTAGATGCGTCCGGTGTCGCGGCTGTATTTGTCATCGAGCGAAATCGGCGCGTCGGCTGGACTATTCATGCGATCGTCAAAGCCGCTTCGCGACTTCTTCGAGCATCACTTCAGTGGCGCCGCCGCCGATCGACTGGACGCGCGCGTCGCGGGTCATCCGCTCGATCACGCTTTCGCGCATGAAGCCCATGCCGCCGTGGAACTGAAGGCAATCGTACATCACGGCATTGACGAGTTCGCCGCAATAGGCCTTCACCATCGACACTTCGCGGGTAACGTCGCGTCCTTGCGCATCGCCCCATGCGGCGGCGTAAACGAGTTGCCGTCCGGCCTCGACCTCCGCTGCGCGCATGGAAATCCGCTGCCGGATGCCTTGTTTTTCCCACAGCGGTGCACCGAAGGCCTGGCGCGTCTTCAGATATGCGACCGTCAGATCGAGCGCAGCCTGCGCTTCGCCCATCGCCATCGCGCCGATCACCGTGCGCTCGTTCTGGAAGTTGCGCATGATGGCATAGAAGCCTTTGCCCTCTTCGCCGAGCACGGCATCGTGCGGGATCAGGCAATCCTCGAACACCAGTTCGGCGGTGTCGGACGAGCGCCAGCCGTGCTTGTCGAGCGCGCGGCTGACGCGGAAGCCCGGCGTTCCCTTCTCGATGAGGAACATGGTGATCGCCTTGCTGCCGCCGGACAGTTCGCCGGTCTTCGCAGCGACGCAGTAGAGATCGGCATGAACGCCGTTGGTGATGAACATCTTGGCGCCGTTCAGCACATAACCGGCGTCGGTCTTGCACGCGGTGGTGCGGATGCCCTTGACGTCGGAGCCCGCATCTGGCTCGGTCACGCCGACGGCGCAGATCGCTTCGCCCGACACGATCTTCGGCATCCATCGCGCCTTCTGCGCCTCGCTGCCGGCGTTGAATACATGGACCGACGCCATGTCGGTATGGACCAGAGCCGTGATCGCGAGGCCGGAGAAGGTGGAACGGCCGAGTTCTTCCGCGAACACCACGCTCCCCAGCGTATCCATGTTCGATCCGCCGTAAACTTCGGGATAGCGGATGCCGAAAAAGCCCAGCGAGCCCATGCGGCGCAACACTTCGCGGGGGATAAAACCCCGCTGCTCCCACGCGTCGCCGTGCGGCTTGATTTCTTCTTCGACGAAGCGACGGACTTGGTCGCGCAGCATCTCGTGTTCAGAGGTGAAAAACGGCGATGACGTCTGCGCGAGTCCGTTCATTTGTGATCTTCCTCGTCGATCCGGACGGATCGGCTTCCATGCGGGGCCGCCAGCAAATAATGTCCGGACTTCCCGCTTCCCTATCTAACAGTTGTTAGGTATAAGGCATCGCGAGACTGACCGCAAGCCGGTCCGACGATTCACCGGCTGGAAGGGGCACGATGACTGCATCACAATTTGACACGCTGGTCGAAACATTGCGGAGCCGGCACGGGGCTGTCTTGCAAGGCGGGGGCGAAGCGCTAGTCAAGCGCCATCGGGCGCGCGGTAAGATTCCAGTGCGCGATCGCGTCGATTTGCTACTCGACGCTGGCAGCCCGTTTCTCGAACTGTCGCCGCTCGCGGCTCATGGACTATACGGCGGTGAATTGCCGTCCGCGGGGATCGTGACGGGAATCGGCATCGTCCACGACACGCCCTGCATGGTGATCGCTAACGACGCGACCGTGAAAGGAGGGTCATTCTTCGCCGAGACCGTTCGTAAGCATCTGCGCGCGCAGGAAATCGCCGAGGAGCATCGGCTTCCTTGCATTTATCTGGTCGACTGCGGCGGTGCGTTTCTGCCCGAGCAGGATCGCGTATTTCCGGATCGCGATCATTTCGGCGGCACGTTCTACAATCAATGCCGGATGTCCGCGGCAGGCATTCCGCAGATCTCGGCGGTGTTCGGTGGCTGCACCGCGGGCGGTGCGTATATCCCGGCGCTGTCGGATGAATCGGTGATGGTGCGCGGCACCGGCCGCATCCATCTCGGCGGACCGCCCATCGTAAAAGCAGCCATCAATGAGATCGTTGACGGTGAAACGTTGGGCGGCGCGGACATGCACGCGACGGTCTCCGGCGTGACCGATCACGTCGTCGATAACGAAACTGCTGCCATCGGCAGGCTCCGTGAAATCGTACTAGGATTCGGCACATTGCGTCGCGTGGCGCAGCCGCCTTTCGCACCGGTCCCGCCGGCTGGCGATCCGGAAGAACTGGCCTCGCTGGTGCCGGTCGATCTGAAAAAGCCCTACGACGTTCGCGCAGTGATCTCGCGGATCGTCGATGGCGGCGAGTTGCATGAATTCAAGCCGGCCTATGGCGCATCGCTCGTCACCGGCTTCGCACGCATCCACGGCTTTCCGGTCGGCATTCTTGCCAACAACGGCGTGCTGTTCTCGGAGTCGTCGGTCAAGGGCGCGCACTTCATCGAGCTGTGCGACCAGCGGCATATTCCGCTGCTGTTCCTTCAGAACATCACCGGCTTCATGGTGGGAACCGAAGCTGAACGCGCCGGCATCGCCAAGCATTCCGCGAAGCTGGTCTACGCGGTCTCCAACGCGCGTGTGCCGAAATACACCGTGCTGATCGGTGGATCGTATGGCGCGGGTAATTACGGCATGTGCGGACGGGGCTTCCGACCGCGTTTCCTATTCACCTGGCCGAACTCGCGCATCGCCACGATGAGTCCCGACGTCGCCGCTACCGTCGTCGCCGAGCTACGCCGCCAAAGCCTGAAGGGCAGCGGCGATGAAGCCGCTATCGCCGAACTGAACCGTCGCACGCGCGCGCAGTTCGAAGAGCAGAGCGACCCGTATTACGCAACCGCGCGGCTCTGGGACGATGGAATCATCGAGCCGGCGCAAACGCGCGACGTGCTCGGGCTTTGTCTTTCACTTTCCGCCGACGAACCGCGCGATCAGTCGGCGCGACCTGTTTACCGAATGTAGGACAAGGCATGTTTCGTACGCTTCTCATCGCCAATCGCGGCGAAATCGCTGTCCGCATCATTCGCACGGCAAAGCGCATCGGCCTGCGTACCGTTGCCGTTTATTCGGACGCGGATCGCGACGCCATGCACGTCCGGCTCGCTGACGTCGCCGTGCCGATCGGACCTGCGCCCGCGCGCGACAGCTATCTCCGTGCCGATCGCATCGTCGGCGCGGCGCTGGGGGCCGGCGCCGATGCCATTCACCCCGGCTACGGCTTCTTGTCCGAACGCACGGACTTGCCGCAGCTTTGCCAGCAACATGGCCTCGTCTGGGTTGGCCCGCGTCTTGAAGCCATTGCTGCGATGGGATCGAAGATCGAAGCCAAGCGTCTTGCTGTCGCGGCAGGCGTGCCGGTCGCGTCGGGCTATGACGGTGAAGATCAGAGCGACGAACGCCTCGCCACGGAAGCAGAGCGCATCGGCTTGCCGGTGATGATCAAGGCATCGGCCGGCGGCGGCGGCAAGGGAATGCGACCGGTACACGACGTGGCCGCCCTTCGCGACTCATTAATCGCTGCGCGTCGCGAAGCGGATGCCGCGTTCGGCGACGGTCGCTTGCTGATCGAAAAACTGATCGAGCGGCCGCGTCATGTCGAGGTCCAGATCCTTGGCGACAAGCACGGCAATCTTGTGCATCTCTTCGAGCGGGATTGCTCGGTTCAGCGCAACAATCAGAAACTGCTCGAGGAAGCTCCCGCGCCGAACCTGTCCGAACAGGCACGCCACGCGCTTCATCGCCACGCGTTGCAACTCGCGTCCGCGATCGGATACGATTCAGTAGGTACGATGGAGTTCATGGTCGATGCCAAGACCGAGGATATCTTCTTCCTCGAAATGAACACGCGCCTGCAGGTCGAGCATACCGTGACGGAGGAAATCACCGGCCTCGATATTGTGGAATGGCAGTTGCGAGTCGCCGCCGGCGAAAAGTTGTCTTTCAAGCAGGATGGCATCGGCTGTCGCGGGCACGCGGTTCAGGCGCGTCTCACCGCGGAGCGCGCCGACCAGGGCTTTCGTCCCGATACCGGAAAAATCGAATTGTGGGCACCGCCGGCCGATGTGCGCATCGACGGCGGCGTTGCGACGGGGACCACGATCGGGCTGCACTACGACAGCCTGTTAGCCAAGGTGATTGCAGTTGGAAGCGACCGCGATAAAGCGGTTGCGCAACTCGCGACGGCGCTTGATCAACTCACCCTGCTGGGACCGGCGACCAATCGCGTGTTCCTATGCGATGCACTGCGTACCGCTGACTTCGCTGAAGGCCGTGCAACGACTCGGCTGATTACCGAGAACTGGCCGAGCGGCTGGACCTATAATCCGGAAGACATGGTCCTGGCACGCCGCATGGCTGCGCTTGTTGTCAGAATTGCGTGTGGTTCGTCGCAACAGCAGTCGCCGTGGTCCGGGAAGTCCGGCTTCCGCGTTCTCGGCCCCGGTGGCCGCCCGAGCGTCAGTCATCTGACGGTCAAGAGCGACACAGATGCCTGGGCCATGACGGCGGCAGGGACCGGCGATCAATTCACGATCTCCGATTCCGGTGGGGTCCTTGCTGTCGTCGCTTCGGCGGCAGAGGGAGTTCTGATCGCGCAGATCGGCGAGACGACCTATCGCATGCCGTTCGTCGTTGATGGTTATCGTGTCGCGATCCGCGCCCGGTCGGTCGAAGCGAGTTTTGAAGTTCGCCTCACAGCGGACGTCGCGCTCGAAAGCGCTTCCGCTGCGAATAATGCTGATCCGAATAACATCACCGCGATGATGCCGGGTCTACTGGCGGACGTCATGGTGGCGGAAGGCGATGCCGTCGAGGCAGGACAGACCGTTGCTGTGCTCGAATCGATGAAGTTGTTCACCGATCTGAAGGCGATTTGCGCCGGGCAGGTCAAGCGAGTTGCGGCGGAAAAAGGCAAGACCGTTCGCGCCGGCCAGTTGATTGTCTCGATCGAACCGGCGAATGCCGCAGAATCCTAACAGGGGAGGTCAAATTGCCGGGTCTATGGTTTGAGGAGTTTTCGGTTGGGCAGGCGTTCGATCATCCGATCACCCGAACGGTGACGGAGATGGACAATATGTTGTTTTCCAACATGACGCTCAATCCGCAGCCATTGCACATCGATTTTCATTTTGCCGCGAAGACCGAGTTCGGCAAGCCGCTGGTGAATTCGCTATTCACGCTGGGGCTGATGATCGGGATATCGGTGCACGACACCACGCTTGGCACCACCATCGCCAACCTCGGGATGACCGACGTGAATTTCCCCGCGCCGGTCTTTCACGGCGATTCCATTCGCGTCGTGACCACGGTGGAGGCCGTCCGCGCCAGCGGATCGCGACCCGACGCCGGGCTGGTGACGTTCCGCCATCGGGCCTTCAACCAGAACAATCAGGAAGTCGCCAATTGCACCCGCGTGGCTTTCATGCGCAAGCGGCCTGCCGCGACGGCGAAATAAGTCATCGCACTCTCGCTTCGACGGAAGCCAAAGCATTTAAATAACAGGGAGGGATTACCATGGATTTGTCATCGAAAGCCATTTCCCGACGCGGCGCGATCGGTGCGACGCTCGCGGGTGCCGCGACGGCGATCGCATCGCCGGCCGTCGCGCAATCGCAGCCGAACTTGAAATGGCGAATGGTCACCAGCTATCCGAAGAGCCTCGATGCGCTTGACGGTGGCTGTCGGATGCTGGCGAAGATCGTCAGCGATCTGACCGATGGCAAGTTCGACATTCAGGTGTTCGCCGCCGGTGAAGTGGTTCCGGCATTACAGGTGCTCGATGCCGTACAGAGTGGCACCGTCGAAATGGGGCATTCGGCGAGTTATTACTACATTGGCAAGAACCCGGCGCTGGCGTTCGATACCTGTCTGCCGTTCGGACTGAACGCACGCCAGCAGAACGCCTGGATGATGCATGGCGGCGGTGCCGCGCTGATGCAGGACGTGTTCGCGCCTTACAATCTCCGCGTCTTCCCGGCGGGCAACACCAGTGCGCAGATGGCCGGCTGGTTCCGCAAGGAGATCAAGACCGTCGAGGATTTCCAAGGCCTCAAATTCCGCACCGGCGGGTTGGCGGGGCAGGTTCTGGCCAAGCTCGGCGTGGTCCCGCAGCAGCTCGGTGCCGCCGACGTTTATCCCGCGCTTGAGCGGGGCACCATCGACGCAGCCGAATGGGTCGGTCCCTATGACGATGAGCGCCTGGGTCTGCAAAAGGTCGCCAAATATTATTATGCGCCCGGTTGGGCCGAGGGCTCCGCACAGGTTTCGCTCTATGTCGGCCAGAAGCACTGGGATGACCTTCCGGCGAACTACAAGGCCGCCATTGAGGCTGCTTGCGCCACGGTCAACGGCTGGATGCTGGCCAAATATGACAACGGTAATCCGGCCGCGCTGAAGCGTCTGGTTGCCGCCGGTGCGCAGGTGCGCATCTACTCGCGCGAAGTTCTGAACGCGCTGTTTGACGCAACGGAAAAGCTCTACGCCGAGTTGAGCGCGCAGAATCCGGTGTTCAAGAAAGTCTACGAGTCCTGGCGCGTGTATCGGCAGGAAGAGCTGTTCTGGTGGCGCGTCAACGAATTGTCGTTCGATAATTTCTCTGCTGCTCGCTTCGGTCGTTGAGCGCCACGCGCGTTTGGATCTGAGCTTCGCCTGCTGTGACGCCGGGAGCGAGGCCATGTCATTAGTATCTCAAACGTCTTCATGACGACGCCGTTAGCGTGTTATAGCGACAATACTCAAGCTCGATGGATGGCCGGCCTCATGCGCTCGTTTCTGTTCGTTCCTGCGGACTCTGAAAAGAAGCTCTCCAAGGGGCTCGGGACCGCCGCTGATGCGTTGATCCTCGATCTTGAGGATTCTGTTGTTCTTGACCGCAAGCCGCAGGCTCGCACGGTCGCGCAGGGCTTTCTGTCGGACCAAGTTGTCAAACCCAAGCGTCCCTATCTGATCGTGCGGGTCAACGCGCGCGAAAGCGGGCTGACCGAGGCCGATCTCGACGCTGTCATACCGGCGCGACCGGATGCCGTCATGCTGCCGAAGGCCGAGGGCGGGGTCGATGTGGGTTATCTCGATGCGCAACTGGCGCGTCGTGAGCAGGCGTATGGAACTCCCATTGGCCACACCAGAATTCTGGTGGTGGCCACCGAAACTGCGAAAGCGATTTTTCAACTTGGGACCTATGCCGGTGCAAGCGCGCGGCTCAGCGGTCTGACGTGGGGCGCCGAGGATTTGGCAGCTGATATCGGTGCTGAGTCGAAGCACGATGCGGACGGCCGTTACATCGAGCCGTTTCGTCTGGTGCGCTCCTTGTGTTTGTTCGGCGCGGTTGCCGCCGGCGCGCAGCCGATCGATTCCGTCTATCCCCCGTTTCAGGATCACGAAGGACTGCGTCGCGAGTGCGAGGAGGCGCGACGCGACGGATTCACCGGCAAAATGGCGATTCATCCAGGGCAGGTGGACATCATCAACGATGTATTTACACCGAGCGAAGCGGCTATCGCGGAGGCAAAGGCAGTAATCGCAGCGTTCGCGGCCAACCCGGCCGCGGGAGCCGTCAGCCTCAACGGACGCATGCTGGATATGCCACACCTCAAGCTGGCGCAACGGCTGCTCGCGCGTATTCCGTCCTAGAACGTTTCACGTTTTGACGGAAACATCCCAGTCCGTCATGCCCGGCCTTATGCCGGGCATCCACGTCTTAACGGCCACTCAGTCAGCAGAACGTGGATGGCCGGGACAAGCCCGGCCATGACAATGATACTGATTAAACCGGCATCCCGCTCTAAGTCACAGAGCGCGGGCTCAAGGCTCCGAACGACGCGGGATCGTAAGTGAGCTTGTACTGCATGTCGGCGGCAACGATCGGCTGCTTGCAGTGATCGCAAATCACCGAAGCGTGAAAGTCGTGTCCGCAGGCAGTGTGCTTGAGCAGAAGCGGTAGCTTGCCCTTGGAGAGCCAGCGGTCTCCCCAGCGCAGCATCACGATAAAGGGGCCGTAGAGATCGCGTCCCATCTCGGTGAGAAGATATTCGTAGCGATCGGGCGAGCTCTGGTATTGTCGGCGGTGGAATACACCGTTTGCGACGAGGCGAGACAGGCGATCAGTCAGGATATTCGGCGCGATCTCGAGCTCGGTCAGGATCTTGTCGTACCGTCGATTGCCGAAGAAGGCCTCGCGAACGACCATGAAACTCCATTTGTCGCCGATGATCTGCAACGCGCGCGAAACCGAGCTTGGACGTCCAAGTAGAAAGCGACTTCCATCCGAGGCTCGTCTGGTGTTGCGGCCAGCCTTCGCGGGATAACGTCCGGTGCCCGGTCCATCCCGGTATGTGACGTCCCGCGCGCCGACGCCCTCGCCGCAATGAGAGCACGCCACCACAGGGTGGCACGCGCAGCCGCAGCTCATGTGAATGAGCGTCAGCGGCACCGGCTTGCCATCGGCCAGCCAACGGTCACCGAACTGCATCAGCGCGATGAAGCTCGGATATAAATCGAACCCCATTTTGGTGAGCCGATATTCCTTACGCTGCGAAGAACCGCTCGCTACCTGACGGAAGATCGCGAGTTGCGTCAGCTTTCTCAGGCGATCGGTGAGTGTCGCGCGCGGAATGCCGAGCGCCGAACGGAACGTCTCGAACGTCTGCGTGCCAAAGAAGGCCTCGCGGATGATCAGAAACGCCCACGCGTCAGACACAATGTCGAGCGTTCGCGCGACCGAGCAGTTTCGTTCGCGTCGCGCAGCGCCCGACCGGAGCTTGGCCGGCTTCGGAGCCGATCTGACCGGGCGCTTTGCGGTCTGAACCTTGGCGGTTGCGGGCATCGTGAACAGGTCTCGTCGTGGAATGGCGGTTGCGGGCGCTTTTAGCGGTGCGCCCGTTTAGCACATGATCGCGATTGACTCTCCGGAAATATAAGTCTAGTTATGCATGTAATTGCAGTCTAGTTATGCATGTAACTAAAAAGAGCCACAAGCGCATCGAACAACCTGGGGAGGAAGGACACGATGGCTAGAATTCAAAGGATGTTAGTTGCGGCGGCCACGGCCGCTTTGTTGGTCAACCCGGCGGTGGCGCAGTCCGGCAAGATGTCCGACGATGTCGTTAAGATTGGCGTGTTGACCGACATGTCCGGCCAATTCTCGCACGAATCCGGCGAGGGCGCGGTCACCGCGGTAAAAATGGCTGTCGAGGATTTCGGCGGCAAGGTGCTGGGCAAGCCGATCGAGGTGGTGGTCGCGGATCATCAGAACAAGCCGGATATCGCTTCCGCCTTGGCGCGCAAATGGTTCGATGTCGAAAAGGTCGACATGATCGCCAATCTGATTAATTCGTCGATCGCGCTCGGCGTCTCGCAGCTTGCGAAGGAGAAAGATCGGATCGCCATCGTCAATGGCTCCGGTTCGTCGCGCCTAACCAACGACGCCTGCACGCCGAACAGCATTCACTATGCCTACGATACGTATGCGCTCGCGAAGGGAACCGGCGCCGCCCTGCTGAAGGCCGGGGAGAAAAGCTGGTACTTCCTGACGGCCGACTACGCGTTCGGCCACGCGCTCGAGTCCGACACCAGCGCGATCGTCAAGGCGCTCGGCGGCGAGGTTGTGGGTTCGGTGCGCTATCCGCCAGAAACTTTCGACCAATCGTCGTTCTTGCTGAAGGCGCAGGCATCGAAAGCGCAAGTCGTGGCACTTGCCGGTTCCGGCACGGTGCTCGTCAATGCGGTGAAGTCGGCGCAGGAATTCGGCATCCGCAAGGGTGGCCAGGAACTGGCCGGCTTGCTGGTCTGGATCACCGACATCAAGAGCATGGGGCTCGATCTCGCGCAGGGATTGGTGCTGACCAACGCATTCTATTGGGATCGTGACGACGAGACGCGCGCCTGGTCGAAGCGGTTCTATCAGCGAATGAAGCGAATGCCGCACATGGGGGACGCGGGCGACTATTCGTCGACCATGCACTACCTCAAGGCCGTCGCAGCGGCTGGTACCGACGATGCGCAGGCGGTAATGCGCAAGATGCGTGAAATTCCGGTCAACGACTTCTTCGCCAAGAACGGCAAGATCCGCGAAGACGGCCGGATGGTCCACGACATGTACGTGTACGAAGTCAAGAAGCCGTCGGAATCGAAGGGCGAGTGGGATTACTACAAGCTGCGCGAAGTGATCCCGGGCGATCAGGCCTTTCGTCCGCTCAAGGACAGTGCGTGCCCGCTGGTGAAGAAGGGTTGACGTCGGCCTGAACGCGAATGATCCCTCGTGGTGTGACGCGGTTATCGTGCATATCGCGAGGGAGGCTCTAACAGGACGGAGTCAGAACGTGGCGAGCCAATGCCGGAAGTCGATGGGGTTGTTCGATGAGTGATCGCCCGGAACCGGACACGAGAGCCGCTTACATGCACTTCCGCGCGATGACCACGCGGTGGGGAGACAACGATGCTTATCGTCATATGACGAACGTGACGTATCTCTCCTTCTTCGATTCTGCCGTGTGCCAATATTTGATCGAAAATCGCGTTCTTGATATCGAGGCTAGTCCGGTCGTCGGCCTGGTTGCGGAGACGAATTGCAGGTACTTCAAGGAAATTGCGTTTCCTTCGATCGTCAATGTTGGAATGCGGATCGGTCACCAAGGCAACAGCAGCATTCGCTACGAGATCGGTTTGTTTCGTGACGACGATGATCTCGCCTGCGCGCAAGGATTTCTAGTCCACGTCTATGTCGAGAGAAAATCCGGCCGTCCGGTATCGATACCCGACGATATCTCTCGGGCCGTCGCGCCACTGCACCGGCATCTGGTGAATTAGAAAGGAAGCGCGATCATGGACATGTCAGGACGCATCGCACTGAACGCGCCAAAGCAGAGAGTGTGGGAGGCGCTCAACGATCCGGATATCCTCAAGGCCTGCATTCCGGGCTGCGAAAGCCTGGAAAAGACACCGGATGATGGATTTGCCGCAGTCGCGGTCCTCAAAGTCGGTCCGATCAAAGCCAGGTTTCAGGGCAAGGTCCGCTTGTTGGATATCGTAGCGCCCACAAGCTACACGATCGCCGGTGAGGGACAGGGCGGAATCGCCGGATTCGCCGCCGGCAGCGCCAAGGTAACGCTGGAGGAACTCGATCCTCAGACGACGGAGTTATCCTATTATACCGAAGCCCGGGTTGGCGGAAAAATCGCGCAGCTTGGCGCGCGCCTGATCGATTCCACGGCAAAGAAGCTCGCCGCGCAGTTTTTCGAACAGTTTGGCGCACAGGTTTCCGGTTCGGTGACAGTGGTTGAGTGACGACGTTACAAGAAACAAGGTAACTATCGTGGCGGATATCGAGTGCATGGTTGAGAATAATGTTGCGACGGTGACGCTGAACCGGCCCGCCGTGCGTAATGCCATCACGCTGGCGATGTGGAAGAACGTCGCGCGCATTTTCGCCGAGTTAGGAGTGAAGCGCGATGTTCGCGCGATCATCTTCGCTGGCGCAGGCGGTAATTTCAGCGTGGGCGCTGACGTTTCTGAGTTTTCAGTCGTGCGTTCGAACGCGCAGGATAGCGCCGACTATGAAATTGCCGTCGATGCCGCGTCCGAAGCCATCGCCAGCGTGCCACAGCCTGTCGTTGCCGCGATCGACGGATACTGTCTCGGCGGCGGATGCCATCTGTCGATGGCCTGCGATTTTCGTTTTGCAAGTCCGGCGGCTGAAATTGGAATCCCGTCCGCCAACTTGTCGATCGTCTACGGAGTACAGAGCACCAAGCGACTATTGGGATTGGTGGGGCTTACGGCGGCAAAACACATGCTCTATACGGCCGAACGGCTCGGCGGCTCCGAAGCCTTGCGTATCGGGCTCGTCGATCGCCTGAATGATCATCCGCGAGAGGAAGCGCGACGCTTCGCTACGCAGATCGCCGGGAAAGCGCCGCTCTCGATTGCGGGTGCGAAATACATCTTGAACCAGGCCTCGATGGGAGAGGATGGGGCACTCGCCCAAACGATGATCGATCATGCGTCGGATAGCGAAGACTACCGCGAGGCGCGGCTGGCGTTCGCCGAAAAGCGGCGTCCCGCATTCAAGGGGCTTTGACCATGAAGCCACCGCCATTCGATTACTGTGCTGCCGATTGCGTTGAGGCTGCTGTTCAGGCGATGGCCGACGCCGGCGGCGACGGCAAGATCATTGCCGGCGGCCAAAGCCTGATGCCGATGCTCAACTTCCGGCTGCTCCGGCCTTCGATCTTGATCGATATCAACCGAATTCCGGATCTCTCCTACGTGCGCGACGATGGCGACGAAATCCGCATCGGCTCGTTGACGCGGCACCGTATGCTGGAAACGTCGGACATCATCGCAAGGCAATTTCCGGTCCTGCATGAAGCCATGGGTTACGTGGCTCATCTCGCCATCCGCAATCGCGGCACTATCGGCGGAAGCCTTTCTCATGCTGACCCCGCGGCCGAACTGCCGATGATGTCGCTGCTGCTCGATGCACGGATGGAGGTGCAATCTCCGTCGGGGCGCCGAACGATCGAGGCGCGCGACTTCTTTTTTGGCGCTCTCACGACAGCGCTTGACGATCGAGACATGCTTATCGAGGTGCGCTTGCCGAAATTGCCGCAAGGAACCGGGTGGGCATTCGAGGAAGTCGCGCGGCGTTCCGGTGACTTCGCGCTGGCGTCGGTGGCGGTGATCATGAAGAGCGATGGCGATACGATTTCCGATCTTCGCATCGGCATGATGGGAATCGGTGAGACCCCGATGCGTGCGACGGATGCTGAGAACATTCTTGCTGGGCAGCGTTATAGTGAGACTGCGGTGGCTGCGGCTGTCGATGCTATCCGTGCGGCGGTTGAGCCGAATACCGACCTGCACGCATCGGCGGACTATCGCCGGCATCTCGTCGGCATTCTAGCGCAACAGGCTCTTGCGAAAGCGTGGGATCTATCGATGAGGGCGCCCCGATGAGCGAGCCTGTGACGATTCGGATCACTGTCAACGGTGTCGAATATGAGCGGCGGGTCGAGCCCCGGCTTCTGCTGTCGGATTTTCTGCGTAACGACCTCGGCCTGACGGGGACGCACGTTGGATGCGAGCATGGGCTCTGTGGTGCCTGCACAGTGCTGGTGAACGGCGATAGCGTCAGGTCGTGCCTGTTCCTGGCGATACAACTCGACAGAGCGAAGGTTGAGACCGTCGAGGGGCTCGGTACGTCACATGCACTGCACCCGGTTCAGAAGGCTTTCCATGACTGCCACGCCTTGCAGTGCGGCTTTTGCACGCCGGGCATGCTGATGACGACGATCGATCTGCTGCAGAAATCGGCTTTGGCGAGCGACCAGGACATCCGCGAGGGGTTATCCGGAAATCTTTGCCGGTGCACCGGCTATCAGAACATCGTCCGCGCCGTGCGTCAGGCCGCAGATGAAATGAACGCGCTCAAGACCAACGAGGCCGTATCATGAAGATGCACGTTTTGGCCGGCGGCCGCCTGAAGATGCGCAAGCATATCTATTTTCCCGATGCTGATCGCAACGAGTCGATCGAGCTGCCGGTGAATTGCATTCTGCTGCGGCATCCGAAAGGCAACGTGCTGTTCGATACCGGTTGTCATCCGGACGTCGTCACCAATGCCGAAGGGCGATGGGGCCCCTTAGCGCGGGTCATGACGCCGGTAATGTCCGTTCAGGACAACGTTATCGGAGGCTTGCAGGCGGTGGGGCTGACGCCCGACGATATCGACATCGTGGTCTGCTCGCATCTGCATCCGGATCACTGCGGCTGCAATCAGTTCTTCAAGAAGGCCCGCATACTGGTGCGCGCAGAAGAGTTGGCGGTCGCGCGAGGCGCGGACGCCATTGCTGCGGGATACCTGCCCGTCGAGTGGGACTATCCGCTCAACTATCAGGCTGTGACGGACGATATCGATTTGTTCGATGACGGCGCCATCCGGATGGTGCATCTGCCGGGCCATACGCCGGGGACGATGGGCGCGTTGGTGACGCTGAAGCATAGCGGACGCTTCTTGCTTGCAGCCGATGCCGTCAGCGTTCGGGCAAATCTGGACGGCGATATCATTCCGAAAAACACCTGGAACAAGGAGCTCTGCCGCGAAAGCTTTGCGAAGGTTCGGACTCTCGAAGCTGAGGGTGCGACCGTGATCTGCGGACACGACGATGCGCAGTGGCAGTCGCTGCGCAAGCTGGAAAACGGCTATGATTGAGGCACCGGCAAAATCGGCCGCGGCGTCTCGGGAGGCCGAGGAACTCGCCACGCGTCCCAAGATCGTCGGAGCCAGCGTTAAGCGGACTGAGGATCCGCGTCTGCTCACCGGCAAGGGTGCGTATGTCGATGACCGCAAGGTACCCGGCGTGCTGCACGTCGCGTTCCGGCGCAGCGATCACTCTCATGCACTGATCAAGTCCATCGACTGCAACGAAGCGCGTAACGCCGATGGCGTTGTCGCGGTGTTCACTGCCGAGGATATGGGAGAGGTCAACGCGGTCTTCGCCACCTCTCGGATGAAGAACTACTACGCGACGCCGATCACCGGACTGGCGACGGACAAAGTGCGTTACGTCGGCGAGCCTGTGGTCGGCGTGATCGCGCAAAGCCGCTATCTCGCAGAGGATGCCCTCGAGCTGATCGAAATCGCTTATGAGCCGTTGGCCGTGGTGATCGATCCGGAGGAGGCGGCTAAGTCCTCTTCCGCGATCCTTCACGAGGAAGCCGGCACCAACGTGCTGTGTTCTCGCGAGTTCAAAACCGGCGATGCAGAGGCCGCGATCACAAACGCAGCCGTTCGCGTCTCAGGGCGCTTTCGCTTCCGTCGCAAGACGCCGACCGCGATGGAAAATCGCACGTATCTTGCGGAGTACGAATCGGGCCGGGACGAACTGACGCTTTATACGTCATCACAAGTGCCGGGGATTATCCGCGACGCATTGTCGGACGCGCTTGATATGCCAGGCAGCCAGTTGCGCGTGATTGCCCCGGATGTCGGCGGCGGATTCGGCGGCAAGGCCTCGCTCTATCCCGAAGAAATATTCGTTGCCTTCGCTGCGCGCCGTCTTGGACGGGCGGTGAAATGGACCAGCGATCGGATGGAAGACCTCGCCGCAACCAGCCAGGGTTTTGATCAGATCGTCAATGCCGAACTGGCGCTGGATGCGGAGGGCAATGCTGTTGCACTCAAAGCCGAGGTGATCGGCGATGTCGGCGCCTATTCGATCTATCCCTGGACGGCGGTGATTGAGCCGGTTCAGGTGGTAAGTTTCCTGCCCGGCCCCTACAAGATCGCCAACTATCTGGGGCGTGTGCGTGGCGTCGCTACCTCGAAGCCGCCGACCGGACCGTATCGCGGCGTAGGGCGACCGACTTCGACGTTTGTGACCGAGCGTTTGATGGACATGGCCGCGCAACAGCTCGGCATGGACCCGGTTGCGCTGCGTTTGCGCAACATGATTCAGCCTGGCGAATTTCCTCACCGTATCGGCTCTGGAATCATCTGGGATCAATGCGCCTTCACCGAATGCCTCAATGCGGCTTGCGAGAAGGTCGATTATCAAGGCTTGCGCACAAGGCAGGCGGAAGCGCGTGCCGCTGGACGGTGGTTCGGCATCGGTGTTGCCTGTTATGCGGAGTTGACCGGCATCGGATCGCGCATCTCGGTCGCGCCGGGCATGCCGATCAATACAGGTACCGAGACGGCGAAGATCGCAATCGATTCGACCGGCGCCGTGACCGCGGCGTTCGGCGTCACGGCGATGGGGCAAGGCCTTGAGACGACGCTTGCGCAGGTCGTTGCCGAACATCTCGGCGGACGCGTGAAAGATGTTCGCGTTATCCAGGGCGATAGCGCGGTGGTGCCGAACGCCACCGGAAGCTATGCCAGTCGCAGCGCCGTACTCGCGGGCGGTGCAGCGACGCTCGCCGCGAAGGAGGTCAAGGAGAAGATCATCCGCGCCGCGTCCCATCTGCTCGAGACCGCGCCGGAAGATCTCGTCGTCGAGGACGGTAAGGTCTCGGTTGTCGGCACCGATAGAACCTTGACGTTCCGACAATTGGCGCGCGCGGTTTATCTCGAGATGGGGCGCATCCCGGCCGATAAACGCGAAGAACTGACGTCAACCAAGACCTACGATCCGGTGTTCGGCACCAGCGCCACTGCTGCGCATCTCGCTGTCGTTGAGATCAATCCCGACACTTATGAAATTAAGCTGGAGCGATTCATCGTCGCCGAGGACTGCGGGCGTTTGATCAACCCGATGATCGTCGATGGACAGGTGCATGGCGGCGTCGCGCAGGGCATCGGCGCTGCGCTGTATGAAGAGGTCGTCTATAATGACGAGGGTCAGAACGTCACCGCCAGCCTCGTCGATTACATCATTCCGACCGCGACCGAGGTGCCGCTGATCGATGTCGTGCACATCGAAGCGGAATCGGTGACCACGTTGAACGGATTCCGCGGCATGGGCGAGGGCGGCACGATCGGTGCGCCGGCTGCGGTCGCGAACGCCGTCGCCGACGCGGTCGCGCCGCTCGGCATCGATATTCTGGAACTTCCGATTTCCCCTGAGCGGCTCTTTCGACTGATTGAAAACAGCAAAAACCATAAGGATCCATCGCATGGACATGAAACTTAGAGGCAAGGTCGCACTGGTCACCGGCGCAGCGCGGGACGTCGGGCGCGAGATCGCGCTTAGCCTTGCGGCCGAAGGCGCGGCGGTTGCCGTCAACTATCGCGGCTCGAAAAATCAAGCCGAAGCGGTCGTCGCTGAGATCGAACGCAATGGTGGCAAGGCGATCGCCTATCACGCCGACGTTTCGGATTTTGCTGCCGTTCAAGAGATGGTCAGCAAGATCGTCGCGGATCTCGGGCACCTTAATATCGTCGTCAACAATGCTGGCGTCGCGCTGCGAAACCGGTTCGTCGAAACCACACCGGATGAATGGCAGAAGCAAATCAACATTTGTCTTTACGGTGCTATCCATGTCTCCAAGGCGGCCGCGCCGTACCTGGAAAAGGCGGGAGATGGCCGGATCATCGCTCTGGTGGGAGACTCGTCGCGTGTCGGCGAATCCGGCCTCGCCATCGTTGCTGCCGCGCGTGCCGGTGTCATCGGATTGATGAAATCGCTGGCGCGTGAATTCGGCCGGTTCGGCACCACCGCCAATACCATTTCTCTCGGATTAATCGAGACCGCGCATGATCGCGCGTGGGTCGATGCCAATCGTGACAAGCTAACAAAATTCTATCCGCTTCGTCGCCTCGGCGTGCCGCAGGATATCGCGCCGATGGTAACGCTGCTGGCCTCGCCGCACGGTGGCTGGATTACCGGGCAGGTGATCAGCATCAGCGGTGGATTCAGCATGGTCTAGCGAGCTACTTTCGAAGTAAGGGACGTCGATATGCTACGGACGGATATGATCGCGTCGGTTGCGACGCTGCTTCAACGCCACGCTGATGAGCGTGGCAACAAGGTAGCATTCGCGGATGCCACGCGTCGGGTGACTTACGGCGAGCTGGCAGCGCGAACCGCGAACCTGGCGGGGCATCTGGCCGATCTCGGTGTGGCCGCCGGTGATGCCGTCGCGATCTTCCTCCCGAACAGCGTGGACTGGATCGAATCGAGCTTCGCGATCAATCGCGCCGGAGCGATCGGCGTGCCGATCAGTTACGATGCGACCGAGAGCGAGATCGCCTATCGCCTTCAGGATGCGGCTTGCAAGGTTGTCATCACCACGGACGAACGCGTCGCGATGATCGAGGCGATCAAGACACAATGTCCGACGGTCGCGACGACGGTTCTAGTTGAGCGTGGAAAAGGCCGCGACGATGGTTCGCGTTACGAAAGTCTGGTTTCAACCAAACCGGCTTCGAAACCGCGCGATTCCTCCTCGATCCATGATGCGGCCTACATTATTTATACCTCTGGAACGACCGGGCGGGCGAAGGGGGTGCTGCTGTCGGTTCACAGCATGCTGTGGGTGACGGCATCTTGCTGGGCTCCGATCGCTCAGCTTTCCGAGCATGACAAGGTGCTTTCGCCGCTGCCGCTGTTTCATTCCTATGCGCTGAACCTGTCGGTGCTCAGCATCCTCGCCGCCGGCGCCAGCGAGTACATCATGGAGAAGTTCTCCACCAGCGATGCGTTGAGGCTGCTTGGGAGCGGTGAGTTCACTGTGTTTCCCGGCGTGCCGACGATGTTTCACTATCTGTTGGAAGTCGCGAAGGGAAGCCCTCAGGCGAATCTTGGCGAACTTCGGTTGGCAATCTCGGCGGGCGCGATCATGCCCGCGACGCTCAATCGGGAATTCGAAGCGCGTTTCGGCGTGATGCTTCTCGATGGATACGGCATCACCGAAACCGCAACCATGGTGACGATGAACTGGCCGACCGGCGGGCGCGTGTTGGGATCATGCGGTCTGCCGATTCCCGGCCTTGCCGTTCGTATCGTCGATGCAGCATCGGGGAAGGATGTGCCGGCCGGCAGCGAGGGCGAGCTGATCGTTCGCGGTCCGAATGTCATGATCGGTTATCATAACAAGCCGCAAGAAACCGCAGCCGCGCTTCGTGAGGGCTGGTATCACACCGGCGATCTCGCCAAAAGCGATGAGAATGGCTTTCTGACGATCACCGGCCGGTTGAAGGAGTTGATCATTCGCGGCGGACAGAACATTGCGCCTGCCGAAATCGAGGAGGTCGTCAGCATCATCGATGGTGTCGTCGATAACGCCGTTGTCGGCCTGCCGCACGAGTTGCTCGGCGAAGTCCCCGTGCTATTCGTGGTCAAGCGCGGCGATCGCGATGTCGAAGCCGAACAGATTCTCAATCATTGCAGGGAGCGGCTGTCGTCGTACAAGGTGCCTTTCTCGGTGCACTTCGTCGATCAGATTCCGCGCACCGGCTCAGGCAAAATCATTCGGTTCAAATTGCGCGATATGCTCACGCAATAGCGAGAACCGTTTTGAACGATTGGCAAGCTGCGCCATCTTCCGCCACAAAAGGCAGAATACCGGACCAGTTCAAGCCGATATGGGCGGCTGGACGTAAGTTTGCCGCGCTGTCGTGGCAGACAGATAGGACGTCATGGTCCGCCGCATCATCGCCGCGGGCATCCACCACGGACCCAGCATCGACGCTGCGACGGCTGCGAATTGGGGTGAAAGCCTCCGGGCCATCGCGCTGCTGAGCTGACGCGTTGAGCGGCTCGCCAGGCAGCCGCCGACCAGCGCATCCAGCACGATATCTTGTGGGAAAGGGAGGCCCCGCGACAAGGTACGGTCGGAGATTTCGATAGTGCGATCCGCGCACTGTTCACCGGCGTAGACGTGAGCCAACGCCGTGCCGATCCGGGTCAGTGCATCACGCGCGGCGGCGATCACCGAATCGAAATTGAGGAAACCATGAAACTGGCCGGGATAGTGCAGGCTCTCGACTGCAACACCCGCTGCACGAAGCCGGTCATTATAAGCCAATCCGTCGTCGCGGATCGGGTCGAACCCGGCGGTGATGACGAGCGCCGGCGGCAGGCCCTGCAGATTCTCGGCGCAACCCGGCGAGAGCCATGGATCGGTCAGGTCGACCCCTTGCACAATCAGCGGTTCAAGGGAGTCGATGAAGTCGGAAGTCAGCAGGTAGCCACGCGCGTTCTCGGCCTTGGAGGGAAACTCCCCGAGCAGAAGGGTTGCCGGATAAACCAATACCTGCATCTTCAAGGCGGGACCGCCGCGACGCATGTTCTCCTGGGCCACGGCCGCGGAAATATTGCCGCCGGCACTGTCGCCGCCGATCGCCAGCCGCGTATTGTCGATCCCGATCGACGATCCATGCTCTGCGACCCAATTCAGAGCCGCAAGAAAATCCTCGCGGCCGGCGTAAAGGTTGTGCTCCGGCGCCAGCCGATAACGCACCGCCACCACGACAGCGCCGGCCGCGCGCGCGATGCTGCGGCAGATTGCATCATTCGCATCGAGGTCGCCGACGATGAAGCCGCCACCGTGGCACCACAGGAAGCCCGGCTTCAATCCATCTGCGCCTTTCGGCGTGTAGATGCGCAATTCAATGTCTCCGCCCGGTCCTCTGATATGCCGAGTTGCTACCGAAGCGATCGGAATTTGCCGTCCGAAGGTTGTCGCGGCCAAATTCCACATTCGGCGTGAAGAAGCGACATTCTCTCTGCTGACCGGTCCGCCGACGAAGGATCCGATGACGTTGAGAAGCAGTCTGGCTTCGCGGTCCAACGTCTTGGCGCGCAACGTGACGGGGGCTCCCGACGTTTGATCCGCGGTGTCAGCCTTCTGTTCGGCGGTTTTTGTCCGGCTCTGCATTGTGCTCCCCCTGTGCGTCAACGAAGATGTTATCGCGTCATTTGTCTCGATGCCAAGCTGTTACTTTCTCGCGGTTGGCAGTAGGCCGCCTGTCGGATAGCTTCCGCCGCGCTCCAGTACGAACATATCGCCGCGATACAGGAAGTTGCCGGCGAAAACGATCTTGTCCGATCGGTCGTACCACCATGAGCGCATCTGGATCAGCACCGTCCCCAACGAGCATTGCAGGTGTTTCGAGGTGATGCGGTCCGCGTACGAGATCATGAAAACCTGACGATCACGGGTAACAGGAATCTTGCTGTGCTCCCGAAATAGTGCGGAGATCTTGTGGGCTTTGTCGGAGCTTTTCGGAAAGCGATCATAGGCGCTGCTCGCGACGAAAATTTCCATCAGGACGAACGGGATGCCGTCGCTGATGTGCACTTTGTCGATGCGGGTGAACGATCCGTCCGTTTCGCCTGCTGCAAGGTTATCCGGCAGCGTGACGTTGCGGACGCGGCGAATAATCTTGATCTTCGGTTTGGCGATCGCATCCGGTGCAGTATCGCCAGTATCCCGTTTCTCCCGATTGCTGGCTTCGGTGACATAGGTGCCCCTGCCACGGGTGCTGACGATCAGACCATCGGCGGCGAGAAATGCCAGCGCCTGCCGCACCGTCACCGCGCCGACCTGATACTCCTTGCTGAGTTCAGCGATGGTCGGTAACCGGCTGCCGCGGGTCCAGGCGCCCGACGTGATCAACTGGCGAAAGACGCGAGACAGGCGGACGTAGAGCGCAATCCGATCGTTGTCATCGGGCTTAACGCCGCTCCACGCCAGCGGATATTCGGCCTGTCCTTCAAGCATGCGGGGCGCTCCGGGTCATCGCTGGTTCATTTCCGCGCTTGACTCGCATTAGTTCTATTCATAGCATTTTTAAAAACAAGTTCACACCCCTGCGCTGACCTGTCAACGATTGTCTCGTGATCGTCGGCGCTGGCAGTTTGAATAATCAGATATGGACAACCCACGGGAGGCACCATGACGCCGGATATCGGTCTCGGAAACTGGATCGCGCAGCGTTCGCTTCGTACGCCGGAGCGTACGGCACTGATTTTCGAGGGACGCACTTGGACCTATGCAGACTTCATGCGCGATATCGATCGTGTCGCCGGCCTTTTCCGCAAACTCGGCGTTGAGCGGGGCACACGCGTCGCGTTCCTCGGCCTCAATCAACCGGACTTCCTAATCGCGATGTTCGCGACCTCGCGTCTCGGCGGCATTTTTGTGCCGCTCAATTTTCGCCTCACCGGTCCCGAACTGTCGATGATCATCAACGACTGCGGCGCGCAGACGGTGATCGCTGACGAGCAGCATCGCGCGGTGATCGATGGGGTTCGCGGTGAACTGACCGGCGTGACAAATTTTCTCACAGTGGGTGCGGCCGTCGACAAGTGGCTATCGCTGGACCAGAAGGTCGCGCCGATCGCTGAAGGCGCGCGGGTCGAAGCGGACGATCCTGCGATCATCATGTACACATCCGGCACCACCGGCCGCTCCAAGGGGGCGATCCTCACTCACGGCAATCTGTGGTGGAACAACGTCAACGCGATTTTCAATTTCGACGTTCTGCAGGACGACATCACGCTCGTCGTCGCGCCGCTCTTCCATATCGGCGGCTTGAATGTCACCACGCTTATCACGTTCCAGAAGGGCGGTGCGGTGGTGCTGTATCGCGGTTTCGATCCGGCCGAGTCGCTAAAGGCGATGGCGCAACATCGTATCACCACGATGTTCGGCGTTCCGGCGATGTTCCAGTTCATGGCGCAGCATCCCGATTTCGCCAAGGCGGATCTGTCGTCGGTTCGGATGCTGATCTGCGGCGGAGCGCCATGCGCGCTGCCGCTGCTGGAGATCTATGAGAAGCGCGGCATCTCGGTACAGCAGGGTTACGGTCTCACCGAAACCGCGCCGCAGGTGACGTTCCTCGCACCCGAATTCGCGGCCTCGAAGATCGGTTCGTCGGGGCGCACCCCGTTGCTCACGGAAGTGCGTCTCGTCGATAACGAAGGGCGCGTGGTCACCGAGCCCGACGCGCGCGGCGAGGTGCAAGTGCGTGGCCCCAACGTGACGCCAGGCTACTGGAATATGCCGGAAGCGACCGCCGCCGCAATCGATTCCGAAGGCTGGTTCCGCACCGGTGACGTGGCCTATGCCGACGCAGAAGGCTTCATCTACATCTGTGATCGCGTCAAGGACATGATCATCTCGGGCGGCGAGAACGTCTATCCGGCGGAGGTCGAGAGCGTGTTGTTTCGTCATCCCTCCGTCGCGGAAGTCGCCGTGGTCGGATTGCCCGATCCGAAATGGGGCGAGACGGTTGCCGCGATCGTTGCGCTGAAGCCGGAGGCCAAGCTCGATCTGGAGGAGTTGCGCGATTTCGCCGGCAAGGAGCTTGCCCGCTACAAGCTGCCGCGCCGGCTTGAGGTGATGAGCGTGCTGCCGCGCAATGCCACCGGAAAAGTCTTGAAGTTCGAATTGCGGAAGACCTTCGGAGGTGCGTGATGGCGAACGTCGACCTTGGCGATTTTCAGGTTTATGCGGACGGCATACCCTATGAATTGCTGGCAGCGTATCGGCGGGAGACGCCGATACGCTGGGTCGACGAGCCGCCGCGGGGCAGCTTCGCGGGCGGAACGGGATACTGGGCGGTGTTCCGGCACGAGGATGTCCGCACCGTTTCCCGTCATCCCGAAATTTATTCCTCGGCATTGGGTGGCACGTCGCTACGCGACATGAAGCCGAGGGATCTCGAGGTCGTTCGGCACATGATGCTGAACATGGACCCGCCGAAGCATTCGAAGATGCGGAAGATCGTCAACCGTGTCTTCACGCCACAAGTGATTGGCCAATTGCGGTCGTCGATCGAGGAACACGCACGCGAGGTGGTTGACGGCATTGCCGAGAAGGGGTCTGTCGATTTTCTCGAGAAAGTCGCTGCGGAAATGCCGCTCTTGGTGCTCGCGGATATTCTCGGCGTGCCGTCCGAAGATCGGCATATGCTGCATCGCTGGACCGATATCATGGTCGCCTTCGACGATCCGGATGCCGGCCCGGAAGAGGCTGCGTCCTTCGTTGCCGCGATCAAGCAGATGTTCGCCTATGCTTCAGGCAAGACAACGGAGAAACGCGCCAATCCCGGCAGAGACGTCTGGAGTCTGGTCGCCAATGCCGAGGTTGACGGCGAGCAATTGAGCCAGGGACAACTCGATCGCTTCTTTCAGCTTCTGATGGTGGCAGGCAACGAGACTACGCGCAGCCTTGTCAGCGGCGGCATGCAGCTTCTCAGCCAGCATCCGGATCAACACAAGCTGTTGCTCGACGACATGAGCCTGCTGCCGGCAGCCATCGAGGAGATGCTACGCTTCGCGCCGCCGGTTATCCAGTTCCGACGCACCGCGACGATGAACACCGAACTGGCCGGGCAAAAGATCGCCAAAGGCGACAAGGTCGTAATCTTCTATGCCTCGGCCAATCGCGACGAGAGCGTCTTCGATAAGCCGGACAGTTTCGATATCCGGCGCAATCCGAATCCGCATCTCTCGTTCGGCGATGGCACGCATTTCTGTCTCGGTGCCAATCTCGCCCGCCTTGAGGCGCGTGTGATCTTTACCGAGTTGCTGACGCGGCTGCCGGATCTGCGTATCGTCGGTCAGCCGGTGCGGATGCGCTCCAACTTCGTCACGAACTTCAAGCATATGCAGGCGGAGTTCACGCCGGTAGCGAAACTTGGTCCTCTTGCGCGTAGCGTCGTGACGCCTTCGTCAACGCAGGCCGCCAACGCAGCGCCGACGCCGAAGGCGGCAGCCGCCGGAAAACACGGCACGCCGCTGCTTGTGCTCTACGGGTCGAACTTCGGCACTGCCGAGGATCTCGCGCAGCGGATCGGCGCCGATGCGGATACCCACGGCTTCGCCACCACGATCGCTCCGCTTGACGATCACGCCGGCGAACTTGCCAATGAAGGCGCGGTGATCATCGTCACGGCGACCTATAACGGCACGCCACCAGACAACGCCGTTCAGTTCGTTAATTGGCTGGAAACGTGCGAGACGAATGCCCTGAGCGACGTCCGCTATGCGGTGTTCGGTTGCGGCAATCACGACTGGGCCGCGACGTTCCAAGACATTCCGCGCAAGATCGATCGTTTGATGGAGCAGCATGGTGCGCGCCGCCTGCATTCGCGCGGCGAAGGCGATGCGGCCGATGACTTCGATGGTCAGTTCGACAATTGGTATGGAGCGCTTTGGCCCAAGCTCGCGATGGAGTTCGGCATAGGGCTGGCAACCCACGTTGCCGGGCGAATGTTTTCGGTCGAGGTCGTTCCCGGTGAACGACAGAGTCCGTTTGTGGTCTCGCTCGATGCGCGGCCGATGCGCATTGCCGTCAATCGCGAATTGTTGTCGATGGCGGGGCCTGATCCGCAGGCTGCGTCCACGCGGCACATCGAACTGGAATTGCCCGACGGCATCACTTATCGAGCCGGCGATCATCTCGGCGTCATCCCGCACAATGGTCCGGAACTGGTCCGCCGCGTCGCAATACATTTCGATTTTGAGAAGGATGCGTTTATCCGCATTCATGCCCGCAGCGATCGGCGCACGTTTTTGCCGGTGGGCGAGCGCATCTCGGTCTACACCTTGCTGTCGGACTATGTCGAGTTGCAGGACGTCGCCTCGCGCACGCACATCAGGATGCTGGCGAACTACACCGGATGCCCGTTCACCAAGACGTCGCTGGAGAAACTCGCGGCCGAGGATAGCTCAAGTTATCGCGACGACGTATTGCTGAAACGGAAGTCCGTGGTCGATCTGTTGGATCAATTCCCGGCGTGCAAGCTGCCGCTCGAAATCTATCTCGAAATGCTGCCGCCACTGGCGCCACGCTACTATTCGATTTCCTCCTCGCCACAGAACGGCAACAGCCAATGCAGCATTACGGTGGGAGCGGTTCGGGGACCGGCACGTTCGGGGCGTGGTATATTCGCCGGCGTCTGTTCGAACTACGTCGCCCGCCAACCCGAGACGGGCGTGATCTATGCTTTCGTCCGCGATACCAAGTCCAGCTTCTATCTGCCGGACGATCCCAGGGTGCCGGTCATTATGATCGGGCCGGGCACTGGGCTCGCGCCGTTTCGCGGCTTCCTGCAGGAGCGCGCGGTTATGAAAGCCAGGGGCGTGAATGTCGGGCCGTCGTTGCTGTTCTTTGGGTGCAGGCATGAGCAGCAGGACTTCATCTATGCCGACGAACTCAAGGCGTTTGCGAGCACCGGTGTCACCGAATTGCATCTCGCCTTCTCGCGGATGCAGCCCGAAAAAGTTTACGTGCAGGACGCGATCCGCAAGGCGAGGGATCGCGTCTGGTCGCTGATCGAGGATGGCGCTATCATCTATGTCTGCGGTGACGCCAGCCGTATGGAGCCCGATGTTCGGAAAACCTTGATCAGCATTCTTCAAGACAAGTCGGGCGTCGATGCTTTAGATGCGACCAGGCGTTTCGATCAATTTGTCGCCGCGAACCGCTATCGCGTCGATGTCTGGGCATCAAGCTAGGGGAGCGGAAAGCCGTGCGGTCGGATGAGCCGTTAATCTGCGCTTATTGATCGCATCAGATCGCAGACACGGCCGAACGTCCAAAAGACCGTCAATGCGATATTCCGCTTCGCGCGATTTGCCGTCACTACGAATATGATGGCGGCGCGGCGTGTCCGTGCTATTTCCTTGCCGACAACCTGATCTCTGCCTCGCGTTTTTGAATGGGCAGAAGAATGTTCCGTCATCGAATGACGAAGGGATGAAAGCATGAACGAGTTCGGATTCTCGACCACCATTTCGACCGATGGCGCCGTCATCTCGGGCTCCTGGTGCGCTCCGATGCAGATGCTGGCCGAACAATCCTACGACGGTCACGCCTCGATTCACGATGACGCCACCGCGCAGAAACTCGGATTTCGTGGCGGCACGATTGAAGGCCCGACCCATTTTAGCCAGTTCGTTCCGCTCGGGGCGTCGATCTGGGGACAGGAGTTTCTCGAAAGCGGCTGCATCTCCGCACACTATCGCAATGCGGTCTTCGAGGGCGAGGAGGTGCGTGCGTTTCTGAATTCGCCGGCAGCAGGCAGCACTCACGCCGAGATCTGGATGCAGAAGAAGGATGGCACAGAAGTTCTGCGCGGCTCGATATCGCTTGCCCGCGATTCATCGGAAACGGCGCTGGAGCACAGGGTTGCCGGCCTGAAACCTGTCGGAGAACTCGTCATCCTGCGTGATATCCGCGTCGGCATGAAGTCGAAACGCCAGAAAGTGCGGATGGACTTTGCGCAGAACATGGGCGCGCTCTATCCGTTCTCCCTCAACCAGAAGCTTCAGAAGATCACTCAGCCATCGTCGTGGTACACCCCGCAGGGCGGAGCATCGACCCCGTGGGGGAAGCCGATCATTCCGATGGAGATGATCAGCGTGTTGCTCAATCACACCGCGAAGGTCGATCCGTTCCCGGTTCGCGGCTCGTCTGTCGGCCTTTTTGCCGATCAGGAGATCAAGCTGATCAAGGGGCCACTCTTGGTCGGCGAAGACTACGAGATCGAGCGTGAGGTCGTGGCATTGAGCGAAAGCAAGCGCACCGAGAGCATGTGGGTTCGCACGTCGGTCTATCGGCCGGGAGCGAACGATTTGATCGCGACCATGCTGCTCAACAGCGCGAGCCTCAAGGAATCGTTCGTGGAAACCGGCCACTAGGGTCTGATGATCCAACTGCGTTGAGTCTGACCCGTCGTTTATTTTTGTCTGAGCATGATCCTTTCCGAAAACCGGATGCCACTTTTCGGGATCATGCCTTAACCTGAGGAGATCGCGCCGAAATCGCCTGCTTCCTTGCGCAGGTCTGTCAGCACGGCGAGGGCGCGATCGCGATCGTTTTCAAGCAACAGGCGAAGGCTCCGAACCGCCGTTTCGGGGTCTCGTTTGCGGATGGCTTCGAGCGTTTCCGTCATCAGGCCCGCAGCCTCGCGGCGCATATCCTGTGTGAGATAATCGAGCGGTGTTTTCCAGATTGTCCCCCAGACAGTCTGGTTGGCGAGGTCGATCGACAACTCTAACAGAAGCTCATTGCCGGAACCGTGCGCGATGGCGCGTACGGCGCGTGTCGTCACGCGGGCAAATGCGATCGGATCTCCTGTTTCGACCATGTCGTTAAGTTCGGTGCAACGACGCGCCAGTGTTTCGACGTAACTTTCGATTGGCGCTGTCGCCATCGTTCGTGCTGCCAGCAGCGAGAGAGCGAGACGGACGTTGAAAAGATCGGCGATCGATTTCAACGAGAGCGGCCGCACGTAAGCGCCGCGGCGTGGCAGCAGATCGACCATGCGCCTACGTTCGAGAATGCGTAGCGCCTCACGAACCGGCCCGCGGCTGACGCCGAAGTTTTGCGCGAGATCGAGTTCGATCAGGCGTTCGCCAGCCTTGCGTCGGCCAGCGACGATGTCGGCCCCCAATTCTTCGGCAAGCTGTTCAGGAATCGTCCGCGGTGAAAAGCGCCCATCCGCGTCGCCGTCGTTTGTCGCCGCCAATTTCAGAAGGGGCGCTGCCATGACCTGCTCCAGTCGTTTGGAGGCCGGCTAAGCGGCCTCGCCTTCATTTATAACTCGATTTGTCAATTGTTGACAATTGACAAGAGTTGGCCTTTATAGCCTCTCGCGATCCATTAACAGAATTCCGGCGGCCCTCGGGTCAGCAGAATTCTTTTGTTTGCAACGATTTAGCCGATTCTGGCGCATACGCGCAAAAGACGATCGGAACCCGGCGCCAAGATCGGGTTGATCGGGAAGGAGCGACAAGCGTGAGGCAGTCCGCCGAAAAACTGGTCTTCCTGGCTTCTGTGACGGGCCGAGGCGGCAATCGTCGCTTGGCTCGAGAGTCGATAGCGCTGGCGATGTTTCGCTGTGGGGCTGCGATGTTCTCAGCATCCGGGGCCGCTTGATCATGGCGACTGTATCGGCCTCCGTTCAATCCGCTCTCACCCAAACAAACGCACATGGGGCGGCTGTCTCGTCCACAAATGCGCTGCTCGATGTGCGGGCATTGTCGCTGGCCTTCCAGACTTCCGAGGGAGTGCTGCCGATCATTCGCGAGGTCAGCTTTTCCGTCGCGCCGGGCGAGCGAGTCGGTATTGTCGGTGAAAGCGGCTGCGGAAAGACCGTCACCGGGCTCTCCCTGTTGCGGCTCCTTCCAGAGCAAACGACACGCCTGTCTGGGCAGATCCTGTTCGAGGGCCGCGATCTCGCGACGTTGTCGGCGCGGCAGATGCGCGCCGTGCGCGGGCGCGACATGGCCATGATCTTCCAGGAGCCGATGAGTGCTCTCGATCCGGTTTTCACCGTCGGCGAGCAGATCGGCGAGGCTTATCGCGCGCATTTCCCCGTCGATCGCAAGGAGGCGCGGCAGCGCGCCATTGCCGCGCTGGCCGAAGTCGGCATTCCGGCGCCGGAGCGGCGTTGCGACGAATATCCGCATCAGCTCTCGGGTGGCATGCGCCAACGCGTGATGATTGCGATGGCGCTGATCTGCAAGCCGAAACTCCTGATCGCGGACGAGCCGACCACCGCGCTCGACGTCACGGTGCAATCGCAGATCACGGACTTGCTTCGAACGCTCAGCGAACGCACCGGTACGGCGCTGTTGTTCATCACGCACGATCTCGGCGTCGTCGCTGAAACCTGCACGCGGATGATCACGATGTATGCCGGTGAAGTGGTGGAGGATGCGCCGGTCGACGACGTGCTGATGAAGCCGCGTCATCCTTATACGTCCGGCCTGCTGCGATCGTTGCCGAGCCTGAGCGCGCGCCGCAGCGTTTTGCCGTCGATCCGGGGGCGGGTGCCGTCGCCGAATGCCATGCCCCCCGGATGCCGGTTCGAGCCACGGTGTTCCTACGCCGCGGAAAGCTGTCAGGTTCGGCAAACGCTGGCGGCGCTTGGGCCGCAACATTCCGTTCAATGTTGTCGAGCGGCGGAGATTTCGTTGCCGGGAGCCGTGAATTGAGCACAGCAGTTCAAGAGTTGGCGGCAGCATCCGCACAGTCGCCGATCATGTCGGTGCGAAACCTTCGCATCCTGTTTCCGACGCGGGATGGCAGCGACACCGTGAAGGCCGTCGATGACGTCAACTTCGATGTGTTCCCCGGCGAGACGCTCGGCATCATTGGCGAGTCGGGATCGGGCAAGACGACGCTGGGGCGGGCGCTGGTGTCGTTGATCAAACCTTCCGAGGGACAGGTTCTGCATCAAGGCCGCGATCCGGCGACCCTCGGCCGCGCCGAATTTCGCCGCCATCGGCGCGATTACCAGATCGTCTTCCAGGATCCGAACGCCGCGCTTAATCCGCGTATGACCATTCTCGATAGCGTGATCGAGCCGGCCGAAGTCCTCAAGGAAGGTAACGACGCATCGCGGCGCAAGGCCGGCCTCGCTGTATTGTCGCGCGTCGGACTTCCGCGCGAAATGGCTGATCGTTACCCGCACCAGCTTTCCGGCGGCCAGAAGCAGCGCGTCAACATCGCGCGCGTGCTGATGCTGCGACCCAAGGTCATTGTTTGCGACGAGGTGGTAGCGGCGCTCGACGTTTCGATCCGTGGTGACGTCCTCAATCTGTTCGCCGATCTGCAGCGCGAATTCGGCCTGACCTACGTTTTCATCACTCACGATATCTCCGTGGTGTCGCATATCTCCGATCGTATCGCTGTCACCTATCTCGGCAAGCTGATGGAATTGGGATCCGCCGAAGACGTCATCGAGCGGCCGCTGCATCCCTACACGCAGGCTCTGTTGTCGGCCGAGCCGCTGCCATTGCCGTCCTCCATGCGAACCACGCGGCGCATCGTGCTCGAAGGTGAAATCCCCAGCCCGATCTCACCACCCAGCGGCTGCCGCTTCCGTACCCGTTGCCCCGTCGCGCAACCGCGTTGCGCCGATGAGGTCCCGACGTGGCGTGAATTGAAGCCGGGGCACTGGGTCGCTTGTCATTTCTCGACCGCGGATGGGCCGCCGTCGAACAACGCCATATCGCAACACGATTCGAAACAGGGAGGATAGGATGACGAACTCCAATCGCATGGTCGGAATGCTGAGCCGGCGCGAGATCATGGCGCTGGCAGGCGGCGCGGCGCTGGCAGGCATGACCGGCCTGCCGGCCTTCGCGCAAGAAGCCGCGAAGAAGGGCGGCGTCCTCAAGGTGGCGGCTCCCGCCAATCCGTCGTCGCTCGATCCCGCGACCGGCGGCGCAGGCTCCGACCACAGCATCCTGTGGACGATGTACGATACGCTGGTCGAATGGGACTACACCACGCTGAAGCCGAAGCCCGGACTCGCCAAGTGGTCCTATCCAGATCCGAACACGATGGTTCTGGATATCACCAAGGGCATCAAATTTCACGACGGCACCGATCTTGATGCCGAGGCCGTGAAATTCAATCTCGAGCGCAACCGGCAGGACCCGCGATCCAACGTCAAGGCCGATCTCACCAGCGTCGCTTCCGTCGAGGTGACTGGTCCGCTTCAGGTGACGCTCAAGCTGAAGAATCCCGACACCGCGCTCCCCGCGATCCTGTCGGACCGCGCCGGCATGATGGTATCGCCGACCAACATCAAGGCCCTCGGCAACGACACCAACCGCAAGCCGGTCGGCGCCGGGCCATGGAAGTTCGTGAGCTGGGCGGACAATGCCAGCATTGTCGTTACCCGCAACGAGAGCTACTGGCGCGAGGGGCGGCCTTATCTCGACGGCATCGAGTTCTCGATCATTCCGGAACTTGCCACGGCGCTACGCTCCGTCATCGCCGGCGAGAATGAAATGGCCTTCTCGCTGCCCGCGCGCCTGAAGCCGGTGATCGATCGCGCCAAAAATCTGCAGGTCGTCACCGCGCCGACACTGTACTGCATCCAGCTCTATTTCAATTACGCGCGTGCACCGCTCAACAACGTCAAGGTGCGGCAGGCAATCAACTTCGCGCTCGATCGTCAGGCTTTCGTCAAGGCGACCATGAGCGGCCTCGGCGAGCCGGCGACCATGACGCTGCCGAGCTCGCACTGGGCTTACGACAAATCGGTGTCGACGCTCTATCCGCACGACCCGGCCAAGGCCAAGAAGCTGCTCGCGGAAGCCGGCTTCAAAGATGGCGTCGAACTGACGATCGGCAGCTACAACGACCAGGATTCGGTTCGCCGCAGTGAAGTGTTGCAGGCGCAGCTTGCCGCGGCGGGCATCCGCCTGAAGTTCACGCGCGGCACCATCGCGGAAATCAGCGCGCAGTTCTTCGCCACCGAGAAGAAGTTCGACGTCCTGCTTTCGGCATGGACCGGCCGTCCCGATCCCAGCATGACCTATGCGCTCGGCTTCGATAAGGGCGCCTACTACAATGCCGGCCGCGAAGCCGATCCCGAACTGGTGAAGCTGATCCAGCAGAGCCGCGAAAGCGAGGATCTGACCGAGCGCGCCAAGGTGTTCGCCAAGATCCAGCGTTTCATCATGGAGAATGGGCTCTCGGCGCCGATCGCATTCCAGTACGAGTTGGATGCGTTGAGCAAGAAAGCGCTGGGCTACAAGCCGAACCTTCTCGGCAAGCCGAAGTTCGAGAACATGCATCTCGGCTAATCCCTCCGGCGTCGCGTTACCGTCTTTGCGGTGACGCGACGCCTTCATTCCATTCGGACCATCAGCGTCATGTCTCAGTCCCGCAAACGCAGCATCATTGTTCGTCGCCTGTTGCAGGCGATCCCGGTGATCGTGCTGTCGACGTTCATCGTATTTGGATTGTTGAAGCTGGTGCCGGGCGACGTCGCGGTCACGCTCGCCGGCGACAACGCCTCCGATGCCCGGATCGCCGAAATTCAACATATCTACGGGCTCGATCGCCCGTTCCTGGTGCAATACGGATCGTGGCTGTGGAAGGCTATCCACGGCGATTTGTCGACTTCGCTGGTATCCAGCGAGTCCGTGCTGTCGTCGATCGAGCGTTGCTTGCCGCACACCATGCTGATCGTCGTGCTCGCGATGCTGCTGGCGCTCGCCATCGGCATCCCGCTTGGCATTGCCGCGGCGAGCCGGCCCGGATCGTGGACCGACAGCTTTGTCATGACGATTGCTTCGCTGGGCGTGGCAATTCCAAACTTCTGGCTCGGCATGTTGATGGTCGCGTTCTTTTCGCTCGACCTGAACTGGTTGCCCGCCACCGGCGCAACGCCAATCAGCGAGGATTTCTGGGACGCAATCCGGCACGCGATCCTGCCGGCCTGCGCGCTGGCAGCGGGCGGCGTCGCCGAGGTCGCGCGTCAGCTCCGCTCGTCGCTGGTGGAAATCATGTCGTCGCAGCAGGTGCGCACGCTGCATGCCAAGGGGCTGCCGCCAGCGTCGATCCTGTGGCGGCACGGCTTGAAGAACGTCAGCGTCAATCTGCTGACCGTCATCAGCCTTTTGTTCAACCGAATGTTGGCCGCGACCGTCGTGGTCGAAGCCGTGTTCGCAATACCCGGTATGGGCAATTTGATCGTCAATGGCGCCATCCATCGCGATTTCCCGGTCGTGCAGGGCGTGGTCTTCACCATGGTGCTGATCGTGGTGACGCTCAACCTGTTGACCGACGTGCTTTACAGCATCCTGGATCCGAGGATCAGTTGAGATGACGGACACCGCATTGGCGCTCGAGGCGCGGCCGAGCCGCATGAGCAAGTTCGGCAAATGGTTCAGGTCGGACCTGCGTGGCGCGATCAGCCTGGTATTTCTTTTTATCCTCGTGGTGATGTCCGCGCTGGCGCCGTGGATTTCGCCGTATTCTCCGCTCGCGCAGGATTTCGATGCGACGCTGGCGCCGATGTCGGCGGCGCACTGGCTTGGCGCCGACGATCTTGGCCGCGACACGCTCAGTCGGTTGATCTATGGCGGCACCGCGTCGCTCTATGCGAGCTTCCTCGCGGTATTCGTTGCGATCCTGATAGGCGTTCCGGTCGGCCTGCTGGCCGGCTATCTCGGTGGTTGGGTCGATGAGATCATCAGCCGCATCATCGACAGCTTCCTGTCGTTTCCGGCGATCGTGCTGGCGATCGCAGTCACCGGCGCGCTCGGCATCGGTCTGACCAACGGCATGATCTCGGTCGGTATCGTGTTCGCGCCGCAACTCGCTCGGCTGGTGCGCGCGCGCACGCTGGTGGTGCGTCATGAATTGTACGTCGACAGCGCCCGCTGCTTCGGCGCTTCGACCAGCCGCATCCTGTGGCGGCATGTATTGCCGAACACGATCCAACCGGTGATCGTGCAGGTAACGCTGCTGCTCGCCGGCGCGTTGCTCGCAGAGGCCAGCCTCAGCTTTCTCGGCCTCGGCATCCAGCCGCCAAATGCAAGCTGGGGCGCGATGCTGGCGCGTGCCTATCAGAACATGGAGATCGCGCCGGAGCAGATGTATCCGCCGGGGCTTGCGATTCTTTTCACCGCGCTGGCGTTCAACGCGCTAGGTGAATCGCTCCGAGTTGCTCTCGATCCAACCATGAAGCGCCGCTAGTGGATGACCGAACCATGCAAGAGACGATAACACCGGAACAGACATTCGCGGCGTTGGTTGCTGAGGGCGACGTCGTGCTTGACAAGCTCGACGAATGCGCTCGCACCGTGCCGGACAAGGTCTTCATTCATTACGGCGAAGATGACATCAAGCTCACTTTTGCCGAGTTCAAGGCGCGCACCGATCGCATCGCGGCTGGGCTGGTCGCGCTCGGCGTCACGACAGGCGCGCCGGTCAGCGTGCTGACGCGCAATTCGCTGCTGAGCGCATTGGCGATGTTCGCGATCTGGCGGGCGGGCGGCATCTTTGCGCCGGTCAATTTCAATTTTCGCGGCATGTTGCTGTCCTATCAACTCAAGGACACCGATCCGTTCGCGCTGATCACGGACCCGTCTTTCGCGGAGGTGCTGGGCGAGGTGGTCGACGACATTCCGTTGCAGCGGCTGGTCGTTCATACCCCGCATCCGAATGACCACGACCGTACCGACGATACGTTCGGCCCGGCCTTCAAGCGGCTTGAAATCGTGTCGTTCGAAAGCCTTGCCGCCAGCACCGCGCCGGTGCCAAACATCCCGCGCGGCCCGTTCGATCTCGCCAACATCGTTTATACGTCGGGCACCACCGGTCCTTCGAAGGGCGTGTTGCAGCCATTCCGCTGGATGAATCACTACGGCTTCCAGACCCGGCAACTGACCTCGTCCGACGATGTGATCTATTGCGATCTGCCGCTGTATCATGTCGGCGGTGCGTTCTTCCTGCTGGCTCGCGCGGTGTGGCAGGGCAACACGGTCGGACTGTGGGACAAATTCAGCCCCAACAAATTCTGGGATCGTATCCGGGAATGCGGCGCCACCAGTTGCGTACTGCTCGATGTGATGGTGCCGTATCTGATGAGCGTCGAGCCGCGCGCCGATGATCGCGCCAACACCTTGAACAAAGTGCATATGCAGCCGTTCCCGCGCAATCACCACGAGGTCGCGCGCCGCTTCGGGTTCGATTTCGTCACGGCCGGTTTCGGCCAAACCGAGTCCGGCTCGGCCTTTGCAGTGGCGATCGATCAGTTCGGCGACGAGCAGGGCACGCCTGCGGCGCTGTGGCGCGGGCCGTCGAAGGCGGAGATTCGCGCGCGCTGCGCCGCGATCGGTCGGCCACTGCTGGACGGTGCGCAGACCTTGCCCAAGGGGCTGATGGGCGTGCCCAATCCGTTGTTCGAGGTCGCCATTCTCGATGAGGACGACAACGTGCTGCCGCCGGGTCAGGTCGGCCAGCTTGCGTTCCGCCCACGTTTTCCCGGGCTTTTGCTTCAGGAATATTTCCGCAAGCCGGAAGCGACCATCAAGGTCTTCCGAACCTGCTGGTTCCACACCGGCGATGCCTGCAAGCAACTCGACGACGGTTCGGGACTGTATTGCTTCGTCGACCGCATGGGCGGCTTCTTCCGCGTGCGCGGTGAGAACGTCTCGTCCTATGAAGTCGAAGCGCTGATCGCGAGCCACGCCAAGGTGCGCGCGGCGGCGGCGGTGCCGATTCCGGCGAAGATCGGCAGCGAGGAAGACATCGCTGTGTTCGTCGAACTCGTGACCGGCGAAACCCTGAGCGAGGACGAATTGCGCGAGCATGCCAAGCGGGTGATGCCGAAATACATGCAGCCCGCTCACATCCGTTTCGTCCCGGCGTTGCCGGTGACGCCGACCAACAAGGTCGAGAAGTACAAGCTCAAGAATCAGATTCTGGGCGAACTCAACTCATCCGCGTCGTAAGCGGCGCACAAGCATGAAGGACCGGCGAGCATGGCCGCTGCTTTGAACGAAAAGGACTATCTCGATCAGGTTCATGCGCTGTGGCGCAAGGCGTGGCCGAAGGGTGCGGCGCGCGAGCCGCAATATCTTCATGGTGAAGTCGCGCTGACCGAGTATCTGCGGGCGTGGGCGAAGAAGCAGCCGGAGCATCCGGCGGTGATCTTCTACGGTCACACGTTGACCTATGGCGAACTCAACAAGCAAAGTGATCGCTTCGCGGCGCTGTTGATGTCCAAGGGGGTCAAGAAGGGTGATCGCGTTGCGGTGTTCATGCCGAATTGTCCGCAATTTCACATCGTGTTTTTCGGCATCCTCAAGCTCGGCGCGGTGCATGTGCCGGTGAGCCCGCTGTCGCGCGCGTTCGAACTGGCCTACGAGTTGAACGACACGAACGCCGAAGTGATCGTCGCGCAGGACCAGTTGATCGAGACGGTCGATCAAGTGAGGGGCGAGACCAAGCTGCGCGAGATCATCGTCACCAGCCTCGCCGATGTGATCCCTGCCGCGCCGACTATCCCGGTGCCGGATTCGCTGCGCACGCCGCGCATCGCGATTGCAGGTGCAACCGATCTGTTACCGGCGTTGGCTGCGATGGGCGATGTGAAACCGTTGCCGCCGGCCGCGCTCGATGATGTCGCCGCGCTCAACTACACCGGCGGCACCACCGGCATGCCGAAGGGTTGCGTCCATACCCAGCGCGACATGGTCTACACCGCGGCCGCGAACTACGGCACCGGGCTGACCAGCAATGAAAACAGCGTGTTTCTCTCGTTCTTCCCGGAATTCTGGATTGCCGGCGAGAACCTCGGTTTGATCTTCCCGCTGTTCTCCGGCGCCACACTGGTGCTGCTCTCCCGTTGGGACGCGGTCGGCGTGCTCGCGGCAATCGAAACATACAAAGTCACCATCATGGCCATGCCGGTCGATGGCGCGGTCGAGATGATGGATCATCCGCGCTTCAAGGAGTTTGATCTCTCATCGCTCAGTCAGGTGCGCGTGGTGTCGTTCGTCAAAAAACTCAACGCTGGTTATCGCCAGCGCTGGAAAGACCTCACCGGCACCATTCTCGCGGAAAGCTCGTGGGGGATGACCGAGACCCACACCTCGAACACCTTCACCACCGGTTTTCAGGACAACAACTTCGATCTTAATGCGCAGCCGATTTTTGTCGGCCTGCCGGTGCCCGGCGCGGAATTCAAGGTCACTGACTTCGAGACGGGTGAATTGCTGCCGATCGGCACCGAGGGTGAGATTCGCGTTCGCACACCGTCGCTGCTGAAGGGCTACTGGAATAAGCCGGAAGCGACCGCCGAGTGCCTCGTCGATGGTTGGCTGCGCACCGGCGATATCGGGGTGATCGACCCGGACGGCTTCATTCACTTCCTCGGCCGCCGCAAGGAGATGCTGAAGGTCAAGGGCATGAGCGTGTTTCCGCCGGAGATCGAGGCGCTGCTCGGCCAGCATCCGGCGGTGCTCGGCTCTGGTGTCGTCGGTCGCGAGGATCCCGGCAAGGGGCAGGTGCCCGTCGCCTTCATTCAGCTCAAGCCGGAAGCGACCGGCACCGTGACGCCGGAAGAGATTCAGGCGTGGTGCAAGGAACGCATGGCCGTCTACAAGGTGCCGGAGGTCCGCATCATCGATGCGCTACCGATGACGGCGACCGGCAAGGTCAAGAAGCAGGAACTGAGCGCCTGATTGGTTTGCGAGGCTGCGGATTGTCGCGGTCTCGCTTGTCTTTGTGTTGAACCGGAAATCACTCATGTCATTCCGCAAGCTGTTGATCGCCAATCGCGGCGAGATCGCCATCCGTATCGCCCGTGCCGCCGGTGAATCCGGTATTGGCACCGTCGCCATCTATCCGGCCGACGATGCGTTGTCGCTGCATGTGCGTGCCGCCGATGAGGCGCGTGAAATCCCCGGCCGCGGCGCGCGGGCCTATCTCGATATCGAGGCAGTGGTGGCGGCGGCGAAGGCCGCGGGTTGCGATGCTCTGCATCCGGGTTACGGATTCCTCAGCGAGAACGCCGGGCTGGCGCGGCGCTGCAAGGAAGAGGGCATCACTTTCGTCGGGCCGTCGCCGGAAGCGCTGGAATTGTTCGGCGACAAGGTCGAAGCCAAGATCCTGGCGAAGCGTTGCGGCGTGCCGATCATCGAGGGCACCGAAGGCGTGACAACGCTGGACGAGGTCAAGGCATTCTTCGCTTCGCTCGGCAACAACGCGGCGGTGATGATCAAGGCGCTGGCCGGCGGTGGCGGGCGCGGCATGCGCATTGTCGAGCAGGCGTCGCAACTCGATGACGCCTATGCACGCTGCCAGTCGGAGGCCAAGGCCGCGTTCGGCAGCGACGGCGTTTATGTCGAACGTCTGATCCGCAAGGCGCGCCACATCGAAGTGCAGATCATCGGCGACAAGCACGGCGGCATCAGCCACCTGTGGGAGCGCGAATGCACCATCCAGCGCCGCAACCAGAAGCTGATCGAGGTGGCGCCGAGTCCTTCTCTAAGCGAGAGCCTGCGCGCGCGCATCGTCGATGCCGCCAAGCAGCTTGCCGCAGCGGCGCACTACGACAGCCTCGGCACCTTCGAATTTCTGGTGGATGGTGAGACGACCGGCGGCGAGCCGTCGTTCGCTTTCATTGAAGCCAATCCGCGTCTTCAGGTCGAGCACACGGTGACCGAGGAGGTGCTCGGCGTCGATCTGGTCCGCTCGCAGATCGCGGTTGCGGCTGGCGCGACGTTGGCCTCGCTCGGCCTCACGCAAGCAGCGGTGCCTGCGCCGCGCGGCTACGCCATCCAGCTCCGCATCAACATGGAGGTGATGGACGAGAAGGGCGCGACCAAGCCGACCGGCGGCACGCTCTCCGTGTTCGATCCGCCGTCCGGTCCCGGCGTGCGCGTCGATACGTTTGGTTACTCCGGCTACAAGACCAGCGCGGCGTTCGACTCGCTGCTGGCGAAGGTGATCGTCCATGCGCCGGCCGCGCGTTGGCCGGAAGCTGTTGCGAAAGCGGCGCGCGCACTGCGTGAATTCCGCGTCGAGGGCGTTGCCACCAATGCGCCCTTCATTCAGGCGGTGCTGGCGCATCCGGATTTCCTTGCCAATCGTATCAGCACCAACTTCGTCGATACGCACGTCGCCGAACTGGTCGGCGCGACGAAGACGCCGGAGCGGCCGCTGTTCTTCGAACAGGTCGCGGGAGCTACGAGTACAGGCGCGGCGAAAGCGACGGGCGGTGCTGCAACTGCGCCGGAAGGCTCGGTACCGGTCCCTGCGCCGCTTCAAGGCACGATCGTCACCATCAATGTCGCCGAAGGCGATCTGGTGCGGCCCGGCCAGCATATCGTGGTGATCGAGTCGATGAAGATGGAGCATCTCGTCGCCGCGCCGCAAGGCGGCAGGGTGGTGAAGATCGCGGCCGGTGACGGCGAGACGCTGATGCAGGGCGATGCGATCCTGTTCATCGAGCCGGCCGATGTTGGCGGTAGCGCGGTCGAGGAGCAACTGGATATCGATCTCGATCACATCCGTCCCGATCTCGCGGAGGTGATTGCCCGCCACGCCAACACGCGCGACGAGAACCGTCCCGCTTCCGTGGAGCGGCGGCGCAAAACCAACCAGCGCACCGCGCGCGAAAACATCGCGCAGCTTGTCGATGAAGGCTCGTTCGTCGAATACGGGTCATTGGCGATCGCCGCGCAGCGGCGCCGACGTCCGCTCGACGATCTCATCAAGAACACGCCGGCGGATGGCCTGATCACCGGCGTCGCGACGGTCAACGCCGACAAGTTCGGTGCCCACGAGGCGCGCTGCATGGTGATCTCCTACGATTACACCGTGCTGGCCGGCACCCAGGGCCACATGAACCACAAGAAGATCGACCGGATGCTTGGCCTTGCCGAGCAATGGCGGATGCCGCTGGTGTTCTACGGCGAGGGCGGCGGCGGCCGTCCCGGCGATACGGATCGCCTCGGCATGACCGGCCTCGATGGTCCGTCCTTTGTGCAGTTCGCGAAGCTCTCCGGTCTTGTGCCGGTGGTTGGCGTGGTGTCGGGCTATTGCTTCGCCGGCAACGCGGCGATGCTGGGCGTTTGCGATGTCATCATCGCGACCAAGAATGCGTCGATCGGCATGGGCGGTCCGGCGATGATCGAGGGCGGCGGGCTTGGCGTTTATCATCCGGCTGAAGTCGGGCCGGTATCGTTCCAGTCACCCAACGGTGTGATCGATATTCTTGTCGAGGACGAGGAAGAAGCCACCGCCGTCGCGCAAAAATATCTGTCGTATTTCCAGGGCGCGGTGACGAGTTGGGAGGCGCCGGACCAGCGGCTGCTGCGTCGGGCGATTCCAGAAAACCGGCTGCGCGTCTACGACATCCGCAATGTGATCGATCTGCTGGCAGACGAAGGCTCGGTGCTGGAAATCCGCCGCGACTTCGGCGTCGGCATGATCACCGCCTTCATTCGCATCGAAGGCAAGCCGTTCGGCCTCATCGCTAACAATCCGAAGCATCTCGGTGGCGCGATCGATGCCGATGCCGGCGACAAGGCGGCGCGCTTCATGCAACTGTGCGATGCGTTCGATATTCCGCTTATCTCGCTGTGCGACACGCCGGGCTTCATGGTCGGCCCCGAAGCCGAGAAGACCGCGATCGTGCGTCACGTCGCGCGCATGTTCGTCACCGGCGCCAGCCTCACGGTGCCGCTGTTCGGCATCGTGCTGCGCAAGGGTTACGGGCTCGGCGCGCAGTCGATGATCGGCGGCGGCTTCCACGCTTCGTTCTTCACGGTGGCGTGGCCGACCGGCGAATTCGGCGGCATGGGTCTGGAAGGCTATGTGCGGCTCGGCTTCCGCAAGGAAATGGAAGCCATCGCCGATCCGGTCGAGCGTGAGAAATATTATCAGGATAAGGTCGCGCAGCTTTACGCCAACGGCAAGGCGGTCTCGATTGCCTCAGTGCTGGAAATCGACGAAGTCATCGATCCGGCCGAGACGCGGGACTGGATCATGGCTGGCTTACGCTCGGTGCCGACGCCGGAGAAGCGGACGCATCGCAAGCGACCGTGCATCGATACCTGGTAATCCGAAAATCCTTGGGAGCCTTGCACCTCTGAATGAGAGGCGAGGCTCCTTCGCCGTTATCCGTTCAGCACAGCCGGCGAAACGCCGCGCGCGATCACGCTGCGCATGGCGAAACTCGAATGCAGCCGCACCACGCCCGGCAGCCGTGACAGGTGCTGGTTGTGAATGCGCTCATAGTCTTCCATATCGCGCGCCTGCACCTGCACCAGATAGTCGTCGCTGCCTGACATTAGATAGCAGGATATGACATCGGGGCATTTGCTGACCGCCTTCTCGAAGGCGGCGAGGGCGTTCTCGCTCTGGCGATCCAGCGTGATGTTGACGATCACCAACATGCGGTACCCGAGCGCGGCGGCATTGATCTCGGCCGCGTAGCCACGAATGATGCCGGCTTTCTCCAGGTGTTGCAGACGCCGCGCGCAGGCGGTGGGTGACAGCCCGACGCGCTCCGACAGCACGACCTGACTGATACGGGCATCACGCACCAGCTCACGAACAATTTTACGGTCGATCGCGTCTAGCTCGACTGTCATCGCTACTTCCGATTCTGGCGCAGATAGCTATTTTATTGGTGAAAATCTCTAACTTTTACTGATTTATTGTCATAATTCAGCGTTCACACTGATCTGTAAAGGCCCATTTGACAGGAACCGCCGTCGTTTTGCTGGCAATCTCACGCGTGAGAGGATTGCTGCGAAGCGTCGCTGTGACGAAGATCGCAACGAAGGCTGGGATTTCGTCATGAAGGTTCTCGTTCTCGGCGCCGGCGTGATCGGTGTCACCACATCCTATTATCTGTCGAAGCTGGGTTTCGAGGTGACGGTGATCGATCGCCAGCCCGGTCCCGGCCTTGAGACTAGCTTCGCCAATGCCGGTGAAGTGTCGCCGGGCTATGCGTCGCCATGGGCCGGCCCCGGCGTGCCGCTGAAAGCCATCCGCTGGATTTTGGATAGCCACGGACCGCTGGTGGTGCGTCCGCAACTCGATCCGGCGATGTGGCGCTGGATGTTTCAGATGCTGCGTAACTGCACGGCCGCGCGTTACGCGGTGAACAAGGCGCGCATGGTCGGCATCGCCGAATACAGCCGCGATTGCTTGCGTGCGTTGCGAGGCGAGACCGGTATCGGCTATGACGAGCGCAGTCAGGGTACGCTCCAGCTTTTCCGCAAGCAGGCGCAGCTTGACGCAATCGGCGGCGACATCGAGGTGCTCAAGCAATACAACGTGCCTTACGAGGTGCTCGATCGCGATGGTTGCATCCGTGTCGAGCCGGCGCTGGCCGCGGTGCGCGAGCGCTTCGTCGGCGGCCTGCGGCTGCCCGACGACGAAACCGGCGATTGCCATTTGTTCACGCAGCGACTCGAACGGATCGCCACTGAGCGCGGGGTGACGTTCGTTTACGGCACGACGATCCAATCGGTGGACGTGAGCGGCGGTCGCGTCGCCCAGGTCTCGACCGATCGTGGTGCGTTTACCGCTGATGTTTATGTGATGGCGCTCGGCAGTTTTTCGCCGCTGCTGCTGCGGCCGCTCGGCATCGACATCCCGGTCTATCCGGTCAAGGGCTACTCCCTCACGGTCCCGATCACGGACAAGAACGCTGCGCCGGAATCCACCATCATGGACGAGACCTACAAGGTTGCCATCACCCGGCTCGGGGATCGGATTCGTGTCGGTGGTACAGCAGAGGTGGGTGACTATCGGGTTCGGCTGCGGCCGAGCCGGCGCGCGCCGCTCGATCGCTCGCTGACGGATCTATTTCCGCGCGGCGGTGATCTGTCGCGCGCAACGTTCTGGAGCGGACTACGGCCGATGACGCCGGACGGGCCGCCGATCATCGGACCGACGCGTTTCGGCAATCTTCATCTCAATACGGGCCACGGCACATTGGGATGGACCATGGCCTGCGGCGCGGCGCGCGTCGTCGCCGACCAGATCGCCGGTGTGACGCCGGAGATACCCGCCGTCGAGCTGTCGGCCGCGCGATACGCCTAACGGCCTGCGCCGCCCCAGCTTCCCACCGACGCCGCCCGATGACAGGCGGCCATGCATGGATGACGTTGATCCCCGGCTTGACCACGCTTATGACAGATGGAGCGTCGCGGATGCAGCGGCGAACTCGCATCGGCCAATGGCGATTGGAAATTGAGGATGGCGGATCAGCAATCTGACGAGACGGGCGCGCTTTTGAATGAAAGCGCCGGTCGGCTGTTTGGGTCGTTTGACGAGAAGGAAATTCGCGCGGTCGAGCAGGGCGAATGGCCGGGTGCCGTGTGGGCGAAGGTGCAGGACGCGGGCTTCCCGCTGGCGCTGGTGAGCGAGGCTTCGGGCGGTTTCGGCATCGCGTCGGCGGAGGCGATTTCACTCCTGCGCATCGCCGGCTATCACGCCGCGCCGGTGCCGCTGGCGGAGACCATGCTCGCCAATCGCCTGTTGAGCGAAGCAGGCTTCGATGTCGCCGAAGGAGCGGCAACCGTCCTCGTCGCGGAGAGCGGCGCGTTCGTGCTCACAAAGCAGGGCGGCAACTGGCAGATCAGCGGCCGCGCGGCCGGCGTGCCGTGGGCGCGCCATGCCGAGACGATCGTGCTGTTGGTCGAGCACGAGAGCAAACCCTTCGTGGTGCGGTTGAAGCGCGGTGTCGCGAGCATCGCGCCAGCAATGTCATTCGCAAATCTTCCTGCGGATGATGTCTCTGTCGATGCAGAGATTGCGGACTCTGACGTGCGCCCAGTGCCGGCAAGCTGGACGCCTCAAACGCTCAAGGCGGCGTTCGCGGCGCTGCTCGTGTCCGAGATGGCGGGTGCGCTGGCGCGGGTCATGGAGATCACTGTCGGCTATGCCAACGAGCGCGTGCAGTTCGGCAAGCCGATCGGTAAGCAGCAGGCGATCCAGCAACAACTTGCCGTGCTGGCCGGGCAGGCCGCGGCGGCCGGCGGGGCGGCGGATGTCGCCAGCGCGGCGTTCGATAGTCTCGATGTCATCGCGATCGCGGCGGCCAAGGTGCGCGCCGGCGAGGCCGCCAGTATCGCCGCGCCGATCGCGCATCAGGTGCACGGCGCCATCGGCTTCACCGAGGAACACCGCTTGCACTTCTTTACGCGGCGGCTGTGGGGCTGGCGCGACGAGTGCGGCTCGGAGCGCTACTGGAGCAAGGTGGTGGGACAAGAAGCGATTGCGGCCGGCGCCGATGGGCTGTGGCCGTTCGTCGTGGCAGTAGGTGCAGGTCAAGGGGCATGATGTCGTTCTTCACCTTTCCCAATCCGCCGGTGATGCCGGAAGCCGAGAAACTGCGCGGCGAAGTACGTGCATTCCTCGCCGAGGAACTGAAGACGATTCCGCCACATGTGCGCGCGGCCTCGTGGAGCGGCTTCGATGCCGATTTCTCCCGCAAGATGGGCCAGCGCGGCTGGATCGGCATGACCTGGCCGAAGCAATATGGCGGCCACGAACGCACCAGCCTGGAGCGCTACGTCGTGCTCGAGGAGATGCTGGCGGCCGGCGCGCCGGTGGCCGCGCATTGGATCGCGGATCGCCAGAGCGGCCCATTGCTGTTGCGGTTCGGCACGGAAGAGCAGCGCAAGACCGTGCTGCCGAAGATCGCGGCCGGCGAGTTGTTCTGCTGCATCGGCATGAGCGAACCGGATTCCGGCTCCGACCTCGCCGCCGTGCGCACACGCGCCGAGCCGGTCGAGGGTGGCTTCCGCGTCAACGGCACCAAGCTGTGGACCACGTTCGGCCATCGCGCGCACTACATGCTGCTGTTCTGCCGCACCAGCGGCAACCCGAGCGATCGCCATGGCGGCACCAGCCAGTTGTTGGTCGACCTCAAGACGCCGGGCATCACCATTCGCCCGATCACGGACCTCACCGGCGCAAAGCACTTCAACGAAGTGGCGTTCGAGGACGTATTCGTGCCGTCCTCGGCGCTGATCGGCGAGATGGGCAATGGCTGGCATCAGGTGACCAGCGAACTGGCCTATGAGCGGTCCGGGCCGGAGCGTTTCCTGTCGTCGTTCGTGCTATTCGCGGAGCTTGTCCGCGTGCTGCGCGACCATCCGTCGGAACAGGCGACCGTTGCGGTCGGCCGGCTGGCATCGCACTTCGTGGTGCTGCGGCAGCTCTCGCGCGGCGTGGCGTGGCTGTTGCAGAACGGCCAGAACCCGGCGCTGGAAGCCGCGGTCGTGAAGGACCTCGGCGCGCTGGTGGAGCAGGAGATTCCGGACATCGTCCGCTCGCTGGTCGAGATCGAGCCCGGCTCCGAACGCACCGCCGAACTGGCCCGCACGCTGCACTATACCGTGCTGGCCGCGCCCTCCTTCTCGCTGCGCGGCGGCACCCGCGAAATCCTGCGCGGCATCATCGCTAGAGGACTCGGATTGCGATGAGGGCGCGCGTCTAGTTCCAACGGCCCCTCCCGGCGCGACACCGATCGGTGTAGCCTGATCGGCAACACTGGCGGAGAAGCGCAGGACCGGATGAGACACGAGGAACGACGCCCGACCGCCGCGATCGACGAGATCATGGTGCCGATCGATCTGAGTTCGGCCGCGACCAAGTCGCGTCGCTCCGAGATCACGCTGCATCAGCTTCGTGTCTTCTGGACCGTGGCGCATGCCGAGACCCTGACCAAGGCCGCCAAACAACTCGGCCTTGCGCAGCCCTCACTGTCGCAGCAATTGTCGAAACTTGAATCGATTTCCGGCGCGCGGCTGTTTGATCGCCGCTCCAATCAACTGAAGCTGACCGAAGCGGGCACGCGGCTGATGCCGAAGGTCGAGGCTGTGCTGCGCAGCATGGGCGAATTCGAGGATAGCCTGAATGAGCAAGCCGGCGGCGCGCGCGCCACCATCCGCCTTGCCGGCGTCAACTCGATCCTGGGCGTGATCCTGCCAGCTGCGATGCAGCGATTCCACGCGACCTTTCCCGATGTCGATTTCGATATCCACGAGCAGGCGCCTGCCGATGTGCTCGAACTTCTCAACACCAGGCGAGTCAACATCGGGCTTGTGGCCGCCAACTCCATCACGCAGGCGAGCGACGGTTTCCTGCGCATCCCCATTGTCGACGATCCTTACGTCCTCGTGGTGCCCGAACGCCTCGATCTGTCGAAGTCGAAGCCACCGAACCGCGACTTGCGCGCGGGGGATCGTGCCATTCTCAATCAGGTGATCCAGTTCGTGTTCGGCAGTCCCCATGCCAAGCAGACCGCGAATTGGTTCGGCGAAATGCTGCCGGATCATCGCGTCATCGCCCGCTGCCGCAGCTTCGAAGTCGCGATCCGGCTGGTGCGGGCGGAACTCGGGGTTTGCCTCGCGCCCGCCTTGTCGGCCGTCGTCGGAGCCGGGCCGCTGGATGGCGTAAAACTCTATCGGGTCGCGATGCCGCCCCGGCAGATCGTGGCGCTGCTGCCGTCGCAATACCGGCGGCTTGAGCCTTATGCGGCGTTTCTGGATGCGCTGAAGCAGGCCGGGGAAGGTTTCAAGATGCCGCCGTTGCTCGACACGCCGCCGTTCCTGCGCAGTGCCGATAAGGCTTAATGCGAGGAATTGCTGCGTTGCGAGATAGGCATTTCCTATTCGTCGAATAGGTGGCGAACTTCCCGGTGACAGATAGATTTATGTCGTGGCAATCGCGCCACCTAGGAGACGGAAATGGCCTGGAAAGCACCGAAGATCGTTGAAGTGTCGGTTGGCATGGAAATCAACATGTACGCCTGCGCGGCCCGCAAGTAAGCAGCTTCGCGACGACCTGTCCGGGTCCAGGGGCGAGGCCATGCTTCGTGTTGTCGTTCTTGGAGCCGCGGCAGGCGGCGGCGTTCCGCAATGGAATTGCGGGTGCGCGGTGTGCCGCGCATCGCGGAGCGACCGCCCCGAATTACAAAGCACCCAATCGTCGGTTGCGGTCAGCGTCGACGATGCGCATTGGTTCCTGATCAATGCCTCGCCGGATATCCGGCAACAGATCACCGCGACGCCAAGGCTGCATCCGAAAGCCGGCGCTCTGCGGCACAGCCCGATCACGGGCGTCATTCTCACCAACGGCGAAGTCGATGCGGTGGCGGGCCTGTTGTCGTTGCGCGAAAGCTCGCCGTTCACGATCTATGCACATCGGCAAGTACTGGCGATTCTGGCCAGCAACAGCATCTTCAACGTTCTGAACGACAAGCTGGTGCGGCGCGAGCCGATCGCAACCGATCGTGCATTCGAACCGTTGCTGCCGGACGGCTCGCCCTCGGGGCTAGAAGTTTTGCCGTTCGTCATGCCGGGCAAGCGCGCATGGTATCTCGAAGGACGGCAGCATCCCGGCGACGACGATGCCGCGGGTGATACGCTGGGGCTGCGTGTCACCGACAAGCGCAGCGGGCAATACTTCTATCATCTCGCCGCTTGCGCGCGGGTGACGCCTGATTTGGCGCAACGTATCGAGGGTGCGCCGCTGGTGTTCTTCGACGGCACTGTGTGGCGCGATGACGAACTGATCGCGGCGGGGCTTGGCCGCAAGACCGGGCAGGCGATGGGACACATCGCCATGTCGGGCGCGGATGGTGCCATCGCCGCGCTCGCGCCGCTCAACATCGCGCGCAAACTGTTCCTGCACATCAATAATTCGAATCCGGCGCTGTTGGCCGACTCGCCCGAGCGCAAAGCCGCGCTGCAGGCGGGTTGGGAGCTCGCTTCGGACGGAATGGAGATCGCGTTGTGATCGCAACCACTGCCTTTTCGCTGATCGCGGACAAGCCGCTGCAAAATGCCGACGAACTAGAAGCGGCGCTGCGCCATATCGGTGCGACGCGTTATCATAACCTGCATCCGTTTCATGGTCTGCTGCACGGCGGCAAACTGAACAAGGGGCAAGTGCAGGCCTGGGCGCTCAACCGCTACTATTATCAGAGCACGATCCCGATCAAGGACGCGGTGGTGATCTCGCGCTTCCGCGACCGCCAGACGCGGCAGGAATGGCGACATCGCATCGAGGACCACGACGGCGATATCGGCAGCGAAGGCGGCATCGAGCGCTGGCTCAAGCTCACCGAAGGTTTGGGGCTCGACACCGCTTACGTCGAATCCACCGAGGGCATTCTCCCGGCGACCCGCTTTGCGGTGGAGGCCTACGTGCATTTCGTGCGCGACCGCACGCCGCTGGAAGCCATCGCGTCGTCTCTGACGGAATTGTTTGCACCGAACCTGCATGAGGAACGCATCTCCGGAATGCTGGCGCACTACGATTTCGTCAACCCGAACATCATGAGCTACTTCAAGCGCCGGCTGACGCAGGCGCCGCGCGATGCCAACTTCGCGCTCGACTACGTCAAGGCTCACGCCATGACGCCGGGGGAGCGCGAGGCGGTCTGCAATGCGCTGATCTTCAAGACCAACGTGCTTTGGGTTCAGCTCGACGCGTTGTATCATGCCTATGTCGACGGGCATGTGCCGCCGGGCGCTTTTGTTCCCACGGCGGGCTGAAAGGCACTTTCATGGCCGCATCGCGCAGTCGGAAATTGAGCGTTACCGAGGCAAGCCGCCCGATTCTGCCGCGCCACGCGCAATTGAAATTCGATAAGACACGCGAACGCTGGGTGATCCTGGCGCCGGAGCGCGTGCTGGCTCCCGACGAGATCGCGGTGGAAGTCCTGCAATTGTGCGATGGGCGTAGCGTCGGGGATATGGTCGATCAGCTGGCGGCGAGATACGCAGCTCCGCGCGAAGATATCGGCGCTGATGTCGTTGTGATGTTGCAGGATCTTGCGGATAAGGGATTCCTGATCGAAGCGAAAGAGCCCACGCCATGACTCCGACGCCGGCCAATGTGACGAACGTGGCAGGCGAGGCAATCGATAGCCTCGCCGCGCTGGAGTCGCGCGGGTCGGTCGCCGAGACATTCGGTATTCCGCTCGCAGTGCTGGCCGAATTGACCCATCGCTGTCCGCTGCAATGTCCGTACTGCTCCAACCCGCTGGAGCTCGATCGCGCCAACACCGAACTTACCACCGACGAATGGAAGAAGGTGCTGAGCGAACTCGCCGAGATCGGTGTCTTGCAAATCCATTTTTCCGGGGGCGAACCGACCGCGCGCAAGGATCTCGTGGAATTGATGCAGCACGCAACCGACGTCGGGCTCTACTCGAACTTGATTACCTCGGCGGTGTTGCTGACCAAGGACAAGCTGCGCGCGCTGGCAGATGCCGGCCTGTGCCATATCCAGATCAGTTTCCAGGGTAACGAGCCGATGGTGGCGGATCGCGTCGCCGGCATGAAGGATGCGCACGCGAAGAAAATCGAAGTGGCCCACTGGGCGCGCGAACTCGATCTGCCGCTCACCGTCAACGCGGTGATGCATCGGCAAAATCTGCATCAACTGGCCGACATCATCCAGATGGCGGTCGATCTCGATGCCGACCGGCTCGAGGTTGCGAATGTGCAATACTACGGTTGGGCGCTGAAGAACCGCGCCTCCCTGATGCCGACGCTGCAACAGATCGAAGAAACCAGCCGGATTGTCGAGGAAGCTGAGGTGCGGCTGAAGGGTATCCTCGCCATCGACTACGTCGTGCCGGATTACTACGCGCTGCGACCGAAGAAATGCATGGGCGGCTGGGGCAGGCAGTTCTTCAACATCTCGCCGACCGGCAAAATCCTGCCGTGTCACGCGGCGGAAACCATCACCGGGCTCGATTTCGAATCCGTGCGCGGCAATCATTCGATCGCGTGGATCTGGCAAAACTCCGACGCCTTCAATCGCTATCGCGGCACCGGCTGGATGCCGGAGCCGTGTCAGAGTTGCGAGTTCAAGGAGGTCGATTTCGGCGGTTGCCGCTGTCAGGCTTTTGCGCTGACCGGCCATGCCGGCAATACCGATCCGGCCTGTACGCTGTCGCCGCTGCACGAGAAAATTTTCAAGATGGCGGAAACGGAAGCTGCGGGCGAGGTCAACCGTTTCATCTATCGCAATTTTCGGGGCGGAACGCCGGAAACGGACGCTGGCGAAGGCGCTAAGGCCTAACTGGCTTGCCTGCGATATTCGGCGGGCGTGCAATCGAGTTGCTGGCGGAACACCCGATTGAGGTGGCTTTGGTCGGAGAAGCCGCTGGCGAGCGCGACTTCCTTGAGCGCCAGATTGCCTTTCCGCAGATGCTGGCAAGCCTGCTCGACTTTCTGCTTTATGACAAAGGCGTGTGGACGCATCCCGTAATGCGCGTTGAATTTGCGGGCAAACTGGACCGGCGTGCAGCCGCATAACGTCGCCAGCTCATCGAGCGTGATGTTGCGTGAGATATTCTGTGCGATGTAGTCCTCGATCAAACGCGCATGCGCGGGCCTGAACGATCCGTGCGCGGACGGCATCTTGAATTGCACCGATGCGTACTTCCGCAGAATGTGTACGCTGGCCTGAAGCGATAACGCGTCGAAGCAGAGTCGTCCGCCGGGGCCACCGGCCGCGACCTCATGAACCATCTGATCGTTGATCCAGTTCAGAACCGGATCGTCGATGCCGAGCAGATCGTGCAGTTCGACGGCATGAATGTCGTTGTCGAACGTCTCGCTCGCGGTCTTCAGCATGAAGGCCGGTGAAATATAGAAGTGGCTGACTTCAATGTCGTTGCCCCAGCGCCAATGCGAAGGCTCGGCGCGGGTCAGCAGCGTTGTGATGCCGTGGCCGACACGTTCCTGCTTCCATGCGCCGGTGACGCGACGGTTCATTGCGGTGACGCCGTGGCGATAGATCACGATCAAGTAGTTGTCCGTCGGCGGAACGTAGATGTCGGAGGGCTCGTAGCGAAACACCCTCATACGAAATTCGGGGCGACCGACAGATGTACTGTCCAGCCGCAATTCGCCCGGCGCATATCGCGGTAACTCATCGACCGTAATGAAGCTGGTCATGACATAGCCTCCCGATGGTTGGCGGCCAGTTCGACGGCTCTTTCCCGATCAGTTCCTGTTGGCTGTAGAGGATACGGCGCTTTCCGGCCCCGCCCAGCGGTCCTTAGGTATTAGGCCGCTTTCTGCGCCATAGCCGCGTTTCATTCAAAGCAAAGTCAGTTTCGTCCAAGCCCGCCGGTCGCCGAGGCCGCTAGGGTTCGCTGCATAACGTCAAGAGATCTAGCGCACCTCGATTCCAGCCGGATCGCGCGGTTGCGACCCAAAAACACAGCAAATCGGAGAGAAACATGGCTCAAGCTGACGTCAAATCCGAAGTGTCGAATGACAAAAAATCCACGAAGCTCGACGCGGTTGTCATCGGCGCCGGTATCGCAGGATTGTATCAACTACATCGCATGCGGGAACTCGGACTCAAGGTTCGTGCTTTCGAGGCCGGATCCGGCGTCGGCGGAACCTGGTATTGGAACCGCTACCCCGGCGCGCGCTTCGACTCGCAAGTCGAGGTGTATCAGTATTGGTTCTCAGAAGACTTGTACAAGGCGTGGAAGCCAAGCGAGCGTTTTCCGGCGCAACCGGAAACCGAACGGTGGCTGAATTTCGTTGCCGATCGCTTCGATCTCAAGAAAGATATCCAGTTCAACACACGCATCGAATCCGCGACTTATCGCGAGGAGGATGGCCGCTGGGATGTGGTGACCTCCGATGGCGAGCATATCGATACGCAGTATCTGCTGGCTTGCTGCGGGATGTTGTCGGCGCCGTTGAACGATCGTTTTCCGGGGCAATCGAGTTTCAAGGGCATCATCACCCATACAGGGCTCTGGCCCAAGGAAGGGATCGACCTCAAGGGCAAGCGGGTCGCGGTGGTCGGCACCGGAGCCACCGGCATTCAGGTGATCCAGACCGTCGCATCGGAAGTCGGCTCGATGAAGGTGTTCGTGCGCACGCCGCAATACGTCGTGCCGATGAAAAACCCGAAGTATTCGCAGGCTGATTGGGATCGCCACAGCAGCCGATTCCAGGAACTCAAGACTCGCGTGCGCTCGACCTTCGCTGGGTTCGACTATGATTTCGAGAACAAGCCTTGGGCTGAATTGTCGTCCGATGAGCGCACCGAGGTGCTGGAGAAGTTCTGGAACGACGGTTCGCTGTCGATGTGGCTCGCCACGTTTCCGGAAATGTTCTTCGATGAATCGGTGAGCGATGTGGTGTCGGAATTCGTGCGCGGCAAGTTGAAGGCGCGCCTGAACAACGATCCGAAGCTGTGCGACATCCTGATCCCGACGAAGAAGGACTATGGTTTCGGCACGCACCGGGTGCCGCTCGAGAACAAGTACCTCGAAGTCTATTTGCAGGATAACGTTGAGGCGGTGAACTGCCGCGAGACGCCGATCGCGCGCATCGTGCCGGAAGGCATCCAGACGTCGGACGGCAGGGTCCATGAAGTTGACGTGATCGTTCTTGCGGTTGGCTTCGATGCCGGTTCCGGCGCGCTCAGCCGCATCGACATTCGCGGCCGTGACGGTCGTTCGCTCAAGGAACGGTGGAGCGAAGAAATCCGCACCGCGATGGGCCTGCAAGTGCATGGCTATCCAAACCTGTTCACCACCGGAGCACCGCTCGCGCCGTCCGCCGCGCTATGCAACATGACGACTTGCCTGCAGCAACAGGTAGACTGGATCACCGATTGCATCATCTATTCGCGGAAGAACGGCAAGAACGTCATCGAGGCAACAAAAGAATTCGAGGACAACTGGGTGAAGCACCATGACGACACCGCGGCGGCGACGCTCGTTGTCAAAACCGACTCCTGGTACATGGGCTCGAACGTTGACGGCAAGCCGCGGCGCCTGCTGTCCTACATTGGTGGCGTCGGCAATTACAACCAACAGTGCGATGATCTGGCGGCCAATGGCTACCAGGGCTTTGCGATGACCTGATTGCAATCAACAACGACGGAAGGAAACGACCCATGAGCACCAATCCATATTACGGCCAGGAAGGTCACGGCCCTTACGAATTGATCGATATCGGCAACCTCGATCTGGAGGAGGGCGGCAGCCTTCCGGGCGTTCAGCTCGCGGTGGCGACGCACGGCACGCTGAACGCGGCGAAGGACAACGCCATCCTCATTCCCACATGGTATTCGGGAACGAGTAAGATCATGGAGCAGGTCTATATCGGCAACGGCCGCGCGCTCGATCCGGCGAAATACTTCATCATCGTCGTCAACCAGATCGGAAACGGCCTGTCCACATCGCCCCACAACACCAGCGGGCCGAATTTCCCGAAGGTGCGCATCGGCGATGATGTCCGTGCTCAGCACAAGTTGCTCACCGAGAAATTCGGCCTGAATTCTCTCGCGCTTGTCGTCGGCGGCTCGATGGGCGCGCAGCAGACGTATGAGTGGGCCGTGCGCTATCCCGACTTCGTCAAGCGCGCCGCGCCGATCGCTGGCACGGCGAAGAACACCGGCTACTGTTTCCTGCTGGCGGAAACGCTGGTCGAGGCCATCACCTCCGACCCCGGCTTCAACGGCGGAAACTACAAGTCAGTGGCCGATGTCGCCGCCGGACTCAAGCGCCATGCCAAGCTCTGGACGTTCGACGGCTGGAGTGATGCATTCTTCCGTGCCGATCGCTACAAGGCGCTCGGCTTCGATTCGATCGCGGCGTTCATCGACAACTTCATGACGGGTTACTTCGCGCCGATGGACCCTAACAACCTGCTGGCGATGGCGTGGAAGTGGCAACGCGGCGACGTCAGCCGCAACACCGGCGGGGATCTTGCGGCAGCATTGGGGCGGGTCAAGGCCAAGACCTTCGTGATGCCGATCAGCCATGACATCCTTTTCCCGCCGGTGGATTGCGAGGCGGAGCAGAAGTTGATTCCGGGAAGCCAGTTCCGTCCGTTGAAGAGTATCGACGGACATCTCGGTTTGTTCGGCGTCGATCCGGAATTGCTTGCACAGCTCGATGCCAATCTGAGCGAGTTGCTGGCGACTCCGGCCTGAGCTGACGGTTTCCAGTTATCCGATACCGTCGAGGGTGCGGCTCATCGGTCGCGCCCTCGACCGGTTTTGCCGAATCTACGACCAAAGTACCGTCGGGGCTGATGGGGGCACTGTTACATTGGCGTGATGGATTTCGCGGCCGACAAAACCCTGTCCCGTCGCACGGCATTGTTGGGCGGACTTTGCCTCTGCTGCGTGCCGAGGCCGTTACGCGCGGAAGCGGCGGGGGCGCCGCAGCCGGCAACGATGGTCGAGGTTGCGCCCGGCATTCACGTTCGCCAGGGTCTCACCGAGGATGCGGCCGCCGGCAACTTCGATGCCATCGCTAATCTCGGCTTTGTCATCGGACGCGATGCGGTGGCGGTGATCGATCCGGGTGGCAGTCTGCATGATGGCCGCGGCCTGCGCCTCGCGATCCGCGCGCGGACGCAGCTGCCGATCCGTTATGTGATGCTATCGCACGTCCATCCCGATCACATTTTTGGAGCGGCTGCCTTCAAGGATGATGCGCCCACATTTGTTGGGCACGCCGAACTGCCGCAGCAACTCGCTGCGCGTGGTGCGTTCTATCGCGATGGCCTCGAGAAAATTCTCGGCACGGGCGAGGTGGGCGAGGTGGTGATGCCGACCATGCTGGTGGCGAGGGACAAGCCGGCTGAACTCGATCTCGGCGGTCGTGCTCTGGCCCTAACCGCGCATCAACCGGCACATACGGTCAGCGATCTCAGCGTGCTCGACAAGCAATCCGGAATTCTGTTCGCCGGCGATCTGTTGTTTGTCGGTCGAACGCCGTCGCTCGATGGCGATTTGAAGGGATGGCTGAAGGAACTGGTGGCGATGCGCGACTCAGGCGTGCGTCGGGCAGTACCGGGCCACGGCCCGCCGCTGGTGCCGATGCAGGACGCGGTCGCGCCGCTGGAACGCTACTTCACAGTACTGCGTGATGAAACGCGTGCGGCGATCGCAAAGGGGACGCCGATTGAGGAAGCCGCAACCACGTTGGTGCAATCGGAGCGGTCGCACTGGGCGATGTTCGATGCTTACAACGGCCGTAACGTGATCGAGGCCTATCGGCGGCTGGAATGGGAATGAGATGGCCATTCATTGCGCGTCGTATGTTTGCGCCATGTCTTGTTGCGGCGATGGTGATGCTGATCGCTGTCGCGAATGTGCGCGCGCAGGCGGATCCGCCGCCGGAGCCCGACGGGTATTGGCAGGGACCGATGAATGGCCGGGTGCCGGCGACCATTACCGGTGGTACGGTGATCGATACTCAAGCGCTCGCAGCGTTGCTGGACCGCGAGCAGGTTGTCGTGATCGATGTGTTCCCCGCGCCGCGTCGCCCGGAGCATCTGTCGTCGCCGTGGCGGCCGGTGCCGCATCATGGTGTTCCGCGCAGCGTCTGGATTCCCGGCATGGGCTCCGCCGTGGTCTCGGCGACGATGACCGACTACGTCAAGGCGCGGTTGTCGGCGCTCACCGGAGGCAATCACGGGAAGTCAGTGGTAGTCTATTGCCGCGCGGATTGCTGGGCGAGCTGGAACGCCGCGAAGCGTTTGATCGCGGAAGGCTATCGCCGCGTATTCTGGTATCCTGACGGGATCGAGGCATGGCAAAATGCGGGTCTACCGACTGCGGTGGTCGAACCGGAAGGGCCCGGCGTGCAATGAGGCTTCATCAGGGAGAGCACGGATGAAACGATTGCTGATGGTGGCGTTGCTGATGGTGTCCGGTGTCAACTATGCCGTAGCCGATGACGAGGTGGCTGAGCGCGAGGCGCGCTGGCGCAGCGTGGCGACCGACATCTTCGGCGAACGCGCGATCGAGGACGGCAGCGCGCTGCTGAAATTGAAAGTGCCCGAGCAGGCGATGAATGCGGCGTTGGTGCCGATCAGCGTCGAATTGATCGGCGATCGCCCGATCACCACGGTGTCGGTGGTGATCGACAACAATCCGATGCCGCTCGCCGGCCGCTTCAAGCTCGGCCCGGCCTTCGTGCGCGACGACATCAAGATGCGGGTGCGAGTCAACGAGTACACGCTGATCCACGCGGTCGCCGAGACCGACGACGGCAAGCTCTACGCGGTGTCGCATTATATCAAGGCGGCCGGCGGCTGCTCCGCGCCGGATGCACGCGCCTCGGCCGATGTGCTGGCGCGGATGGGCAAGATGCAGTTGCGGCGCGAGCGCTCGTCGGACCTGACGCAGGTGCCGACGCGGCTGCTGATCAGCCATCCGAACTACAGCGGGATGCAGCAGAACGCGAGCGGCGACTACACGCCGGCGCGTTATCTCGAACGTGTCTCGGTCAGCGTAGGCGGCGCCAAGATATTCGACATGGAAGGCGGCATCTCGTTGAGCGAAGACCCCTCGATCGCCTTCAGCTACGCTCCGAAAGGCGACGGCGAAGTCGAAGTGAAAGTGCAGGACAGTTCGGCCGCGCAATTCTTGCAGCATTTTGATGCGCTGAAATAGAAACGCACAGCCTGCGCGGCTGGAGCGGATGAGTGCAGATTGAATCGTCATTGCGAGGAGCGTTAGCGACGAAGCAATCCAGCCCTTGCTTCGTGGATTTCTGGATTGCTTCGCTTCGCTCGCAATGACGACTAAAGCAGGTTTGGTTCAGATAGAATCAACAACTCGTCACGCTCGGGCATAACCGTTCGAAAAACGGCGTCGCTTCGCTCGCCTATGTCCCGGCCATCCACGTCTTTCTCGCCGAGTGTCGCAAAGACGTGGATGCCCGGCACAAGGCCGGGCCTGACGCGTCAGGTTGGATTCATCTCACCCCGAAATCGAAAAGCCGCAAAAAGAAACGGCGCACCTTGCGATGCGCCGGAGTGGTCCTCTGCGGGAGAGCTGTTTACGCGGCGTCTTTGACGGCGCGTTGGGCCATAACCTTGATGAGGTTGGCGCGGTAGTCGGCGGCGCCGTGGAGATCGGCCATCAGGCCGTCGGCGGAAACCGAGATGCCGTCCAGCGCTTGAGCCGACCAGTTGGCCTTGAGCGCCTGCTCGATGGCGGGCACGCGCATCACGCCGCTGGCGGAAGCGCCAGTGGCGGCGACGCGGACTTCGCCCGACTTCGTCTGCGCCACGAACACGCCGGTCAACGCGAAGCGCGATGCCGGATGACGGAACTTGGCGTAGCCGGCCTTGGCCGGAATCGGGAAGGTGACCGCGGTGATAATCTCGCCGTCTTCAAGCGCCGTCGAGAACAGGCCCTTGAAGAAGTCAGCCGCCGAGATGCTGCGCTTGTTGGTCTTCACCGTGGCATCGAGCGCCAGCACCGCCGCCGGATAGTCCGCCGCCGGGTCGTTGTTGGCGAGCGAGCCGCCGATGGTGCCGCGATAGCGCACGGCGGGATCGCCGATCATGCCGGCGAGGGCTGCCAGCGCCGGCAGGGCTTTCTGCAAGGCTTCGTTGGTCGAGACGTCGTAATGCGGCGTCGCTGCCCTGATGGTGACGCTGTCGCCGCCGAAGTCGATGCCGATCAACCCCGGGATCTTGGCGAGATCGATCACGTCGGACGGCGCGGCGAGGCGCTGCTTCATCACCGGCAGCAGGGTCTGCCCGCCGGAGAGATACTTGGCCTCGCTGCCGTTGGCGAACTGCGCCGCGGCGTCGTCGACCGAGGAGGCGCGATGATAGTGAGTCTCGTACATGATGCGTCTCCCTTATGTTATGCGCCGGCCCGGATGGCGTGCCACACCCGGTCGGGGGTGGCCGGCATCTCGAGTTGGTTGTTGCCGATGGCGTCGGTGATGGCGTTGATCACCGCCGCCGAAGCGCCGATGGCGCCGGCTTCGCCGCAGCCTTTGACGCCGAGCGGATTGCCCGGACACAGCGTCGTGGTGTGCTGCAGCTTGTAGGACGGCACGTCGTCGGCGCGCGGCATCGCGTAATCCATGAAGGACGCCGTGATGAGCTGGCCATTGCCGTCATAGACCGCACCTTCCAATAGCGCCTGGCCGATGCCTTGGGTCAGGCCGCCATGGACCTGACCTTCGACAATCATCGGGTTGATGAGACGCCCGAAATCGTCCGCCGCCACGAAGTTGACGAACTCGGTCTTGCCGGTGCCCGGATCGACCTCGATCTCGCAGATATAGGTGCCGGCCGGGAAGGTGAAGTTCGACGGATCGTAGAATGCGCTTTCCTTCAGGCCCGGCTCCATGCCGTCCGGCAGGTTGTGCGCGGTGTAGGCGGCGAGCGCCACCATCGGCAGCGCGATCGACTTGTCGGTGCCGGTCACCTTGAACTCGCCGTTCTCGATGACGATGTCGCTCTCCGACGCTTCCAACTGATGCGCAGCGATCTTCTTGGCCTTGGCCTCGACTTTCTCCAGCGCCTTGACGATGGCCGAACCGCCCACCGCCAGCGAGCGCGAGCCGTAGGTGCCCATGCCGAACTGCACCTTGTCGGTATCGCCGTGCACGATCGAAACCTGGCTCACCGGCACGCCGAGACGTTCCGCCACCAACTGGCAGAATGTCGTCTCGTGGCCCTGGCCGTGGCTGTGCGATCCGGTGAGCACTTCGATGGTGCCGACCGGATTGACGCGGATCTCGGCGGATTCCCACAGGCCGACGCCAGCGCCGAGACTGCCCACCGCCTTCGACGGCGCGATGCCGCAAGCCTCGATGTAGCAGGACAGGCCGATGCCGCGCAGCTTGCCTTCCGCCTTCGCCTTGGCCTTGCGCGCCGGGAAGCCGGCATAGTCGATCGACTTCATCGCCGCGTCGAGCGAGGCCTGGAAGTCGCCGATGTCATAAGCCATGATCACCGGGGTCTGGTGCGGGAATTGGCGGATGAAGTTCTTGCTGCGCAGTTCGGCCGGATCGACCTTCAACTGCCGCGCCGCGGTTTCCATCATCCGCTCGATCAGGTAGCTCGCCTCCGGGCGTCCAGCGCCGCGATAGGCGTCGACCGGCGAGGTGTTGGTGTAGATACCCATCACCTCGGCATAGATGGCCGGGATGTTGTACTGGCCCGATAGCAGCGTCGCGTAGAGATAGGTCGGCACCGACGACGAGAACAGCGACATGTAAGCGCCGAAGTTCGCCAGCGTCTTGACTCGCAGGCCGAGGATTTTGTTGTCCTTGTCGAAGGCCATCTCGGCATGGGAGACGTGGTCGCGGCCGTGGGCGTCGGTGAGGAACGCCTCGGTGCGGTCGCCGGTCCACTTCACCGGGCGGTTGACCTTTTTGGAGGCCCATAAGGCCACCATCTCTTCGGGGTAGATGAATATCTTCGAGCCGAAGCCGCCGCCGACGTCGGGCGCGATCACCCGCAGCTTGTGTTCGGGGGCGATGTTGTAGAACGCCGACAGCACGAGGCGCGCAACGTGCGGGTTCTGCGAGGTGGTGTAGAGCGTGAAGTGCTCCTCGGCCTCGTCGTAGCTGGCGATCGCCGCGCGCGGCTCCATCGCGTTGGGGGCGAGGCGGTTGTTGACGAGGTCCATCTTGACCACGTTCGCGGCCTTGCTGAAGGCGTCGTTGGCGGCGGTTTCGTCACCAAGTGCCCAATCGTAAACGATGTTGTTGGGCGCTTCGGGGTGCAGTTGCGGCGCACCGCTCGCGATCGCCGCCTTGAGGTTGGTGACGGCCGGCATTTCTTCGTAATCGACCTGCACGGCTTCGGCCGCGTCACGTGCCTGGTTCTTGGTCTCGGCGATCACAACTGCCACGGCTTGTCCGACGAAGCGCACCACCTCCGGCGCCATCGCCGGCCATGCGCCCATCTTCATCGGGGTGCCGTCCTTGGAATGCACCGCCCAGCCGCAAATGAGATTGCCGACCTTGTCGTCGACGATCTGCTGCCCGGTCAGCACCGCCACCACGCCCGGCATTTTCAGCGCGGCCGATGAATCGATACCCTTGACCTTGGCGTGACCGTGCGGGCTGCGCACAAAGTGCGCGTGCGTCATGCCCTGCAGTTTGATGTCGTCGACGTAACGGCCCTTGCCGGTGGTGAACCGCCGGTCTTCCTTGCGCAAGACGCTTGCGCCGATGCCTTCCACTCCCATGGGATCTCTCCTTGTTCGATCGCAGGCCGCGCCGGAATAGGCTGCGGGCCCGATCGCTGGTTCAAATCGCGTGGTCCGCGCATCGCCCCGAAGTGACGGGGCGCCAACGCGCGAAGCCTGACCTTGCAAAACCCGAAGCTGCGATGCCCGCACGTGTAACGCGTGAGCGCGGCCGCGTTACTCCGCTGCCTGCGCGGTGTTCATCCGCCCGGCCGCGTCCAGCACCGATTTGACGATGTTGTGGTAGCCGGTGCAGCGGCAGATGTTGCCTTCCAGCTCATGTCGCACCGTGGCTTCATCGAGCTTGCCGCCGTGGCGCTGCACGATGTCGACCGCAGACATGATCATGCCCGGCGTGCAATAACCGCATTGCAGCCCGTGATTGTCGCGGAATGCCGCTTGCATCGGATGCAATTCGTCGCCGTGGGACAACCCTTCGATGGTCGTCACGCTGGCGCCGTCGACCTGGCCTACCAGCGTCGTGCACGATTTCACCGCGCGTCCGTCGACATGCACCACGCAGGCACCGCACTGGCTGGTGTCGCAGCCAACATGCGTTCCTGTCAGATTCAGATGATCACGCAAAAAATGGACCAGCAAGGTCCGGTCTTCGACGTTGCCGGAAACCATCTTCCCGTTCACCGTCAAACTTATAGCCGTCACGAGACACCTCCCGTTAGATTGTTATAGTTCCAAATTAGAGGCATCCCAATACGACTTGGCAACAGCGATCTTGGTAGTAGGGAGTTGTCGCTCAAACGTCGGATTTTCAGGGGAGTTTATCGCGGCGCGAAGAGTGCGGCGGGCTGTTCGACGTCTCAGAAATTCATGCCGAACAGCAGGCGGATCTGATGGCGCTCGAAATTGACCAGATCCAGCGGGCCGGACGTGTTTGCGGCGCGGCCGGCGATCTGCGCGCTCCAGGCGGCGGCGACCCAGGAGCGTTGTGACAGTTTGACGAATAGCGTTGGCCCGAGAAAGCCGGCGTGCCCGGCGAAGTCGTCGAAGCCGAGGCTTTCATAGCGCCGGAGATAGCGACCCTCGATGCCGAGGAAGACGCCGGGCGAGATTTGCGCCATCAACGCCGTCGCGATGCCGGCGGTCGCTTCCCGCGACCAGTCGCCACCCGCTTTCGGGCGTGAGACTTCCGGCTGGTAGAGCAGGTTGAAGGCCGCGACGATCCGATCCGGGACGATTTCTTTATCGAAGGCGGCCACCAGATCGGCCCCGTATTCGCGAACGCGCGCGCCCGAGCCATCGTCGACGCGGGACCAATGCGGCTCGACGCCCAGCGCGAAGCCGAACGGCGCGGTCGCACGGTCGAGTAGCCGATAGCGGAAGTCCGCCGAAAAGCCCCCGATCGCGAGTTGCCTGCGATTTTCAAGCCCGCTGACGCCGGCGATGTCATGCGCGACGATTTCGGCGGTGTATTCGGTGCGGAGATTTTGCAGCGGGACGAATTCTGCGGAGAGGGTCTGCTCGCCAGCCGTGTATCTGCCCGGGCGTTTTCCGAATCGCGCAGTCGTCGAACCTTCGAATTCGCGCTCGCCGAGCGACCCGACGTCGCTTCCTGTCGTGAAGCCGAACAGATGCTCGGTCTCGATCTCATCCGCGCAAGCGGTCGCGATAGATTGTGCAAGCGCGAACAATATCGCGAACGGCACCATGGCTATGCGCGCCGTTCGCGTCGAAAACGCCGTGAAAAGCCCGGAAAAATGCCCGCGCGATTGCCACGCATGCCGCAACTGCGATGTGCAGTCGTTATCCGATGGTAAGCGCATGCCTAAGGATTCGTCGCCGGGAGAATTTCCCGATCATACCCTGGACTACTACCTTCCGCCTATACTGATAGCGAAAATCCAATGTTGTAATTCCATTGCGATGGCGGCCGCGGGTTGCCGGTCGACGCTTTGCAATACGTCCTGCGAATCCGGTTCGTCGAATTGCAAGCGCAGCGAAAGCAAACATTGGGAGGAAGCAGATGAGGTTGAGGAGCAGGGGATTCTTGGCTGGCGTTTCGATCATCGCCAGTCTGGTTGCGGGATCGCTTGGCGCCAGCGCCAACGACTCCGTCACCAAGGCGGTCGCTGACGCCAATCAATGGGCGGTCGCCGGCCATGACTATGCCAATACGCGTTTCAGTCCGCTGAACCAGATCAACGCCGACAACGTCGGCAAACTGTCCCTCGTTTATTCCTTCTCGCTCGCCTCGCTGCGTTCGAATGAATCCTCGCCGGTGATCATCGGCGATACGCTCTATGTCACCACCTCCTGGGGGCCGAAATACGTCTACGCGCTCGACGCCGCGACCGGCGCCCGCAAGTGGACCTACGAGCCTGAAATTCCCGATGACGTGTTGCAATATGCCTGCTGCGACGTGAACAATCGCGGCGTCTCCTATGCCGACGGCAAGATTTACATCGGCCGCCTCGACGGTAAGCTGACCGCGCTCGATGCCAAGACCGGCAAGGAGTTGTGGACCTCGAAGGTCGTCGACTACAAGCAGGGTTCGGTCATCACCTCGCCGCCGCTGGTGGTGCGCGACAAGGTGATCACCGGCTTCGGCGGTGGTGAATACGGCGTGCGCGGCGCGCTGCTCGCCTTCGACGCCAACACCGGCAAGCAACTCTGGCAGACCTACACCACGCCTGCACCGGGCGAAGAAGGCAGCGACACCTGGAAGGGCGACACCGGCCTGCATGGCGGTGGCGCGGCCTGGTTGGTCGGCTCCTACGATGCCAAGAGCGACACTGTGTACTGGGGCACCAGCAATCCCGGTCCGTGGAATACCGGCGTTCGTTCGACCGGCGACGGCAACTTCGGCAAGCTGTCCAACCTTTATACCTCGAGCACGTTGGCGCTCGATCCGAACACCGGCAAGATCAAGTGGCACATCCAGAATACGCCGGCCGACGCCTGGGACTATGACGGCGTCAACGAACTGGTGCTCGCCGATCTCAAGATCGACGGCAAATCCGTGCCGACCTTGATGAAGGCCGACCGCAACGGCTTCTTCTTCGTCGCCAACCGCGAGACCGGCAAGATGGTGTCGGCGGAGAAGTACGTGCCCTCGACGAACTGGGCGAAGTCCTGGGATATCAAGACCATGCGCGCGGTCGAGGATCCCGACAAGCGTCCCGGTCCGAACCATCCGGCGAAGGACATCTGCCCGAACCTGATCGGCGGCAAGAACTGGCAGCCGATGTCGTTCAATCCGAAGACGGGCCTGGTCTACATCCCGACCAATAACGTCTGCATGGACTGGTCAGTCAGCGACGTCTCGTACAAGCGCGGCGTGTTCTATCTCGGCGCCGAATTCCCGACCAAGGAAGGCCCGGGCGGATATCTCGGCGAACTCGTCGCCTGGGATCCGGTGAAGCAGAAGAAGGTTTGGGGCATCAAGGAAGACCTCCCCTTCAACGGCGGCACGTTGACCACCGGTGGCAACCTGGTGTTCTCCGGCAATATCCGCGGTGATTTCCGCGCGATCAATGCCAAGGACGGCAAGATTCTCTGGCAGAAGAACCTCGGCTCCGGCATCGGTGCCGGCCCGGTGACCTATTCGGTCAAGGGCAAGCAGTATGTCGCCGTCGTGGTCGGTCGTACCGCGTCGCTTCCGGCCTTCCTCGGCGAGGTCGGCAAGAAGATGACGGCAGCGGCGCCCGAAGGCGGTTCGCTGTTCGTGTTCGCGCTGCAATAACGCAATCAAGGGAGCCAGGGATGCTTGCAAATTCATCGGAGCGGAACGGAATGTCTTTCAATCGCCGAACCTCTCGTGCCCTTGCAGGCATCCCGGCTCTTGTCGTTGCGTTATCGTTGATCGCGCCAGCCTCACAGGCTGTCGCGGATGAACGTCAGCCGCTGCGGTTCTGCGCCGACCCGACCAATCTGCCGTTCTCGAGTGACGACCCGGCCAACCCCGGTTTCTATCTCGAGATCGGTCAGGCGTTGGCGAAGGCGCTGGACCGCCCGGTGGTCTACGATTGGTACAAGTCGTATTTCGGCAAGCGCACCGTGCGGGTCACCCTGCTCGGCAAGCAATGCGATGCGATGATCGGATTGACGCCCACGACCGATTTCATGGGACCGGCGGTGATCTTCTCAAAGCCGATCATCAAGGAAGGCTACGCGCTGGTCACAGCGAAGGGCCGCAAGTTTTCCGGGCTCGCCGACCTCAAGCAATTGCGCGTCGCGGTTCAATACCAGACCACGCCGCAAAATCTGCTGGCGCAACGCGACGAGATCGAGAAGGTGACGGTCCTCAGTCCCGATGAAGGTATGAAGGCGCTGGATCAGGGCAGGGTCGATGTCGCCTTCGTGTGGGGACCGGTCGCGGGCTGGCTCAACAAGACAGTCTATAGCGGCAAGTATGACATCCAGAGCGTGGATGGCGAGGCGCTGTCGTGGCCGGTTGCGATCGGCTTCGCCAAGGCGTCGAAGGATTTGCGCGATGAGATCGACGCGGCGTTGCCGAAAGTCGAGGCAATGATTCCCACGCTCGTCGAGAAATACGGATTGCCGACCGATGCGCCGGTCAAGCTGACGGCGCTTGCGCAGCCGCTGGTGCGGCTGGCCTCGATGGATGCGCCGACAAAGCCGCTGGTGGTTGCCGACTCGACCACCGCGCCGTCACCGACGGCTGCCGCGCCGGCACCGCTGACTCCGGAGGTCATCAAGAGCCGCGAGAACGATTCCGAGGCGGTCACATCCGGCCGTGAAACTTTCAACGGAACCTGCGCGCATTGCCACGGCCCGGACGCTGTGCAAAGCGAACGGCATATCGATCTTCGCCGGCTGCACAAGAAGTATGGCGACGACATGCGCGCTACATATTGGAAGACGGTTCACGATGGCCGGCCCGCCAAGGGGATGCCGGCATGGAAGGAAGTCTTCGACGACAAGCAATTGAACGAGATTTATGCCTATCTGCTCACGGTGCAGGCGCCGGCAGACTAAGGTTTGCTCCTCGGAAGGCGGCGCGGGTTTCCACGCCGCCTGAAGACGCTACAGTCGTTTGGTCGGGCATCGGCGAGTTTGCCGCCCGTCACTCATTGTTCCGGCTCGCATTGTTCAGGCCTGCCTTGATTCGGCTTGCCAAGGACGGTCACTGTCGCGGAAGCTGCATGCTGAAATCGGATCGCGTTGGAACTGGATTGCTGTGGGAGCCGCTTGCCGGCGTCCCGGCGATGTGGTCAGCCGCTGACGAGGCCGGCAGATGACGAACTTTCTGATCATCGACGATCATCCGCTGTTTCGCGAAGCATTGGGCAATGCCGTGCGACAGGCGCATCCCGATGCGGTGATCTTCGAGACCATGTCGATCAAGGGCGCGCTGCATATTCTCGCCGAGAAGAAAGGCATCGATCTGGCGCTGCTGGATCTCACTCTGCCGGACGCGACGGGATTTTCCGGTTTCATGCGGCTGCGCGAGACTTATCCGCGATTGCCGGTCGCGATCGTCTCGAGCCATGAGGATCAGGAGGTCGTCAGCGAGGCGTTGTCGCTTGGCGCCGCCGGCTATCTGCCCAAATCGACATCTAAGAATGAACTGGCCCAGGCGATCGACTGTGTGTTGAGCGGGTCGGTCGCTGTCCCGAAAAACTTTGTGGTTTCGGGGGAGCGCGGCGATACCGACTTCACCCAGGCGCTGCGCCAGCGCTTGCAGGAACTGACGCCGCAGCAGCTTCGCGTGCTCGACCTGATCCGTCGCGGCTATCAGAACAAGCACATCGCCGCCGAACTCAAGCTCGCGGAATCTACCGTCAAGGCGCATGTGACGGAAATTCTCCGCAAGCTGAAGCTGTTCAGCCGTAACAAGGCGGTGATCGAGATCGGCAAGATCAATCTACCGGTCCCGAAGAAGCGCGGCGGCAAGGTGGAATCCGCGCCAGCCGAAGGCGGCGATCACAAGCCGGCGGAGACAGGCAGCGTAGCCAAGCGCCGCTAAATACCGCAAGATGCGGTGATCATCGTCAACGACGACAACGTCGATGCTGGGCCGGCTAGAGACAGGTCCAGACGGCAGGTTCAGAACAGGCCAAGGAAATAACGCTTTGCTCCGTATCGCTATCGCCGCCATTCTGATCCTTGCAACATCTCCTTCCTTCGCCGCGGACGTGCTGCGCATCGGCCTTCAAAAGACCGGCACCTTCGCGTGGCAACTCGACGTCATCAAACGCCACGGGCTGGCCGCCGCCGCCAATCTCGATCTCAAGCTCACCGAAATGTCGTCGGCCGATGCCGGCAAGCTGGCGCTCAACGCCGGTTCAGTAGATGTCGCCGTGGTGGACTGGCTGTGGGTGGCGCGCGAGCGGGCGCTCGGCACCCGGCTGCAATTCTATCCGTACTCGACCGCCATCGGCGCGATCATGGTGAAGCAGGATTCGCCGCTGCAAAAGCTCGCCGACCTCAAGGGCCAAACCCTGTCGATCGCGGGCGGGCCGCTCGACAAGAGCTGGCTGATCGTGCAGGCCGTCGCGATCCGTCGCGGCCTCGATCTCAAGCGCGAGGCCACTTTGCAGTACGGCGCACCGCCGCTGATGTTCCAGAAGACATTGCAGGGCGAATCGCAGGCCAATCTGAATTACTGGAATTTCTGTGCGCGACTGGAAGCGCGCGGCTATCGCCGACTTTACGATATCCGCGAGGCGCAAGTTGAACTTGGCTTGCAGGAGCCGTTGGCGCTGACCGGCTATGTGTTTTCCGAAAAGTTTGCGGCGGCGCATCGCGACGCCATCGAACGTTTCCTGACAGTGGTGCAAAAGGCCAACGATATCCTGATGCAATCCGACGCCGAGTGGGAAGCGCTGCGGCCGCTGATGCAGGCCGAAGATCAGGCCACCTTCCTTGCCTATCGTGACCGCACGCGCGAGGGCATTCCGCGCCGGACCATCCTTGCCGAGGAAGCCGACGCGCGGATGCTGTTCAAGACGCTGACCCAGATCGCCGGCCCGTCGCTGCTCGGTTCGGTGAAGGAAATTCCTGGCGGCATGTATTATCATCGCTCGTCGTCTGGAGGCTGAGCGTTGGCGAAAGCTCTCTCGCTGGCAGCGCTGCTCGGGCTGTGGACCTTGGTCGCATGGCTGGCGCAGTCGCCGCTGTTGCCGAGCCCGATGAGCGTCGGCGAGATGATCGTCGCCGACACGCGATCGGGTGAATTGCCGTTTCAGATGGCCTGCACTTTGGCGCGCGTGGTCGCAGCCTTCGCCATAGCCTTCACGTTGGGTGTTGCGGGCGGCTACGTGATGGGCCGTTCGAAGCTGATCGACCGTTACGCCGATCCGTGGCTGGTGGTGCTGCTCAATCTGCCGGCGCTGGTCATCATCATCTTTGCCTACATCTGGATCGGACTTAATGAGACTGCTGCCATCGTCGCGGTGGCGCTCAACAAGCTGCCGAATGTGATCGTGGTGACGCGGGAAGGCGCGCGCTCGCTCGATCCGGCGCTCGACGACATGGCGCAGGCGTTTCGCTTCACCTGGCAATCGAAGCTGCGCAATGTGGTGCTGCCGCAACTGGCGCCGTATCTCGCGGCGGTGTCGCGCTCGGGGCTGTCGATCATCTGGAAGATCGTGCTGGTGGTCGAACTGCTGGGGCGGCCGAACGGCGTCGGCTTCGTGCTCGGCTCGTCGTTCTCGCTGTTCGATATGACGCGGATTTTGAGCTATGCGATCTCGTTCGTCGCGCTTATGCTCGCCATCGAAACATTCCTGGTGCAACCGCTTGAACGACGCACGAACCGCTGGCGCCGCAACGCCGCTTGAAATCCGCATCGATTCCAAAACCTTTGTCTCGGCGGAAGGAAAGCCGGTCGAGGTCATTCGCGATCTGCGTTTGCAACTCGATGCGTTTTCGTTCGGCGCGCTGATCGGCCCCTCGGGCTGCGGCAAGACCACCATCCTGCATATCGCCGCCGGCCTCGATCCGGATTTCACCGGCGAGCGGCGGATTCCGGGGCGTGGCCGGCTCGGCATGGTGTTTCAGGAGCCGCGTCTTTTGCCGTGGCGCACGGTGGCTGACAACCTTCGCCTCGTGCTGTCGCCGGATGAATCGCTGGACAAACTCGACGGACTGATCGAGACGCTGGGGCTCGGCGCGCATCTGTCGCACTATCCGGGCGAACTATCGCTCGGGCTTGCACGGCGTGTGGCGATTGCGCGCGCCTTCGCGGTGCGGCCGGACTTTCTGTTGCTCGACGAGCCGTTCGTGTCGCTGGACGTCGCTGTCGCCGCGCGACTACGCGAGGAATTGACGACGTTGACGCAACGCGAGCGCGTCACGACGCTGCTGGTGACCCACGATCTCAATGACGCCATTCAACTGGCGGACAAGCTCTTCTTCCTCTCGACGCGGCCCGCCAATGTGGTGGTTGAAATGACGTTGCCGCCACCCCGCGGCGCGCGCAGCAAGGCAATGATCGACGAGATCGCGGGGGAGGTCGGCGCGCGCGTTCCGGCATATATGCCTGATGCCGCGCGTGCATAGAAAAACCGAACCGTCATTGCGAGCGGAGCGAAGCAATCCAGAAAGCCATGAAGCAAGGACTGGATTGCTTCGTCGCTTTCGCTCCTCGCAATGACGAGAAAACAACCGACTACGTTTCGGAAGGCTCGCGCCTCAGGCCAGTCGTGACTCGATCGCCACGCGCACCAGTTCGGATGACGAGCGCACGCCGAGCTTATGGCGGATGATCGACGAGGTGTTCGCCACCGTTTTGTAGGACGCGTTGATCATCCACGCGATCTCCGTCAGGCTCTTGCCTGCGCCGATCAGCCGCAGGATTTCGATCTCGCGCGACGTCAGCTTCGCCAGCCGGCTAGACGCGAAAGCAGGGCCGGCGAAGGCGAGGCTTTGCGCCAGCGACGGCGGCAGGAACGTGCCGCCGTCCGCCACCGCGCGGATGGCGCTGACGAGATCGCTCGGGTCACCGGATTTGGAGACGTAACCCTTGGCGCCGGCCTCGATTGCGCGCGCCGCGAAGATCGGATCATCGTTCATGCTGAACATGATGATCCGCGCATCGGTGTCGCGCCGCAAAATGCGCCGCGCGAGTTCGAACCCGGAGACGCCCGGCAGGTTGATGTCGATCACGCACAACTGCGAGGGATCGTCAGCGAATGCCGCTTCGCCGCTCTCGGCATCCACGGCGTCGTTGATGACGACGTTCGGATCGTCCGCGAGCATGGCCCGGCAGCCCGACACCACGATCGGATGATCGTCGACGATCAGGACGCGGAGTCTGTTCGACGCTTTCGCCTTTGCCATGATGACCGATGAGATTGATGCGCGCATCTGGCGATTGCGCCAGAATGATGTACCGTTCGATTAGATCGTCGCCATTTTCGTCTGTCAACGCTCTCCCCGGAGCCTGCGGCGCAACGGCATAGCGGAACGAGAGGATGTGGCGGAAATTTTCCCTGCGGACGCGCCTGAACCTGCTGGTCGCGCTGGTGCTGGTGTTAGGTCTGGCAGCCAATATCGGACGCCTCGTGCTGGAAGCGGGGCCGCGTATTCAGGCCGAGGACGATAGCGTCATCCGGCTGGCGCGTGAATTCGTCGATGCCTCGGTCGCCGATCTGAAAGGCAGTTCGAATCCCGAAGCCAAGCTGACGGCCATCGTGGACGGATTGCAGAAGCTGCGGCATATCAGCGTGACACTTGCGCGCGATGGCGTGTCCGAGAGCAGCGCGCCAGCCGACGATGCCGCCCTTCAGGTCGATGCGCCACCGGAATGGTTTGTCACCATGGTGCGGCCGGAGCCGACGCGTTTGCGCATTCCGATCGTGGTCGAGGGAAAATCCTACGGCACGCTTTCGATCGCCTCGCATCCGACCGACGAGATTGCAGAAATCTGGGACAGCATTGTCACTCAGGTTCAATTCGGCTCGGCCATCGCGATCGCATTGTTGATCCTGACCATGCTCGTGGTCAGCCGGGCGCTCGCGCCGATACAGTCGCTTGCGGATGCGATGGCCGATCTCGAAACCCGTCGTTACGATACCCGCGTGGCGCCGACCGGCTCGGCGGAAATCGCCGCGATCTGCGCCAAGCTCAATCATCTGGCCGCTACCCTCGAAGATGCGGTCGCGGATAAACAGCGGCTCGCCGAGCGCGTCGTCTCGTTGCAGGATGTCGAGCGCAAGGAGATCGCCCGCGAGTTGCACGATGAGTTCGGTCCGTATCTGTTCGCGTTGCGCGCCCATGCGACGGCACTGATGCGGATGGCGGATGCGGCGACGCCCGACATTGCAGGCCTGCGCAAGCACGGCGCGGCAATGCTCGAACAGGTCAACGCCTTGCAGCAGTTCAATCGTCGCGTGCTCGATAAATTGCGGCCAGCAGGGCTCAGCGAGCTTGGGCTCGGCGAGGCGCTCGCGGCGCTGGTGCGATTCTGGCGCGGCGCGCATCCCGAGGTGACGGTGGACACCGATATCTCCGACGCGCTTGGCCTAGTCGGCGAGACAGCGGAACTGACGATCTATCGCGTCGTGCAGGAAGCGCTGACCAATGCCTTTCGCCATTCCGGCGCGACGCAGGTCAGCGTGGTGATCGAGCCGGTTGCCGGCATCGGGCGCAGTATGGCTGCTCGCGTTCGCGTCAGCGACAACGGCAAGGGGTTGCCGGAGGATCACAAGCTGGGGCTCGGCCTCACCGGCATGCGCGAACGTGTGATGGCGCTCGGCGGCAGCATGACGGTGGCATCGGCTGGTGGCGGTGTCACCGTGGAGGCGGTGATCCCGTGCGGCGGAGGAGATTAGTTGCTGTCTTTGTCGTCATTGCGAGAAGCACCCGGATCAGTGCTTCGCACTGTCCGGGCACAGGCTCCGCGACGAAGCAATCCAGTCCTTGCTTTGTGGTCTTCTGGATTGCTTCGCTTCGCTCGCAATGACGGTGATGTAGCCTTTTTCCTACAGCTTGACTCTGATCCCGCCGTAGATCGCGAATGGCATTCCGGGTACCAGCGTCTGTTGATCGGTCAGTGCGATCGGCATTCCGGCTTTGGTGACGCCGTTGGGATCGAAGTAGGTGCCGAACAGGGCATACTTGTTGTTGAAGAGATTATTGATGTTGGCGAACAGCGTGACGTTCTTCGACACCTGATAGGACGTGTGCAGGTTGACGACGGCGTAGGCCGGCAGTTTGGGATTCTGGTTGGCGTCGTCGCCGACGAAATACCGCTGCCCGACCGCGACCAGATCGGCGCCGATCTTCCATTCCGGCGTCAGCATGTAGTCCACGCCCGCCTTGAACTGATGCTGTGGGACGCCGGGAATGTGGTTGCCCGGCACTACATGGATATTGCCGTCGTCATCGGCCATCGGGTTATTCGGCGAGGCGAGATCGCCGGAGAAACGATAGGTCGCGTCGACGTAGCTGTAGCTGGCATAGACCATCCACTGGCTCGACTTGTACTCGGCGGAGAGTTCGAGGCCCTGACGGCGGGTTTCCGGCACGTTCTGGTAATAGCCGCGCCCGGCGATGCTGCTGGCGAGGGTGATGATGTCGTCAGTGCTGTCGGTGCGGAACAGGCCGGCCTTCCAGTTCAGTGAGCCGTCCCACAGCGCCGAAGTGCCGCGCAACCCGACCTCATAGGTGTGCCCGACCACCTGCTTCAGTGGCGGGTCCGACACCAGGAAGCTCTCCAGCAGGCACGGCTTGTTCGGATTGGAGCAACCGAGTTCGAGCGGCGTCGGCGCGCGATTGGATTCCGAATAGCCGCCATAGACGGTCAGTCCCGGCGTGATCTTGTAGGTCAGCCCGGCGACCGGATTGAGCCGTGAAAATCTCGAATCGCTGTTGAGATCGGGGCTGGTGCCGAGCACGTCCCGCACCGCGATGTCGGCGATGTTGTAACGCACGCCGCCGGTGGCAGAGAGGCGATCGGTAATGTCGAACGTATCGGTGGCGTAAATGCCGTAGTAGGTGTTGCGGGTGGTGATGCCGAGCGGCGCATAGCCGACGTCGCCCACGGTGTGGATCACAGATCCCATGCCGGGAATTGCCGGGTTGGTGCCGACGCTCAGGTCCGGGAAGATGTAGCCGAGCATGCTCGACCCGTTGAAGTCGGTGTTGCCGTGATCGATGCTGCCGCCGATCACGAAGCGGTTGCCGTGGTCGAACAGCTTGGCGTCGTTGGTCGCCTGCAAGGAGCCGCCGAAGGTGGTGCTGCGGGTATTGGTGCGGTCGATGGTGCCGTAAGGTACCGGGCCGCAGGTGTTGCCGGCCCCGGGCGGGCAGGGGATCGGCTGGTTGTTGGCGTCGAGGATCGCGAACTGGTTGCGGAATGCCAGAGCCGCCGCGCCGGCGAAGGGCACCGGACGGGCGAAGCCGTCGTCTTCAAGACACAGATGATTGGCGTAGGATGACGCGTTGTTGCAACGTTCGAAATCCCCGTCATTGCCGTCAACGTGGGACTGGCGGAAGAAACGGCCGTAGAGGCTGCCTTGCAACGTCCAGTTATCGGTTAGCGCGTATTTGCCATTGAGGCCGAGCAGTGCGGTGTTGTTCTGCGTCGTTTGCGGCGTGGTGTAGACCGAACTCCAGTCGCGATTGAGCATTTCGATCGGCGTCGCCGCGGTGGCGCCGAATGAGGACGTCGCGACCGAGCCGAACAGGTGGAATTCCGCCTTGTCGTCGCGCCAGCCGATGTCGCCGTAGAAGCGGCCGAGTTGTGTCGGGGATTTCTGCCGCCAACCCTGGTCCTGCATGCCCTGCGCGGCGATGTAGGTGCTCCAGTTGCCCGACTCGGCGCCGAATTGCAGACCTCCCTGAACCCGGCCGTAGGAGCCGCCGGAAATTTCCTGCTCGAAGCCCTGCCAGGTGAAGCCGTTCTTCGGCGTCAGGTTGACGGCGCCGCCGAGTGCGTTGAGGCCGAAGATCGGGTTGTTGGTGAAGATGTCCGCCTGTTGGATCGCGTTGGTCGGGATCAGGTCCCAGTTCACGGTGTCGCCAAACGCTTCGTTGAGGCGGATGCCGTTCATGTACACGGCCAGCCCCTGCGGCGTGCCTTGCAATGGCGAGGCGGCGAAGCCGCGATAGCGGATTTCCTGTTGCGCGCTGTTGCCGTTGGGGTCGGACAAGCTCACGCCGGGAACGCGCTGGAAGAGGGTATCGGTGATATTCGGCGACGCCGCGCGCTGGATGTTATCGGCGTGGACGGTGGTGATGGTCGAAGGCACCTTGTCGCGGTCAATTCCGCGGCCCTGCAACGGCGTATCGGCGACGACCTGGATCTCCGGCAGCATCTCTTGCGCCTGAGCCGCCTGCATGGCGACGAGCAGTCCCGGAGCCAGGACCCCCAGCACGAGTGTCTTCTTCATGAACGCTTCCCCCGATGACGGGCATTCGCTGCGAACAATGCTGCGTGGCCGTCACGCCTTGGGTAGGGATCGTAAAGGCCAAAAAGCGAGTGCGGGAGGCTCTTTAGGTCGTAGGCCGCCGGGAGAATCTGGTTGAGGGGCCGGGAAAAATTCCCGACCTGTTCAGAGCGCGGATTTGCGGCACGAGATACGTCATACTCCGCAAAAGCGGAGTATCCGGTACTCTGTGTCGAATCGATTTCCCATGCGCTCGCCCCGGTTACTGGATCGTCCGCTTTCGCGGGCGATGACGCCTCCTTCCTCGGGATGACGCCGGCGCGCCAATATAGGTTCCTAGCCACCCGGGCCGCCACGCCGGGCGAGGAAGCCGCGCGACGGATCGTAAGCGATGATGGCGCCGCAGAGAAACACCACGGCGCAACCGGCAACCACCGCCAGCGATACCCACTCCATCTTGCCGTAGAGCGCGAAGCGGATCAACTCGGTGACGTGGGTGAAGGGATTGGCTTGGCACACGTAGTAAAGGAACGGGCTGGATTCCTTGACCCGCCAGAGCGGGTAGAGCGCTGAGGAGGCGAAGAACATCGGGAAGATGACGAAATTCATCACGCCCGCGAAATTTTCCAGTTGCTTGATCAGCGACGAGATCAGCATGCCGAGCGCGCCGAGCATGAAGCCGCTCAGCAGCAGCGCCGGGATCACCAGAAAATAGCCGACCGGCGGCGCTTCCACATCCCAGAACCACGCGATCAGCAGGAACGCATAGACTTGCAGGATCGACACCATGGTGCCGGCGAGCAACTTCGAAGTCAGAAGCCACCAGCGCGGGAAGGGGCTCACCAGCAGCGTCCGCATGCCGCCGGTCTCGCGGTCGTACACCATCGTCAGCGAGGACTGCATGCCGTTGAAAAGCTGGATCATCGCGATCAAGCCCGGCGCGATATAGACCTCGTAGAGCACGTAGGTTTCATACGGCGGGATGATGGAGACGCCGAGCACTTGGCGGAAGCCGGCGGCGAAGATGAACAGCCACACCAGCGGCCGCACCAGCGCCGAGATGAAGCGCTCGCGCTGATGGATGAAGCGCAGCGCTTCGCGCCAGACGATGCCGCAGAGGCAGATCCAGTATTGCGCCAGTGTGAGGCGGTGCCGGTCGGGCGTATCGGTGAGAACGGTCATGCGCCGACTCCCGCTACACTATCGGCCTGCGTCAGTTTGGTGAAAGCGCTGCCGATATCCGGCGCGTCAGCCGCGCTGATGACATCGCCGACGGCGCCTTTCGCCAGCACGCGTCCGCTGTGTAGCACCACGACATCATCATTGTCGCCGACCTCGTCGATAAGGTGCGTCGCCCACAACACGCCGATGCCGCTTTGCAGCAGCCGGCGCACGTGGCCGAGGATATCGGCGCGCGACTTGATGTCGAGGCCGACGGTCGGTTCGTCCAGCAGCAGCAAACGCGGTTGGTGCAGCAGCGCGCGGGCGATTTCGACGCGGCGCATCTGGCCGCCGGAGAGGTTGCTGACCCGCTCGCGCCGCCGGTCCGTGAGATCGACCAGCGTGAGTACGCGAGCGATCCGCTCGTCGGCCTGCCGCCGGCCAATGCCGTGCAGCGCCGCGTGATAAATCAGGTTCTGCTGCACCGAGATATCGACGTCGAGCGCGCGCGATTGAAACACCACGCCGAGCCGGCTCAGCGCCGCGCCGGGTTCGCGCGCGACGTCATGGCCGAGAATGCGGATATGACCGTTGCGGATCGCATAGAGCCGGGTGATGAGCGAGAACAGCGTCGATTTGCCGGCGCCGTTGAGGCCGAGCAGCACCGTGAACGACGCTGGCCTGACAGAAAAGCTGACATCGCGCAACGCGATACGCGCGCCGTAGCGGTATCCGACGCCGACGACATCGAGCGCAGCCGGCCCAGCCGTGTTGGCCGCTTCTGTCAGGATCGCGCCGTCGTTCACTTCGGCCCCATCGCGACGCCCCAGGGCATTTGGCCGACCTGAATCGATTTGATGACCTTGAGGCTGGCGACGTCGACGACCGAAACGTCGTTCGACAGGCCGTTGGCGGCGAGCAGATATTTGCCGTCCGGTGTGAACGCGCCGTGCCACACCCGCTGCCCGACGAGCAGATATTTCAGCACGTCATGCGTGGCGCCATCGACGACGGCGATGCGGTTCGATGGCCCGAGATGGATGAAGCCCAGCTTGCCGTCGGCGGTGAGATTGATGCCGACCGGCTGAATTTTCTCCGCGCGCAGGCCGGGAATGGCGAAGCGCACCGTCTTCGTGATCTTGCGGGTCGCCGGATCGATGATCGATAGTCCGCCGCCGACCTCGGAGGTGATCCACAATTCCGATCCGTCGGGTTTGAACGCAGCGGAGCGCGGCCGCGAGCCGACCAGCACATTGGCCACCACTTTACGATCGGCGGTATCGATGAAATGCGCCATGCTCGTCGTTTCCGACGTGCAGATCACGGTTTTGCCGTCGGGGCTGATCGCGATTCCCTCCGGCTCGACGCCGACCGGAATCTTCGCCACGGCCTTGCGCGCCGCGACGTCGATCACGGTGACGGCAGCGTCGTCTTCGTTGGCGACATAGAGAAATTTTCCGGCGGGATCGAGCGCGAACTGTTCAGGATCGGCGCCGGACGGCAACTCACCGACAATCTTGCGCGTCGCGGTGTCGATGATCTGGATGGTGTTGTCGTCGCCGGTGGCAACGAACACGAACTTGCCGTCATGCGACACTTCGATGCCGCGCGGTCGCTCGCCGGTCTTGATGGTGGCCACCGTCTTCAGAGTGTCGGTATCCACCACCGAGACCGAGTTGCCCTTCTCGTTGGAAACGTAAGCAGTGTAGGCGAGGCTCGGTGCCGTCATCGCCGCGAGCGCCGCGACGGTGAGGCCGACATATCTGAAAGTGCTGGTTCCGATCATGAAGGCCCCACCCTGAAAAGCACGATCACTGAAGTTTGCATTTGGTTTCGGGCCGGTCCAGTCCGAGCGTGTCGAGTTCGGAAGATTGGTGCAAGAAACCTTCCTGCGGCGAGATCGATACGGTGTTGCGGCCATCGAACAGCAGAATCGGCTGACGCAACTGAAGATTCCAATCGCGCAGCGTCAGCTTTTGCCCCTTGAACGCCGCGACGGAAAAATCCGGGCTCTTGATGTAAGCGAACAACTTTGCCGCATCCGCTGTATTGGCGTGCGCCGCAGCCTCGCCGACGATGCGAACGGCCGTCCACAATTGCATGTCGAGCGGCGTCATGAATCGCTGATATTTCTTCTTGAAGCGGTTTTGCAGTTGCAACGCGCCCCATTGGTCGAACGCGGCGTCCCATGTCGTCGGCACCAGCCCCGCGGAGCCCGCGACCGGGCGCGGCGTCCAGGTGCGGTACGGCAGATAGCCGGCGAACACCTCGCTTTCGTCAGCCGCGACCAGGATGTCGTAGTCCGACGTGCCCTGTGTCAGATCGATCATCTGGCGCTGCACTTCGGCGAGGCCGCTGTCGGTGCGCCGCGCGCCGCCGGTGTCCTTGAATTCTTTTTCGGCAACGATCTTCGCGCCGAACCGCTTCGCCGCGTGCCGCAATGCATCGGCGAACGCCTTGTCGCCGTCATGCGAGCCGCTGATCAGGAACCAGTTGCGCCATTTCCTGAGCACGAGATATTGGGCGAGCGCATCGGCCAGCATATAGCGGGTCGGCGCGACGTGGATGACGTTGGCGCGGCAATCCTGTTCGCGCAGTCGTTCGTCCGGCGCGCCGGCATTGATGAGAATTTCGCCGCTCGCCTTGCCGGCATCGGCCGCTTGCAGAAGCTGGTTGGCGGGAAGGTCGGCGGCAATGAAGGCAACGCCTTGATCCGCGAGCGCCTTGACGGCGGGCGCGGGGTCGTCATCGTCACCGATCTTGCTCTCGATCAACTCGAAGCGCTGGCCGAGGAAACTACCGGTGGTGTTGTTGTCGTCGATCGCGAGTTGCGCGCCGGCCAGGCCGTCGTTCGGTGCCGGAATGTCGATCAGCGAAATCTTTTCCTTCGACAGCGGACCGTGGAGATAGCCGATCTTGATCGTTTGCGATTGCGCGAACGCAGGCGCACCAATCCCGCTTGCGGTGACACAAGCAACGGCGAGCCACAACCTTGCCTTGGGGAAAGTGAGTTTCCGGGGCAGGTTCCGCAGCAAACGAAGCCATGCGGCGTGCCTTCCCATGCAAGCTCCCGAACCCGTCAGATCGTTGTCTTTTGTGCTCCGTTTCCGGGGCTTTGCGTCATGATCTATAAAATGTGCCATGCGACAAGGGCCTACTTGGTAGTAGACGGCGAAACGCGTTTCGCCGCCGAATGAGTTGCGCGATATCGCACAGCGTGCCGCGAAAGTAGGAGTGGAATCAACTTCCGCGCCTATTCCGAGCGTGCTATATCGAGAGGCAAGCAACGAAAATGTGAACGATGCCCCGAACAAGCGGGTATTCAGGAACATGCAGCAAGGCGATCGATGAATCGGCTGCGGTCATGTTCGAGGTGAGGATCGCTGGGACGTGACACGATTTCTGATCGTTGAGGATCATCCGCTCTTCCGCGAGGCGCTGGAAAGCGCCGTTTGCGTTGCCAATCCCGATGCCGAAATCCTGCAAGCGACCTCGATCGACGAGGCGCTGACGATTCTCGGCTCGACCCATGCCGTCGATCTGATTTTGCTCGACCTATCGATGCCCGGGACCACGGGGTTGCTCGGCGTGGTCCGCATTCGCAAGGCGTTTCCGAAAAATCCGGTGGTGGTCGTGTCCGGCTTCGAGGACAAGGAGATCGTCCGCAGCGTGTTGTCGCTGGGCGTTTCCGGCTACATCCCGAAATCGACATCGAAGCGGGAACTGGCGGATTCCATCGGGGAAGTGCTACGCGGCTCGATCTATCTGCCGAAGCGCTTCATCGATACCACGCGGACCAAGCGGGCGCTGCCGCACAATCTCGAGCTGCTCAAGCGGCTGCACGAACTGACGCCGCAGCAGTTGCGGGTGCTGGACATGGTGCGCAGGGGCTTGCAGAACAAGCAGATCGCTTATGAGCTGAAAATCTGCGAAACCACGGTGAAGGTGCACGTCTCGGAGATATTGCGGAAGCTGAACGTTGCCAGCCGGACCAACGCCATCATCGAAATCTCGAAAATCGACTTCACCAATCTCGCTGGCGAAACCCCGGCGAAACATGTTTCGCCGGAACACGTGCGGCTGCAATAGGTGCGGTAATTCGGTTTGAATCAGAAGAGATGGATGGGCGGATCGAGTCTGCGCTTGACGCTGTCATTCCTTGTTGAAGGCAGGACGGCCACCGCTAAGGCGGGATGAATTTAAGTTCGATCGCTCATTTTCGCCGTCATTGCGAGGAGCGAAGCGACGAAGCAATCCAGTCCTTGCTTGTGGCTTTCTGGATTGCTTCGCTTCGCTCGCAATGACGATTCGATATCGATGCACCGCGCTCTAAGCCAGCAGGAACGACAGCAGCGATCGCATCTCGGCGGGCTTGATCGGCTTGCGCAGCAGTTCGAGCCCATAGACCGCAGCTTCCCGCTCGGCCTCGGTCGAGTAATCCGCGGTGACGATAATGGCGGGCACGTCGATCTTGATCTGCTCGCGGATCGAATTCACTGCGTCGAGGCCGTTCTCGCCGTGGTCGAGGTGCAGGTCGGCGATGATCGCATCCGGCGGTTCGCCGAGCGCGCCGATATTGTCCATGGCGTCGGTCGCCGAGGTCGTCGCTGCGACGTCGCAGCCCCATTTTTCCAGCAGCGCGGCCATCGCTTCGGCGCTTGAGGGATCGTTCTCGATCAGCAGGATTTTGCGGCCTTCCAGCACGTTGTAGCGGAAGTCGAGATGCTGCACCTCGCGCCCGGCTTCGACCACGTCCTCGGTTCCGGCGCGCGGCAGCGTAATGGAGAATGTCGAGCCGTGGCCCAGACGCGAAGTGAGCTGGATTTCGTGGCCAAGTTCGGTGGCGAAGCGATGCACGATCGAGAGGCCGAGCCCGAAGCCGGCCTGATCGCCGTCGCTGGATTCGCCGCGCTGAAACTCGACGAAAATCGCCTGCTGCTGCGCCTCGGGAATTCCGGGGCCGGTGTCGTGCACCTGGATGCACAGCCGATCGCCTCTCGGCCTGCATCCCATCAAGACGCCACCTTTCTGCGTATAGCGCAGCGCGTTGGACAGCAGGTTTTGCAGGATGCGGCGCATCATCAGCGGATCGGACACGACAGCATAGGGCGAGGGCAGGATACGCAGCGCGACGCCGCGTTTCGCCGCCACCGGCGCGAACTCCTGGCAGAGCGGCTCGAACAATGATGCCACGGTGATCGGCCGGATGTCGGGCTTGAGCACACCGGCATCCAGCTTCGAGATGTCGAGCAGGGTTCGCAGCAGATCCTCGAGCGTCAGCAACGAGCGGTCGACCTGGCCGATCAGCGCGGCTCCCTGTCCGGGGATATCCATCTCGGACAAGGTCGACAGCGTCAGCCGCGCGGCATTCAGCGGTTGCAGCAGATCGTGGGTGACCGAGATCAGCACCGACGACTTCAGCGAACTGGCGGCTTCCGCCTGTTGCTTGGCGCGCAAGAGATCGTCGTTCGATCGCTCGATCGAGCGCAGCGCGTCCTGAAGCTGCCGCGTGCGCTCCAGCACGCGATTGTCGAGTGCAATCGCCGTCTCGAACAGCGAGAACGCGTTGGCCTGCTGATCCATCGAGCGCTCGACGCGCGAGATCAGCGCGGCATTGATCTTTTTCAACTTGATCGTTTCCCGCTCCAGCATCTCCAGCGAGCGGGGTTCTTGCGCGGTCATGCGGTTACCGGCCTCTTGCCGATGGCGACGCCGGTGAGCGTCTGGTTGACGTGCATCGAGCGATACTGCTCGCCGTAGGTATGGAAGCCGACGACGTGGTTGTCCCGATAGAGTTGCGAGATATCGCGGGCAAACTGATGCTGCTCGGCATCGAGCCGGCGGAAGACGCATTCGAAGCCGAGATAAAGCGACACGTCGCCCATCTCGGCGCGGGTCTCCTCGAACAGCTCCTTGGTGACGCCGACCGGATTGCGCGCGTTGGCGACCGTCAGCACCATGCCTTCATCGATGGCGCAGAAGAAATTCAGCGAACCGTCCGGGTTCACCTGCTGGATCGAGCGCGCGTAATAGGCGCCGCCGGCGCGCACCAGCACCGGGTGCGAGGCGAACGAGAACATATCGAGCTTGGTGTCCATGATGCCGACCGCGCGGGAATATTCTTCCGCAGCAGGCTCGGCATTGATTTCCTTGACGATGCGGCGCTCGATGTCAGCCTCGGTCACCACCATCTTGGTGGCGGAGGGCTCGAAATTATCGCACTTGAACAGGCGGAACGGTAGCGAGGTTTTCAGCAGGATCAGGACCGCCGCGTCGGTATGGGCCTTGCCGCTGTAGAAGATCCAGGTCTTCTCGAAGCGCAGCCCGTCGCCCGCCGATCCGCCGACCACCGGGATGTCATCGAGCGACGCGTAGATCGATGACATCACCGTCTCTTCGCGTTGGCAAAGTCCGTCGATCAGCAACAGGCCGAAGGATTTTTCCTTGGCGTCGCCACTCCCGCTGCGCGCGAGGTCTTGCCGCAGTTCATTGCCGATCCGGCGGCCGTCCTCGATGCGGAAATTGGTGAGGTCGAGAAAGGGGCGGGCGGCGATGGTGAAATCCTGCGCCCGGAAGCCGAGCGCGACGACACTGTTGTCGCCCCAGCCGTCCGGGGTCAGTTCGCCCGCGGTGGTGCAGCCGAAAATCGGAACGCTGCCGAAGGTCTTGGCAAGCTCGGCCGAGAATTGGTGTGGATCGTAGGACGGGGAGGCGAAAACCAGGATCATCGCCAGCCCGTCGGCTGGCAATTGCGCGGCCAGTTCGGCCGCCGCAGCGGAGGCCTCGGCGGCCCTGGCCTGCGCGATCGCCACCCCGGACTCGTCGTTGAACCGGCTCTCGGTTCGACCCACGTGATTTCCTCCCTGCGACGTCATGTCAGGCGACACCGAAGTTCTGCTGGGAGAATACGGGCTTCCCGTGGCGACTGCAATCAAGGCCCCTGATACCGTTGCGGTCGCAGCCAGGGCAGCCGGAAAGGGGCTCGGCCAGACGGTGCAAGGCCGTCCGGGCCTCTGTTGACTGAAACGGGATTCATCAACAAGGTTGAAAACCCCAAGCGATACTCATGCATCAGGGGATGACATGAGCGACAGCCCGAACTGGAGCAGCAAGTATGAGAGGTCTGAAGAACCGCATTGCCATCGTCACTGGCGCGGCTGGCGGAATCGGGCGTGCGATTTGCCGCCGTTTTCTTGAGGAGGGGGTGCATATCCTCGCGGTCGATATCAACGCGGATGCGCTGAAGGGACTGGCCGTCGATCTGGGCGCGGATGAATCGCAACTCTACCCGCTGGCGGTTGACATTGCGGACTATGGGGCGGTCAAGGAGGCCGTGGATCGTGGCGTCGCCAAGTTCGGCAAGCTGGATATCCTGGTCAACAACGCCGGGTGGGATATCGCCAAGCCGTTCCTTCAGACCGATCCGGACCTGTGGGACAAGATCATCGCGATCAACCTGCGCGGGCCACTGAACCTCCACAAGGCCGCGATGCCGCATATGATAGCTGGCGGCGGCGGCAAAATCGTCAACGTGGCGTCGGATGCCGGCCGCGTCGGCTCCTCCGGGGAGTCGGTCTATTCGGCCTGCAAGGGCGGCCTGATTTCCTTCTCCAAGACGATCGCGCGGGAATATGCCCGCGACAATATCCGGGTCAACGCGGTGTGCCCCGGCCCGACCGACACCGCGCTGCTGCGTTCCTTCGTCGGCGACGGCGAGTTCGGCCAGAAGATTTATGAAGGCCTCAAGCGCGCGATCCCACTCAAGCGGCTCGGACAGCCCGACGACATTCCCGGCATGATCGCCTTCCTGTCGAGCGACGACGCCAACTTTATTACCGGGCAGGTGATCAGCGTGTCCGGCGGTTTGACGATGAACGGGTAGGGGAGTTGGGGCGCTTCTCCAAGCCGCTCGATATTACAACGCGTCATGGCCGGGCTTGTCCCGGCCATCCACGTTCTAACGATTGAATGAAAGAAAAAGGAAGGCGTGGATGCCCGGGACAAGCCCGGCCATGACAAAGGTATCTCTAGTTATCTTACACCAAATCCTTCGGTGTCGTGATGCCGAAGCGATGGATCTGGCGATGGATGGTCGAGCGGTCGACGCCTTGCGCGCGGGCGACGCGCGAGATGTTCCAGCGGTTGTCGCGCAACGCTGTCAGCAGCGCTTCCGCCTGATCCGCCGTAGCGGCGCTGACCGTGGCTCGCCTGCCGGCTTTGCCGGGCGATTTCGTCTCGGCTTGAGCATGCGTGATGCGTTCGGGCAAGTCGCCGACGTCGATGATGCCGCCGGTCGAGAGCGCGCAGCCATAGTCGATGGCGTTCATCAATTCGCGGATGTTGCCGGGCCAATTGTAAGCCAGCATCGCGGCGTGCGCGGCAGCGGTCAGCGAATAGGCGGTGCCGTTCGTCGCCGCGAGCTTGAGCAGACGCTGCTCGATCAGCCATTCCAGGTCGCTGCGCTGGCGCAGCGGCGGCAAGGCCAGCACCGCGCCATTGAGGCGGAAGTACAGATCTTCTCGGAACTGGCCGGCCTTTACCAGATCGACCAGATCGCGATGCGTGGCGGCGATGACGCGGATATTAAGTGCCACCGGCTTGGTGCGCCCGACCGGGGTGACCTCGCGCTCCGCCAGCACCCGCAGCAGGCGGGTCTGCGATGAAATCGGCATGTCGCCGATCTCGTCGAGGAACAGGGTGCCGCCATCGGCCTCCAGCACCAGCCCTTTCTTGCCTTTGGCCTTGGCGCCGGTGAACGCGCCGGATTCATAGCCGAACAACTCGCTCTCGATCAGGCTTTCCGGCAGCGCGGCGCAATTGATCGCGACGAACGGTTTGCCGGCGCGTGCGCTGACCGCGTGCAGCGCCTTGGTGAAGTGCTCCTTGCCGGTGCCGGTTTCGCCGGTGATCAACAGGCTCATCTGTGTGTTGATCAGTTTCGCCGCGCGCGTCACCACGTCGGCTATAACCGCGTCGCCGTGGAACAGGTTTCGGAGCGGCGCCGGCAATGCGGGTTCATTCCGCCGCGATTCTGATGACATGATCTTGGCGGGCGGCGGCAAAGTCTGCGCGAACAGCGTGGTGCCGCTGCTGCGCAGGCGCAACGTGCGCTGCGCGGTCGGCCGCGAATGCGCGAAGCGCGGCAGGTCGTCGATGCCGCATTCGAAGATGTGCGAGATGTTGTAGCCGTCGCCGCGCAGGCGGATCTCCGGCCGCTTGCTCAATTCCCGCGCCAGCAACTGCCGCGCCATGTTGTTGAAGCCGATGATGCGGCCGGAACTGTCGAGCGCCATCACATAGTCTGGATCGACATCGACGAATTCGGCCGAGCCTGACAGCTTGATGATCCATTCGTTTCGGAAACGGTTCAGCAGGTTGGCGTTCTCGATCTTGTGCGCGAACGACTTCACCAGTTGCAGCGCCAGGAACTGGCTGGCTTTCGGCTCCGGCGAGCGCAGCGCCGAGATATCGAGCACCGCGGCGAGGTTGCCGGACGGATCGAACACCGGCGCGGCGGTGCAGGTCAGCGGGATGTGCGTCGCGTCGAAATGATCGGACTGATGCACCGTCAACGCTTCCTCGGTGGCGATGCAGGTGCCGACCGCGCAGGTGCCGGCGTTCGGCTCGTTCCAATCGGCGCCGAGATAGAGACCGGCTTTGCGCAGGTTGTTGTTGAAGGTCGGATCGCCGATGAAATCCACCGTGATGCCTTTGGCATCGGTGAGCAGCAGCACGTAGCCGAGGCCCGCGATCTGGCGATACAGCATCTCGAGGCCGAAGCGCGCGGTGTGAAGAAATTCATCCATCGCATCGCGATGCTCGCGCAAGCGTCCCGATGTGACGATACAGGCCTCGCGCAACACCACCGGATCGAGCTTGTGCTCCGAGACGCAGCGCAACCATGATTGATGGATGATCGTATCGCGCGCGCTGTTCTCGCCGACCGCGACGCGCACCAGTTCATCGATGTGAGCCGCCTGCTCCGTGATCACGGCAGCATGTCTCCTGGATGTTGTCCCGCATCTTTTCTGGTTGCCTGGAGTGTCACCCGGAATGCGGCGCCGATCAAGAAGTGTTGCGTGCAACACCTGTTGCATCGCGCCGTGTTGCGCGCGTCACCGCGTTACCTCTAACACGCGGATTTTTCGCGAGAATCCAGCGATTGCGGCGATGGCACGGTCTTTGCTGACATTGGCGCAGAGGCACATTCGACCTCGGCGTTAACACGCCGCAACCGAAAAACGGGCGTAGGCTCGCGGGCGGCACAAAGGGAGGATCACATGCTCGAGAAGGCTCCGAACGGACGCGTGACCACGGTGCTCAATGCGCTCGACGATGCGTTGTCATTAGGCGACATCGAACGCGCCGTCGCGTTGTTTCAGACCGATTGCTATTGGCGTGATCTTGTCGCCTTCACCTGGAACATCAAAACCATGGAAGGTCAGGATCAAGTGCGCGACATGCTGAAAGCGCGGCTTGTCGACACCAAGCCATCGAACTGGCGCATCGCCGATGGCGAGGACGCAACCGAAACCGACGGCATTACCGAAAGCTGGATTCAATTCGAAACCGATGTCGCGCGCGGCTTCGGTCATCTGCGCTTGAAGGAAGGCCGCATCTGGACGCTGCTCACCACGATGAGCGAGTTGAAAGGCCACGAGGAGAAGTCCGGCTTCACGCGTCCGCTCGGCGCCAAGCACGGCCACGGCAAGGGCCGCAAAAGCTGGAGGGAGGAACGCGAGGAAGAGATCGCCGAACTGGGACACTCCCGCCAGCCCTACGCGCTCATCATCGGCGGCGGCCAGGGCGGCATCGCGCTCGGCGCAAGGCTGCGGCAACTCTACGTGCCGACCATCATCATCGAAAGGAACGAGCGGCCCGGCGACAGTTGGCGCAAGCGCTACAAGTCCTTGTGCCTGCACGACCCGGTCTGGTACGACCACCTGCCCTATATCGACTTCCCGAAGAACTGGCCCGTCTTCGCGCCGAAGGACAAGATCGGCGACTGGC
>JBQCHY010000058.1:0-13112 GCA_051954235.1 Xanthobacteraceae bacterium
AGACCTCGGCCGTGTCCGCGCCGCCTTCCGCGATCGGAAATACCGCAAGCAGACCATCGCCCATGAACTTCAACACCTCGCCGCCGTGCTCGACGATGGGCTCGACCTGACAGTCGAAATAGAGATTGAGGACCTCGACCACCGCACTCGGCGGCAGCATGTCCGACAGCCGTGTGAAGCTGCGCAGATCTGACAGCCAGATTGCCGCCGACATGGTCTCGGTGTGGCCGCGCCTGATCTGGCCGGCAAGAATGCGCTGGCCGGCGCGATTGCCCACATAAGTATCGAGCAGCGCGGTCGCCGTGCGCTCCAGACGAATGATCTCGATGACGCGCGCGACCGGCGCCATCAGGGCACGCAGCGCCTCGATCTCGCCATCGGAAAAGCCGCCCGGTGCCGTCGTGGTCCAACTCACCGCGTGGATCTCGCCGCTGAGGAAACGCAGCGGCATCGCAATGTAATCGGTCATGTGCTCGGCGCGTGCGTCGATGAAGAAACTCGATCGCGTATCGGTCAGGATATCGGCCTCGCGGTAGCGCATCTCGCGGCCTTCGGCGTGAACGACTGCGAGCGGGCTGTTGAGGAAGTCTTCATCCTCCTCGATGCCGAAAGGTGCGGCATAAACGGTGACCCCCTCGCCGCGCCGCCAGGTAAAGCTCTGGCCGAACATCTGCGGATGCAGCGTGCGGACGAAGACGCCGACGCGCCACAGCGCGACGCCTGCTTCGACGAGACGCTCGCACAATTGCTGCATCATCACTTCCGGCGTCACGCCATTGCGCTCGCCCGCCGACACCCAGGTCGCAATGTCTTTCAGATTCTCAATCTGCATTTCGTCAATCCGGTGGCGTCTATCTATGCTCCAATAGCGTTTCGTCGATCAAACCATAAACATGCTCGGTGCGGCGAAAACCCGCGATCGGAAATTCGCCAAGATCGGACCAGCCTTCAGAGAAGGCCTCGGCGAACGCCGAAGACGCCACCACCGTCCGATTAAGAGTACCGGCGATCTTTTCCAGCCGCGCCGCGAGATTGACGGCGGGGCCGATGCAGGTGAAATCGAGCCGATCGCCGCCACCGATATTGCCATAGAGCACCTGTCCGACATGCAGCGCGAGCCCGAACCGAAACGCGCCGAGACATTCGTCGCCGACGGTATATTCCAGACTTGCGACGTTGGCGCGACTGGCTCTCGCCGCCTGTAGGACGGCCTGACATACCGCCTGCATATCGCTGCCGTCCTCGGCAACCGGGAAAACGGCAAGCAGCCCATCGCCCATGAATTTCAGGATTTCGCCACCGTGCTCGAGGATCGGCGCGACCTGACAATCGAAATACTGGTTAAGCAATTCGACGATGGCATCCGGCGGCAGGCGATCCGACAGCGGCGTGAAGCCGCGCAAATCCGACAGCCAAATCACTGCCCGCATGGTCTCGGTATGACCGCGGCGAATCTGCCCGGCAAGGATGCGTTGGCCGGCGCGCGGCCCGACATAATTGTCGAGCAGCCCGGCCGCGGTTCGCCGTAACAGAAAGATCTCGATCATCCGCGACAGCGGCGCATGGATGGCGCGCAACTCAGCGAGATCCGTCTCGGTGAACCCACCCTCCCGCCGCGTCGACCAACTCAAGGCTTCGCGCTGCCCGTCGGAGAACGTGATCGGCAACGCGATGTAGTCGGTCACGCCTTCGGCCCTCATCGAAGCCAGGAACGAGGAGTTGCCGATGTCGTCTGCATCACGCAATCGCCGCCGCACTTCGCGACCGGTATTGTATACAGTCGAGAGCGGGCTCGAGAGATAGTCGTCGGATTCCTCGGCCCCATATGATGCCGAGGTCATCGTCACGCCGGTTTCAGCGCGCCAGATGAATCCGCGACCCGCCATCGTCGGATGCAACGTGCTGACGAATACGCCGACCCGCGAGATGGGAATGCCGCAGGCCACGATGCGTTCGCAACTCTCGATGACGAACGAACTCACCTGCGGCGCGGATTGCGCCCCGTCGATCAGCCAGTCCACCATGCTTTGGAGACGACCGGCTTGCATCAACCGCAGCCCTAGCCCATCTGCCCGCGATGGCGCAGCAGATGATCTGCGAGCACGCAGGCCATCATCGCTTCGCCGACCGGCACCGCGCGAATGCCGACGCAGGGATCGTGGCGGCCCTTCGTTAGGATATCCGTATCGGCGCCGCTGCGGTCGATGGTCCGGCGCGGCGACAGGATCGACGACGTCGGCTTCACCGCGAAACGCGCGACCACGGGCTGGCCGGTGGAGATGCCGCCGAGAATCCCACCGGCGTGATTGGAAAGAAACGCCGGGCCGTTGTTGCCCATCCGCATCTCGTCAGCGTTTTCCTCGCCGGACAGCGCAGCGGCATTGAAGCCCTCGCCGATCTCGACGCCCTTCACCGCGTTGATGCTCATCATCGCCGTGGCGAGATCGCTGTCGAGTTTGCCGTAGATCGGCGCGCCGAGCCCGGCCGGCACGCCTTCGGCCACCACCTCTATCACGGCACCGATCGACGAGCCGCTCTTGCGGATGCTGTCGAGATAACCTTCGAAAAACGCGGCCTTGTCCTTGTCAGGACAGAAGAACGGGTTGCGCGCCACCTCGTCCCAATCCCATTTCTCGCGATCGATTTTGTGCGGCCCCATCTGCACCAGCGCGGCACGCACCGTCATGCCGGGGATGACCTTGCGGGCTACCGCGCCGGCGGCAACGCGACTCGCGGTCTCACGCGCCGAGGAACGGCCGCCGCCGCGATAGTCGCGGATGCCGTATTTCGCCTCGTAGGTGAAATCGGCGTGGCCGGGACGGTATTTGTCCTTGATGTCGGAATAGTCCTTCGAGCGCTGGTCGGTGTTCTCGATCAACAGCGCGATGGGCGTGCCGGTGGTCACCTGCACCCCGCTCTCGGGATGCGCCATCACGCCGGACAGGATTTTCACCTGGTCCGCCTCCTGCCGCTGCGTGGTGAAACGCGATTGGCCGGGACGGCGGCGGTCGAGGTCCTGTTGGATGTCCTCGGCCGCGAGCGGGATCAACGGCGGGCAGCCGTCGACCACGCAGCCGATCGCAACCCCATGGCTCTCGCCGAAGGTCGTGACGCGGAACAGATGGCCGAAGGTATTGTGGGACATGAGACGACCAGTTGAGTTGCGTTCTCGCAGATAGTGACCTGCAAACTTGCCATTGTCGTAGCGGGAAGCGACCAAAATCGCAATTCTTCGGGAGCGAAAATACCCTTACCTCGTCATGGCCGGGCTCGTCCCGGCCATCCACGCCTTTGCCAAGCACACCAAGAAACCGTGGATGCCCGGCACAAGGCCGGGCATGACGGTGAGATTAATCCCTAGCTCAGCTATATTTCGCCAGCGTCCCGTCGCTGAAGACGTAGACCGCGCCCTGTTCGATGAAGAGGTCGGCGACCTTCTCCGGCGCCGCGACCCCGGCCGCCACCATCAGCGCCCGCGCCGTGCCGCCGTGCGACACCGCGACAGTGTCTCCCGGCAAGGAGTCGTACCACTTGCGCATGCGCTGCGTGACCGACACATAGCTTTCGCCGCCCGGCGGCGAGACGTGCCACTTGTCCCGCTCGCGTTCCGCAAACAGATCAGGATGCGAGGCACGCATCTCCGGCAAGGTCGAGCCCTCCCACTCCCCATACGCAATTTCGCGGAGTCGCTCATCGAGCGCGAAACCCTCCGGCGGCAGCCCCAACTCCGTCCTCACCAGTTCCATGGTGACGCGCGCCCGCATTAACGGGCTCGCGACAAATGCGAGAGCATCGAGCGCATGACCATTCCGCGCGATCAGATCGCCGAGGACATCGCCGGCATGGGCCGCTTGCACGCGGCCAAGATCGTTTAGCGGAATGTCCTTGGAGCCCTGGAAGCGACCGGCAGCGTTCCACGCGGTTTCGCCGTGGCGAATGAAGTAGATGGTAGGTGGGGACATCGTCGAAAGTTTCTGGGTATTTCCTACCGTCATTGCGAGGAGCGTAGCGACGAAATGATCCAGCTTTTCTCTTGTGGATTCTGGATTGCTTCGCTTCGCTCGCAATGACGATCGTTTCCGTTCACGAATACATGCGGCTCGCGCATCGGGAGCCGGGATTAATCCTTCGCCAGTGAGATATCCGGCGCATCGGGGCGTTTCATGCCGACAACGTGATAGCCGGAGTCGACGTGATGCACCTCGCCGGTGACGCCGCGCGACAGGCTCGAGAGGAAATACATTGCACTGTCGCCGACTTCCTCGATGGTGACGGTGCGGCGCATCGGCGCGTTGTATTCGTTCCACTTCAGAATGTAGCGGAAATCGCCGATGCCGGATGCTGCCAGCGTCTTGATCGGCCCAGCCGACAGCGCATTGACGCGAATGTTCTTCTCGCCGAGATCGGCAGCCAGATAACGCACGCTCGCTTCGAGCGCCGCCTTCGCCACGCCCATGACGTTGTAGTGCGGCATCCACTTTTCCGCGCCGTAGTAGGTCAACGTCAGGATCGAGCCGCCCTCGGTCATCAGCTTCTCGGCGCGTTGCGCGACAGCGGTGAGCGAATAGCACGAGATCAGCATGGTCTTGCTGAAGTTGTCGGCGGTAGTTTCGATGTAGCGGCCGTCGAGTTCGTCCTTGTCGGAAAATGCGATGGCGTGAACTACGAAATCGATCTTGCCCCACTGCTTCTTCGCTTCGTCGAACACCGCGTCGATGGTCGCGGGATCGGTGACGTCACAGTGGCCGAGCAGGATGCCGCCGAGTTCCGCAGCCAGCGGCTCGACTCGCTTCTTCAGCGCATCGCCCTGCCAGGTGAGCGCGATCTCGGCCCCCTGCGCCCGGCAAGCCTTGGCGATGCCCCACGCGATCGAACGGTTGTTGGCGACGCCGAGAATGATCCCGCGCTTGCCCTGCATCAGGCCTGAATTCTGTCCCATTCCATGTCCCATCGATCCAATGCCGGCCGATCGCCAGCCCTTCCGGGTACACCACCACTGAGGCTTGGCAAAGCCCAAAATGACCCGAAAACGCGCTGTTTTGCGGCGGAAAAGTTAACGGCCGGAATAGCCGCAGGGGAGCGGTGTTCTATGAACATGGGCATGGGGCCTGCTATAGCCGGATAGCGACCGACGCCCTCTCCGGCCCGGCCTTCGATCCGCTGAGATGACAGCAGAGTGATGAACACATTTCGCGACAGCGTCGAAGCCATGATCCCCGCGTTGCGCCGCTATGCGCGGGCGCTGACGCGCGACGCCGATATCGCCGACGATCTGGTGCAGGATACGCTGGTGCGCGCGCTGCGCTCGGAGCGACTGTTCCTGGGCGGTGATATCCGGAGTTGGCTTTACACCATTCTTACCAATCTCAACCGCAACCGCCGCCGCTCGCTGGCGCGCAAGCCCTCCTTCGCGCCGCTGCAGGACGCCACCGCCGGCGCCAGCGGCACCGAGGCCGAGGGCCGCGACATCACCCGCGCGCTGGCAACGCTAGTGGACGACCAGCGCGCCGTGCTGCTGCTGGTGACCCTGGAAGGCCTGAGCTATCGCGAGATCGCCGACATTCAGGGCGTGCCGATCGGCACCGTGATGTCGCGCCTCGCCCGCGCCCGTGCCCACATGAAAGCCGCACTTGAAGGCGAGCGCCCGGCGCTGCGCCGCATCAAGTAATTCGAGCCAGACGAGAAGAGACGACCATGACCGAACCCAACATTCCCGTCACCGAAGACGAGTTGCACGCCTACATCGACAACGAATTGCCGGTGGAGCGCCGTGGTGCCGTCGAAGCCTGGCTCGTCGCACACCCGGATGACGCTGAACGCGTCCGATCGTGGCGCGCGATGGCGGAGGAGTTGCACGCACGTTACGACGCGGTCATGGACGAACCGGTGCCGCAACGGCTCGAGATCGAACGGCTGGCACGACCGCCGCGCCGCGTGCTGTATGGCGCGACCGCCGCCACGCTTGCCGCCTTCATCATCGGTGGTGCGACGGGGTGGCTGGCGCATGGCGTCAGCGCCAAACCGTCGTCGCTGCAGGCCTTTACGCTCGACGCGCTGGAGGCGCATCGGCTGTATGTCGTGGAAGTGCGTCACCCGGTCGAAGTCGCAGGCTCCGAGCGCGCGCATTTGCAGCAGTGGCTGTCGCGACGCGTGGGCTATACCATCAAGGCGCCGGAACTGGATGGCTCCGGATTAAAACTGGTCGGCGGTCGGCTGCTGCCCGGCCCGCAAGCGCCGGCAGCCTTCCTGATGTATGAGAGCCTGACCGGCGAACGCTTCACGCTCTATACCTCGCGTGCCACCGCGCCGACCACGCAGATGCGCTACGTGACGCGCGCCAGCGACGGCGCGTTGTACTGGTCGGATCGCGGCGTCGGATACGTGCTGTCGGGTCCCGACGACAACAAGAACCGCCTCGAACAAGTCGCGCGCGCTGTTTACGATCAGACCGAGAAAAACGGCGGTTGAGGACGCATCTGGCGATGCGTCCTCGCGAACAGCCGTCGTCAAGTCATGCCGCTAACAACCGTTCCGCTGCGTCGACGGCCCGCGCATAGCCGGGATAGTCGCCCTTGCTGCCGATGATATCGATCGGCCCCGGTCCGATTGGCCCGGTGAGTGTCGGATCGGTACTAATAAAGACACCGATCAGCGGCACAGCATATGCCGCAGCGAGATGCAGCAGGCCGGTATCGACGCCGACCACCAGAGCAGCATTCGCGATCACCTGCGCGGTTTCGTCGAGCGGTCGTCGCGGCAACACTTCGGCGCCCTTGATCGCACCGGCCAATCGCTCGCCGCGCACGCGCTCGGCTTCTGTGCCCCATGGCAGCAAAACGCCCAGTCCCTTTCGCCGGAGCGCCTGCCCAAGCCCGATCCAATTCGATTCACGCCACTCCTTGTTCGCGCGCGATGTGCCATGCAGCAGCACCGCGTAAGGTGTCGAAGATGCATCGGAACGACGCGGTAATCCGTAGTCGATCACGTCGGAAGGGACGAAATCCAGCGACAGTCCCGCAAGCGCGCGATTGCGCAGCACCGCATGCTGATCCTTCGCAACGGCATGGCGAACATCGTAGAACCACGATGCCATCGGTTCGCGAATGCTGAAGCGATCATAACCATGACGCTCACCGCGCGCTTGCGCTGCGATCAGCGCGGATCGCAGCAGCCCTTGCGTATCGACCACACGATCATATGAGCGTGCCTGCAAAACGCTTCGAAAGGTTCCGACGTCTCGCCACGTCGCAGTCGACAGCAGCCCACTCCGCCAACGCCGCGTCGCCACCGCGATCACCTCGTCAACACCGGGATGCAATCGCGCCAGCGGCGCGAATGCTTCCTCGACCACCCAGCCGATATGCGCATTCGGCCAGCGCCGGCGAGCCTCGGTGAGCGCGGGCATGTTGTGCACGACATCACCGAGCGATGAAGTCTTAACAAACAGAAGAGAATCCATCGTCGGCAAAGGCTCGCATTGTTTGAAACCCGGTGAGGTTTTGGCAACCATAAGCACGTTTCAAGGCCAAGATCACACCGAATCTGCGGTTCATTAGCCCGGTTTTACCTTGTCTGCACTGCTGCGGCCGTAGGCTTGCCCGCTTCTTGGCGCGCTGCGGGGCGCGGTAGACAACGGAAGGGCGTCATGACCGTACTCGTGACTGGCGGAGCAGGCTATATCGGCAGCCATATGGTTCTCGCACTGGTAGAAGCCGGTGAGAACGTGGTGGTGATCGACAATCTGTCGACCGGCTTTTCCTCCGCACTGCCTGAAGGCGTTCCCCTCTACATCGGCGATGCCGGCGACGAAAATCTCGTCGCAGGCGTTATCGCCAATCACGACATCGAGGCGATCATTCACTTCGCCGGCTCCGTCGTTGTCCCGGACTCGATGCGCGATCCGCTCGGCTACTATCGCAACAACACCATCACCACACGCAATCTGCTGGCAGCCGCGGTGAAAGGCGGCGTCCGCCGTTTCATCTTTTCCTCCACCGCCGCCGTCTACGGCAATCCGGACCACATGCCGGTGACGGAAGACGCGCCGACACGGCCGATGTCGCCCTATGGCGCCTCGAAACTGATGAGCGAGATCATGATGCACGACGCCGCCGCCGCGCATGATTTCCAGTTCGTGGTGCTGCGCTATTTCAACGTCGCGGGCGCCGATCCCTTCGCCCGCATCGGGCTCGCCACCGTCGGCGCCACGCATCTGTTGAAGATCGCCGTCGAAGCCGCCACCGGCCAGCGCGCCAAGATCGACGTCTACGGCACCGACTATCCGACGCCGGACGGCAGTTGCATCCGTGATTTCATCCACGTCAGCGATCTGGCGCAGGCCCACCGCGCCGCGCTGGCTTACTTGCGGCAGGGTGGAACCTCGACCACGCTGAACTGCGGCTATGGCCGTGGCTATTCCGTGCTGGACACCATCGAGGCGGTGCGCCGCGTTGCGGGATACAACTTCGCGGTTCAATACGCTCCGCGCCGACCCGGCGACATCATGACCATGATCGCCGATACCGGCCGCATCCGCGCGACGCTGGACTGGACGCCGCAATATGACGACCTGCCCACCATCGCCGCGCACGCGCTGGCCTGGGAAGCCAAGCTCGCACAAAGCCGTGACGGCGACCAATGGCGGCGGGCGGAATCGGCTTAAAGGGATGGTAAAAACTCCGTTTCCGGCTTGAAAAAGCCGCGCATAGCGGGCAATTGAAGCGGACATTCTCGCACACAACCCTGACGCGTGCCGGCCACTTGCCGCACCCGTCACTGGAACGCGGATGACCGACGCCCCACGCAAGATTACCGACGATCCCTACGGCGCAGCAATCTTGATTCGCCGCCTGATCAGCGAACAGGCTGCAACCTACTGGCGACGCTATCTGCTCGCCTTCATTCTGATGGGTGTCGCCGCGGCCACCACCGCAGCCGCGGCCTATCTGCTGGGCGAAGTCATCAACCAGGCCTATGTCGACCGCAACGTGCGCGGCATCTTCATGCTGTCGGGCGTGGTGCTGGTCATCTTCATCGTCAAGGGCGCGGCCACCTATGGCCATTCGGTGATCCTGTCGCAGATCAGCAACGCCATCCTCGCCAACAACCAGCGCCGGCTGTTCGCCAAGCTGATGAGCGAGAGCATCGGCTTTTTCTCGCAGCGCCATTCGTCCGAGTTTCTGGCGCGGCTCACCGCCGGCGCGACTTCGGTAACGCAGGTGCTCACCCTACTGATCAACGCGGTCGGCCGCGATCTGCTGTCGCTGATCGCGCTCGTCGCCGTGATGGTGATGCAGGATCCGTATATGTCGCTGCTCGGCGCGCTGGTGGCGCCGCCGGCGATGATCGTGCTGCGCAAGCTGGTGAAGCGCATCAAGGGACTGGCGCACAGTCAGTTCCACGGCACCGCCGATATCATGGAAACGATGCAGGAATCGCTGCAAGGCATCCGCACCGTCAAGGCGTTCACTCTCGAAGACACCATGCGCGAGCGCATCGGCGTCAGCATCGATGCGGTGGAACGCGACTCCAACAAGATGGCGCGCATCTCCAACCGCTCCAGCCCGCTGATGGAGACGCTCGGCGGCTTCGCCATCGCCGGCGGCCTGATGTACGGCGGCTATCGCGTGGTGGCGATGGGTGCGACGCCGGGGCAGTTCTTCTCGTTCCTCACCGCGTTTCTGCTGGCCTACGAGCCGGCGAAGCGGCTGGCGCGGCTCAACATCGATCTCAACTCCAGCCTGATCGGCGCGCGCAAGCTGATCGAGATCATCGATAGTCCGGCCACCGAACCCGACGACAGCAACAAGCCTGCGCTGAAGCTGACCGAGGCGCGAGTCGAGTTGCGCGACGTAACCTTTGCGTATCGCCCAGACGAACCGGTCCTGAACCGGATGAGTTTCGTGGCCGAACCCGGCAAGGCGACCGCGCTGGTCGGGCCGTCCGGCGGCGGCAAATCCACGGTGCTGGCATTGCTGCTGCGGCTTTACGAGATCGACAGCGGCGAAATCCTGATCGACGGCCAGAACATCGCGGGTGTATCGCGCCATTCGTTGCGGCGGCAGACCGCCTATGTCGGGCAGGACGTTTATCTGTTCCGCGCCACCATCCGCGACAACATCGCATTCGGCAAGCCCGGCGCGACCGACGACGAGATCGTCGCAGCAGCCAAGGCGGCGTGCGCTCACGACTTCATCATGAGTTTCCCGAAGGGCTACGATACGCCGGTCGGCGAGCATGGCACGCAACTGTCCGGCGGCCAGCGCCAGCGCGTCGCCATCGCTCGCGCGCTGGTGAAGAACGCACCGGTCATCCTGCTGGATGAGGCCACTGCGGCACTGGATTCGGAATCCGAGAAGCAGGTGCAGGAGGCTATCACTCATCTGTGCCAGAACCGCACCACCATCGTCATCGCCCACCGGCTGCACACCATCATGAATTCCGACGCCATCCTGGTGGTCGAGGGCGGCGAGATCGTCGAGCGCGGACGCCACGACGACCTGCTGCGCCGCAACGGCCGTTACGCCTCGTTCTTCCGACTGCAACATCGTGAGACGCCCACGCTGGCGGCCGTCACGGCATCGGCCTAGAGTGCCAGCCTTCCTTCGCCCATCCTCGTTAATCCGAGATCGTTCATGAGCACGTCTGCATCGTTCGTCATTCCCGCGCCGCCCCAAGCCGCCATCGCTGTTGCTGGCGAGAGTGGCAGTTTTCCGGTACGCCGTATCTGGTGCGTTGGGCGCAATTACCTCGAGCACATTCGTGAGATGGGCAACGACGAGCGCGCCCCGCCGTTCTTCTTCGCCAAGCACGCCGACATGGTGGTCGCCGACGGTGCGACGATCCCCTACCCGCCGCTGACCAAAGATTTTCATCACGAGGTCGAACTGGTGGTGGCGCTGAAAAGCGGCGGCCGCAACATTCCCGCCGACAAGGCGCTCGATCATGTGTACGGCTATGCGGTCGGCATCGACCTGACCCGTCGCGACCTGCAAAGCGCCGCGAAAAAGAAGGAGCGGCCGTGGGAGATCGGCAAGTCGTTCGATGATTCCGCGCCGTGCGGTGCGTTGCAGCCGGCCGCGAAGATCGGTCATCCGGCGAAGGGCAAGATCTGGCTCTCGGTGAACGGCACCGAGAAGCAGGAGGGCGATCTCACCGAGCTGATCTGGAGCGTGCCGGAGATCATCGCGAAACTGTCCGAGCAGGTGACGCTCGATGCCGGCGATATCATCCTAACCGGAACGCCGGCCGGCGTCGGTGCGCTTGTGCCCGGCGACAAGGTCGAATGCGGTATCGACGGCATCGGCACGCTTAAGATCGCGATCGGCCGACCGGAATAGTTGCTCAAACCGATCAGGCATTGCGTTAAATGCGACGGGCGGCATCAAGTTCGATGCCGCCCGTTCTTGTTATTGTACGACGAAGGATCAGCGTTCGGTTTCGGCGCTGAGCACGTCGCCGAACAGGTCCCACTTGCCGTTGGTGAACTTCATCATCTTGAGCTGCTCGATCGGTGCGAAGTCCGTTGCGCTGGTCTTGACGTGAATGCCGGGGATCAGCGTATCGGGCACGAACTGCTTGATGCTGGCCGCCTGCTTCATGATGTTGGCATGGGTGAGATCATCACCGCACTGTTCCAGCACATGCACCATGGTCTGCGCGGCCGAGTAGCCGTAGACCATGTTGGCATCGGAGATGTTGGCACCCGGCATGTACTTGTCGACGAAGGCCATGAACTTCTTCATGCCGGCATCGTCCTTCCACTGCGGATCGGACGCATCCTTGAGGTAGCCCGCCGACAAAATGCCTTCGGAGGCATCAAGGCCGGCCGGCTTCATCACCGCGCCGATCGAGATCGACACGTCGGTCATCAGATGCATCGGCTTCCAGCCGATCTCGTGCATCTTCTTGATGGCCTGGGCGGCGAACTTGGGGGTCGAGATGTTGACGAAGACGTCGGCGCCCGTGTTCTTCAGCTTGACGATGTGAGAGTCGATCGTCGGCTCGCTGTTCTCGTAGCTTTCTTCCGCGATGATCAGCTTCGACGCCTTGTCGCCGAACACATCCTTGAGGCCGAGCAGATAGTCCTTGCCGAAGTCATCGTTGGCGTAGAACACCGCGACCTTGGCATCCGGCTTGGTGGCCAGAATGTACTTGGCGAAGATGCGCGCCTCCGAACGATAGCTCGGCTGATAACCCATGGTCCACGGAAAATTCTTCGCGTCGTCCCACTTGCTGGAGCCGGAGGCGATGAAGAGCTGCGGAATCTTCTTGGAGTTCATGTACTTGTGAACGGCCGACTGGGTCGGCGTGCCGAGCGGGTTGAAGATGAACAGCACCCCGTCGCTCTCGATCAGCTTACGGGTCTGCTCGACAGTCTTCGGCGGGCTGTAGCCGTCGTCATAGGAGATGAAATTGATCTTGCGGCCTTTGATGCCACCCTGATCGTTGATCATCTTGAAATAGGCTTCTTCGGTCTTGCCGATAATGCCGTAGGCCGAAGCCGGGCCGCTGTAGGCCTCGATGTTACCGATCTTGATTTCGGTGTCGCTGGCGCCGGTGTCGTATTTCTTCTGGGCCAGCGCGCTGCCGGCGGACAGCAACAACGCCGCGGCCGAGATCGCGGCCAGACGGGACGATAGTCGGATCATTCGCGTTTTCTCCTTGGAAGTTTTTTATTAGAATCCGCGCATCTAACTATGCTCCCGCGAAATTTGCCAGCGCCCCGCGGCCGCAAAACGCAGGCGTGATCAACTGCAGCGCCTAGACGCAAGTTTTTCGCCTCTTCGACATAGCTTCGCGATCTCGCGGCGCGGAGCGCCCGAGTTTTGCGAGGAACGCCTCACCCTCTTGAGAAGAGGGCGCGCGGAACGCCGGACGCACCATGCGTCCGCAGCCTCATGCGCAAAGTGAGAAAGCGCACGAGTTAGTCACCACGGCCGCACCGGACATCGTCCGGCGTTCCGCGCGCGGTGGGCTTCCGGCTTGCTTCGTGCTCTCCCCGGCGAACGCCCGAAGGCTGTCACCGTCGTCTCCGCGGTACTTCGGGCCTGCGGTTGCAGGCACGCGAAGAGCAGTCCGGATTTCGCGGGACCACACGACTTGGGCCGGCG
>JBQCHY010000059.1:0-24173 GCA_051954235.1 Xanthobacteraceae bacterium
GGAGCGGTGCGTAAGCATGGGCAACTCGCTTCATTCGTTTTGTGGACGGATTTCCAAAACAAAGATCGTCGTCCCCGCGAAGGCGGGGACCCAGACTCCGCAGTGGTTCCGCTCCGTCACTTACAGCGAGGTCACTTCATAACAACCAACGCCAGGGATTCTGGGTCCCCGCCTTCGCGGGGACGACGATCTTTGTTTTGGAAATCCGTCCACAAAACGAATGAAGCGAGTTGCCCATGCTTACGCACCGCTCCGTGCGCGGATATCGTCGAGCACCGGCGCGATATAGCGGCGGAATTGGGCGGGGTTCTCGCTCATCGGGAAATGCCCCAGCGCTTCCATCACGGTTGCCTCCGCGCCCTTGATGCTCGCGGCCGTGCGCAACGTATCTTCCGGCGTGCACGAGAAATCGTATTCGCCGGTGAGCAGATAGAGCGGGCATTCGCGGACGTCGATCGACGCGGTGCGGCCGCGCAGATCGCCGTCGACGCGATAGAAATAGAGATCGCCCTTGAAGATGCCGGGGCCGCCCTGCTTGTAGCCCCACAGCGTTTCGTTGCGCGCGATCTCCGGGCCTTGCGGCGCGATCAAGCCCGACACCAGCGCGGCGCAGACTTCGCCGCCGTGCACGTCGGGCCGGTTCAGCCACGCGGTGTCGTACCACGGCTGCTGGAAATCGGCCGCCTCGAGCCCGATCAGCGCGCGAAACTCTTTCGCGTGATCGATGGCGAGATTGAGCACGATGCGGCCGCCGATCGAGCAGCCCATCACTACCGGCCTGTCGAGATCGAGCGCCTTGCAGAAAGCGCGGATCGTCGCGGTGTAGCTCGCGGTGGTGAGCCTGTATTCGGTGCCGTAACCGCTGTCCGGCGGATTCGACTTGCCGTGCCACGGCATGTCGAAGGCGACGACGCGGAAATGTTTTGTGAACTCTTCGTCCGTCAGCAGATGCCGCCACTGTCGCGCGTCGGAGCCGGCGGTGTGCAGGCACACCAGCGGAATGCCGCTGCCGTTCTCCTCGAAATAGACGCGGTTGATCTCGCCGTCGATCTCGACATGGACGTAGCGGCCGACGATCGGCTCGATGAAAGCGCTCATGCCGCGCCTCCGAAACCATGCCGGCGCGGCAGCGCCAAGACATCCTTGAAATATTGCAGATGCGCGATGAAGGGATGCAGGTCGCCGGACAGCGTCGCCTCGCCGCGCTTGGTCAGCGACAGCAGATCGTGCCAGCCGGCCGGCGGCATCGGCTGCCAGTACGCGGCCCACGCCTGCGGCGAGGCGAGATAGGAGAACCGCGACGAGCGCATCAGCACCGGCGCGGGCGTGATGTCGACGACGGCGCCGGCGCGAATGGCGACATGAAACGGCTGCACCGTCGGCCCGAGCAGGCAATCCACGTCGAGCAGGCGGCCGCGCGTCATCAGCATGGCATCGCGCGCGAGATAATCGGGAATGCGGCGGAAGGCGTCGATCACCGCCGCGTCGGTGAAAGTCACCGGCGGCCCCTTGCCGTGCTGTTGCGCGGAGACGCTCATACTGTCCTCCCCCGATCTTGCCGGTCACGACGCACCAGACAGGTCGTCGTGTCTCAATGTTTCTGGCTCTCTGCGTTCTATTTGACAGAACGATATTCTATTTTACAGGTGTAGTTATCACGCGCGTCGAGGCCAACTCAAGTCTTCGGCCGGAGAGCGACGACGGCAGTTCCGGGCTCTACCGGAAAGCCGCACAACGCTCGATGTCGGATTGGTTCCATCCCCTTGCTTCTCTTCAACGAAGACGCCTGACCGATGATGGCGGCCCGCAGCGGCCGGAACCGGGCGACACCACGCCCGCGAAGGCCACCTTTAACCGTCTCTTTACCATACCGCGCGATTGTTCCCGGTAGCCTCATGCAAGGTTGGGCTTGCAAGGTCTCGCTTCCGGGAATCGGCTTCCATGGCACAGGTCAGCAGCAACATCCGTCGCGCATCCTTCGACAATTACGGTGACGCGAGGCACGCCCGGGACGCTGCCAACATTCTGGCATTCCCGCCGGCATCCGCGCGCGACGGCAGCGCGACCGCCATCGACCTGATCTATCAGGCCGCCGAAATGTTCACCGGCATCGAAAGCCGCGCCCGCGACATCGAGGCCAACGCCCGCGCCATGTGCCAGAATGCCGTCGACAAGCTGGTCGATTCCGAACGCCGGATTCAGGCCGCCGAACGCGCACGGCGCGATATCATCGCCGATGTCGACCGCCGCCTGCAGGAAGTCTCGCTGGCCCTGAGCGACGCCAAGGCGCGGATCGACGCCGCCGAAGCGCGGGCGGCCGCAGCCGAACGGCGCGCGACAGCCGCCGAAACTGAGGCCCAGACCGCACGCCGCCTGCTCTCCCAGGTCGAAGACACCATTCGCAGCCGGTTGCTCGGCGAAGACAGCGGCGTGCATCCGCTGCGCCGCATGAGGGCTTGAGGATCAAGCCGCCGCAATCCAGAGGCGGGAAGCCTGGACTGGATTGCTTCGTCGCTCCTCTCCTCGCAATGACGGAGAATACCGACTTCAACGTCGCACGCGTCCCACAAACATCGTCGTCCCCGCGAAGGCGGGGACCCAGACGCCGCAGCGATCCGGCTCCGTCACGAACGCGGGTTTGTAGATAACAACCAAGGCCAGGGGTAATGGGTCCCCGTTTTCGCAGGGACGACGGCGAGGACAATGTCGCAACACTCACGCGAAGTAACATCATCTTGAATACGTCGTACTCAGTGGCGGTTAATGCATCACCGACCGACGTGTTCTCCTACCGCCGCACACGCACCTTGGAGAACTTGACGTTCTTGCCGTCCGCCATGCGGGTGGCGGTGAAGCCGGCGTCCATGATCGCCTCGCGCTGCGGCATGCGCTCCTCGGGCGCGCGGGTGACGTCCCACCACGCCGCGCGATGCGCCGCGCGCGGCAGCGCGTCGTCGATGATGTCCTCTATCTCGTCGAAGCTCAGCACGAAATCGGCGCGTGCCTGCGCGATCAGATAGTCGCGCAACAGGGTGTAGTCGTTGGCCATGATTGTCGCCATACGCGAGTGCGGCCCGCGTCCATTCTAACTTTATCAATTGCCATTTCGGTGTCATGGCCGGGCTTGACCCGGCCATCCACGTCTTTTGTCCCGCAACACCGCTAAGACGTGGATGGCCGGAATAAATCCGGCCATGACGATAACAAAAGCCGTACTCAGTTCAGAGCGTTGCCACTCGCCCTACTTCATCAACTCCGCCGCCAGCGCGGCGTAGGCGGGCAGCGTCACCGGATCGTTGGCGGCGTTGGCGGCGTAGGGGTGCGAGGCGTAGCGCACGATCACCATCTCGGCTTTCGGATCGATGTAGATCGACTGGCCGTAAATGCCGCGCGCGGCGAACGCGCCGTTGGCGTTCTCGGTGTGCCACCACATGTCGTGATAGGACCAGCCCGGCAGCGTCTTGTAGCCGGCGGGCGCGAACTTCGCCTTGTCGCCGCCCTTGGCGACTTCGAGCGCGGCCGCTTCCGGGATCACCTGCTGGCCGTTGAACTTGCCCTTGTTGCGGATCATCTCGCCGAAGCGCGCCAGATCGCGCAGCGTGGTGTTGAGTCCGCCGCCGCCCGAGGCGGTGCCGATCGAATCCACCATGAAGTAGGCGTCGTTCTCGGCACCGAGCTTCTGCCAGATCTCCTTCGAGAGCAGTTCAGCCAGCGACTGGCCCGACGCGCGCGCGACGATCCACGCCAGCACCTCGGCGTTGGAGGTCTTGTAGGCGAAGGCCTTGCCGTGCTCGCCTTCCTTGTGCAGCTTGACGAGGAAGTCGTAGAACGTCCGCGGCCCGTTGTAATTCGGCGGCAACGGCATCATGCCGCCGGCGCGCGCATAGTCGAACACCTCGGCGTTCGGATCGGAATAGTTCTCCGAGTATTTGACGCCGATGGTCATATCCATCACTTCGCGCACGGTGGCGTCGCCGTAAGCCGAGTCCTTCAGCTCCGGCACGTACTTCACCACCTGCGCGTTCGGATCGAGCTTGCCTTGCGCGGCGAGCACGGCGGCGAGCGTGCCGACGAAGGATTTCGTCACCGAGAAAGCGATGTGCGGCGTGTGCGCGTTGCCGGCGCCGAAATACTTTTCGTAGATCACCTTGCCTTTATGCATCACCAGGAGGCCGTCGGCATAGGTCAGCGCCGGCATGTCACCGAAGGTGATCGCCTTGCCGTCCATAGTGGTGACGGGGATTTGCTCGATGTCGCGCGCGGCGCGCGGCAGCGGCACGATCGCGCCCTCGCCGCGCCAGACATTGGCGGTCGGCGTCAGTTCTCGGATATGGTTGAAGCCCCAGCGCGTGCCAGGGAATTTGCTGCTCGAGCCATCATAGAAGCGCACCGTCTTATCCGGCGGCGGCGGAAAGCCCTGCATCACCTTGTTTGCGACCGGATCGGTCTGCGCGGCGGTCGGCAGCTTCGGCGGATCGTCGGCGTGCGCGACGGTCGTTGCAAGCGCGATCAGGCTGGCGCCGGCCAAGGCGATGAAGCGGGTCATGGGGTTTCCTCGTGTGGTTTGATTTTTGATCGTCGCAAGATGCTTGCTGAAGAAAGCACGCATGTCCAGCACGGCGTTGCGGTTGAACGCAACGCTCCGCGGCCGTCATGCCCGCGCAGGCGGGCATCCAGTATTCCGTGGCGTCGCCACCGGCATCGTCCGTTTCGAAATACTGGATCATCCGCCTTCGCGGATGATGACGCCTCGTTTCCAACTGGACCCTAATGTGCGAACGGTGATGCCGCGTGTTTCGGAGAGCTATAGCGACGCCTGAGCCGTTCTCACAAATACTTCTTCATCTCCGCCAGCAACCCATCGCGCAGGTCGGGCCTCGCCATGCCGTAGGCGATGTTGGCGCGGAGGAAGCCGGCGCGGGAGCCACAGTCGTGGCGTTCGCCTTCGAATTCGAGGCCGTAAAATTTTTGCGACTCGGCGAGCTTCTTCATGCCGTCGGTGAGCTGGATTTCGCCGCCCGCGCCCTTCTCCTGCGTTTCGAGAATCTTGAAGATCTCCGGCTGCAAAATGTAGCGGCCGGTGATCGACAGATTCGACGGCGCGGTGCCCTTCGGCGGTTTCTCCACCATGCCGTCAACGGCGAACACCTTGCCGGAGCGCTCGCCGACGCCGACCACGCCGTATTGGTGCGTCATGTCTTCTGGCACGGCTTCCACCGCGAGCAGGTTGGCCTTGTCGCCGAGCGCCTCGGCGGCGGCGATCATCTGCTTCAGCACGCCCGGCGTGTTCAGCACCAATTCGTCCGGCAGCACGACGGCGAACGGCTCGTCGCCAACGATGTCGCGCGCGCACCACACCGCATGGCCGAGGCCGAGCGGCGCCTGCTGGCGGGTGAAGCTCATTGCGCCGGCCTCGGGCTGGAATTGCGCCAGCAACTCCTGTTCGGCCTTCTTGCCGCGCGCGGCCAGCGTGGTGTCGAGTTCGAACATCTTGTCGAAGTGATCCTCGATCACGCCCTTGTTGCGCCCGGTGACGAAGATGAAGTGCTCGATGCCGGCTTCCTTCGCCTCGTCCACCACGTACTGGATCAGCGGCCGGTCAACGATGGTCAGCATCTCCTTCGGCATCGCCTTGGTGGCGGGAAGGACGCGGGTGCCAAGACCGGCAACCGGAAACACAGCTTTGCGGATTTTCATGAGCGCTCTTCGTTCAACGTCGAAAGGATGCCGGAACCGGCTGATGGAGTGGTAACCCGTTTGCAGCCAACAACAAAGGCGGATGTGTGGTGACTTTTTCTTCCCTCTCCCCTTGCGGGAGAGGATGGCTTCGCGAAGCGAAGACGGGTGAGGGGTACGCCGGTGCGCCTTAACCCCTCATCCGACGCGGACTTCGTCCGTGCCACCTCCTCCCGCAAGGGGAGAAGGAAGATAAGGAGAAGGAAGCACGGCCCCTGCGGCGCTTCGCCATGGGGGCGTCGCGGAAAACCTGCGATCTGTTAAGCTGATCGAAACCCTATCGGGGCCTCCTGAATGTCGACAGATTTTCGACATAGGGACGACGGAATGCGGATGACGGAACCAGCGATGCGCGGACGACGGCTGATCGGCGGAGTGGCGGGCGCCCTGCTCGCGGCACTGGCGATGCCCGGCGTCGCGGTGGCGCAGGGCGTCACCGCCAGCAACAACGGCCCGCTCTCCTTCTTCGACAACATCTTCACCGGCTCGATCACCAACAGCGCGCCGACGCAGCGCGCGCCCGCGCAAGGCCCGGCCTCAAGCTCGGCGGCGCTGCCGTGGAGCGGCGAGGACGGCGCGTCGGGCCACCCGCTGATGACGGCGGCGGCGATCCGGCAGGCGGCGGCAAACTTTCCCAATTGCGTTGCCGGCATGTGGCCGGATGCGGCCAGGCGCGGCGTCTCGCGCGAGAGCTTCGAGCGCTACACCGCGGGGCTGACGCCCGACCTGCGGCTGATGGACCTGATGGATTCGCAGCCCGAATTCACCAAGGCGATCTGGGACTATCTCGACATTCTGGTCAGCGACACGCGCATCGCGCGGGGCCGCGAGATTCTGGCGCAATACAAGCCGCAGTTCGACGCGATGGAGCGCGCCTACGGCGTCGACCGCTACATCGTCGCCTCGATCTGGGGCATCGAATCGAACTACGGCACGCAAGGCGGCGACCGCAGCGTGGTGAACTCCACCGCGACGCTGGCCTGCATCGGTCGCCGGCAGGCCTACTTCAAGGATGAATTCCTCTCGGCGCTCGAAATCCTGCATCGCGGCGACGTGCGGCCCGAACATCTCAAGGGCTCATGGGCCGGCGCGTTCGGCGGCACGCAATTCATGCCGACCTCGTTCAAGCGCTACGCCGTCGACTTCGACGGCGATGGGCGGCGCGACGTGGTCGACAATCCCACCGACCTGATCGCCTCCACCGCCAACAACCTCAAGAAGGACGGCTGGCAAAGCGGCCAGACCTGGGGCTACGAGGTCGCGGTGCCGAAGGGTTTTAATTACATGCTGGCGGATCGCGCCAAGAGCATGACGCTGGCGCAGTGGCAGCACCTCGGCGTGACGCGCCCCGGCGGCAAAGCATTCCCGCATCCGGGCGAGAAGGCCTACCTGCTGGCCCCGGCGGGCGCGGAAGGCCCCGGCTTCCTGATGCTGCAAAACTTCCGCGTCATCATGAAATACAATCCGGCGGAAGCCTACGCGCTCGCCATCGGCCACTTCGCCGATCGTTTGCGCGGCGGGCAACCATTCGTGCAGCCATGGCCGCGGCAGGAGCGCGTGCTGTCGCGCGCCGAGCGGCTGGAATTGCAGCAACTGTTGGCTCAACGCGGCTTCTATCGCGGCACGCCGGACGGCCAGATCGGAAGCATGACGCGCGAGGCGCTGCGCGGCTTCCAGGCTTCCATCGGCACGCCCGCCGACGGCTTCGCATCATCGGACGTGCTGGATCGGCTGCGCGGGCGCTGAGGCACATCGGTCTCCCACCCACCGGGTCGTCCCTGCGCAGGCAGGGACCCAGACTCCGAAACGCGCCCGTGCCCGCGCTTACGATAAACAATCACGGCCAGAGATTCTGGGTCCCCGCCTGCGCGGGGACGACGATGATCGTGTGGCACCGGTCTACAGCGGCGATCGTGTGGCAGAGCTACAGCAACGTCCCGCTCAAGATCAGCAGCGCCACGCTGAAATAGATCATCAGCCCGGTGACATCGACCAATGTTGCGACGAACGGCGCCGACGCGCTGGCGGGGTCGAAGCCGACGCGTTGTAAAATAAACGGCAGCATCGATCCGGCCACCGAGCCGAACGTCACCACGCCGATCAGCGCCGCCGCCACCGTGAAGCTGACCAGCAACCAATGCTCGCCGTAGTCGTAGATGCCGAGCTTCTGCCACGCCACCACGCGAACGATGCCGATGACGCCAAGCATCGCGCCGAGGATCATGCCGGTCGGCAGTTCGCGCAGCGCGACGCGCCACCAGTCGCCGAGTTTCACCTCGCGCAACGCCAGCGCGCGGATCAAGAGCGAGGTCGCCTGCGAGCCGGAGTTGCCGCCCGAACTCATGATCAGCGGAATGAACAGGGTCAGCACGATGGCCTTCTCGAGTTCGCCTTCGAAGTGCTGCATGGCGCTGGCGGTCAGCATCTCGCCGAGAAACAGCACGCAGAGCCAGCCGCCGCGCTTGCGGATCATGCCCGGCAATCCGACTTGCAGGTAAGGCTCGTCGGTGGCGGCCATACCGCCGAACTTCTGCACGTCCTCGGTGTTTTCCGCGATGATGGTGTCGATGATGTCGTCCACCGTGGCGATGCCGAGCACATGTCCGGCCTTGTCGATCACCGGCACCGCGAGCAAGTCGTGCTTGGAGATCAACCGCGCCACATCCTCGCGATCGATCAAGGGCGAGGTGGTGATCGGCTCGCGCACCGCGAGCGACATGATGTTGTCGGTCGGCTCGCCGGCGATCAGGCGGCGCAGCGACACCGCGCCGACCAGGCGGCGGGTGTAGGCGTCCAGCACATAGATCGCGTAGACGGTTTCGCGGGTACGCTCGACCTGGCGGATATGTTGCAAGGTGCGCTCGACCGTCCATGTGGCGGGCACGCTGACGAACTCGGTCGTCATGATCGCGCCGGCAGTGTTCTCCGGATAAGAGAGCAGGTCCGTGATGGTCGCGCGCGTGGCGGCGTCGAGCCCCGCCATCAATTCGTCGCGCACCGGCTCGTCGAGTTGCTGCACGAGGTCGGCGGCCATGTCGGCCGACATGCCGGCGAGCAAGATGGTCGCGGTCTGGCGCGGCAAGGCGGCGAGAATCTCGGCGCCGAAATTCAATTCCGGCTTGTCGAGAATCTGCACCGACATCTCGACCGGCAGCAGCACCAGCACCGCCGCCGCATCGTCGACATCGAGTTGATTGAGGATTTCGACGTTGTCGGCGACATGGCCGTCGCTCAGCCGCGAGGCCAAGGCCAGCGTATCGACGGCGCCATCTGCCGTTTCAATGATTTCCGTCATAGCTCACCTTCGGGGACCGCCGACAACGGCAGCGCGGTGAGCTTACGCACAAGCTCAGACCGCGAAGACCGTCATCGACAATGGACCTGGCAAATTGCCCGGACTGTCGCTTGGCATAATGTCGTGGTTTCCAGTGATGAGACGGCGGCCGCAGCCGACACGCCTCGCGCCGCTGACATGGTCCCTCGCGGCGGCGGCGTCAAGAAAAAAGCGCGGGATGGTGAAGGGAGCAAGCCTAGGGCGCTTTCGATTTTGATGGAAACGCTTGCCTCGAAACGAGGCCGCTCCCTCTCCCGTTGGGAGAGGGGTGGGGTGAGGGGTTACAGCCTCAATGGTGCTCGATCCCCCTCACCCGGAGCCTTCGGCTCCGACCTCTCCCCGCTGGGGAGAGGTGAAGTAGCTTCCGAGCGATTCAATCCAAGTCGAAAATGCTCTAGGTTTGGTTTGCCGTCATGGCCGGGCTTGTCCCGGCCATCCATGTCTTTCTTGTTGGTAGGGACTTAAGACGTGGATGCCCGGGACATAGGCGAGCGAAGCGACGCCGTTCTTCGAACGGCTAAGCCCAGGCATGACGAATAATTAGTTCTTACTGCACAACTGGCGCTTATCCGCCCAGCTTCGCCATCAAGGCGTCCGACACCTCGAAGTTGGCATAGACGTTCTGCACATCGTCGTGCTCGTTGAGGAGGTCGATCAGTTTCAACAGCTTCTCGCCGGTCTCGTCGTCGACCGCCACCGTGTTCTGCGGTTTCCAGATCAGCGCCACCTTGCGCGCTTCGCCGAACTTGGCCTCAAGCGCCTTGGCGACATCGCGAAAGGTTTCCTGCGACGCGTAGATCTCGTGGCCGCCCTCGCCCGACACGACGTCGTCTGCGCCGGCGTCGATGGCAGCTTCCAGCATGTCATCGGCGGAGGCCTTGGCGGCGTCGTATTCGATCACGCCGAGGCGATCGAACATGAACGACACCGAGCCGGTTTCGCCGAGGTTGCCGCCGGACTTGGTGAAGTAGGAGCGGATGTCGGACGCGGCGCGGTTACGGTTGTCGGTCAGGACTTCCATGATGACGGCGACGCCGCCGGGGCCGTAACCCTCGTAGCGCAACTCGTCATAGTTCTCGGCGTCGTTGCCGCTGGCCTTCTTGATGGCGCGCTCGATGTTGTCCTTCGGCATGTTTTCCGCCCGCGCCGCGATCACCGCCGCGCGCAGCCGCGGGTTCATCGCCGGGTCGGGGGTGCCGAGCTTGGCGGCCACGGTGATTTCCCGCGCCAGTTTGCTGAACAGCTTCGACTTCTGGGCGTCCTGACGCCCCTTGCGATGCATGATGTTCTTGAACTGGGAATGCCCGGCCATGCAGAAAAAGCTCCTCGCTCTCGAAATGCGTCCAAGGCGCGGCTTATAAGCCCGGCTCCGGCAAATTCAAAGCGGCCATCGCGCCCTTTGTGCGGGAAGCGCCGCAGCCCGCGTGGTTAACCGCCGGTTTACGACGCGGTGCGATATTCCGCTGAACGGTCACAGATCGGGACATCTCCATCATGGCTCTGGCGCTTTTCCGCAAACGAACCACTGCGACGACTGATGCCGAGCCACCCGTTTCCAATCCGGTTCAGAACGCAGCGCCCACGCCGGCCGCGGCGACCGTCAGCGATCCGGCCAAGGACATCCTCGGCCTGCTGGAACTGGAACTCGGGGCCATGATCCGCCAGCTCGAGCACGCCGCCGCCTCGGTCGCCGGCGGCGCCGATGGCACCGCCGCGACGCTCCAGACCATCCGCCAGCGCACCGACGCGCTGACCGGGCGCGCCAGCACCGCGACCCAGACCGCCGCCACCTTCACCGAAGCGGCGGACCGCTTCACCCGTTCGGCCGACGGCATCAATCACCAGGTCCGCGAGGCCAGTCGGCTGGCCGATCAGGCCAGCGCCGCCGCCGCCGACGCGGGGGCCAATGTCGACCGGCTGCGCGAGTCCTCCGCGGCCATCGATACCGTCGTCAACCTGATCGCCACCATCGCCAAGCAGACCACGCTGCTTGCGCTCAACTCCACCATCGAGGCGGCACGCGCGGGCGAGGCCGGGCGCGGCTTCGCGGTGGTCGCTTCCGAAGTGAAGGCGCTTGCGGTGCAGACCCAACTCGCGACGGAGGAGATCAAGAAGAAGATCGACGCCCTGCAACAGGACGCCGCGAGTTCGATCGATGCCGTGCATCGCATCTCCACCGCCATCGATGCCATCCGCCCGGTGTTCGGTCACGTCAACGAGGCCGTCGCCGAGCAGGGCGTGACCACCGGCGAGGTGGTGAGCAACGCGTCCACCGCATCGAACTTCATCGCGTCGGTCGGCGACAGCGCCGCCGATATCGATGCCGCGACCCGCGAGGCCGAAGCCCACGGCTCGACCGTCGCGCAGGCGGGCGCTGCGATGACGCAACTCACCGAAAAGCTGAAGGCGCGTTGCGCCGTGCTGCTGCGACGCGAGGACCACACCGACTGGCGGATGCGCGAGCGGCTGCCGTGCCATCTCGGTATCGAGATTGCGGGCGCGCGGCCAACCAAGGCCGCGGTCTATGAACTCGCGCTCGAGGGCCTGCTGATCGGCGGCAGCGGCTCGCAGGACCTGCCGCTCGATGCGCCGCTCGCCGCCACGCTCGACGGCATCGGCGCTTGCCAGATTCGCTGCATCGAGCGGACGCAGGCCGGCATGAAGGCCGTGTTCGTCGCGCCGAACGCGGCGCTGAGCAGCGCCATCGAAGACAGGCTGTGGGCGATCCACGACGAGAATACCGAATTCGTCACCCGCGCCATGCAGGCCGGCGAAACATTGTCGAAGATGTTCGATGATGCCGTATCGGGTGGCGCGATCACACTCGACGATCTGTTCGACGAGAACTACGTCGCGATCCCGAACACCGATCCGGTCCAGCATCGCACCCGTTTCCTCGACTGGACCGAACGCGCGCTGCCGGCGTTTCAGGAAGCGTTCCTCGCCAAGGACAAGCGCATGGCGTTCAGCATCGCGGTGGACCGCAACGGCTATCTGCCGGTGCACAACAAGATCTACTCGCAGCCGCAGCGGCCGGGCGACGTCGCGTGGAATACCGCCAACAGCCGCAACCGCCGCATCTTCAACGATCCCGCCGGATTGGCGGCGGGCCGCAACACCCGCGCCTACCTGATCCAGAGCTACGCCCGCGACATGGGCAACGGCGTCACGGTGATGATGTGCGAGATCGACGTGCCGATCCGGGTTCAAGGCCGCCACTGGGGCGGTTTCCGCACGGCGTATAAGCTGTAAGCAGCCACGATCTGCAAATAGCAGAACGCGAACAGCAGCCGTCACTGGCAGGCGGGGTTTCGCGCGGCAGGCATCGCGAGGAAGGTGATGGTCGCGGGCGCGAAGGTCACAAGACCGGCAGCCGTGGCGCGTCCATTGAGCGCCGGCAGTTCGTCGTGCGCGTTCAAGGCTAGCCTCTCGCCGTTCAGCCGCACCACTGTATCCTGTAACGTCGGCGCATTGAGCGTATAGCGAAGGGACTCCGCGGGAAGCCTGAGCGCGTGCGTAGTGTCGCGATCGGTGTTGATCGCCAGCACGGCGACGCCGCCGGCAACGTCGCGAAGGCAATGCGCATAGACGCGCAGGCTGGTTTCCCGCACGCCGGCATTGAGCACCGTGCTGCCCATCAGCTTTCGCCACAACAGCGCGCCCCAGTAATTCGGCCGCGGCGTCAACGTCGCCTCGTCGAGCAGGCCGTAATCGCTGGCCGCCAGCGTGTTGTGCATCACCACTTGCACGCCCGCCTTGGCGAGGCGACCAAGCTGATCGAGATAGCGAAACGTATCGCGGAACGTCGTCGCGTATTGATCGCCGCCGCATGCGGCTTCGGCAGTCTCGGTGAGCCAGATCGGCTTGCCCGGCGCGAAACGATCGCGCAACGCGCGCTGAAACGCGAAGGCGTGATCGGTGCGCACCAGCCGTTCTGCGGCCAGCGCGGTGTCGGGATGCGCATGACCCGAGCAGCGCTCCGACAGCATGTCGTAGTGATGATACGAAAACGCGTCGATGCCGGGTTTGGTCGCCGCGGCGAACTCCGGCGCGGTCGCGACCTCACCGGACAGACCGGGCCCGAGCACCATGATCGACGGGTCGTCCCACTTGATGAAGGCATGGAAGGTCGCGAAATCGCGGCCGAATGCGCTGGCATTGTAGTCCGACGGCAAGCCGCCGAGACCCCCGAGATTCGGCTCGTTGATGAATTCGACGGCGGCGATCTGGCCGCCGATGCCGTGCGTATAGGAAATCAGCCGGCGCGCCTGAACCGCATTCCAGGCGCCGTTGACATCGCGCGCGCCCGCGCTGGCTGCGAACGAGGTGACGAGCCGCGCATCGACGATCTTGGCGAAATCGACCACGTCATGCCACTGCTGCCGCGTCAGCACGCCGTTGAAGCCGGACGGCGGCACCGGTGACGGATTGTCGGTGTCGGCGAAGTAAGTGCCGTTGGCCCAGGTGCCGCTGACCCGCATGTAAGCCGGGCCGAGCGCCGCCGCGAGCCGTCGCAATTTCGGGTTGGCGAGGTCGATGGGCGAACGATAGCTATACGGGCTCGAACGTCCGCCCTCCTCGTTGATGGTCGGGCCATATGGCTTCCAGAACCGGCCGCCGGTGACCTCGACCATCTCGATATTGTAGGATTGGAAGCGTGCGTCGACCGTGCCGATCCGCGGCATGGCGGACGGGGCAAGCGCGACCGGCTCCGCCGCCATACCCGCGCCCGCCGTCGCCGCAAACAGCGCGGCACCAATTCCAAGGACAGCCAGTTTGCGACAATGACGTCGGCGAAATCCCATGCGCGTCGCACTCCCGGATGCAGCGCGGCCGGACAAGCCGGCGATCTGCGTCACCAGAACGATGGCACCGCCTGCTCCAGACGTCCACCGATCCGTACCGGCGCGACCCTGACGGCGAGCCCGGTCGCGTCGTCGGTCTCCACCGCGATACCGCTCATCGTCGCGATGCCATCGGCGGGCTCGAAGCGAGCCGAGGGAATCCCGGTAGTGAAGCGGCGCAGCGGCTCCTCCTTTTTCATGCCGATGATGGAATCGTAGTCACCGGTCATGCCGGCGTCGGTCATGTAGGCGGTGCCGCCCGGCAGGATCTGGTGATCCGAGGTCGGGATATGCGTGTGAGTGCCGACGACGAGACTGGCGCGGCCGTCGCAGAAATGGCCGGCGCCCTGCTTCTCGCTGGTGGCCTCGCAATGGAAATCGACCACGATGGCATCGACCGCCTGCCGCAGCGGACAGGCTTCCAGTTCGCGGTCGATCATCGCGAACGGATCGTCCACCGGCTCCATGAACAGCCGGCCCAGCGCGTTGACGACCAGCGCGCGCTTGCCGGTCTTGGTGTCGACCAGTGCCGCGCCACGCCCCGGCGTGCCGGGCATGTAGTTGATCGGGCGCACCAGACGCGGCGCGCGTTCGATGAACACCAGCGCCTCTTTCTGATTCCACGAATGATTGCCGAGCGTCACCGCGTCCGCGCCGGCGTCGATGAAGTCGTTATAGATCGCCTCGGTGATGCCGAAACCGCCGGCGGAATTCTCGCCGTTGACCACCGTGAGATCGAGCTTCCAGTCAGCAATGGCCTTGGGAAGGTGCTCCATGATCGCGTCGCGGCCGGAGCGGCCGACCACGTCGCCGATAAACAGAATGCGCAATTCAATTAGCTCCGCAAATCGATGCATTCGAGGTCGGTGAGGACGACATCGAGCACCGCGTCATGATGTGATGCGGGAACAGTTTCGACCTCCTGCACGGCAAAAGCAACTCCGGCGGCAACGAGTGGTTTTTGCGCGCGCAGCGCCGCCAGCGTGCGGTCGTAATATCCGCCGCCGTAGCCGATGCGATGGCCGCGCCGGTCGAAGGCGGCGAGCGGCACCAGCACGATGTCGGGGACGAGTTGGGGTGCGGTCTCGGCCGGATGACGCGTGCCGAACGGGCCTGGGATCAGCGCATCGCCCTCGCGCCACGCGCAGAAGACCAGCGGCGCATCGCGCGCGACGACCGCCGGCAATGCGAGTCGCGCGCCGCGCGCCGCAAGCGCGCGCATCAACGGCAGCGGATCGGCCTCGCTGCGCATCGGCATGTAACCGGCAACGACGATGCCTGATGTGACATCGAAAATATCCGCGAATGCCGCGAGACGCTGCGCGGCAGCTTCGCGCGCCAGACCATTCAACGCATCGCGCCGCGCAAGGGCGGCGATGCGGAGATCGTGCTTCGGACTGGCTTGCGAGGGCGATGGCATTAAACAAACTCGCGGATCGTCATCATCCGCGAAGGCGGATGATCCAGTAATGGCTAGTATATCGGTTAGGCAACCGACTGCGCGGAATACTGGATGCCCGCCTGCGCGGGCATGACGGCAAGGCGTCTACCAACTGCACGACGGAAAAGAAAAGTGCGAAGCCGCGATGGCCGTTGGAGCGCTCGATCCCGGAGTTCCCTACGAAAGTAGGTGGGCACCATATGTCCGGGTCCACGGACCCGGCCAGGGACAGTTCCCTAAAGGATCGATAAGGCCCCGGGGATATATGGCTCCTGACGCGCGACACAGCTTCGCGAGGGGCAATGTAGTGACGCCCGCAAACAAATGCCAGCCGGATGATTATATCGATATCCCCGCAGGTCGTCAGGCCAGCCCGACGACTTGGCGCGCGGTACGATGAAATGTGGTCGTCACCGCGTCACCGTCGAGATAGACCCCGACGAGGGTGGCGTCGCGCAACAGCACCAGGGCTGCGGCGGCGCGGGTCGGGTTCGGGATGCCGGCCGCCTTGCACACGGCGCCGAGTTTTTGCCGAAACCAGGCGCGATGCCGGTCGATGGCAGCGCGGATGTGGCCATCGGGATATTCGGCGGCGGCGTTGATGAACGGACAACCGCGCCGGTGATAACGCCGGGCGTCCTCCGCGATCCCGTCGATCACCGCGACCAGCAATTGCGACGGGCTGCCGCCGGCCGATTCCGCCGCGGCGAAGTAGCCGCGGATGATCGCGTCCTCGCGCTCCAGATAGGCGGCGACCAAGCCCTCCTTGCCCGCGAAGTGCCGGTACATCGTGGCGCGAGTGACACCTGCTTCGGCCAGAATGCGGTCGACGCCGACCCCTTTGATGCCTTCAGCATAGAACACCGCCGATGCCGTCGCGAGCAGGCGATCGCGCGGCGAACTCGGTTTAGCGGACTTGGTCATTCGGCATCGATTCCAGGCGGGCTTGACAGCAGGCTGTGGGCGACATTTGATAGAACGATCGTTCTTTCTACCGTCTACGACTTGAACCGCAGTAGACCACTGGTCCGGCGGATTCGGAAAGTCTCGATAGACACAGGCATGACTTTCATAAACTAATGATCGTCGGAGCACACAGATGCCATCGGAAACGCGGACTGATACGGTTGTCCTCATTCACGGTCTCTGGATGACTCCGCTGTCGTGGGAGCATTGGGTTGCCCGCTACGAACAACGCGGGATGAAGGTGATCACGCCCGGATATCCCGGAATCGCGCCGGGCGAAGCCGGCGTGGCGGCGATCCGGAAAGATCCGTCGCCGCTGGCGAATCTCGGCGTCGGCGAAGTGTTCGATCATCTTGCCGGACTTATCCGTGCGCTCGATACCAAACCGATCATCATGGGGCATTCGTTCGGCGGCGCCTTCGTTCAACTGCTGCTCGACGCCGGCTTCGGCGTGGCCGGCGTCTCCATCGACGGAGCCGCGGTGAAGGGGATCAAGGCGCTTCCGTTCAGTGAAATCAAGGCGACGTTTCCGGTGCTGCATAATCCGGCCAACCTGCACCGCGCCGTGCCGATCACCGAAAAGGATTTTCACTACGCGTTCACGAATAACTTGAGCGATGCCGACTCGAAGGTCGTCTATGACCGCTACGCGATTCCAGTGTCTGGACGCATGCTGTTTCAGGGTGGGTTCGCCAACTTCACTCCGCACGCGGCGACGACTTACAACTTCGCCAACAACAATCGCGCGCCTTTGCTGTTCATCGCGGGCGGCAACGACCACATCCTGCCTCCAGCCGTGCAGCACGAAAATTTCGAGAAGAACGCCAAGCAGTCCACGGCCATTTCCGCCTTCAAGCTATTTCCCGGCCGCAGCCACTACACTTGCGGCGAGCAGGGCTGGGAAGCGGTCGCCGACTTCGCGCTCGATTGGGCGCGCGCACCTGCCGCGGGGGATCTCAGCAAGGGCTGACGCCGCGCCTCGCGGCGGCCGCACGATTCAACTACCCGATCGCGATGCCGTTGCCGACGGTGCGGTTGAGCACCTGCGTGGTTTTCTCGATGCGCTCGGCGGCGGCGTTGAGTGCGGCCGACACTGCGTATTGCGTCGCGCGATTGCGCTCGGCGGCGGCGACGCGCACATCGCCCAGCGAACTCACTTCAGCCTGAAGCGCGCGGATGCGCTCGCCCGCGTCGAGCAATTCGTCGGCGACCATCAGGGCCGCCATCACCGTGAGCCGTGCGTCGCCGATCTCGCCGAACTTGCCGCGCAGTTCGACGATGCGCGCCTCGAAATTATCGGCGAGGCTCATCAGCCGCTGCTCCTGGCCGTCCTCGCAGGCCATGCGATACTGACGGCCGTTGATGGTGACGTTGATGTGATTCATCGTTCGTCCTCCACCTCATCGAGCATGGTGCGAATGGTGCCGATCGCCGCGTCGAGCCGTTCGCCGATCTCATGATTGACGCGTTCAAGTTTACGCGAGCGCACCAGCGTATTGTCGAGTTCGTCGGCAAGCCGCGAACGATCCGCGCCCAGTGCCTGAATGCGGTTGGCCAGTTCGTCCTCGTCGCGGTCGGCGTCGCGGCGCCGCTCCACCGCGCTTTCCAGTGCATCGAGCGCGGCAACCAAGCGGCGCGTCGCGCGTTCGATCTCAGCCGACCCGTTGCCGCCGGTTGCGGTTTCGTCCGGGCCGGAGTGAGGAGATCGATTGGTCATGTCGACGTTCACCACCATGATCAGGGACGCAAACACGCCGCAGGTACGTACAATATCCGGCTGCCGGGCAAAAACCACGCCCCGGCAAACGTTTAGTCAGTGAAATTTACGTGGCAAGCCAGCCCAGCGCAACGTCGCCGGGGAGCTATGCACCGTAAAGCGGTCGGAAACGGGCCACGACGGCCTGCTGCCCTTGGACTCACCGGGTGCAGATGCTATTCACCCCTGCCCATCCCATCTCCGCAAACCGGCATTTTCTTCATCCCCCGGCGAAAACCGGCCCCGAAACCGTTGATCAGCAGGCAAAGCTCATGACCACGCGCGTTGAACCCTCGAAAATGGCCAATGCGGTGCGTGCGCTGGCGATGGACGCCGTTCAGAAGGCCAATTCCGGCCATCCCGGCCTGCCGATGGGCGCCGCCGACGTCGCCACCGTGCTGTTCACCCAGTTCCTGAAATACGACGCTGCGGAACCGAACTGGCCGGACCGCGACCGTTTCATTCTCTCCGCCGGCCACGGCTCGATGCTGCTCTACGCGCTCCTGTACCTCACCGGGAACAAGGAGATGACGCTCGACCAGATCAGGAATTTCCGCCAGCTCAATTCGAAGACCCCGGGCCACCCGGAGAATTTCATCACCTCCGGCGTCGAAACCACCACCGGCCCGCTGGGACAGGGAATTGCAACCGCCGTCGGTTTCGCGCTGGCCGAGCAATTGCTCGCCGCCGAATTCGGCTCCGACACCGTCGACCACTACACCTACGTGCTGTGCTCGGACGGCGACCTGATGGAAGGCATCAGCCACGAGGCCATCGCGCTGGCCGGCCATCTCAAGCTCAACAAGCTGATTTTCCTCTATGATGACAACGGCATCACCATCGACGGGCCGATCTCGCTGACCGACAATGTCGATCAGGTGGCGCGCTTCAAGGCGCACGGCTGGAACGCCAGGCAGATCGACGGCCACGACCCGAAGGCCATCGCATCGGCCATCCGCCGCGCGCAAAAGTCCGACCGCCCGTCGCTGATCGCCTGCAAGACCATCATCGGCTTCGGCGCGCCACAGAAGGCCGGCACCTCCAAGGCCCATGGCGAACCGCTTGGCGCCGACGAACTCGCCGCCACCAAGAAGGCGCTGGACTGGAACTACGGCCCGTTCGAAGTTCCGGACGACGTGCTGGCGGCCTGGCGCAAGGCCGGCAAAAAAGGTTCGGCTGCAAGAAAAAACTGGCGCAAGCGGTTCGAGGCCATGCCGGAGGCGCAGCGCGCCGAATTCCAGCGCCGGGTCATCGACCGCAAGCTGCCGGCCGACCTCGATGCGGTGATCGGCAAGCTCAAGGACAAGCTCGCCGCCGAGCCGCAGACCGTGGCCACCCGCAAGGCCAGCGAACTGGCGCTCGACGTGCTGGTGCCGGCGGTGCCGGAACTGCTGCTGGGCTCGGCCGACCTGACGCCGTCCAACAACACCCGCACCAAGGGCCTGAAGGAAATTCAGCCCGGCCAGTATGACGGCCGCTACATTCATTACGGCATCCGCGAACTCGGCATGGCCGCCGCCATGAACGGCCTCGCATTGCATGGCGGCTTCCGTCCGGCCGGCGGCACTTTCCTGTGCTTCACCGACTACGCCCGGCCTGCGATGCGTATCTCGGCGCTGGCGCATATCCCGGTTATCTACATCATGACCCACGATTCCATCGGTCTCGGCGAAGACGGCCCGACCCACCAGCCGGTCGAGCACATCGCAGCGCTGCGGGCGATGCCGAATATGCGGGTATTCCGCCCGGCCGATCCGGTGGAAACCGCCGAATGCTGGCAACTGGCGCTGGAACGTACCAAGGGCCCCACCGTGCTGGCGCTGTCGCGGCAGAACCTGACCCCGGTGCGGACCACGGCGGACGCGGCCAACCGCAGCGCCACCGGCGGTTACGAACTGGTCGCGGCCAACGGCGAGGCCAAGGTGTCGATCTTCGCCTCCGGCTCCGAAGTCGAGATCGCCGTCGCCGCGCAGAAGCAACTCGCGGAACGCGGCATCGCCGCACGCGTCGTCTCGGTGCCCTCGCTCGAACTGCTGCTGGCGCAGCCGGCCGAGAAGCGCGCGGCGATCGTCGGCAACGCGCCGGTGAAGATCGCGGTCGAGGCGCAGGTCCGGTTCGGCTGGGATGCGGTGATCGGCACCGACGGCACTTTCATCGGGATGCACGATTTCGGCCACAGCGCCCCGGCCAAGGATCTCTACAAGCACTTCGGCATCACCGCCGACGCGGTCGTGGAAGCCGCCGCCAAGCGGCTCCAAGGAAAGTAATACGGCAAGTAACAACGTCGGGTAACGCTATCGGAACAATTGCCAAGCGGCATACCAAGTGACGCATTGCAACGACGACGCATTCGGGGCATGAAACGGCCCAAACACTGGTCTATCGAACCTTCGAAGGAGAATTTGAATGGCAGTCCGGGTCGCGATTAACGGGTTTGGCCGCATCGGCCGCAACGTCCTGCGGGCGATCTACGAGTCCGGCCGCAAGGACATCGAAGTCGTCGGCATCAACGATCTCGGACCGGTCGAGACCAACGCCCACCTGCTGCGCTTCGATTCCGTCCACGGCCGCTTCCCGCACGAGGTGAAGGTCGAGGGCGACTCCATCGTGATCGGCAGCAACAAGATCAAGGTCACCGCCGAGCGCGACCCGTCGAAGCTGCCGTGGAAGGACCTCGGCGTCGACATCGCAATGGAATGCACCGGCATCTTCACCGCCAAGGACAAGGCCTCCGCCCACCTCACCGCGGGCGCCAAGCGCGTGCTGGTCTCGGCTCCGGCCGACGGCGCCGACATGACGGTGGTTTACGGCGTCAACCACGACAAGCTGACCCGCGACCACCTCGTGGTCTCGAACGGCTCCTGCACCACCAACTGTCTGGCGCCGGTCGCCAAGGTCATCAACGATCTGGTCGGCATCGAGACCGGCTTCATGACCACGATCCACGCCTACACCGGCGACCAGCCGACGCTCGACACCATGCACAAGGATCTCTATCGCGGCCGCGCGGCGGCGATGTCGATGATCCCGACCTCGACCGGCGCCGCCAAGGCGATCGGCCTGGTGCTGCCGGAGTTGAAAGGCAAGCTCGACGGCGTCGCGATCCGCGTGCCGACGCCAAACGTCTCGGTGGTCGATCTCAAGATCGTCGCCAAGAAGGAGACGACCGCGAAGGACATCAACGAAGCGATGAAGCGCGCCGCGTCGCAGGAGCTGAAGGGCATTCTCGGCACCACCGACCAGCCCAACGTCTCGATCGACTTCAACCACGATCCGCACTCGTCGACCTTCCACCTCGACCAGACCAAGGTGATGAACGGCACGCTGCTGCGCGTACTGTCGTGGTACGATAACGAATGGGGCTTCTCCAACCGCATGGGCGACACCGCCGTCGCGATGGGCAAGCTGATCTGAGACGACGATAACGTGTCCCGGGCGCGGCGCGGCACGAAGTGCTGCGATGCAGACCCGGGACCATTCCACATCGTGACGGTCCCGGCTCTGCGGTGCACCGTTACACGCTGCACCGCGTCCGGGACACGCCGCCATGACCAAATCCTTCCGCACCCTCGACGACGCCGACGTGAAGGGCAAACGCGTATTGGTGCGCGTCGACCTCAACGTGCCGATGGACAACGGCCGCGTCACCGACACGACGCGGATCGAGCGCATCGCGCCGACGATCACGGAAATTTCCGACAAGGGCGGCAAGGTGATCCTGCTGGCGCATTTCGGCCGGCCCAAGGGCCGCGACGCCAAGGATTCGCTGAAACCCGTCGCCGCCGAACTGGCGAAGGTCATCAAGCGCAATGTCGCCTTCGCCGACGACTGCATCGGCGAGCCGGCCGAGAAGGCTGTCGCCGCGATGAAGGACGGCGACATCCTGTGTCTCGAGAACACCCGCTTCCATAGGGAAGAGGAAAAGAACGATCCGGCATTCGTCGCGCAACTCGCGAAGCTCGGCGACCTCTGGGTCAACGACGCATTTTCCGCCGCGCATCGCGCCCACGCCTCGACCGAGGGCCTCGGCCACAAGCTGCCGGCCTATGCCGGCCGCACCATGCAGGCCGAACTCGATGCGCTGAACAAGGCGCTGGACGCCCCAAAGAAGCCGGTGATCGCCATCATCGGCGGCGCGAAGGTTTCCACCAAGATCGACCTCCTCGAAAATCTGGTGAAGAAGGTCGACGCGCTGGTGATCGGCGGCGGCATGGCCAACACCTTCCTGCACGCGCAGGGCATCAATGTCGGCAAGTCGCTGGCCGAGAAGGATCTCGCCCCGACCGCGCTGCGCATTCTGGAAAAGGCGGAGGCCGCCAATTGCGCCATCATCCTGCCGGTGGATGCGGTGGTCGCCTATCATTTCGAGGCCAACGCGCCGTCGCACGCTTACGGCCTCGACGCCATCCCCGCCGACGGCATGATCCTCGATGTCGGCCCGCAATCGATCGAACGCATTCATGCCGCCATCGACGACGCCGCGACCTTGGTGTGGAACGGTCCGGTCGGCGCGTTCGAACTGACGCCGTTCGACCGCGGCACCGTGGTCGCAGCGAAATACGCCGCGCAGCGCACCAAGCTCGGCAAGCTGGTGTCGGTGGCCGGCGGCGGCGACACCGTCGCGGCGTTAAACCATGCCGGTGTCGGCGGCGATTTCACTTACGTCTCGACCGCGGGCGGCGCTTTCCTCGAATGGATGGAAGGCAAGCCGCTGCCGGGGGTCGAGGTGTTGCGCGCCAAATAAGCGCCCTGCCCTTGCCGCGAAGACCGTCTTGAATGGCGGTCAGCGGCACGGGCTAACGATCGCGGAACGCATTCCGCGCTTTTCAGTTTCGACGCTAACGCTCTCATTTCATACCAGACGCATGCAGGAGACCTCGATGAACCTCGCTGACCTCAACAAAGTCGCACAGGCCATGGTGGCCCCCGGCAAGGGCATTCTTGCCGCCGACGAATCCTCGGGCACCATCAAGAAGCGCTTCGACGCCATCAACGTCGAATCCACCGAAGACAACCGCCGCGACTATCGCGAGATGCTGTTCCGCTCCAAGGACGCGATGTCGAAGTACATTTCCGGCGTGATCCTTTACGACGAAACCATCTGGCAGAAGGCGAAGGACGGCACGCCGCTGGTCAAGCTGATCGAGCAGGCCGGCGCGATCCCCGGCATCAAGGTCGACGAAGGCACGCAGGCGCTGCCGGGCTGCCCCGGTGAACTGATCACCGTCGGCCTCGACAAGCTCGCCGCCCGCCTCGCCGATTACTACAAGCAGGGCGCGCGCTTCGCGAAATGGCGCGCGGTGATCGATATCGGACAGGGCATCCCGAGCTACACCGCCGTGCGCACCAATGCCCACGCGCTGGCGCGCTACGCCGCGCTGTGCCAGGCGGCGCAGATCGTGCCGATCGTCGAGCCGGAAGTGCTGATGGACGGCGATCACTCGATCGAGCGCTGCTACGAGGTGACCGAGTTCGTGCTCAAGGAGACCTTCCAGGAGCTGTATTACCAGAAGGTCGCGCTCGAAGGCATGATCCTGAAGCCGAACATGGCGATCTCCGGCAAGAAGGCGAAGGATCGCGCCAATGTGCAAGCCGTCGCCGAGAAGACCGTGAAGCTCTTGAAGGAATGCGTGCCGTCGGCGGTGCCGGGCATCGCCTTCCTCTCCGGCGGCCAGAGCGACGAGGAAGCGACCGCCCATCTCGACGCCATGAACAAGATCGGCGGCCTGCCGTGGAATCTGACCTTCTCCTACGGCCGCGCGCTGCAAGCCGCGCCGCAGAAGGCATGGTCGGGCAAGGCGGAAAACCTCGGCGCCGGCCAGCAGGCCTTCACCCACCGCGCCCACATGAACGGCCTCGCCTCCAAGGGCGAATGGAAGGCCGATCTGGAAAAGAAGGCGGCGTAAGGTCGCCACGCAACTCAGCGAGTTGCTTTCCGTCATGGCCGGGCTTGTCCCGGCCATCCACGCCTTCTTGATAAGTTTCAGAAAGAACGTGGATTCCCCGGACAATCCCGGGCCTGAAGACGGTGTGGGTGCGCCGCGTCACATTAAGTGGGATGGTGTATAGTATTTACACATAAAGCCAATCCATTTA
>JBQCHY010000060.1:0-67409 GCA_051954235.1 Xanthobacteraceae bacterium
CGCATTTCTGCTCGATGTGCGGGCCGAAATTCTGCTCGATGAAGATCACCCAGGACGTGCGCGACTATGCCGCCACGCTCAACGATCCGCAAAAGCGCGCGGTCGCCGGCGAAGCGCTGACCGCCGAAGAGGGCATGAAGCAGATGTCCAAGAAGTTCCTGGACATGGGCGCGCAGGTTTATGTCGATGCCGACAAGGCGAAGGACAGCAACAAGGCGCTGTGAAAACTTCTCGCGGTTGCGCGAAGATCGGTGAGAGGGGCGCAGTGCATGTTCCCCTCCCGCTTGTGGGGAGGGGTTAGGGGTGGGGGTGGCGCTCGCATGATTGCTGGGCCCCCCTCCCTGACCCTCCCCCACAAGGGGGGAGGGAACGCGGATGAGTGCGATGCATATTTGGTCCCGACAAAACCGTCATCGGGTGACCTATGTCGCTACGCTTGATTTTCATGGGTACGCCCGACTTCGCGGTGCCGACGCTGCTGGAACTGGCGGCGCACGGCTACGAAATCGTCGCGGTCTATACCCGCGAACCCAAACCCGCCAAGCGCGGCATGAAGCTGCAAGAGACGCCGGTTGCGCTCGAGGCGAAGCAGCTCGGCATTCCGGTGCTGACGCCGAAGACGCTGAAGACGCCGGAGGCGCTCGCCGAATTCGTAGCGCATCAGGCCGATGCCGCGGTGGTGGTGGCCTATGGCATGATCCTCCCACAGGCGATTCTCGATGCGCCGGCGCTCGGTTGCTTCAATCTGCATGGGTCGCTGCTGCCGCGCTGGCGCGGCGCCGCACCAATCAATCGCGCGATCATGTCGGGCGATCGCGAAAGCGGCGTGATGGTGATGAAGATGGACGCCGGCCTCGACACCGGCGACGTTGCCATGGCCGAGCGGCTTCCGATCACCGATGCGATGACGGCCGCCGATCTGCACGACGCGCTGGCCCCGCTCGGTGCCGATCTGATGGTGCGGGCAATGGGCGCGCTGGAGCGCGGCGGGCTGCAACTCGTCAAGCAAAGCGAGCAGGGCGTCACCTACGCCGCGAAGATCGACAAGGCCGAGGCGCAGATCGACTGGCGCAAGCCGGCGCATGATGTGCTGCGACACATCCATGGCCTGTCGCCGTTTCCCGGTGCGTGGACCGAACTGCCGCTCGATGGCGATGCTGTTCGGCTGAAAATCCTGCGTTGTGAAATGGCCACGGGTTCAGGCGAACCCGGCACCTTGCTTGACGATCGGCTGACGGTTGCTTGCGGCGACGGCGCGATCCGCCTCATCGAGGTGCAGCGCGCCGGCAAGGCGCCGATGAAGGCTGCCGATTTCCTGCGCGGTACGCCGCTCAAGCCGCCGCTGCGGTTTGCCTGATGCCGCGCTATCGGCTCATCATCGAATATGACGGCGGGCCGTTCTGCGGCTGGCAAATTCAGGACAACCAGCTTTCCATTCAAGGCGCGCTGGAAGACGCGGTTGTTGCGATCAACGGCACGCCTGCCCGCGTGAATGGTGCGGGCCGCACCGATGCCGGCGTACATGCGCTGGGGCAGGTCGCGCATGTCGATATTGAAAAGGTGCTGCCCCCCGGCCGTTTTCGCGACGGGCTGAACGCGCATCTGCGGCCGCTGCCGATCGGCGTGCTGGCGGCGGACGTGGTGCCGGAGACGTTCGAGGCGCGCTTCTCGGCGATCCGTCGCCACTATCGCTATCGCATCGTCAATCGTCGCGCCAATCTCGCTATTGAGACCGGCAAGGTCTGGCGGGTACCGCGTCCGCTCGATGCTGATGCGATGCACGCCGCGGCGCAACGCCTGCTCGGCAAGCACGACTTCACAACGTTTCGCGATACCGAGTGCCAGGCGAAGTCGCCGGAGAAGACGCTCGATCAGCTCGACGTTGCGCGCTACGGCGATGAGGTCGAGATCGTCACCTCCGCGCGGTCGTTCCTGCACAGTCAGGTGCGCTCGATGGTCGGCTCGCTGGTGTGGGTCGGTGAAGGCCGTTGGAGCGCGGACGATTTGCGCGGCGCGCTGGATGCGCGGGATCGTCGCGCCTGCGGCCCGGTCGCACCGCCGGACGGGCTCTATCTGGTGCGGGTCGACTACGACTGAATGGATTCTGGCCGAAGCGTCGTCGTCCGGCTTGACCGAACGACCCAGGATCCCGAAACTTCAGCGATGGGGCGAGGGAGTTTCTACGTCTACATTCTCGCAAATGAGATTGGTGGTACGCTGTATGTCGGCGTGACCAACGATCTCATCCGCCGCACTTACGAACATCGCGAGAAGCTCGTCGAGGGTTTTACGCGACGCTACGGCGTGGGCAGACTCGTATATTTCGAATGCTTCGGCGATCCCGAAAACGCCATCCGCTGCGAGAAACAACTGAAAAAATGGAATCGGAGCTGGAAAATCCGGCTGATCGAAGAGTCCAATCCCGATTGGACTGATCTGTATCCCGGGATCGCATCTCCATGATAGGGCGTCATGCCCGCGCAGGCGGGCATCCAGTATTCCATGGCGCGAATACTTTGAAGAACCGATGGGCTGGTGAGTACTGGATCGTCCGCCTTCGCGGACGATGACCGAGAGTCACGTCGTCAATTTGCTCATCGCATCCCAGAACAGGTCCTGCCCGTCGGCGACGTTGGCGGTCCAGTGTTCGGCGGCGAAGTCGTTGGCGTCGTCGGTGATGAACTTGAAGGCGCGCCACGGAATGCTGTGGCGCTGGCAGACATGGGCGATGGCATATAATTCCATGTCGACGATATCGACGGCCTTCTCGACGAGCCATGGATCGGTGGTGGTGACGAAGCTGTCGCCGGTGCCGCAGATCACGCCGTCCCGTCCTGACGACAAACGGTCGAATTCCGCGCCGAACGGCGTGCGGCCGCGCGGCGCCAACGGTTCGGCGATCATGTCGCGCTGGATGACATGCGCGACTTCCACGAGCCCGCGCAGGCCTTCGTTGATTTTTCCGGCGGTGCCGTAGTTGATCACCAGCGACGGCCGTAGCACCAGCAGTGCCAGCGTCGCCGCGCTCGCGGCGTTGACCTTGCCGACACCGGTATAGATCACCTCGACGCCTTCCGGCGCGCGTGTCTTGGCCAATTCATCGTCGATGGCGGTGAGAACGAGAATCTTGCCGCTCATGCGAAATAGCGGTCCAGAATGCCGCGATAGATTCGCGTCAGCTTCTCAAGGTCGCTGACCGGGGTGCGTTCGTCGATCTGATGCATAGTCTGGCCGACGAGGCCGAACTCGATCACGGGGCAATAGTGCGTGATGAAGCGCGCATCCGATGTGCCGCCGCCGGTGTTGAGATCGGGCTTGCGGCCGGTCACGTCATCGATCGCCGCGACCACGAGATCGGTGAAGGTGCCCGGTTGCGTGATGAAGACGTCGGCGTTGGACGGCTCCCACTCGATCCGCGCGCGGATGCGGTTGCCGCAGGCCTTGATCATCCGCGTCTCGACCAGTTCGCGTAACGACGCCTGCGTGTGATGATCGTTGTAGCGAATGTTGAATTTGGCCGAAGCCCGCGCTGGGATCACGTTGCTGGCGGGATTGCCGACGTCGACCGAGGTGAACTCGAGGTTCGACGCCTGAAAGTGCGTGCTGCCGTGGTCCACCGGCTCGCTGTCGAGCGCGGTGATCAGCGTCGCGATGTCAGGGATCGGATTAGTGGCACGGTGCGGATAGGCGACATGGCCCTGCACCCCGTCCACGATCAAGGTGCCGGACTGCGAGCCGCGGCGGCCGACCTTGATGCAGTCGCCCATCTCCTCGACGTTGCTCGGCTCGCCGAGTACGCAATGGTCGAATTTCTCGCCGCGCGCATCGAGCCATTGCATCAGCTTGACGGTGCCGTTGACGGCGATCGCTTCCTCGTCGCCGGTGATGATGAAGGAGATCGAGCCGTCACCCGGCGGCTTGCCGTCATGCGCGGCAAGATAATCCAACGTCGCGGCGACGCTGCACGCGATGCCGCCTTTCATGTCGACCGCGCCGCGCCCGTAGAGATAGCCGTCCTTGACGTTGCCGGAGAACGCGCCTTGCGTCCATGCCGTCTCATCACCGGGAGGCACGACGTCAGTATGGCCGGCAAAGGCGATGTGCGGTGCGCCTTTGCCGATCCGCGCATAAAGATTGTCGATGTCGGCAGCGCCCGGCTCGCTGAACGTGACGCGGTGTACTTCGAAACCGGCGGACTTGAGATGCGCCTCAAGCACACCGAGTGCGCCTGCATCGGCGGGCGTCACCGACGGGCAACGGATCAGTTCGCGGGTGATGCTGAGGGCGTCCCTGCTCATCAGCGTCTGAGCTCCACTAGTCGCGCAGCAGTTCGTTGATGCTGGTCTTGGAGCGAGTGCGCTCGTCGACGCGCTTGACGATCACCGCGCAAGCAGTGGAGGGGCCCGGCTGGCCGTTCTTCAGCGGCTTACCCGGCAGCGAGCCCGGTACCACGACGGCGTATTCCGGCACCTCGCCGATGAAGGTTTCGCCGGTCTCGCGATCGACGATCTTGGTCGACGCACCGAGAAAGACGCCCATGGCCAGCACCGCACCCTTGCGCACGATGACGCCTTCGGCGACTTCCGAGCGCGCGCCGATGAAGCAATCGTCCTCGACGATCACGGGGCCCGCCTGCAACGGCTCGAGCACGCCGCCGATGCCGACGCCGCCGGAAATATGCACGCGCTTGCCGATCTGGGCGCAGGAGCCGACCGTCGACCAGGTATCCACCATGGTGCTCTCGTCGACATAAGCGCCGAGATTGACGAAGGACGGCATCAGCACGACGTTCTTGGCGATGAAGGCGGAGCGGCGGACGATGGCGCCCGGTACCGCGCGGAACGCGGCGTCACGGAAGCGGTTCTCGCCCCAACCCTCGAACTTCGACGGCACCTTGTCCCACCACGATGCGCCGCCGGGGCCGCCCTGGATCGGGCTCATGTCGTTGAGCCGGAACGACAGCAGCACGGCCTTCTTCAGCCACTGGTTGACATGCCACTTGCCGCTGGCCTCGCGTTCAGCCACCCGCGCCTCGCCCTTGTCGAGCAAGTCCAGCGCCTGATCGACAGCCTCGCGCACCTCGCCCTTGGTGGCGGCGGTGACGGTGTCGCGCGCATCGAAAGCGCCATTGATGGTGGATTCGAGCGAGGCGAGAGACATCGGAATTCCTTAAGCGAGATGGGCCAATTGTGAGACCGCCTGTTTTCGGGATTTGAGGCGAGGAGTCAAGAATACAGGGTCATGGCCGGGCTTGTCCCGGCCATCCACGCCTTATCTGATAAAATCGAAAGAAAGACGTGGATGCCCGGGACAAGCCCGGGCATGACGAGAAACCTATGTTGTACTGAGTTTCGCGAGGAAGCCGGTCAGGTTGTCGGTGACGTGGTCGACGTGGGGCGCGTCGCGGCCCTCCATCTCCCAGTCCTCGCGGATCACTTCGCGGGTACCGTCCGGAACCACCAGCACGGTGGTCATGCCGAGGTCGTGCGGCACCACGAGGTTGCGCGCCAGGTCCTCGAACATCGCGGAGCGCGCGGGGTCGACTCGATGCAGATCGAGGAAACGCTGGTAGGTCCGCGGCGCAGGCTTCGGCTCAAGGTCGGCGGCGACGATGTCGAACACCGCCTCGAAATACTCCGGGAAGCCGAGACGCGCCAGCACCTTGCCGGCGTGATCAGTTGAGCCGTTGGTGAGGATCAATTTGCGGCCGGGCAGGCGGGCGATGGCTTCGCCCATCGCCGGGTTCGGCTCCAGCGGCGAGTGATCGATCTCGTGAACATAAGCGAGGTAATCGTCGGCGGAGACGCCGTGCTCCGTCATCATGCCGCGCATGCTGGTGCCGTAACGCTTGTAGTAGTCCTTCTGAATGCGCCGCGCCTCGACGGCATCGACCTTCAGGAAGTTGCCGATATACGCGCCGATCCGCGCGTCGACCTGTTGCCACAGATTGACGTGATGCGGATACAGCGTGTTGTCGAGATCGAACACCCACGTATCGACGTGGGTGAACGTGCGTGCGTTGGCCGGGACGTCGGTCATTTATGGATCAGCGTGCCGGTGCCCTGATTGGTGAACAGTTCGAGCAGCACGGCGTGCGAGGTCTTGCCGTCGATGATGACGACGCCCTCGACGCCCTGTTCCAGCGAATAGATGCAGGTTTCGACCTTCGGGATCATGCCGCCGGAGATGGTGCCGTCGGCGATCAGCTTGCGCGCGTCCTTCACCGAAAGCTCGGGGATGAGCTTCTTGGATTTGTCGAGCACGCCCGGCACGTCGGTCAAAAGCAACAGGCGTTTGGCTTTCAGCGCGCCGGCGACGGCGCCTGCGAAGGTGTCGGCGTTGACGTTGAAGGTCTGGCCGCTGGCGGACGTCGCCAAGGGCGCCAGCACCGGGATCAGTTCGTGGCCGATCAACTGATTGAGCAAGGTCAGGTCGACCTTTTCCGGTTCGCCGACGAAGCCGAGATCGACCACCTTCTCGATGTGGGAATCCGGATCGACCATGCTGCGCGTCGCCTTCGACGCGGTCACCATGTTGCCGTCCTTGCCGCACAGCCCGACGGCCTTGCCGCCGGCTTCGTTGATGTAGCCGACCAGTTGCTTGTTGATCGAACCGGCCAGCACCATCTCGACGATCTCGATGGTGGCGGCGTCGGTGATGCGCAGGCCGGCGGCGAATTCAGACTTGATGCCGAGCCGTTGCAGCATGGTGGCAATCTGCGGGCCGCCGCCGTGCACCACCACCGGGTTGATGGCGGTCTGCTCCAAGAGCACGATGTCGCGCGCGAACGCCTTGGCGAGATGCTCGGCGCCCATGGCGTGTCCGCCGTATTTGATGACAATGGTTTCCTCGTCGTACTGCTGCATATGCGGCAGCGCTTCGGACAGGATGCGGGCCTGATCGCTCGGCGTGATTTCGGAAGCGGTGGGGGCGGCGGGATTGGTCATCGGCAAGGCTCTCGGGACAAGGCTCTCGGGACAAGGCTCGTGCTGGCAATAGCTGGCCACTGGCTAGCATTTCGCCACGGCGGCGTCATGACAAAATCCGCAATGAAGGTATCTGCGGTCAGCCCTTGCGCGGCCACATCGCCGCGATGGCGAGCAGCAGCCAGCTCAGCATCAGGAGGACGCCGCCGGTTGGTGCGGCACGCGGGAACAGGCCGCGTTCGGCGAAGAAGCGTGCGGCAAGATCGCCTGCGAACAGGCTGGCGCCGAGCACGAAGCCGGCGCCGGCGATGAGGCCGAGCATCGGCTGGGTCATTCCGCGCTCCGCCAGCGCCGCCGCGCCGAGGATGGCGACGGCATGCAGCAACAGCATCAAGGCCGCGGTACTGAGCCTTACCGCATCCGGCAGGTGAGCGCCGGCCGCGGCGAGCGCCACCCCGGCCGCGCCCATGATGCCGGCGCAGACGATCAGCCCGCGTGCGATGTCACTCGGGGTCATGCGCCGCGTTCCGCCAGCAGGCGCATCATGGCCGCGCGAAGTTCGGGCATGCCCATGCCGCTGCGCGATGACGTCGCGATGATCTCGGGAAATGCCGCCGGGTGCGTCTTGAGCGCCGCGAGCGTCGTCTCGATCCGCGAGGCAAGTTCACCCGCCTTGATCTGGTCGGCCTTGGTGAGGACGATCTGATAGCTGACGGCGGAGCGGTCCAGCATCTTCAGAATTTCGGCGTCGACGTCCTTGATGCCATGGCGTGAATCGATCAGCACGTAGATGCGCGCCAGATTGCTGCGGCCTTGCAGGAATTTGTGGATCAGCGTGGTCCACGATGCGATCTTGGTTTTCGCTGCCTGCGCGTAGCCGTAGCCGGGCATGTCGACCAAACGCAGATCGCAGGTCTTCGGGCCTTCGAAGAAGATCAGTTCCTGCGTGCGACCTGGCGTGTGCGACGTGCGTGCCAACGCGTTGCGGCCGGTCAGCCCGTTGATGAGACTCGATTTGCCGACGTTGGAGCGTCCGGCGAAAGCGACCTCGACGCCGACCATCGGCGGCAGCGTCTCGATCGACGGCGAGGCCCAGAAGAACCGCCAGTCGCCGGCAAACACTTTGCGGCCGGCTTCGATCAGGTCTCTGTCGTTGTCGGCATTCATGCGGCGATGATCCAGAGGAGATTATGTCGGGCTGCTTCTCGTGGTGAGATACTGAGGATCGTTGACCTCTCCGTTGTCATGGCCGGGCATAGCCGTTCAAAGAACGGCGTCGCTTCGCTCGCCTATGATCCCGGCCATCCACGTCTTTGAACCTGTGTCGTTTCCAAGACGTGGATGCCCGGCATAAAGCCGGGCATGACGAGGCACAACGGCCAAATAACCCGCTATGTCGCTTTCTTCGATCCCGCGAAGGTGGCCTTCACGTTGTCGAACAACTCGATCTTCACGCCGTTGCGCCGCATGATGTAGCTCTGCTGCAAGACCGAGAGCAGGTTGTTCCAGGCCCAGTAGATCACCAGACCGGCCGGGAACGAGGCCAGCATGAAGGTGAAGATCAGCGGCATCCAGTCGAAGATCATCTTCTGCGTCGGGTCAGGCGGCGTCGGGTTCAGCTTCATCTGGAACCACATCGTGATGCCCATGATGATCGGCCACAGTCCGAGCGCGAGATAATGCCCGATCACCGGCAGTTGGGTCGGGTCGAAGCTCAGGAGACCGAACAGATTGAAAAGGTTGGTCGGATCGTGCGCCGATAGGTCCTTGATCCAGCCGAAGAACGGCGCATGCCGCATTTCGATGGTGACGAACAGCACCTTGTAGAGCGAGAAGAACACCGGGATCTGCAAGGCGACGGGAAGACAGCCGGCGACCGGATTGATCTTCTCCTTCTTGTAGATCGCCATCATCTCCTGCTGCTGCTTCATCTTGTCGTCGGGGAAGCGTTCCTTCAGCGCGGCGAGTTGCGGCTGCAGAGCCTTCATCTTCGCCATCGACGCGTAGGATTTGTTGGCGAGCGGGAAGAACACCAGCTTGACCAGCACCGTCACCAGCAGAATGGCGACGCCGAAGTTGCCGAACAGGTGGAAGAAGAAGTCGAGGACCAGGAACATCGGCTTGGTGATGAAGTAGAACCATCCCCAGTCGATCAGCAGGTCGAAGTGATTGAGCCCGAGCTGCTTGTTGTAGCCGCCAAAACTGTCGAGCGGGAAATTCAGGCCGACGACCTTGGCTTCCTTGGCGCCGGCGAACAGCCGCGTGCTGGTGCCGCCGGTCGCGCCCGGTGCGATGGTCTGCGGATTTTCCAGATAGTCGGTCTGATAGGTCTGCGTGGTGCCGAGCAGTTGCGACGAGAAGCGCGCCTGCAACGCGGCGTCGGTCTGCGGCAGCAGTGCCGAGGCCCAGTACTTGTCGGTAATGCCGAGCCAGCCGTTGGTGACCTTGAAGTTGACCGATTTGCTCTCGGCGATCTTCTTGTAGCTGTATTCCTGCAAGCCCTGGTCGCCGAGGTAGCCGACAAGGCCTTCATGCAGGATGTAATAGCCGGAGACCTGCGGGGTGCCGTGGCGCGAAATCAGCGCGAACGGATACAGCGTCACCGGGGCGCTGCCGGAATTGACGACTTCGTCCTTGATCGAGAACAGGTAATGATCGTCCACGGCGATGGTCCGGCGGAAGGTCACGCCTTCGCCGTTGTCCCATTTCAGCGTGACCGGATGATCCTGCGTCAGGTTTCCGCTGCCGTCCTGCTGCCACACGGTGTTCTGATCGGGAATCTTGACACTCGATCCGCTCGCGGCGACCCAGCCGAACTCCGCGTAGTAAGGTTCGGCGGTGCCGGACGGGGAGAACAGCACGATTGCCGGCGATTTCGGATCAACCGTGTCGCGATATTGCACCAGCGACAGATCGTCGATCCGCGCGCCCTTCAGGGAGACGCTGCCGGCGAGGCGCGGGGTTTCGATCTTGACGCGCGGAGATCCGGAAATGGCGGCATCGCGGCTGACGATCGCGGTCGTCGTCGGTTGATTGACGCTCGGTGTCGTCGGCGCGGCGCCCGGTGTGGCGGGAGTGGATGATGATCCCGCCGGAGTCGCGGTGGCGGGCGTGGTCTTGTTGGCCTTCGCCAGTTCGCTTTGCGCCTGCTCGGCGGCGCGCTGCTTTTCCATCTGCGGGATGTTGAAGAAATACTGCCAGCCGATCAGCACCAGACCAGACAGGATGACGGCGATAATGGTGTTGCGATTGTCGGTCATCGTTCTGGTCTCGTCATTCGGTTCAGGTTGCGAGGTGACGGGGCGAAGGGGATCCGTCGGGCGCAAGGATGGTTACGTCACGAACGTTCCGGCGATGGCCGGTCGAGGCGATGGAGAGCCAGGCGCAAGTCGTCGAGCATCGTCGCAAAGCCGCGATGCAATGCACCGCGCCGGCCGACTAGCACATAATCGCTGTGCGGTCGCATAGATAGAGCGCCCACCTGCTTCACCAATTCGCGAAGCCTGCGGCGAACGCGGTTGCGTTCCGTGGCAGTGCCGACCTTTTTCGAAACAGTGAAGCCGATCCGCACCGGCCCGGTGTCTTCGCGCGTGCGCCGTTGCACGACAAAAGCGGGGCTCGTCATACGTGCCCCGCCCGCCACGGCGAGAAAGTCCACCCGCCGTTTCAATCGATCCATAACAGGGGCCTCGCGAAGGCCCGCTCAGGCGCTCAGGCGCTTCCGTCCCCGAGCACGCCGTGCGGCGAGGACCTTGCGGCCGCCCGTGGTCGCCAGACGTGCGCGAAAACCGTGACGGCGCTTGCGCACCAGTTTGCTGGGTTGATAAGTCCGCTTCACGGGTCCGTTCTCCGCTGACCGGGCAATTCGCCGATAAATGAGGTAAATCCACGATTCCGAGCCCGAAGCGGGCCGTTTTCGGCCCCCAAAGAGCCGCGCCCGGACAAGCCGGGCGATCGCGGACAATTGGCGCGGCTTATACGGGAGCAGTCCGTTTTCGTCAACGTTTCCCTGCGGATTGCGCGCGGGTTGGGAACGGCAGCGGAAGGAGTGTCGGAACAACACCGCCACCCGAATCCGACATGACCCTGCCTCGGGGCAATTTCATCTTGAATTGCATCGGTATAAGATGACGGATCGGTCATTTGACCCGGTGCGTGGTCGAATTCTAACCTTCGCGTCAGGTTTCGGCGGGTCTTTTTACGAATGACGTCTCCGGTGGATATTGTGCCGCAGGCCAGCGAGCGGTTGCGCGTGGAGCCATCGCGGGTGGTGCCGCAGGGCCGGCTTGGCCTGTCAGGAAAGCTGCTGCTTTTGACGATTCCGCTGGTGATGATCGCGGAGGTGCTGATCTACGTGCCCGCGATCGCCAATTTCCGAATGAATCGCCTCAACGATCGCATCGCCGCGGCCAACACGGCTGCCTTTGTGCTCGACTTCGCGCCGAGCGGCATGGTGCCGGAATCGCTGGCGCGGCAAATCCTCGACAGCATCGGCGCGCGTGCGGTGGCCATCAAGATGGGCCAGCAGCGCCGGCTGCTCGCCAGCGCCAACCTGCCGTCCGCGGTCGACCACGATGTCGACATGCGCGAGATGACCGCGTGGGAAGCCATCGTCGGTGCCTTCGAAACGATGCTCGAGCGCGGCAACGAAACCATCCGCGTCATCGGCCCGGCGCCCAATGGCGCGCAGTTCATCGAAGTGGTGATCGACGAACTGCCGCTGCGGCGGGCGATGTACCGGTTCTCCGGCAATCTGCTGCTGTTCTCGCTCGGCATCGCAATTTTGACGGCGGCACTGGTCTATTTCGCCCTGCATTATCTGTTCGTGCGCCCGATGCGGCGGTTGACGGCCAATCTCGTCGGATTCCACCAGAACCCGGAAAGCTCGGCGCGCATCATCGTGCCCACGGAGCGCGGCGACGAAATCGGAGTCGCGGAACGCGAGTTGTCGGACATGCAGCGCGATCTGGTGTCGATGCTCCATCAAAAGAGCCGGCTGGCGGCACTGGGCCTCGCGGTTTCCAAGATCAATCATGACCTGCGCAATCTGTTGGCCTCGTCGCAGTTGATTTCCGATCAGCTCGCCAGTGTGCCGGAGCCGCGGGTGCAGCGCTTTGCGCCGAAACTGGTGCGGTCGCTGGAGCGGGCCATCGCGTTGTGTCAATCGACACTATCTTATGGTCGCGCGCAGGAAGCAGCTCCCGACCGTCGCATGATCCTGGTCGAGCCGATCGTCAATGAAGTGCGCGAATCGGCGGGGCTTGGGACGCAGGCCGCAGCGCCGGTATCGATCGGCTGGATCAATGCTATCGAACGCGGGCTAACCATCGATGCCGACCCCGACCAGTTGTTCCGGGTGCTGCTCAATCTGGTCCGCAACGCCAAGCAGGCGCTCGAAAGCCAGCCGGAAAGCGACACCGCCACTCAGCAGATCCGCATTACCGGGCGTCGCGAAGGCACGGTAGCGGTGATCGAAGTGTCCGATACCGGACCGGGCGTCCCGCAGAAGGCGCGCAATCATCTGTTCGAGGCGTTTCAGGCTTCGGATCGCGCCGGGGGTACCGGCCTGGGACTGGTGATCGCCGCCGAACTGGTGCGCGCTCATGGCGGCGACATCCATCTGGTCGAGGGCACCATCGGCGCCACCTTCCGCATCGCCATTCCCGACCGGCCGGTGGAATTGGCGACCCTGCGCGGGGAGCGGATCAGGGCCTGAGACGTCGCCGGCGACATGGGACTTCAATGCCCTTCGTGAGGTGGTGATGACGGCAAGTTCGAAGAACCCGTTTCGAGACAATAAGATAGAATCCGGATTTCGAATTCCATCAGAGCCCTGCGGTTGAATTCGGACGCCGGTCGCAGCCTTTGGACGCAGCCCGCGCTGACACTTCCAACGGGATTTCATGCCGATGAAACCGCCCAGCCACCTTGTGTGCGCATTGCTCTGAACGGCGGGGTCCAAAAGAGCGGTTTTTGGTTGGCTGGAGACCTTGCCAAGCCGATCCTAAGCCGGTAGCTATGGCGCGCTTCGCGACGCCTTTGGCCGTCCGAGGTCGATGCAACCGGTTCGCAGGCCTCGCCTGTGCGGTCTGCACCCTGCGCGCCCGTAGCTCAGCTGGATAGAGCACCAGACTACGAATCTGGGGGTCAGAGGTTCGAATCCTTTCGGGCGCGCCAAATTCCGCCGATTGCTCTCTATTGCCGCCGATAACCACTGAAACTACGCCTACGTAAGAGCGGTGAACAACCGGCGGACGAAAAAGCATACAAATGGCGGTGTTTGGCGGCAGAAAAGCTCGAATCGCTTCCGGTCGAACGGCCTTTTTTACCCGCGCAGGCACCGGTATCGGCTTTGAGTGGCTTCTATGCGGGTAGCGGTTACTCCGCCGGTTAGCGCGCTGTTCGAGTTGATGTCAATGCGAGCATCGTTTGCGGCCTCGTCCAGGCTATCCGCCCGCGTGGTCGTTGCCACCGTGCGCGGCGATGAACATGGCGACGGCCGACTGGCAATAGGATTCGATTTCGTTGTCGTCCTCTGCTCTCGCCTCATCAAAGCGGGCGATCATCAGGAGATCGGATCCTTTGATAAGCGCGGCAAACAAGCGGGCGGATTGTACAGGATCGGGCACGTTTAATACCGCCTTCGCGTGCATCTGACGCAACAGGGCCTCGATTTGGGCCATGACATGGGCGGGGCCGGCTTCGTAAAAGAGCTCGCTTAGCGACTTTTGGTTCGTCTTGTCGCTCATAATCATGGCCTCGACGCTGCGGACGTCCGAGCTCAACAGCGTGCGAAGCAGGGATGATCCCGCCGCCACGAGCTGATCTTCGGCCGAACCGCCTACGCCTTCAGAAAGGGCCAGAGGTGCAAACTGATGGCAGTGGGCCGCAATGGCCGCGCTGAACAGCGCCTCCTTGTTCTCGAAGTGTCGATAGATGCTGAGCTTCGATATCTTCGCCCGCTTGGCGACCTTGTCCAGGGTCGTCGCTTGAAAACCTAATTCCACAAAGAGTTCGCGCGCAGCGTCGACGATCGTTTTGCCAAGCGCCTCGTTGGCGGGTCGGCCGCGCCGGCCGTGGCTGTTTTCGGTCACGACAATTCCAGTCCTTGACAGTATCCGAATTCTTGCATTACGATACCATATAGTATCCTAAATGTGCAAGCCGGGACCAGCCCAACGACAACACGGAGCCCATCACCATGGATGACGTCATCATCATTGGCGGCAGCTTTGCCGGTCTCGCCGGCGCTCTGCAACTCGGCCGTGCCCGGCGCAAGATCACCGTTCTCGATACCGGCCTGCCGCGCAACGGCTTTGCCGGCCACTCGCATGGCCTGCTCGGCCACGATCACAAGCCGCCGCTGGATATCCTGGCCGAGGCGCGGCAGCAGCTGACGCGCTATCCCACGATCAGGTTGATCAATGCCCGGGCCGATAGCGTCTCCGGCGCCCTCGACAATTTCTCTGTCCGCACCGGCGATGGCGAAGGCTTGAAGGCGCGCCGCCTGATCCTGAGCTATGGCATCGTCGACCAGATACCTGCTGTTCCGGGCTTTGCCGAAGCCTGGGGCACCGCCATCGTGCCCTGCCCCTATTGCGACGGCTTTGAAGTCGCCGGCCAGCATTGGGGCCTCGTCTGGTCCGGCCGGCAGTCGCACAATCAGGCCAGGCTGTTCCGCGATTGGACCGACAGGTTGACGCTCTTCGCCGATGGTCACGACATTCCGCCGGATATCCGGGCCGATCTGGCGCGTCGCAACACACCTGTCGTCGACGGTCGGATCGCCGGGATCGCTCAACACGGGGGCCATAGCGCCACCGTCAAGCTCGATACCGGCCCCGATGTCGCGGTCGATATCCTGTTCGCGCATCCGCGCAACAAGCCCTCCGCCAGCCTGCACGAATCACTGGGCCTCGCCACCGTCGATACGCCCAGCGGCATCGCCCTCAAGGTCGATGAGCGCCGCGAGACCAGCATGCCCGGCATCTACGCCGCCGGCGACCTCGCCAACCCCGGAATGCCCTCGGTCACTACGGCATCATGGCAAGGGGCGATGGCGGGTATCTTCGCCCAGCAGTCGATGATGGTTTGAGAGCACAGACTGGAGGATGAGCATGGCCGTCGAACCGGACAGTGCGGGTGTGCGCTTCCCTCCGCCCTTCATCTATCTGGGAGCGTTGCTGTTGGGGTTGGCGGCGGAACGGTTCGTCTCCCTGCGCTCTTTCGGCATCGACTGGCGGTTGCTGATCGCGACGGGCGCGCTGCTGTTCGTTGCCGGCGCGGCGACGATGCTTGCGGCGGCAGGGCTGTTCCGGCGGCTGGGCACCAACATTCCACCGTCGCAGCCAACGACCCTCATCGCAACGACCGGTCCTTATCGGTGGACCCGCAATCCCATGTATCTCGGCATGGCGCTTATCTATGCCGGCCTTGCGATCGGCTTCGACGGGCCGATCGCGCTCGCCTTGCTCCCGTTGGTGCTGATCGCGATCCAGACGCAGGTAATCGCCCGCGAGGAGCGCTATCTCGAAGCGAAGTTCGGCGACGACTATCGCCGCTACAAGGCCGAGGTTCGCCGCTGGCTCTGACTATTACGTCGCTGCCGCCTGCGGGGCCTTCTGATAAACCAGCACCGGAGTCCTTGCCGCGAGCTATCTATTCTGAAGGTTGCAGGCCGGAGTCGCGAAAAGCCGACGGGCCGTCTGCGCGGCAGCTCCGTCAAATGTGTCACGTCCTGTCGCCATCATGCGTCAGGCGCTGGCGGCCGCGCATCTCTATACGCGCGACAAGCACTACATCGTCGAAGAGGAGCGGGTCCGCATCGTCGACGAATATACCGGGCGCGTGATGGCCGATCGCTCATGGGAGCGCGGCCTGCACCAGATGGTGGAGGCGAAAGAGGGATTGGAGATATCCGGTCGGCAGGAGACTCTCGCGCGCATCAGCTACCAACGGTTCTTCAGGCGTTATCTGAGGTTGGCGGGGATGGTCGGCACCGCACGGAAACCGATCGGGAGTTTGCGATCCTCGAGATGAAGCGTGCTGCCGCCCTCCTGACTCAGCGCACGATCGTCAGTCCCATCAATGGTTACGTCACCAAACGCATTATGGCGCCGGGCGAGAATGTCTTTGAGCAGGCCAAGATCATGAAGATTGCTCAGGTCGATCCTCTCCGCGTCGAAGTTCACCTGCCGATAGCTGGCTTTCCTTTGATCAAGGAGGGCATGAAGGCGGAGATTCGTCCAAGTCAGCCGACGGGAGTCGTTTATACCGCGACCGTGTCCGTCATCGACAAGGTGCTCGACGCCGCCAGCGAGCTTGGAGACGGGGGTGCGGATTCGCCCCTGAACATACTCAACGCCAGAACGTGATCTCGACGAACTGCTGCTGCCGTGGAATTGGCCCGACCCAACAGGCAAGTCGATCAGGCCGCTTAACTGGCCGCCACGCGGTCCTCACCCGAGACTTACATTCCAACTCGCTGCGCACGACATGGTCGTTATCGCCGATCCGGTGCAGCTCGGTACCATCACGTCCCCGCCGTCGAATCGGTTGGTCTCTCCTGATATCCATTGCCTTGACAGACTCGGTAAGCAGCTCGTGCGCTTGCCGATCTTTCACGCGTACGGCCGTTTATATGACGCCCCGGCTCAGCTTAGTGGAGAGAGATCCTCAGACCTCTTTCAAGTCATCGCGGCAGTAAGCAGATTGCTTGTTCAACCCACGGATACGCCGGCTTTGGCCCGTCTGATTCCCAGAGCTATCACGCGGTGCAATAAATCTGAATAGCCAAGGCCGTCATGCCGAGCCGCTTTAGCGAACTCCTGGCTCTCCGCGATTTCGGGATTGGGATTCGCCTCGATGAAATATGGCGTTCCATCGGACGAAAGACGAAAGTCGATACGCGCGTATCCATCGAGCCCCAGTGTTCGATAAATGCGTTTCGCCGTTCGCTGAATGAGGGCGGATAGTTCCGGTGCTAGGTCTTCGGCTGGTCCGTCCGCGATTCCGATGCGCTCCTGGTAACTGGTATCGTGCTTGACCTTCTCAGTGGCGATGCGCCGAGCACCGCCCATGGCTCCAAACTTCAATTCCCACACCGGCAAAGTCCTCAGTCGATTGTTGCCAAGCACGCTCACATAAAGCTCACGACCATCGATGAATTGCTCGGCGATGGCGGCGGTCTCGACCCGTTCGTGAATGAAGGCAACCCGCTCCGTAAGCTTCTCGTCGGTATCGACAATCGATGCCTGCGAGATGCCGTGTGATCCATCCTCATTCAGACTCTTGACGATCAGCGGCAACTCCAGACGCGGCGGTCGTTTAACTTTGCGCCGCATCGGAAACACGGCGAAAGCCGGGACCGCTATTCGGCGATGGTGCACCAGCGTCTTTGACAGATCCTTGCCGCGTGCCAGCACGAGCCCGCGAGGATTGCACCCCGTATAAGGGACTTTCATCAGTTCGAGAAAACTTGCAATGTGCTGGTCATACGCAGTCTGATAATGAAATTCTTCCAGTAGCGTGAACACGACATGCGGTTTGAAACCTTCGATCTCATCGCGCACCGGCTTGATTTCTTCTTGCACACCGAGCGGATGAACGTCATGGCCCGCCGCGCGTAAAGTGCTTACGACGTCGTACTCCGTTTTCCACTTATTGATTTCCTGCGCGGTATATCCGTCGGTCGAATCCGGCGGCACGAAGTCCGGGTGCATGAGCACGAGGATACGCAAGCGTCTCATAGCGCGATCCATTTGCGTCGTGAGGGGCCGAACAGTGCATGCATCGTCTTGGCCGTCAACAGCACGGTGAAGTCCATCACGAGCTTTCGTTCGGAACCGACAGCACGAAGATTGAGCTCGCGACTGCGAGCGATCATGTCATCCAGAACCGAATCGAGCGTCAGCTGGTTCTCGCCGGTCCACCGTGCGACCAATTGCCGGATAGACGCACGATGTCGCCGGATGAAACTCGATGCCGGTTGCGCCCGCGCGTGCCGAGGATCGGCGGAGAACAGCCGGGAAAGATCGCGATCATAGGTCTTTGGCGGTGTGAAAGCGTAGAACGCCTGCTTTGTCCGGTAGTGCTCGGCAAGCGTTTGACCGAGTTCAGCCAAGGGCTCGACGCGCTCCCGCGTCGTGAGCCGCGGCCGTTTGCCGGCAATCTCACCCATCAGTTCATCGACATATTCGAGCTTCTTCAACGCCGGCCAGTCGGCATAGCGAGTTCGCCAGTTGGATCTCGGTCGCAGCCACACCGCGAAGGTTTCGGCGAAATCCTCGTCTGGGTGACTCTGCGCGTACCAAAGTCGAAGATGCTGAACATACCGACGGCTGGCCGGATTGGGTCGATAATGGCGCGGATATCGTTTGGATGACAGGCCAAACAGCTGCTGCCAACGTCGGCGGCGCTGTAGCTGATAGGCATGCTGCACGGTGTGGCCAGCCTCATGACGGAGAATTGCCATGCACTCGGACCAGGTGCCCCCCTCGACCTCAAGCATCATCTTTCTTTCGATCTTCATCAGACGAGGATGAGTGAGGTAAAAAGGAATGGCGATGCCGGGCGTATTTGCCGGACTGAACCACTCGCTTGAGATCCATGCATGCGGCCGCAGCCGGAGGCCCCGCTCTTCGAGTTCTTCATGCAGAGTTGCGAGACAGTCCTCGAGCCAGGTGCCTTTCACGCCGACCTTCAAACTGCTCAAGCGGCGCGTAAGCAACTCTTCATCCGACAGCTTTTCCCAAGCAAATTTGTGGTGTGACATTAGACTTCTGAAGATATTGCGACATGCACCGTGGGATGATGTCATAAGATATCGCTTACAACAACTGAGCGGGCTTCCGAGCTTGCTATTCGGCCGCGCATTCAGCTTGCGGTCGAATAAGGTGACTATGAATCGCTTTAGCGGCGGTCGCGGCTATTCACTGATCGAAGATTATGGAGTGTCCGTTTGCGTCAACATGTGAGTAGTGATTGAATTTTGACCCCTTAATCAGATCACAAAGAATCCAAAGCTTTGATTTTATTGATGCGCGGAGCAGCATTTTGCTGACCACGGATTTGGGGGCGCATCGCTGTCGGCCATCGCGCGTGACTGCAACGTCGGCAGTCCGGGTCTTCTCCATCACCTCCGAAGCAGTTCTCTACCGCTCGAAACGGACTTTGCGCTTGTTGCAAGCAGCGAACGGCGAGGAGAGCCGAGCAGGGCGAGACACCAGGCGATGATGTCGCGTAGGAAGTCCTCGAGCGCCGTCGACAGATAGGATCGGACCTGCCCGGCGATCTGCGGACGATACAAATGGAATCGGCGCGCCTGTGCACTTGACAGTCAAACATCTTAACGTAGCTTGCTTTACAGTCATAAATGACTGCTAAGATATGTACATGGCTATAAAGAAGAAGCCTCGACTGTCTGTTCGTGCCTCCCAGCATGAAGCGACACACAAGCGGATTCTCGATGCGGCGGTTGCGTCGCTCGTCGAAGAAGGCACTGGCGCGACCACCACGGTTGCGGTTCAGCAACGCGCCGAAGTCAGCCGCGGCGCGCTGCTGCATCATTTTCCGACACATGCTGACTTGCTGGCCGCAACCGTCGATGAACTCGTGCGCCGGAATGAGAGCGCTGCGCGCGACGCGCTGGCTACGCATGCGGATGACGCCGATCCGATCGATCGCGCAACCCGTATTCTGGCCGATGCCTTTGCTCAGCCTGCCTATCTTGCCGAGTTGGAATTGTGGGCCGTCGCCCGAACCGATCCGCGACTGCGTGCAGGTCTTCGCGCGGCCGAAACTCGTGCGCGCCGCGATCTCGAACGGGTCGTCGGCGATCTGTTCGGGCCGCTGCGCGAGCGCCCCGGCTATGCGACGGTTGTCGCTCTGACAACCGAGTTCGTGCGCGGCCTCGCTTTGGCAGGCGTGCTGCGCAACAATCGTGCGCGTCGCAACCGCCTCCTTGACGAGTGGATCTGGGCGATACGCATTCTGCTGGATCAGAAGCCGGCAAGCGCACCCTCGTCGGATTGATTTCTGCAAATGTCGGCCGATCGTCCGCCCTGCTGAAAGTATCGACGCCGCTGGTGCGGTGCGTTCATTCGCCGGCACTTCCGAGTTGACAGTCAGGTATGACTGTGTATCATCGGACTTAACAGTCAGACATGACTGTCAACGGATCAATCTGAAATCGAAGCCGTCCGAGCTCCGCCTGTTACGGCGCTATGCGATGGCGAGTGAAGTTCCATGCTGCACTTTCGCTCTCTCTTCAGCGGGATGTCGCACGAGCGCAATCGTGCGCGCGCGGTCGTGCCGCAGCCTCAGTCGAAAGCGTGTGCACCGCCTTGGGCTTTGCCCGAAGTCATGGCTGTGCACCAAGCCAGTTCTTTTGCTCTCAACTTAGGGATCACCTCTCGATGACCGACTTTCAAACCCTTCGCTACGAAGCGCGCGACCGCAAGGCTTACATTACCTTGTCGCGTCCCGATCGCCTGAACGCGATTGACGACCGGATGCCGCGAGAAATCCGCATGGCTGTCGAAAAGGCCGACGCCGATCCGAACGTTCACGTCATCATTCTGTCCGGAGACGGTCCCGCATTTTGCGCCGGTTACGATCTCAAGAAGTTCGCCGAGGAACGTAACAGCGAATGGAATCAGGAGAGCGCTTCCTGGGATGCGATGCGCGATTTCCGCGGCATGAGCCGCAACACCGAGGACTTCTTCGCGCTGTTCCGTTCGCTGACGCCGTCGATCTGCAAGATCCACGGTTATGCCGTCGCGGGTGGCAGCGATATCGCCCTGAGTTGCGATCTGGTCGTGATGGCCGACGATGCCAAGATCGGTTACATGCCGGCGCGCATCTGGGGATGTCCGACGACGGCGATGTGGGTCTATCGTCTCGGCGTCGAGCGCGCGAAGCGCATGCTGCTGACCGGCGACAAGATCGACGGCCGCACCGCCGCCGAGTGGGGACTGGTGCTTGAATCGGTGCCCGCCGATCAGCTTGACGCCCGTGTCGAGGCGCTTGCCGACCGCATGGCTGGCGTGCCGACGAACCACCTCGCCATGCAGAAGCTGATGATCAATCAGGCGCTCGACAACATGGGATTGCGGTCGACGCAGACACTGGCGACGCTGTTCGACGGCATCACGCGTCATTCCGCCGAAGGGAGCTGGTTCAAGGAGTTCGCGGAGCAGCGCGGATTCCATGCCGCGGTCGCGTGGCGCGATTCCGGCAAGCCGATGCCGAACGGTGGCGGCCCGATTCCGGAGGTCTGATGATGTCGCTCTCCTATTAGCTCGCCGATACGACGCGTCCGGTGCTGGATCTCACCGCCGGAGATGCATTGCGCGAAGCAGCGCGTGACGCACCCGATCGCACCGCGCTGGTTGAGGTCGTGCCGGATGGCATGGCCTCGCTGGTTGGAGTGCCGCGGCTGGCCGATGCAATCGCGGCGGTTGCGCCGGTCACCGGGCATGACGCTCGACAAGAACGAAACGACTGCAATTTGTAAAACGGTTCTTGGGCTATTTGCTGGGGGTTTCGCCGGTATCGCTAAGGGCGCAAGCGGAAAACTCGCATGCGGGTCTGATCGGCACGATCATGATCTCACGGAAGCGAAGCATAGGGATGATTGGCGTCATCCGAATCGGCTTCGTGGAAATCATCTTTTCGCAGATCCGCCGTGAGGCGGCTAAACCCTTGAAGAAGATGGTGGGCGCGACAGGGATCGAACCTGTGACCCCTACCATGTCAAGGTAGTGCTCTCCCGCTGAGCTACGCGCCCGCTTGAGTCCGTCCGGTTATCTCGACCGGCGGCTCCAGCTTTGTGTTCCGGAGGCCTCGCGGCGCATCCGAAACAAATTCCGGCGTGTTTGGGCACGCCGGTTGGGTCGGCATCCCTATATCGGCTCCCCTGCGGAGGTGCAAGCCAAGATGTCCGAAAGTTGGCTTTCGAGCCGGTCGGAAATCGGGTTGGAATGCGCCGCGACGCTCAATAGGGCTGCGCAGGAACGGACGGCCAGGGGGGGCTGATCGGGCATGGGGCTTGTTGAATTCCTGGGACTAGCGGCATTCGCCGTGATCGGTGGAGCTTCCATCGTTTTCCAGGCCGCGGTCAACGCGGATTTGCGCGCGGCGCTCAATTCGGCGTCGTGGGCGGCGCTTGTCAGCTACACTGGCGGGGCGCTGGCGATGGCAGTTTTCGTCGTGCTCAGCCGGTCGTCATGGCCGGTCGCGGCCGACCTAGCCAGGACGACATGGCTGTCGTGGAGCGGCGGCCTGTTCGGCGCGGTCTATGTGGTGGCGGCGATCTTGCTGTTGCCGAAACTCGGCGCGACCACGCTGCTGGCGCTCTTCGTTGCCGGCCAGATGGTGATGTCGGTGGTGCTCGACCACTACGGCATTCTTGGCGTGCCGCAGCACGCCATCGATTTGCCGCGCCTGATCGGCTGTGGATTGCTGGTGGTCGCGGTGGTGCTGATCCGGATTTGACGGATCAGGCCGCCAAGAGCTTGTTCACTTCGCTGACCAGTTCGCGCAGGTGCACCGGCTTGGCCAGCACCTTGGCGTTCTTCGGCGCCGCCGAATCCGAATTCAGCGCCACGGCCGCAAAGCCGGTGATGAACATGATCTTGATGTCCGGATCGAGTTCCGAAGCGCGGCGCGCCAGTTCGATACCGTCCATTTCCGGCATCACGATATCGGTCAGCAGCATTTCGAAAGGCTCCTCGCGCAGCCTCTGGTAGGCGGAGAGGCCGTTGTCATACGAGGACACCTGATAGCCGGCGTTTTCCAGCGCCTTGACCAGGAACCTGCGCATGTCGTTATCGTCTTCGGCGAGAAGGATCTTGTGCATGGCGGTTGATTATCGAATCCGGTGAGAGAAACCTAGGACCCCAGTTAGCCAGAGGTTTGGTAAATTTCGGGTGAAGGTTAAGATCGCTCGCCACAATCCGATACCCTTTTTAAAGGCGCGCCTCGACGGCCGCTGCAACCGGCAGACGTTGAGCCGTTGCCTTGATCGATTCCAGACGAAATGACGGGATCGCCGCTTTTTCACTTGGCAGGTCGATGGCAAATCCCGACAATGATGGTCGGGCCAGCCTTGATGCCCGGCGTTTCCGCCGGGATCATTTTCGGGACAGCGCGCGCCAATGACCCAGTTTGACGGCGAACTGTCGCCTCCATTCACCATCGTAGAGCCGGCGGTCTGGCGTGCGCCGATCATTTTCAACTCGCCGCATTCCGGCTCGGTCTATCCGCAGGCGTTTCTGGCGGCGTCGCGGGTCGATGTCGCGGCCTTGCGCCGCTCCGAGGATTCCTTCGTCGACGAGTTGATCGCCGGGCTCAGCGCGCAGGGTTTTCCGGTGGTCAGCGTCCACTTCCCGCGCTCCTATGTCGACGTCAACCGCGAGCCTTACGAACTGGACCCACGGATGTTCAGCGGGCGCCTGCCGAGTTTCGCCAACACCCGTTCGATGCGGGTGGCGGGCGGTCTCGGCACCATTCCGCGGGTAGTCGGCGACGGCCAGGAAATCTATCGCGACCGCCTCGACGTCGATGACGCGCTCGGCCGCATCGAGGCGCTGTACAAGCCCTATCACCGGGCGTTGCGCCGTCTGATCTCCAAGGCGCATATGGCTTTCGGTTCAGCGATTTTGGTGGACTGCCATTCGATGCCGTCGGTCGGCGTCTCCCGCGAAGAGCCGCCACGGCCGGACGTCGTGATCGGCGACCGCTACGGCACAAGTTGCGCGGCGGTGCTGCGCGACCGGGTCGAACAGACCTTTGCGGCGTTGGGTTATTCGGTCGGGTGTAACAAGCCTTATGCCGGCGGCTTTATCACCGAGCACTACGGCAATCCGGCCAGCGGATTGCATGCGGTTCAGATCGAATTGAACCGGGCGGTCTATATGGACGAGCGCCGCCGCGAGCGCCGGCCGCGGTTCGCCACCGTTGCCGCGGATTTTGGCCGGCTCGCTGAAGCGCTGACCGCCTTGCCGTTCGGCGATCTCGGCCCGTTTGCCGCCGCCGCCGAATAGCGGGGCGGGCGCACGCATCCAGTTCGAGGGTGTATGGAGAGTGCCCAGACAAAGAAAAAGGGCCGCTCGCAAAGGCAAGCGGCCCAAGTCTAGGGAGGAAACGCCCAAGGAGGGCAGCGATAACGCGAGGCGTTACCGCACCGCATCAATATGCGGCCGCAGCGCACAAAACGCAAGGTTTTTTCAACGTTTTTGTATGCGGATTTTGCATATCTGTTCCTGTGAACGATGCATCCCAACTTTTAAATTTCTCATGCCTTTCATCGACTTATCGATATGTGGCGAAACTGTGTGGCTGTCATAGAGTGAATATTTGTTCAATTCTATAGGAGCGAGGAGATTTTTTGGCGCCTGCGCCGTCTTTCGGGAATTCGATCGCGCGTCGGATAAGCTGCCTCACCCATGGGTAGCCCAAGGTGGTTTGGGTTCAGGGCGTCGCGGTAAAATCGGTAGCTCGCGTTGCGTGAAATACGCTTCGCGATTGTCGAAGTGGTAACCCGGATCGCTTCATCCATGCAAAATGCACATGGAGAAAAATGCGAAGTCGAGCAGGGAGACGACGCGCGTTTTCGCCGCCGCGTTATTGTCGTCATGCCGGATTGGTTTTCTCGGCCCAAGCCGGTAATCACTTCGGATTCGCGAAAATCGAGGGAGACGCTTCGTGACGGTCGTTGACTTTACCGCTTTCATTGACCGCCTGGCGACGGCGTCCGGAGAAACCATCCTGCCGTTCTTCCGCACCTCGCTCGGCATCGAGGACAAGAAATCCAAGCAGGGCTTTGACCCCGTCACCGAAGCGGATCGCGGCGCCGAGGCGGTGATGCGGCGGATGATCAAGGCGAGTTTCCCCCAGCACGGCATCGTCGGCGAGGAATTCGGCAACGAGCAGGAGGACGCCGATTACGTCTGGGTGCTCGATCCCATCGACGGCACCAAGTCGTTCATCTCCGGCTTTCCGATCTGGGGCACGCTGATTGCGCTGATGCATCGCGGCCTGCCGGTCTACGGCATGATGCATCAGCCCTACATCGGGGAGCGGTTCACCGGCGACAACCGCTCGGCCACCTATCGCGGTGGCGGCGGCCAGCGCACGCTGGCCGTGCGGCGTTGCGAGAATCTCGGCGACGCGACGCTGTTCACCACCAGCCCGCTGTTGATGAACGAGCCCGATCGCGCCGCTTTCACGCGGGTGCAGGACGAAGTGCGGCTCGCGCGTTTCGGAGGCGATTGCTACTCCTATTGCATGCTAGCGGCGGGGCACGTCGATCTTGTGATCGAGACCGAATTGAAGCCTTACGATATCGCCGCGTTGATTCCGATCGTCAGCGGCGCGGGCGGCGTCATCACCACCTGGGAAGGCCAACCCGCGCAGCAAGGCGGCCGCATCGTCGCCGCTGGCGATCCGCGCGTGCATGAACAGGCATTGAAGGTGCTCGGCGGCTGATGATCGACGTCATTGCGAGCGCCAGCGAAGCAATCCAGAAAGCCACGAGGTAAGAACTGGATTGCTTCGTCACTTCGTTTCTCGCAATGACGAAGGGTAGATCGCAATGCGTTCGTTCAGTTACTTCTTCACGATTTTGTAGATCGCGTTCTCGATGTCCGACGTCATATAGATCGTGCCGTTCGCGCCGATAGCTACGCCGGTGGGCAGATTTGTCGGCGGCAATCCCGGCGCGGCTTCGAGGCCGATCGGCAGGTTGCCTGCAATTTCCGTTGCCTTGCCGTCCTTCGGATCGATGGCGACGATGCGCTTGGCGCCAACCTCGGCGACAATCAATGTGCCGTCACCCGCAACTGCTAGGCCCTCCGGCATCTTCAGATCTTTCGCGACCACCGTCTTCTCGCCGCTTGAGAGTTTCACCCGCAGCACCTGCCCGGCGAAAGCCTCGGTGAGATAGGCGGTGTCGGCGTCGGTCACAGCGAGCCCGACTGGCCCCTTGAGATCGGCAGCGATCACCTTGCGGTCCTTGCCGTGTTCGCCGGAGAGCCGCACCAGCGAGCCGGTGCCGAGTTCGTTGACCAAAAGACTGCCGTCGTCGAGTCGCACCGCGTCGTAAGGCGCCTTCAACCCGTGGATCATCTCCAGCGTTTTGCCGGATTTGCGATCGATCACTTGTACGGTGCCGGTGAACCAACTCGACAGCACGACATGGTCGCCTTTCGCCGTGGCGCTCATGGGATATTCCAGTGTGGTCCCGGCAGCGTGCATGCGGGCGTGCTCGGTGACCTCGCCGGATGCGCCGTCGACGCTGCGATAGGCGAAGACGTCGGCAATGTGCAGCGTATCTTTGCCGCCGTCCGAAGTCACTGCGAGCCCGCCGGGATCGGACAGCTTGCCGATGATGATCTGCTTCGCGCGGCCGGTCGCGGGATCGATTTCCTGAATGCCGTTGTCGGCCATGTTGGAGACGAAGATGTGATCGTTCTTGTCGATGGCGAGGTTATCGAGCGAGGGCTTCAGCGTCGCCACCGTGGTCTTGGCGCCGGACTTCGGATCGACGCGCACCAGTTCGCCGGTGGCGGTATCGAGCGCCCAGAGGTTGCCCTTGGAATCGAAGTTGACGGCGGCGGGCACCTTGAAGCCTTCGGCCACCACGGTGAGTTCGGCCTTGTCGACATCCACCTTCACCACCTGGCCCTTGAACCACAGCGGGCCGTAGAGCTTGTCGTCGGCGCCGAACTCGAAGCCATTGAGGCCGCCCATCTTCTCCATGATCTTGCGCGGCGGTTTCTCGCCGTTGGCGTCGATCTCGTACAGCGCGTCGCCGAGGAAGACCTGCGTGGCATAGAGCCGGCCGTCCTTGCGATAGGCCAGCGAGTTGATGCCGGGCAGGCCGGACGCGAGCTTCTTGATCGGCCCGTCGCCCTTGCGCGCGTAGATGTCGCCGGTCAGGAAGGCGGTCCAGGCCATGGTGCCGTCCGGCGCGAAGGCGATGTCGTCGGCCATGCCTTGCGGGATCGGCACCACCACTTTCGCGGTGCCGGCGGCACGATCGACCTCGTAAAGCGCGGCGCCCGCGACGCTGCCGGCGAACAGCCGGCCGGAGGAATCGATGCCGAGGCCGTGGACGCCATGGAACGCCGAGCCGGGCACCAGCTTGGTCACCTCATAACCATCGGCGCGGGCCGGTATGGCGGTAAGCGACGCGGCATATGCGAAAGCCGCGGAGGACAATAGCGCGGCCGTCAAAGACATCCGTTTCATCGAAGCCTCCCTGTATGATCGTTTGGGCGATCATCTTGACGCGGTCTGATTGCTTGGCAAGCGTCGTCGCGTCGCAGGAAAGTTGAATCAAATACTGCTGCCGCGCAGATGTGCGACCAATTGCTGGGCTGGACGCGGCAGCGCTTTCAGATTGCGCACGCAGATCGCAAGCCGTCGCGTCGCCCACGCATCGCGAATTCGCACCGGCTTGATCGCCATCACGCGCGCGCCACGTTTCGCTGCCGCCTCCGGAATAACGGCGATGCCGACGCCGGCGGCAACCAGGCGACACACCGCGTCGAAGTCGCGCAAGCGTGCGCGAAACCGCAAGCGTGCGCCGAGCCGCGCTGCTTGCGTCGCGAGGTGGGTCTGCAACGCGCTCGTGGTGGCGAGCCCGACGAAATCGCGCGCCGTCACCGCGCCGAAATCGATCACGCGGCGATGGGCGAGATCGTCCTGCGCAGCGACAGCGAGCACCAACCGATCGTCGCGGAATGGAAAGCGTTCGATGCCGGATGGCAAAGCCTGTTCGACCGCGACCCCGATATCGGCGCGCCCCGCCGCGATGGCTTCGGCGATGCCGATGCTTTCCAACTCCTCGGCGTCGATATTCACTTGCGGATGATCGCGTAAAAAACTCGCCAGCGCTTGCGGCAGATGCTCCGACAGGCTCGACGTATTCGCCAGCACATGGATGCTGGTCTTGAGCCCGCGCGCGTAGCCGGCAAGGTCGCCGCGCAGGTTGTCCGCCGCCGCCAGCACCACGCGGGCATGGTCGAGCAGGCTTTCGCCGGCGTCCGTCAGCGTCACGCCGTGGCGGCCACGGCGCAGTAGCGCCACGTCGAGCGCGGCTTCCAGCGTCTTGATGCGTTCGCTGGCCGAGGCCAGCGCCAGATTGGCGCGCGCCGCGCCACGGGTGATGCTGCGCGCTTCCGCTACCGCGACGAACACCTGAAGATCGACGAGATCGAACCGCATGACGCCTCCGATCTGAATTCGGATATTCCGAAGGTTATTTCCGGAACCTCCAGATTGCGCCGCGCGTGCGGTTCGGTCAATCTGCCGCCATGTCGGAACCCAGTCTCATTCTCATCGTCGCCGTGTTTCTGCTGGCCGGATTCGTCAAGGGCGTGATCGGCCTCGGCCTGCCGACGGTCGCGATGGGTTTGCTCGCAACACGGATGGCGCCAGCACATGCGCTGGCCATCGTCATCGTGCCCGCGATCACCACCAACATCTGGCAGACTTTTGTCGGGCCTTATTTCTTCGATCTCGTGCGCCGCCTGTGGCCGATGCTGGTCGGGCTGCTGTTCGGTATCTGGTGCGGTTCGGGCCTGATGGTCGGGCCTTACGCACGCTACGGCACGCTGATCCTCGGCGTGTTGTTGATCATCTACGGTATCATCGGCCTGCGGAAGGTGCGCTTCCATGTCCCGCCCGCAAGAGAGAAATGGATCGGCGGCGTCGTCGGCGTCGTCACCGGCGTGGTGTCGGCGGCGACCGGCGTGCAGGTGATCCCGTCGATGCCGTTCATGCAGGCGATCGGGCTCGAGAAAGACGAATTGGTGCAAGGGCTCGGGGTGTTCTTCACCACGGCCACCCTCGGCCTGTTACTCGGCCTTGCGGACGCCGGATTGCTGACGGTGTCGGTTGCTATTCCAGGATTGACGGCGTTGGCGGCGGGATTCGCCGGCATGTTCATCGGCCAAACCATCCGCACCCGGATGCATCCGGATGCGTTCCGCCATTGGTTCCTGATCGCGATGATCGGGCTCGGCATCTATCTCGGCATCGAGGCGATCCAAAAGATCGCGGCCTGAATTCAGCGCGCGTCCATAAGCGCGACGCGAATGCCGAGATAGACGAACAGCGCGCCGATGCCGCGATTGATCCAGCGCATCAGGGCTCCCGATTGCCGCATCTTTCGCGCGGCGATGGCGGCGAACGCCGCGACGCCGAGACACCACAGCGTGCCGTTGGCGACGAAGATGACGCCGAGCACCAAGAGCGCCAGCGACAGATGCGGCGTGCCGGCATCGACGAACTGCGGCAGGAAGGCGAGGAAGAACAGCGCGATCTTCGGGTTGAGGATATTGGTCAGCGCGCCTTGCCAGAACACCTGCCACAGCGTCACCGGTTTGGCGACGGCCTGTTCGCCATCGCCGTTGCCATCGCGCGCAAGCAGCATGCGGATGCCGATGTAGCAAAGATAAGCGCCGCCGATCAGCTTCACCGCCGTGAAGGCGGTGGACGATGCCGCGAGCAGCGCCGAAAGACCGACCGCCGCGGCGAAAACATGCACGAGGCAGCCGCAGCCGATGCCGATCGCCGCCACCGCGCCGCCACGCCAGCCGAGTTGCAGGCTGCGGCCGGTGATGTAGGCGTTGTCCGGCCCCGGCGTGATGTTGAGTAGCAGGCCCGAGACGATGAACAGCCAGAGATCGTGAATGCCGAGCATGGTAATCGTTCATCCTCTCCATTGTCGCCCCCGCTCCATTGTCGTCCCCGCGCAGGCGGGGACCCAGACTCCGCAGCGGTGGTGATGCGGAAAGTGCCCGTTGCGCGTGCCTGCGACGACAATCGAGGCCAGGGGTAATGGGTCCCCGCCTTCGCGGGGACGACGCTGCGATATGTGTCGTGTTCCTTCATTTCGCCATTGAGCCCGGCACGAACGCATCGAACGCCGCCCAGAACTGGGCGCGGTAGCGGTTCTGCTCTTGCAGGATCTCGTGGCGCGAGCCCGGGATCACCAGATGCGAACTGCCGCGCAGATGATAGGCGAATTCCTCGATCGCCGGGGTCGAGACGATGGTGTCGGCGCCAGCCGCCAGCATCAGGATCGGCTGGCGGATTTGCGACGGATAATGCGTGGCGCGAAAGCCGTGCATGGTGCGGAAGGCGGTGTCGGCCCACGCCACCGTCGGCGAGGCGATACCGACGCTCGGGTTTTCTGCGAGGATCGCGGCGTTGCGCGCGTAGCGCACCGGATCGCTGGTGAGTGGATTGTCGGCGAACGACGCTTCGCCCACCAGCACGTCATTGCCGCCGGGCACGTAGTTGCCGCCCATGCCGACGTACCGCATCGCGCGCAGCAGCGTGCGCAGCGGCCACGATGTGGTGCGGCCGGGCAGGTCGATCATCGGCGCCGACAGCACGATGCGGTCGAACCAGCGGCGGCCGGCATGCGCGACGCGCAGCATCACTGCGCCGCCCATCGAATGCGCCAACGCGAAGTAGGGCGGCGGACAATCCGGCAGCACCACCTGACGATAGAACGTCTCGACGTCGATCTCGAAGTCGGCGAAGTCGCGCACATAGCCCTTGCGCGGATCGCTCAGGCCCCGCGCCGAGCCGCCCTGTCCGCGCCAGTCCAGCGTCGCCACCGCGAAGCCGCGGTCCTGAAGGTCGCGCACCGTCTCGAAATACTTTTCGATCTGCTCGCCGCGCCCGGTGAACACGCACACCGTGCCCTTGCGGCCCGGCGGCGGCGCGAAGCGCGCGTAGCGCAGGCTGACGCCGTCCGGCGTGGTGATGGTGCCGCTAACGGCGCCGTCGGGAACCGGATTGGCGGGAATTGAAACCAGGGACATGCAGGAACCGGTTAGGGAGACGATGCCGGAAATCAAGGCGGCGAAGGAGACGAAAGAGTGCCGGCGCAAACTCTTGAAGCCGGTTGCAGCCCTCCCATATCACCTTCGTGCAGGCCGCTCTACAGGCTGCATTCAGAAGACAGCCCGGCCCGATTGGCGGGCGGGTTTTACATATGTCGCTCAATGGAGGACTGACTATGCGTACGTTCGATCTCACCCCGTTTTATCGTTCCACCGTCGGTTTCGACCGTCTGTTTTCGCTGCTCGACCAGGCGCCCGGCGATGCTGCCGCGGGTTATCCGCCCTACAATATCGAGCGCACCGGTGAGAACGCTTACCGTATCAGCGTTGCCGTGTCCGGTTTCGCGCAAAACGAACTCTCGATCGTTGCCAAGGAAGACACCCTGACGATCAAGGGCGAGAAGGTTTCCAACGATAACACCGAGAAAAAGTCCGAGGTGCTGTATCGCGGCATCGCGGCCCGCGCCTTCGAACGCGTGTTCCAGCTTGCCGATTTCGTGCTGGTGAAGAACGCCTCGCTGGAGAACGGTCTGCTGCACGTCGATCTGGTCCGGGAGATTCCCGAAGCCAAGAAGCCGCGCCAGATTCCGATCAACGGCGTTGCCCCGGCCCAACCGGTGATCGAGAACGAGAACAGCGCGGAAAAAGCCGCCGCCTGATTTCGGGCGTCGTCGCTTCTTCGCAAGCTGACTGAAAAGCGAACGCCCCGGTTGTCCCCGGGGCGTTTTGCTGCCGCGCGGTATCTCATTTGTAACATTCGGTAATATTCGGTCGTATCGCCGCCACGATCCCGTAAAAAATTGCGTCAGAATGGGTCCAGACGCTTGTATGTTGAAAAAAAGTTTGGCAATCTCAATCTAGGGCAGCAATGCTGTCCTAATTTCGAACGGAATTCCGCGCGCGAAGTCGCTCCGGTACAATGGAGACTGAGAGCGTGCGGAAAGAAAAGGGCGCTCGCCTGCCGTGACGGCGGCGAGCCGCGCGATCTATAACTGAGGTTTGGTGGATTTTCGCCGCTGGGTGCCTAACGGGGTGCCTGCAAGGGTTTCGTGAGCCCTGATGTCAGCGAGCGGAAACAGCCTGCGGCAGTGAAACGTTCAAGCGACGTCGACGCCGGTTTCATCCATCCGGATGGAGCCGCACAAAAAGGAGAGAGGGCCGGGGTTCCGATATCGGAATGAAGGCTCGCAAATACCATCGAGGATAAGAATGTGAGCACGAACCGGGCAGGATTTGCGCAGCAACCGTTCGCAGTGAGTTTGGAACCGACCGTTCCGGCACGCGAGACTTCCGCACACTCTTCGCATCCCGCCACGGATCGCAGCAAACACAGCCACACCGAACCGATCGCTGCGCACGAACACACGTGGCGCCCGCCGGCGGAAGGCCTATACGACCTCTCGCAGGAAAAGGACGCCTGCGGCGTTTCCTTCATCGCTAACATCAAGGGCCGCAAGTCGCACCAGATCGTCGAGGACGCGCTGTCGATCCTCTGCAATCTCGAGCATCGCGGCGCAGTCGGCGCCGATCCGCGCGCTGGCGACGGCGCCGGCATCCTGGTGCAGATTCCGCACGCCTTCTTTTCGCGCAAGGCCAAGGAGCTTGGCTTCACCTTGCCGCGTCCGGGGCACTATGCCGTCGGCAGCCTGTTCATGCCGCGCGAGGATGCGTGGCGTGGCGTCATTCAGGGCATCTTCGCCGACCAGATCAAGGCCGAGGGCCTGACACTGCTCGGCTGGCGCGATGTGCCGACCGACAATTCGTCGCTCGGCGTCACCGTGAAGCCGACCGAACCGCGCCATATGCAGGTGTTCATCGGCCGTGGTGATCAGGCCACCGACGATGGTTTCGAGCGCACGCTCTATATCCTGCGCAAGTCGATCTCGAATGCGATCTATCAGCGCCGCGATCGTGGCCTTGCCGGCTACTATCCGGTGTCGTTGTCGTGCCGCACCGTGATCTACAAGGGCATGTTCCTCGCCGACCAACTCGGCAGCTACTATCCCGACCTGCACGAGGCCGACTTCGAGAGCGCGCTGGCGCTGGTGCATCAGCGCTTCTCGACCAACACCTTCCCGACCTGGTCGCTGGCGCATCCCTATCGCATGATTGCGCACAACGGTGAGATCAACACGCTGCGCGGCAACGTCAACTGGATGGCGGCGCGTCAGGCGTCGGTGTCGTCCGACCGCTTCGGCAAGGACATCTCGCGGCTGTGGCCGATTTCCTACGAAGGCCAGTCGGATACTGCTTGCTTCGACAACGCGCTCGAATTCCTGGTGCAGGGCGGCTACTCGCTGCCGCACGCGGTGATGATGATGATTCCGGAAGCGTGGTCCGGCAATCCGCTGATGGATGACGAACGCCGCGCATTCTACGAGTATCACACCGCGCTGATGGAGCCGTGGGACGGCCCTGCCGCCATCGCCTTCACCGACGGCCGCCAGATCGGCGCGACGCTGGACCGCAACGGCCTGCGTCCGGCGCGTTACTTCGTCACCAAGGACGACCGCATCGTGATGGCCTCGGAAATGGGCGTCATCAAGATTCCGGAAGACCAGATCGTGGCCAAGTGGCGTCTGCAACCGGGCAAGATGCTGCTGGTCGATCTCGATCAGGGACGTCTTATTCCCGACGACGAGATCAAGGCGAAGCTGGCCAAGAGCCATCCCTATCGCAACTGGCTCGACCGCACCCAGATCGTGCTGGAAGAGTTGCCGGATGCGCCGGCCGGCGGTCCGCGTTCCAACCTGTCGCTGCTCGATCGCCAGCAGGCGTTCGGCTATACGCAGGAGGATATCAACATCCTGCTGACGCCAATGGCGGCGGTCGGCGAGGAAGCGGCCGGTTCGATGGGCACCGACACGCCGATCTCGGCGCTGTCGGATCACTCGAAGCTGCTGTTCACCTACTTCAAGCAGAACTTCGCGCAGGTCACCAACCCGCCGATCGATCCGATCCGCGAAGAACTGGTGATGAGCCTGTTGTCGATCATCGGTCCGCGGCCGAACCTGTTCGACCTCGAAGGCCTGTCGCGCACCAAGCGGCTTGAGGTGCGGCAGCCGATCCTGACCAACAGCGATCTGGAAAAGATCCGCGCGATCTCCGACATCGCGGAATCGCATTTCCAGTCGCGCACGCTCGACACTACCTTCCACAGCGGTCTCGGTGCCGCTGGGCTCGAGCAGGTACTCGACGAACTCTGCGGCCGTGCTGAAGCCGCGGTGCGCGAGGGCGTCAACATCATCATCCTGTCGGATCGCATGACCGGCAGCGATCGCGTGCCGATCCCGGCGCTGCTTGCCTGTGCCGCCGTGCATCATCATCTGATCCGCGTCGGCCTGCGCACGTCGGTCGGCCTCGTGGTCGAATCCGGCGAACCGCGTGAGGTGCATCACTTCGCCTGTCTCGCGGGCTACGGCGCGGAAGCGATCAACCCGTATCTCGCCTTCGAGACCATCATCGCCATGAAGGGCCGCCTGCCGGTGGCGCTCGACGACAAGGTGCTGGTCAAGCACTACATCAAGGCGATCGGCAAGGGTCTGCTCAAGGTGATGTCGAAGATGGGCATCTCCACCTACGAGTCCTATTGCGGCGCGCAGATTTTCGACGCGATCGGCCTCAAGGCGGACTTCGTCGCCAAGTACTTCACCGGCACCCACACCCGTATCGAAGGCGTTGGGCTCGAGGAGATCGCGGAGGAGGCGGTGCGCCGCCATGCCGACGCGTTCGGCGACAAGCCCGCGCTCAAGAACGCGCTCGACGTCGGCGGCGACTACAATTTCCGCGCGCGGGGCGAGGACCACGCCTGGACCTCGGAATCCGTCGCAGCGCTTCAGCATGCGGTGCGCGGCAATTCGCAGGATCGCTATCGCGCCTTCGCCAGGATGCTCAACGAGCAGTCCGAGCGGCTGCTGACGCTGCGCGGCCTGTTCAAGGTGCGCAGCGCCGAGGACGACGGCCGCAAGCCGATCCCGCTCGATGAGGTCGAGCCGGCCAAGGAGATCGTCAAGCGCTTCGCCACCGGCGCGATGTCGTTCGGTTCGATCTCGCGCGAAGCGCACACCACGCTCGCGATCGCGATGAACCGCATCGGCGGCAAGTCGAACACCGGCGAGGGCGGCGAGGAAGCCGACCGCTTCCAGCCGCTGCCGAACGGCGATTCGATGCGCTCGGCGATCAAGCAGGTGGCCTCCGGCCGCTTCGGCGTCACCACGGAGTATCTCGTCAACTCCGACATGATGCAGATCAAGATGGCGCAGGGCGCGAAGCCCGGCGAGGGCGGTCAGTTGCCCGGCTTCAAGGTGGACGCCACCATCGCCAAGGTGCGCCACTCGACGCCGGGCGTCGGCCTGATCTCGCCGCCGCCGCATCACGACATCTATTCGATCGAAGACCTCGCGCAGCTCATCTACGACCTGAAGAACGTCAATCCGGCGGGTCAGGTGTCGGTGAAGCTGGTGTCGGAAATCGGCGTCGGCACGGTGGCCGCAGGCGTCGCCAAGGCGCGCGCCGATCACGTCACCATTTCCGGCTTCGAGGGCGGCACCGGCGCGAGCCCGCTGACCTCGATCAAGCACGCCGGTTCGCCGTGGGAAGTCGGCCTTGCCGAAACCCACCAGACGCTGGTGCGTGAGCGATTGCGCTCCCGCATCGTCGTGCAGGTGGACGGCGGCTTCCGCACCGGACGCGACGTCGTCATCGGCGCATTGCTCGGCGCCGACGAGTTCGGCTTCGCCACCGCGCCGCTGATCGCGGCCGGCTGCATCATGATGCGCAAGTGCCATCTCAACACCTGTCCGGTCGGCGTCGCGACGCAGGACCCGGTGCTGCGCAAGCGCTTCACCGGCCAGCCCGAGCACGTCATCAACTTCTTCTTCTTCGTCGCCGAGGAAGTGCGGGAGATCATGGCGGAGCTGGGCTATCGCAGCTTCAACGAGATGGTCGGTCAGACCCAGATGCTGGACCAGACCCGTCTCGTCGCGCACTGGAAGGCCAAGGGTCTCGATTTCTCCAAGCTGTTCGTCAAGCAACCGGAGCAGCCCGGCCAGAAGATCTATCAGTGCGAGGAGCAGAACCATCACCTCGAGCGTGTGCTCGACCGCAAGCTGATCGCGGAAGCGCAGCCGGCGATTGATCGCGGCGCCAAGGTGACCATCGACGCTGAGATCGGCAACACCGACCGCAGTGCCGGTGCGATGCTGTCCGGCGTCGTCGCCAAGCACTACGGCCATGCCGGACTGCCGGCCGACACCATCCACGTCAACCTCAAGGGGACGGCGGGGCAGGCGTTCGGTGCGTGGCTGGCGCGCGGCGTCACCTTCGAACTCGAAGGCGAAGGCAACGACTATGTCGGCAAGGGCCTGTCGGGCGGCCGCATCATCGTCAAGCCGCCGGCCAATTCCGGCATCGTGCCGGAAGAGTCGATCATCGTCGGCAACACGGTGATGTACGGCGCGATCGAGGGCGACTGCTACTTCCGCGGCGTCGCCGGCGAACGCTTCGCCGTGCGCAACTCGGGCGCCGTTGCGGTGGTCGAGGGCGCGGGCGATCACTGCTGTGAATACATGACGGGTGGCATCGTCGTGGTGCTCGGCAAGACCGGGCGCAACTTCGCGGCCGGCATGTCGGGCGGCATCGCCTATGTACTCGACGAAGACGGCGACTTCCCGAAGCTGTGCAACCTTGCGATGGTTGAACTCGAACCGCTCCTCTCCGAGGAAATGGTCAACGAGGACGTCTATCACCAGTCCGGCGATCTCGAGGCGCACGGTCAGGTCGATGTGTTCTCCAACCTGTTGGGCGAGGACATCAAGCGGCTGCATGTGCTGATCTCGCGGCACGCCCGGCTGACCGGCTCGAAGCGCGCCGCCGAGATCCTGGCGAACTGGAAAACCTGGTTGCCGAAATTCCGCAAGGTGATGCCGGTGGAGTACCGCCGCGCACTGAAGGAATTGCAGGCGGCCGAGGCTCTCGAGCCGCAGATCGCGATTGGCGCATAAGCAGAGACAAACCTCGCCGTCATTGCGAGCGAAGCGAAGCAATCCAGAGCTATACGAAGACAGAACTGGATTGCTTCGGAGCTCTCGCTCCTCGCAATGACGACCAGCTAGAGATGGGTTAGAGGCAGGAAGTCATGGGCAAGATCACAGGTTTTCTCGAAATCGACCGCAACGACCGCAAGTACGCGCCGGTCGCCGAGCGGCTGAAGAACTACAACGAGTTCGTCATTCCGCTGGAGGAGAAAGACCTCCGCGATCAGGCCGCGCGCTGCATGAACTGCGGCGTGCCGTATTGCCACGGCACTGGCTCGGTCGCGCCCGGCACGCCCGGCTGTCCGGTCAACAACCAGATCCCGGACTGGAACGACCTCGTCTATCAGGGCAACTGGGAAGAAGCCTCGCGCAACCTGCACTCGACCAACAACTTCCCGGACTTCACCGGCCGCATCTGCCCGGCGCCGTGCGAGGCGTCGTGCACGCTCAACATCACCGAGACGCCGGTGACCATCAAGACCATCGAGCACGCCATCGTCGAGCGCGCATGGGACAACGGCTGGCTCAAGCCGGAGATCGCCGCGCACAAGACCGGCAGGAAGGTTGCCGTGGTCGGCTCCGGTCCCGCCGGCATGGCCTGCGCGCAGCAACTCGCGCGCGCCGGACATGACGTGCATCTCTATGAGAAGAACGCCAAGGCCGGCGGCCTGCTGCGTTACGGCATCCCCGACTTCAAGATGGAGAAGGAGGTCATCGACCGTCGCGTCGCGCAGATGGAAGCTGAGGGCGTCACCTTCCACTACAACGCACCGGTCGGCGGCTCCGACAAGGGCGCGCTCGATCCGCAGCAGTTGCTGAAGGACTACGAGGCGGTGGCGTTGACCGGCGGTGCGGAAGCGCCGCGCGATCTGCCGATTCCCGGCCGCGATCTCGACGGCATTCACTTCGCGATGGATTTCCTGCCGCAACAGAATCGCCGCGTCGGCAACGAACCGCTCGGTGGGGTGAAGGAAATTCTCGCCGGCGGCAAGCATGTGGTGGTGATCGGCGGCGGCGACACCGGCTCCGACTGCATCGGCACCTCGCTGCGGCAGGGTGCGCTATCAGTGACGCAACTCGAAATCATGCCGGCACCGCCGGAGCATGAGAACAAGGCGCTGACCTGGCCGAACTGGCCGCTGAAGATGCGCACCTCGTCGAGCCAGGCGGAAGGCGCGACGCGCGATTTCGCGGTGCTGACGCAAAAGTTCGAAGGCAAGGACGGCAAGGTCACCAAGCTGCACTGCGTTCGCGTCGACGAGAAATTCCAGCCGATTCCCGGCAGCGAATTCATCCTCGATGCCGATTTGGTGCTGCTGGCGATGGGCTTCGTGCATCCAATTCACGAAGGCCTGTTGAAGACGCTCGGCGTCGAACTCGACCAGCGCGGCAATGTCCGCGCCAACACGGCGGACTATGAGACCTCGCTGCCGAAGGTGTTCACCGCCGGCGACATGCGCCGCGGCCAATCGCTGGTGGTGTGGGCGATCCGCGAGGGACGCCTGTGTGCCCGGGCGGTCGATACCTTCCTGATGGGATCGACCAACCTGCCGCGCTGAGCGCGACGAACGCGACATTGAAAAAGCCGCCGGTCACATTGCCGGCGGCTTTTCTTGTGGCTGCGGGAGGTTAATCGCGTTCGATGTAGACGCGGTCGCGATCGCGATGGCGCCAGTGACGCCGCTCCCACTCACGGCGACGATAGTCGCGATATTCCGCGCGGTGGCGGCGATATTCACGCTCCCGCCAGCCGTGATGGTAACCGTCATCGACGTGCACGCCGATTCCGCCTGGGCCGACTCCGATGCCCACGTCCTGCGCCTGCGCAACCGATCCCATTGAGCCGATACTTATGAAAGCCGCAGCCGCGATACCCATGACAGCGAATGTCTTCATCGTAATGCCTCCTCGGCACGTTGCAAACACAGCTGTCTATCAATCATCCCGAGGCTGGATCGTTCCGATGTAAATTCTTCGCCGACGAGGAACCTTTGGCTCGGATCGTGACAAGCAACGACGGCAAACCCTGTAAAATGCTACTCCGCCGCCTGTTGCGCCACTGTCGGTGTATCGCCCGCCACCGTGGCGCGGCGCATGTCGCGCGGCTGCGACTGATCGTAACGCCGCACGCGATGCACGGTCTGGCGATTGTCCCACATCACCAGATCATGCAGCTTCCATTTGTGGACGTAGACGAATTCCGGCTGCGTCGCGTGCTCGGTGAGATCGCGCAACAGCACGCGCGCTTCCGGCACGCTCATGCCCTGAATGGCGCCGGCGTGCGATGACAGATACAGCGACTTGCGGCCGTGCACCGGATGCGTGCGCACCAGCCGTTGCAGCACCGGCTTGAACATCTGCTTCTCTTCTTCGCTGTAGTCGAGGAAGCCGAGCGCGCCGCGCGAATACATCAGCGAGTGTTCGCAGATCATGTCGTCGATCTCGGCCTTGGTTTCGTCGTCGAGCGCATCATAAGCCGCGCGCATGTCGGCGAACTCGGTGTTGCCGCCTTTCGGATTGACCACGCGCGCCGACAGCAGCGAGAATTTTGCCGGGATCGGTCGGAACGAACTGTCGGAATGCCACAGGCAGTTGCCGAGATTGAACAGGTGCGTGCGGTGGTCGCGCGGCAACGGCTTGCCGCTCTTGTCGAGGTTGCCGACATCGGCGAGGCCCGAGGAAAGGCGATAGTCGTCCTTCTTGGTGACGCTGCCGCCCTTGCGGTTTTCCCGTGGTCCGAAATTTTCGGCGAAGGCGAGTTGTTGCTCGTCGGTGATGTCCTGATCGTGGAACACCAGCACGGCATACTTGTCCATGCCGCCTTCAATCTCGAATGCCTGATCCGGCGTCAGCGGCCTTGTAAGGTCGACGCCGGACACCTCGCCGACGAAATGCGGATGAAGCTGGCGGATGCTGATGGCCATGGCGCGGTTCCTCGTTGTCATTCTTGCTTCAAGGAAAGGCTACGCCGCGCGTCTTCATTGTCAATCGACGCTGATGTCAGGGCGCCATGCGTTGACGCGACGCCTCTGATCGTCGCGTCAGAGTGCCTTAAGCGTTGCGCGCCATCAGTCCGCCGTCCACCGGGATCACCGCTCCGGTGAGGAACGAGGCCGCCGGCAGGCACAGGCTCAGCGTCATATGCGCGACCTCCTCCGGATCGCCGTAGCGATTGAGCGCCGTGCGGCGCTTGGCGTAGATCGCCTTGTGTTCGGCTGAAATCCGGTCGGTCATGCCGGTGGTGATCGGTCCCGGACAGATGCAGTTGACGGTGATGCCTTCGCGCCCCAGCTCTACAGCGAGCGAGCGCGTCAGCCCGGTGACGCCGGCTTTCGCCGCTGAATAAGGACTGTGCAGCGCGGTCGCGCCGAGCGCCTCGGTGGAGGCGATGTTGACGATGCGCGGGCATTTCGATTTACGCAGGTAAGGTAACGCAGCGCGGATGATGCGCTGTTGTGCGGTGAGCAGCACCGCGATGCCGCGATCCCACAGCGCGTCGTAGCTGTCGCCGTCGATGGCGCTGACGGTGGAGATGCCGGCATTGTTGACGACGATATCGAGCCCGCCGAAGTGTTGTGCCACCTCGTTGACCACGCGCGTGACAGCCGCAGCGTCGGCGACGTCGAACTGCCATGCCTTGGCGCTGCCGCCATTTGCTACGATCGCATCCGCCACCGCCTGCGCGCCGGCGCCGTCATAGTCTGTAACAGCGACATTGGCGCCCTCGGCCGCGAACACCCGCGCGGTGGCGCGGCCCATGCCGCTGGCCGCCCCGGTGACGAGCACGGTGAGCCCGCGCACCGAGCGGCTGAGCTGTTTGAAATCGGTCATGGGACGCGTTCTCCGAAATGGTTGTAGCGGATGCGCTTTCCGCGCGGCGGATTTGACAAGCGCGATGCTTCAAGGCTTGCATCGTTCCCGGCAAAGGTCAAACGCCCGCGCAACGCGGCAACAGGAGTGAACCCCACCCATGAACGAACTGGATTTCAGCGACAAGCGGGCGTTGATCGTCGGCGGCTCCAGCGGCATCGGCAACGGCATCGCGCAGGCCTATCGCGCGCGCGGCGCGAAGGTCAGCATCTGCGGCACCAAGCCGAGCGCGGCGGGCTATATCGGCGTCGAGGGCTCCGATCTCGACGGCCTCGATTACGCGCAACTCGACGTCAGCGATCCGCGCGCGGTGGACGAGTTCAAGCCGAATTTCGACAGCCTCGACATTCTGGTGCTGGCGCAGGGCACGGTGATCTACAGCCGCGGCGAGTTCGAAATGGACGGCTTCCGCAAGGTGATGGAAGTCAACCTGATGAGCCTGATGGCCTGCGCTGCGAAATTCCACGCGATGCTGAAAGCGAGCAAGGGCTCGCTGATCATCATCAGTTCGGTGGCGGCGTTCCATTCCACCAAGGGTAATCCGGCCTACAACGCCTCCAAGACCGGCGCTTACGGGCTGACGCGCACGCTGGCACAGGCCTGGGCCGAGGACGGCATCCGCGTCAACGGCATCGCACCGGGGCTGGTCGACACCAAGCTGACCAAGGTGACGACCGATAACCCGAAGCGACGGGAAGCGACCATCGCGAATATTCCGCTGAAGCGGTTCGGCACCCCGGAGGACATGGCCGGCGCGGCACTGTTCCTGGCCTCGCCGCTGGCGAGCTACGTCACCGGCCAGACGCTGATCGTCGACGGCGGGCTTATTCTTTAGCCGGTTCCGCCGAGCGGACGCGCGCGGCCGGTTGCGATAACATAGGGCATGGCATCGACACCGATTCGCATCGTGGGCATCGACCCGGGGCTGCGCCGCACCGGCTGGGGCGTGATCGACATCGAAGGCAACCGGCTGATCTATGTCGGTTGCGGCTCGGTGGAAACGCGCGAGGACATGGAACTGGCGCGCCGGCTGCTGGCGATCCATGACGGCCTCGCGCAGGTGCTTGGCGAACTCAAGCCGGCCGAGGCTGCGGTGGAGCAGACCTTCGTCAACAAAGACGGCGTCGCTACTTTGAAGCTGGGGCAGGCGCGGGGCATCGCCATGCTGGTGCCGGCGATGTTCGGCATTCCGGTCGCGGAATACGCGCCCAACAAGGTGAAGAAGACGGTGGTGGGCGCGGGCCACGCCGAGAAAAACCAGATCCAGGTGATGCTGAAAATCCTGCTGCCCAAGGCCGCGCCGCCGACGCCCGACGCCGCCGACGCCCTCGCCATCGCCATCACCCACGCGCATCACCGGCAAAGCACGGCGCTGCGGATCAAGGTGGCGGGATGATGATGGGTATGCCCTCTCAGTCGTCATGGCCGGGCTTGTCCCGGCCATCCACGTCTTTATCCAGTTATGGCCGGATAGAGGTCAATCCAGTCGGGATTATCGATAACAATCTTTCTGATCTTCCAAGCCGGCGACCAATGCTTGATATTGTGCTCGCGCTGGATGGCATCGCGGATGTCTTCGAATCGCTCGAAATAGACGAGCCGTTTCAACCCGTATTGCTTCGTGAAGCCTTCAACGACGCCGGAACGATGCTCGTAGACCCGACGGACGAGGTCGTTCGTAACCCCGACGTAGAGGATACCATTCGGACGATTTGTCAGAATGTAGACGAACCCGCCAGCCATATTGCAACTCTGCAAGACGTGGATGGCCGGGACAAGCCCGGCCATGACGAGCGCGCGGGGTGTGGGGCAGAGGCATGATCGGCAAACTCAAGGGCCTCATCGATTCCTATGGCGAGGATTATGTGATCCTCGACGTTCAAGGCGTCGGCTATCAGGTGCATTGCGCCTCGCGCACCTTGCAGGCGTTGCCGTCGCCCGGCGACGCCGCCGTGTTGTCGATCGAGACTTATGTGCGCGAAGACCAGATCAAGCTGTTCGGCTTCCGCAGCGACATCGAGCGCGAATGGTTTCGGCTGTTGCAGACGGTGCAGGGCGTCGGCGCGAAGGTCGCACTCGCCGTACTCAGCACCTTGTCGCCGTCCGATCTCGCCAATGCGATTGCGCTGCGCGACAAGGCGGCGGTGGCGCGCACGCCCGGCGTCGGCGCCAAGGTCGCCGAGCGCATCGTCACTGAGTTGAAGGACAAGGCCCCGGCTTTTGCCGATGTCGATCCGGCGGTGGTGAAACTCTCCGGCGCCATCGACGACGCCCGCGCGCCGCGCGCGGTGGCGGATGCGATCTCGGCGCTGGTCAATCTCGGCTACGGCCAACCGCAAGCCGCCGCTGCTATCGCCGCCGCCTCCCGCGACGCCGGCGAGAAAGCCGAAACCGCGCAACTCATTCGGCTTGGGTTGAAGGAGTTGTCGCGGTGACAAGTGAAATGGTTGCGCATCAACATACGACGCGTGCTCCCTCTCCCGCTTGCGGGGGAGGGCTGGGGAGGGGGCGAAGGTTGGCGCCGTGCGTTGTTTCGTTTCCCCTCCCTAACCCTCCCCCGCAAGCGGGAGAGGGAATAGCCTGCAACCGATGCGAGCCAACATGAGCGATCCCTCCCGCCTCGTCACGCCCGAGCGCCGCGCCGACGATATCGGCGATACCTCGCTGCGTCCGCAACTGCTGGCCGATTTCGTGGGCCAGGCGCAGGCGCGCGCGAATTTGCAGGTGTTCATCGATGCCGCGCGCAAGCGGAAAGAGGCGCTGGATCATGTGCTGTTCGTCGGTCCCCCCGGCCTCGGCAAGACCACGCTGGCGCAGATCGTGGCGCGGGAACTCGGCGTCGGCTTCCGCGCCACCTCGGGCCCGGTGATCGCCAAGGCCGGCGATCTCGCGGCGCTTCTGACCAATCTCGAAGAACGCGACGTGCTGTTCATCGACGAAATCCATCGTCTCAACCCGGCGGTGGAGGAGGTGCTCTATCCGGCGATGGAGGACTTTCAGCTCGACCTCATCATCGGCGAGGGGCCGGCGGCGCGTTCAGTAAAAATCGATCTGGCGAAGTTCACGCTGGTCGGCGCCACGACGCGTGCGGGACTGCTGACGAATCCGCTGCGCGATCGCTTCGGCATTCCGATCCGGTTGAATTTCTACACCGTCGCGGAACTCGAGCACATCGTCAGCCGCGGCGCGCGGGTGCTCGGCATCGGCATGACGCCGGACGGCGCCAACGAGATCGCGCGGCGCGCGCGCGGCACGCCGCGCATCGCCGGCCGCCTGCTGCGCCGGGTGCGCGACTTCGCCGAAGCCGCCGACGCGGCTGCGGTCGATCGCAAGATCGCCGATCACGCGCTCGGCGCGCTGGAGGTTGATGCCGCAGGCCTCGACGCGATGGATCGGCGCTATCTCACCACCATCGCGTTGAACTACGGCGGCGGCCCTGTCGGCGTGGAAACCATGGCGGCGGCGCTGTCGGAGCCGCGCGACGCCATCGAGGACATCATCGAGCCGTATCTGATCCAGTGCGGTTACCTGCAACGCACGCCGCGCGGACGTTTGCTCACTTCGCACGCGTTCAAGCATCTCGGTCTCGCCGAGCCGTCGCGCGATGCGTCGCAATTCGGACTGTTCGGCAAGGACGACGAGCAATGACAGCGCCGGAACACGCGCCGCTCACCGGGCATCTCGACGGCGAAATCCGCGACGGCCGCCATCACATGCAGGTGCGGGTCTATTACGAGGACACTGATTTTTCCGGCATCGTCTATCACGCCAATTACCTGCGCTTCATGGAGCGCGGGCGCACCAACTATCTGCGGCTGCTCGGCGCCGACCAGCGCGCGCTGTTCGCGGAAGCCGAGACCGAAGCCCCCGGCTTCGCCTTCGTGGTACGGGCGATGAAGCTTGAGTTCATTCGCCCGGCGCACATGGACGATCTGCTCGACGTCGTCACTCGGCCGCTGGAGGTGCGCGGCGCGTCGATCACGCTGCATCAGGAAATCAGGCGCGGCGCGATTCTGCTGCTGGAAGCCGATGTGAAAGTCGCCTTCGTCTCCGGCGGCCGCGCGCGACCGATTCCCAAGGCGTTGCGCGTGGCGATGAAAGCAGATCAGGCGTAGTTTGTCGTCATTGCGAGCGAAGCGAAGCAATCCAGTCTTTCTTTAGGAGTCTGGATTGCTTCGTCGCTTTGCTCCTCGCAATGACGACGACACGGATACGGAAGCTCCTATCCGAGCCGTCATGGCCGGATTTATTCCGGCCATCCACGTCTTTGCGGAGATTCAACATGAAGAACGTGGATGGCCGGGACAAGCCCGGCCATGACGCCATCATCTTTGTTGATTGCGGCGAAAGCCGTTACGCCGCCGCCTTGTGGCGAGCTTGTTCGGCCTTGTAGAGCGCGAACTCCTCGTTGATGGCTCTCGTCACGCTCGGCCGCGTGCGATGCCGTTCGTAGTAAGCCTTGATGTTCGGCCATTTGGCGAGATCGATCGGTGGCGTCGCCATCGTCCAGTTGATGACGGTGACGAGATAAGCGTCGGCGACGCTGAAGTGATCGAGCAGCGTATCGCGGCCTTCGAGATAGGCGTTGAGGTAATCGAGCCGCGACAAGCCTTTCTCGACAGCATAAGCCTTCACCTCGCTTGATGCTTTCTTGTCGAGCAGCGGCACGAACAGTGCCTTGTGCAGCTCGGTGCCGATGAAGCACAGCCATTGTTGCAGGCGGGAGCGTTCGGCCGCGTTGCGCGCGGAAATACCGGCATCGGGCAGGTGGTCTGCGACGTATTGCAGGATCGCGGCGTTCTCCGTCAGGATCACGCCGTCATCGGTGCGCAGCGTCGGCACCAGGCCGAGCGGATTGACTGTGAGGAAATCGGAATCGTCGTGCTAGACGCGTTTCGATTTGGGATCGACCTCGAGATAGCTGGCGTCGGTGCCGGCTTCGTAGAACGCGATGCGGGTCGCCATCGAGCAGGCAAGCGGCGAGAAATAGAGATCCATCAGAATGGCTCCTTGAACTCCGGATGGGGAATGGGGCAACCAACGCGCGTTGATTTTTATACCGTCTCGCATAATATGTCCGGGGTCAAGGATTAATTTGCGAAATGGTACAAAAAAGAAAATCAGCCGTGCCGCCGCCATCGGCTGAAGCCGCGCCGGCAAAACGTCGCGGCCGTCCGCGCGCCTATGAGCCCGATGCGGCGCTGGCGAAAGCGCTCGATCTGTTTCGCAAGGACGGCTTCGCCGGCACCTCGCTGGACGATCTCAGCGCCGCCACCGGCATGAACCGGCCGAGCCTCTATGGCGCGTTCGGCGACAAACGCGCGCTCTATATCAAAACCTATGAGCGCTATCGCGCCGACGCGCGTGCGGCGATGCAGGAGGCGTTCAAGGGCGACCTGCCGCTGCGCCAGCGGCTGCAACGCATCTACGCGATCGCGCTCGACATCTACCTGTCGGGAGAGGAGGGGCCGCGCGGCTGCTTCACGGTGATGACGGCAGCCTCTGAGGCGGTTGCCGATCCGGATATTCGCGCCATGGTGCTGAGCGGGTTCCACGAGCTCGACAAGGCGTTCGCGATCTGCTTCCGCCGGGCACAGGAGAAAGGCGAACTGCCGCCGTCCGCCGATTCCGATGTGCTGGCGCAGATGGCCTCGGCCACCATCCACACCATCGCCATCCGCGCCCGCGCCCGCACCCCGCGCAAGGATCTGGAAACCATCGTGCGCGGCGCCATCGATCTGATGTGCGGGGCTGGGCAGGGGTAAGGACACTTATTGAAAATGTTGTAAGTGCCGCCGCGTTTTGGCCTTGCCCTTGGTCGTCCCCGCGCAGGCGGGGACCCAGAACCCCTAGCCTATCCGATGATCCCAAGCGCGGGATGCTGAGCAATGCGCGCTTTCTTCGATTACGAGCGCTGCGGCGTCTGGGTCCCCGCCTTCGCGGGGACGACGTGAGTGAAAAATCTTTCATCCGATGTCGGATCGCTCTTTGCCGGTGCGTCTTGGAGATGAAGCCGAACCGCGCGAAATACCCGCGCGGCGGCGAAGACACTCAACACGGAGTTCCGCAATGGCCAAAATCCTGAACAAGATTTCGCCCTGCCTGTGGTTCGACAGGGAAGCCGAACAGGCGATGAATTTTTACCTGTCGGTGTTCAAGAACGGCAAGGCGGGCGAAATCCTGCGTTACGGCGAAGGCGCACCGATGCCGGCGGGTACGGTGCTGACTGCGACGTTCGAGATCGAGGGTGTGAGTTTCATCGCGCTGAATGGCGGACCGCATTTCAAGTTCAACGAGGCGATTTCGCTCAGCATCGACTGCCAGTCGCAGGACGAGGTCGATTATTACTGGGACGCGTTGACGGCCGACGGCGGCCAGCCGAGCCAGTGCGGCTGGCTCAAGGACAAGTTCGGCGTGTCGTGGCAGACGGCGCCGGCGCGGGTGATCGAACTGCTGCAAGACCCCGATCCCGCCCGCGCCCAGCGCGCGATGGCGTCGATGATGACGATGAGCAAGATAGACATCGCCACGGTGGAGGCGGCGGCGAACGGGTGACGGTGTTTGTTCACGACGGGTCGTGATCATCCGCGAAGGCGGATGATCCAGTAAACGCGAATGCCTGTTGTCGATCTCAGGCGCAGGGAATACTGGATGCCCGCCTGCGCGGGCATGACAACTCGGCCGGGAGAGCGCCGTGCCCGGAATGATGCAGCAAAATCGCGCAGCGCGGGTGACGGCTGCACCGCCGCTCGGCATACTCGCGCCTTTCGGTCACCATACGGGAACCTGTACATGCTCTACGCCATCCTCTGCTATCACGACGAAGCCATGGTCGGGTCTTGGAGCAAGGACCACGACGACGCGGTGATGCAAAAGCTCGCGGTGGTGCAGGACAATCTGGTCAAGCAGGGCCGGCTCGGCCCGGTGGCGCGGCTGTTGCCGACCACGGCGGCGACGACGCTCCGCAAGGAAGGCGATCCGCCGCTGGTGCTGGATGGGCCGTTCGCCGAGACCAAGGAACAACTGCTCGGCTTCTACATCATCGAAGCCAAGGATCTCGACGACGCGCTGGAAGTGGCGCGCGATCTCGGCCGGGCCAATCCCGGCGGCTCCTATGAAATCCGCCCCGTCGGCGTGTTCCGTCCCGGGAGCATCGCATCGTGAGCAACATCGCGTCCGATCTCGCCTGGATCGATGCCGCGCTGATTTCGGCGCGGCCGCAGGCGGTCGGCGCGCTGCTGCGTTATTTCCGCGATCTCGATCTTGCCGAGGAGGCGTTTCAGAATGCCTGCCTGCGCGCGCTGAAAACCTGGCCGCAGAATGGCCCGCCGCGCGATGCCACCGCGTGGCTGATCATGGTCGGGCGCAATTCCGGCATCGACGACGCGCGTCGCCGCAACAAGCTCGCGGAATTGCCGCCGGAAGATGCCATTTCCGACACCGACGACGCCGAAGGCGAGATCGCCGAGCGGCTCGACGGCTCGCATTATCGCGACGACATTTTGCGGCTGCTGTTCATCTGTTGCCATCCGCAATTGCCGGCGACACAGCAGATCGCGCTGGCGCTGCGCATTGTTTCGGGCCTGACGGTGAAGCAGATTGCGCGCGCCTTTCTCGTGAGCGAAGCGGCAATGGAGCAGCGCATCACCCGCGCGAAAGCGGCGGTGGCGAAAGCGGAGGTGGCGTTCGAGACGCCGGGCGCGGTGGAGCGCAGCGAACGTCTCGCGGCGGTGGCGGCGATGCTCTATCTCGTGTTCAACGAAGGCTATTCGGCGAGCGGCGATTCCATCGCAGAGCGCGCGCCGCTGTGTGATGAAGCGATCCGCCTCGCGCGGCTGCTGCTGCGGCTGTTTCCGAGCGAGCCGGAAATCATGGGGCTGTTGTCGCTGTTGCTGTTGCAGCATGCACGCGCGGGTGCGCGTTACGACGCGGACGGCGGCATCGTGCTGCTCGATGATCAGGATCGTTCCCGATGGAACAGGCCAATGATCGCGGAAGGCATGGCGCTGATCGACAAGGCGATGCGGCATCGTCGTTCCGGACCGTATCAGGTGCAGGCTGCGATCGCGGCGCTGCATTCCGGCGCCGCGCATCCGGGCGAGACCGACTGGACCCAGATCGAACTGCTCTATCGCACCCTTGAGATGCAACAGCCGTCGCCGGTGGTAACGCTCAACCGTGCGGTGGCGGTGTCGAAGGTGCAGGGGCCGCAGGCTGCGCTCGACCTGATCGAGCCGCTGGCCAAGCGGCTCGCCGGTTACTTCAATTTTCACGGCGTGCGCGGCGCGCTGCTGCTGCAACTCGGCCGCGCGGCCGAGGCGCGCTGCGCCTTCGATCAGGCCATCGCGCTGGCCGGCACCACGGCGGAAGCCGCCCACATCCGGATGCACATCGATCGGTTGGTGGTGGAGAGCAGGGTGAGCGAACGTCAGGTCACTTAATCTCGTCATGCCCGGCCTTGTGCCGGGCATCCACGTCTTTGTGTTTGTCCGGGGGAGGACGTGGATGGCCGGGACAAGCCCGGCCATGACGTCGCCGAGAAAATTTTCGGATCGCTGTCGGCTTGCTGCCATCCCGTTCGTCCTTGGACCACAACGCCCGTCACAATGACGTCACCGGGATAGCGTTGATGCGGTGGCGGCGATGGTCTTGCTCAACCCAGGAGAAGCCCCATGATGCTCAACCCTTACCTGTTCTTCGACGGCAATTGCGAAGCGGCATTCAAGTTTTATGAAAAGACGCTCGACGGCAAGATCGAGGCGATCATGCACACCGAGCAAGCGCCGACCGACGCGCAATGCGCGATGGGCGACAGCATGAAGGGCAAGGTGATGCACGCCTTCATGCGGATCGGCGATTTCAGCCTGATGGCGAGCGACTCGCCGCGCGAGCATTTCCAGAAGCCGCAGGGCTCCGCGGTATGTCTGAACTATGACGACGCGGCGGAAGCCGAGCGCATCTTCAAGGCGCTGTCCGAAGGCGGCACCGTGCCGATGCCGGCCGGCCCGACTTTCTTCGCCCGCTTCTTCGGCATGTGCACCGACAAGTTCGGCACGCAATGGATGGTGAACTGCGCGCTGCCGATGGGTTCGTAGGATTTTCAGAGCCCAGCGTTAAAGCAGCCGCGCGAACCAGGTCACCGTACTCTCGACACGCGCCATAGCCGGGACATAGGCGCCGTTCTTCGAACGGCTATGCCCGGCCATGACGTCAATGTCGCGCAACTAGAGCAGGTTTCGTTCAGATGGAATCAACAACTCGTCATGGCCGGGCTTGTCCCGGCCATCCACGTCCTTCTGACTGAGTGGCCGTTAAGACGTGGATGCCCGGCACAAGGCCGGGCATGACGGACTGGGATGTTTCCGTCAAAACGTGAAACGTTCTATCCCAGCATCTGGGTGTCGCCGCAGATCGAGATCGCCTGCCCGGAAATGGTCTTGCCGCGCGGGCTGCACATGAACACGATCTGGTCGGCGAGTTGCTGCGGCGTCACGTAGTCCTTGATCGACGTATAGGAGAACGCGATTTTCTCCATTTCGGCGTAAGAGAGGCCGCGCTGCTGCGCCTTGGCTTCCAGCACGCGGCGCTGGCGATCGCCGGAGACGAGGCCGGGCAAAATCGCGTTGACACGGATGTTGTCCGATCCGAGTTCGATCGACAGCGACTTGGTGAAACCGATCACGCCCCATTTCGCCGCCGCATAGGGGCTGCGCATCGCGAAGCCGAGCCGCCCGGCCGCCGACGAGATGTTGACGATGGAGGCGTTCTTGCTCTGCCGCAACAGCGGCACCGCGAGCCGCGCGCAGTTGAATTGCCCGGTGAGGCAGATGGCGAGGCAGCGGTCCCAGTCCTCCGGATGCATCTCGTCCACTTTCGCGGTGGGGCCGGCGATGCCGGCGTTGTTCACCAGCACGTCGAGGCCACCGAGCGTGCGCGTGGCATCCTCGAACAACGTCGCCACCGCCGCGCGGTCGGCAACGTCGCAATGACTGGTCGAGATCGTCGCATCGCTCTTGCGCAACGTACCGAGCCCAGCGTCGTCGACGTCGCAGACATGCACGCGCGCGCCTTCGCGGGCAAAGGCCTGCGCGATGGCAAGGCCGATGCCGTTGGCGCCGGCGGTGACGAGAACGCGCAAACCCTTGATGTCGAGATCCATGGTGACTCCGAAATGTTTTTAACCCGGCAGATGTTGCGACGACGTCTTTGGTATCTGATTGAAACAAACTCTCGGCGTCGTCCCCGCGCAGGCGGGGACCCAGAACCCCTGACGTTTGTTCTTACAAAATAAACTCGCCTCGGTGATGGAGCCGAACCGCTGCGGAGTCTGGATCCCCGCCTGCGCGGGGACGACGCTTTCCGTGCTGCGAATCCGTCCGAGACAAAACTTCCGGCCAGTCTATCAGGATACTGGCTTCCAATTCACCTCGCTTTAATCCGGCAGGTTGCCGCGTGAGAGGATGAAGTCCGATGCGCCCTTGATGTCGGCGGCGATGCCGGCGCGGGCCTTCTCCGGATCGCGCTTGACGATGGCGTCGAGAATTTCGGCGTGGAAGCGCACGGCGCCGCCGGTGTAGATGCGTTCGGGATTTTCGCGCAGGTCGAGGTTGATGACGGGGCCAACCTTGAGCCATAGCGCGCGAATGATGCCGACCAGCGTCGGCGATTTCGCCGCCTGATACACCGCGAAGTGAAACCGCTTGTTGACCTCGACGGCGAGCGGCAGGTCCGGCGTGTCCGACAGGCTCTCGGCGCGCATCGCTTCTTCGGCCGCGGCGATCGCCGGCAGGTCGGCGTCGGTGCGATGCTCGGCGGCGAGCGCGGCGGCGTGGCCCTCGATGGCGATGCGGGTCGCGGTGATGTCGCGAAACTGCGCCGCCGACATCACCGGCACGCGAATGGCGCGGTTCGGCGCGACTTCCAGCGCCCTGTCGGCGACGAGACGCGACACCGCCGCGCGCACCGGCATGATCGAGACGCCTAGCACTTCCGCCGCGCCGCGCAGCGACAGCTTCTCGCCGGGCGCGAGACGACCTGAGATCAACAGGTCGGCGATCCGCGCATAGGCCCGCTCGCCCAACGTCAGCCGCTCCAGCGGCTCCTCCAGCACCAGCGCGGCGGGCATGTTCAAAGGGGTGTCTCCGATTAAAATCCTTCGCCGCACCCCGGCGGAAGATTTAAGTTTCTGTTTCGACGCGGTTTCTTCAAGCGAACCGGCACCCGTTTCGCGTGAAAACGCTATGTGCCGCAAAGTGCGAGAACGGGACTCGACAAGCAAGGCAACTTTTGCCAGTCTAACCGTGATCACAGATCACGGCAAGAAACACCTCATCCAAGAATGGTGCGCGCCGCGGGACGAGGACGCCGCCGATGCGCGGCCACCACAGGGAAGGGAACATTCATGGCTGAGATTCCGCAGTTCACGCGCCGGCGCCTGTTGCAATCGGCAGGCGGGCTGGCGCTGGCGTCCACCGTCGCTGCGCCGTCGGTGCTGCTGGCGCAATCGTCCGATGTCATCCGCGTCGGCCACCTGACGCCGCGCACCGGCTTCCTCGGGCCGCTCGGCGAATATGCCGTGATGGCCATCGATCTCGCGGTCGAGGAGATCAACGCCAAGGGCGGCGTGATGGGCCGCAAGGTCGAGTTGCTGAAGGAAGACTCGGTCAATCCGCAGACCGCTTCCACCAAGGCGGAACGCATGATCGAGCGCGACAAGGTCGCCTGCATCATCGGCGAGATTTCCTCGGCCTCGTGCCTCACCATCGCGCAGGTGGCCCAGCGCAACAAGACGCTGTTCATCAACACCGGCGGCAACTCCGACGCGCTGCGCGGCTCGGACTGCAAGCGCTACATGTTCCATGTCGAGTCGCAGAACTCGATGTATGTGAAGACGGCGGGCCGCGCCTTCCTGCGCGATGGGCTCGTGAAGGGCAAGAAGTGGTACTCGCTGACGGCGGACTACGCCTTCGGCCACGACCTCCTGAAAGTGTCGAAGCGTTTCATGCAGGCCAACGGCGGCGATTTCGCCGGCGACGATCTGGTGCCGACCGACGCCGCTGACTTCTCGTCGTATCTCTTGAAGATCCGCGACGCCAAGCCGGACCTCGTGGTGATCAACCTTGCCGGCAACCAGATCACCAATTTCCTCAAGCAGTATGCCGAGTTTGGCCTGAAATTCCCTGTCGGCGGTTTCGGCTTCGATACCGCGCTGGCGTGGGCGGCGGGCAAGGGCAACTTCGTCGGCACCTGGCCGGTGGTGTGGCATCATCTGATCGACACCGCGGGCACCAAGGCCTTTGTCGGCGCCTTCACCAAGAAATACAACAAGCCGCCGGAGAACCAGGCGTGGGGCGACTACATCGCCATGAAGATCGTGGCGCAGACCATCAACGACCTGAAGTCGCTGGAATCGCCGAAGATCATCGAGCACTTCGAGAAGGGTGCGAAGTTCGATCTGTTGAAGACGCGCGAAGGCTACTTCCGCGCCTCGGATCACCAACTCATGCACGAGATGTATACGGTGACGGCGCTGCCCGCCGACAAGATCAAGAACCAATGGGACATCTTCACCTCCGGCGCTCCGGTGCCCGGCCCGGATGAAAGTCTCGAAGTGATTGCAGCGACCAAGGAAGAGAACAGCTGCACATTCCCGACCTGATCGGGAGACTTCTCCCTCTCTTCCCTCCCCCGCTTGCGGGGGAGGGTTAGGGTGGGGGGACCTTGTTTGTTGAACTTAGCCGGCTCACGCCCGGTTTCGTTCATTGCTCGCGCCTTCTCCGGCGCGCTTGTCATCCCGTCGCAGCCGAGGGCCTTGCCGTGTCCATGCTTCTGATGCAGCAGATCCTCAACGGATTGCTCGACGGCGTCTATTATCTCCTGATCGCGCTCGGGTTGTCGCTGATCTTCTCGCTCGGCGGCATCGTCAATCTGGCGCACGGCGCGTTCTTCGCGATCGGTGCGTATCTCACTCTGGTGATTTCGCCCTATCTCGGCTTCGACGGCGCGCTGGTGTTGTCGCCGGTGCTGGTGGCGCTGCTCGGCATCGTCATCGAGCGCACGCTGTTTCGCCGCTTCTATCGCTCCGATCCGATCCTGTCGCTATTGCTCACCTTCGGCCTCGCCATGGTGGCGGAGCAGGCGTTGCGCATGATCTTTGGCGCGCCGCCGCTGTCGTATTCGATCCCGCCCGCGTTGCGCGGGCAGGTGGCGATCGGCAGCTTCATCTATTCGTTCTATCGCGTGGTGCTGATCGGCATCGCGGTCGCCTGCGTCGCCGGGCTCTGGTTCCTGTTGCAGAAGACGCCGTTCGGCCGCGTGGTGCGCGCCGGCGTGCAGAACCCGGACATGGTCGGCGCGCTCGGCATTTCGTTGCAGCCTTACATGGCGGCGGTCGCGGCGCTCGGCATCGGGCTCGCAGGCCTCGCCGGCGTGCTGCTGGCGCCGATCTACGCGGTGCATCCGGCGATGGGCAACGAGATCATCACGCCGGCCTTCGTCGTGGTGGTGATCGGCGGGCTCGGCTCGTTCTGGGGCGTCGTGGTGGCGGCGCTGCTGGTCGGGCTGGTGAAGGGCGTGATGGTCGGCATCGGCTATTCGGCGGCGTCCACCGCCGCGATCTATCTGCTGATGCTGCTGGTGCTGCTGTTCCGGCCGCGCGGCTTGTTCGGCGAACGCATGACGCGGCTGGAGCAATAGGCCATGCGACAGTTGTTTCCCGCGCCGCTCGTCGCCGCCTTCGTCAGCCTCATCGTGTTGCCGCCGGTGCTGCTGGCGCTCGGCCTCACCATGACGTCCGCCACCGAGGTGGTGGTGTTCGCCATGGCCTGCATGGCGCTCAACATTCTCGTCGGCACCACCGGCCTCGTCTCGTTCGGCCACGGCGCGTGGTTCGGCCTCGCGGCTTACGCGGCGGCGCTGCTTCAACGCGATCTGATGCCGGGCTCGTTCGTGGGTCCGGTGATCGGCGGCGTCATCATTGTGGCGCTGATCGCAGCACCCTTCGGCTATCTGTTCCTGCGCCGTCGCGGCGTCTATTTCGCGCTGTTGACACTGGCGCTGGCGGCGATGCTCTACGTCGTCGCGTTCCGCTGGACCGACGTGACCGGCGGCGAGAACGGACTCGGCGGCATCACGCGGCCGACATGGTTCGGTATCGATTTCGAATCCTCCACCAACTATTACTGGCTGGTGGCGGCCATCGCCTTCGTCGTGCTGATCGTGCTGTGGCGCTTCCACAATTCCACCGTCGGTTCGGTGCTGGTGGCAATCCGCGAGAACGAGCAGCGCGCGCGCTTCCTCGGTTATCCCGTCAACAACTACAAGCTCGCGGCCTTCGTGTTGTCGGCCTCGATCACCGGCCTCGCCGGCATTCTGCTGCTCTACAAGAATCGCATGACGTCCGCCGATCCGATCAACGTCGCCTTCTCCGGCGAGTTGCTGGCGATGGTGGTGATCGGCGGCATGCGCAGTTTCATCGGCCCGGCCATCGGCGCGCTGTTCTACGTGCTGTTTCGTGAGTTTCTTTCGATCTACACCGAGAACTGGCTGTTCTGGCTCGGGCTGATCTTTGTCGCCTTCGTGGTGTTCTCGCCCACCGGCCTCGTCGGCGTGTGGGAGCGCGCCACCGCGCCGTTCCGCAAGAAGGTGGTGGAAGACGCCGCGATGTCGGCGCGCAAGATCGAGGCGCTGCCGCTGCCGGACTTTTTGCGCCCGACCGCGCACGTCGACGGCGCGGTGCTGGCCGCCGACAACATCGTCAAGAGTTTCGGCGGCATCAAGGCGGTGCAGGGCGTCGATATCGCAGTCGCGGATCGCACTTTGCATGCGCTGATCGGCCCGAATGGCGCCGGCAAGACCTCCGCCTTCAATCTGCTGTCGGGCATGTTCGCGCCGGATAGCGGCGCGGTGACTTTGCTGGGAAAGCCGATCGCGGGCCGCACGCCGGAAGCCATCGCCAGCGCCGGTATCGGCCGTTCGTTCCAGATCACCAACCTGTTTCCGGCCTTGAGCGTCGGCGAAAACATTCGCCTCGCGGTGCAGGGCCGCCATCCGCGCCGCTTCGATCCGTGGACCGACGCGCTCTCCATCGCCGACATCAATCGCGAGACCGATGCGGTGATCCGCTATCTCGGCCTCGCCGGCATCGAGCGCGCGGAAGCCGGCGCGCTGTCCTACGGCGGACAACGGTTGTTGGACATGGGCGTCGCACTCGCCACCGCGCCACGCGTGCTGCTGCTCGACGAACCGCTGGCGGGCTTGGCGGCCGCCGAACGCGAACGCATCGGCGCCATCATCAAGCGCATCTCCTCCGATCTGCCGGTGCTGCTGGTCGAACACGACATCGACCGCGTGTTTCAACTGGCCGACCGCATCACCGTGATGAACGAAGGCCGCGTGCTGCTCGACGGCACGGTGGAGGACGCGCGCGGCAGCGCCAGGGTGCAGGAGGTCTATATCGGCTCGGGCGCGGCGGCGGTGGCGGCGAAGCCGCGCGAGGCTGCGGCAACGCCGGAGCCGCTGCTGGAGGTCTCGAACGTCGATACCTTCTACGGCAAGAGCCACATCCTCAACGACGTCGGCTTCACGTTGCATCATAACGAGATCATCGCGCTGCTCGGCCGCAACGGTGCCGGCAAATCGACGCTCCTGAAAACGCTGATCGGCATCGCGCCGGCGGCGAACGGTTCGATCAAGCTCGCGGGTCACGACCTCGCCGGGCGACCATCGGCCGAGTGCGCGCGGCTCGGCATCGGTTACGTGCCGCAGGGGCGCGGGCTGTTCGCCGGCATGAGCGTCGCGCAGAACCTCGAACTCGGCGGCCTCAAGCGGCAGACAGGCCACGGCATCCACTGGACGCGCGAACGCATCTACGATTATTTCCCGCGCATCCGCGAACGGCTCGACAGCCCGGCGGATTATCTCTCCGGCGGCGAGCAGCAGATGGTGGCGGTGGCGCGCGCGCTCTCCGGCGACGTCCGCGTGCTGCTGCTCGACGAGCCATTTGAAGGCTTGGCACCGGCCGTGGTCGAACAATTGTTCGAAACCTTCGACCGGTTGCGCAAGGAAGTCGCGATCATTATCGTCGACCATCATCTCGATCTCGCGCTGGCTTTGTCGGACACCACCGTCGCGCTGGAGCGCGGCCGGGTGATTCATCAGGGACCGTCGCGCGCGCTCCGCGACGACCTCGACCTGCGCCGCAAGGTGCTGTGGCTGTGAAATGCGGCGAGACGAAATCATTTCCTGATTTCAGCGGATCACGACGATGATGTTTGCGGCGACCTCCCCACTTTCGTCATGGCCGGGCATAGCCGTTCGAAGAACGGCGTCGCTTCGCTCGCCTATGTCCCGGCCATCCACGTCTTCCTTTGCCGGAGTCGTCAAGACGTGGATGCCCGGCACAAGGCCGGGCATGACGATGAGAGACATGTAGTGTATCCAACTCAACTCATGCAGGACGTGTCTTAGTATGTCGGACCAGAAAACTGTCGCCATCGTCGGAACGGGCCTGATCGGCTGCGCCTGGGCCGCGATTTTCGCGCGCGCCGAATGGCAGGTGCGGCTGACCGATCCGCACGCGCCGACGCTCGACGCCGCAAAGCAACGCATCGCCGACGAGTTGCGCGGACTGGCGCGGCATGGTCTGTGCGACGACCCCGAAGGCGCGGCGCAGCGGCTGACGGTGGCGCGCGATCTCGCGGACGCCGTCGCCGGCGTGACCTTCGTGCAGGAGAACGGCCCGGAGAAGATCGACGACAAGATCGCGATTTTCAAGGAACTCGATCGTCTCGCGCCGCCGGGCGCGATCCTCGCATCCTCCACCTCCGCCATCGTTGCCTCGCGTTTCACGGAAAACCTGCCGGGCCGCGCGCGTTGTCTCGTCGGACACCCTGTGAATCCGCCGCATCTGGTGCCGCTGGTCGAATTGTGCGGCGCGCCGTGGACCTCTCCCGAGACCATCGTCCGCGCGCGCGAAATTTATCTCGCCATCGGCCAGGTGCCGGTGACGGTCAATCGCGAGATCAACGGTTTCGTGCTGAACCGCTTGCAGGGCGCGCTGCTGGCGGAAGCGTTTCGTTTGGTCGGCGAAGGCTACGTTTCGGCGGAAGACCTCGACCACACCGTGAAGAACGGCCTCGGCCTGCGCTGGTCGTTTCTCGGCCCGATGGAAACCATCGAACTCAACGCACCGGGCGGCATTGCCGATTACTGCGCGCGCTACACCGGTTTTTACAAGGAGCTGGCGGAAGGCGCGGCCGGCCCTTCAGTCTATGAAAGCCCGAACGTCGACCGGGTGATCGCGGCATGGCCGCATCAGGCGACGCCCGGGCGTCTCGCGTCGCTGACGCGACGGCGCAACGAACGTCTTGCGGCGCTGGCTGCGCACAAGCAGAAACAAGCCGCGAGCGACGCATGAGCGCGGTGCGTATCATTTCGATCAAGCAAGGAAGCCTGTCATGAGTCGTAAAGTCATCATTACCTGCGCCGTTACCGGCGCGATCCACACGCCGTCGATGTCGAAGGCCCTGCCGGTGACGCCGCAGGAGATCGCGGACGCCGCCATCGGTGCGGCGGAAGCGGGCGCCGCCATCGTGCATCTGCACGCGCGCAATGTCGAAACGGGGCAGCCGGACCAGTCGCCGGAAGCCTTCGCGCCGTTCCTGAAGATCATCAAGCAGCGCTCGAACTGCGTGGTGAATCTCACCACCGGCGGCTCGCCGACGATGATGGTGGAAGAGCGCGTGCGTCCCGCCGCTGTGTATCAGCCGGAAGTCGCCTCGCTCAACATGGGCTCGATGAACTTCGGCCTGTTCGGCATGCTCAACCGCTTCAATGATTTCAAGCACGACTGGGAGCGCAAGCACCTCGAGAACAAGGACATCGTATTCCGCAATACCTTCAAGGACATCGAGTTCGTGCTGCGCACGCTGTCGGAATCTGGCACGCGCTTCGAGTTCGAATGCTACGATACTGCGCATCTGCACAACCTCAATTACTTCCTGATGGAAGGTCTGGTGAAGCCGCCGCTGTTCGTGCAGACGGTGTTCGGCCTGCAAGGTGGCATCGGCGCGCATCCGGACGAGGTGCTGCACATGAAGCGCACCGCGGACCGGCTGTTCGGCGACAAGTATCGCTGGTCGGTGCTCGGCGCCGGCCGCAATCAACTGCCGATCGCGGCGATGGCGGCGGCGATGGGCGGCAACGTCCGCGTCGGCCTCGAGGATTCGCTGTGGGGCGGGCCGGGCCGTCTCGCGGAGTCGAATGCCGAACAGGTCCGCGCGGTGCGCAAGATCATCGAGGGGCTGGGGCTTGAGGTGGCGTCACCGGATGAGGCGCGTGAGATTTTGCATCTCAAGGGTGGCGATACGCTGAAGGTGTGAGGCGGGGTGCGATAGCGCCGCGTTGTTGACTTCAGTGTCCGACGTCAGCATTTCAACGCGTCATGGCCGGGCTTGTCCCGGCCATCCACGTTCTTAAGCCCCTCCGTCATTGCGAGGAGCGTGAGCTCCGAAGCAATCCAGTTCTTGCTTTGCGGTTTTCTGGATTGCTTCGCTTCGCTCGCAATGACGGAGAGGAATGGGATCGCAAAGCGCCTCACCAACCTCGGCGTTGTCCCCGCGTAGGCGGGGACCCATACGCCGTGTCGCTCGTGATGTGGAAAGCGATAGTGACTTTGGGCGGGTGGTTATCGTAATCACGCTCGCCAGGGAGTCTGGGTCCCCGCCTGCGCGGGGACGACGTTTTTCGTGTTGCACGTCATCGCATCGACGTCGAACGCTTCACCCCCGCAATGCCGCCAGTGTCTGTTCCGGCTGCTCCAGCATCATCATGTGCCCCGCGCCCGGCAGCACCACGGTGCGGGCGTCGGATAGCGCGCCGGCGAGCGCCTTGCCGGATTTCAGCGGCGTCATCATGTCGCGTTCGCCGAGGATCAGCGTCACCGGCACCTTCACCTTCGCGGCCGCCTCGAGCGCGCCCTGATAGGCGTTGCAGGCGGAGAGGTCGGTGAACAGCACGTCGCGCGCGGCGGTCTTCAACACGCGCTGCGCGCCGCCGTGCATCCACAGGCCGGGCAGCGGGCAGCCGCCGAGTTCGGCGTGGAAGCCGAGGCCCCAGATCGACATCATGTCGATAGCGCCGGGGTCGTTGTCCTTGGCATTCTGCAACAGCTCGGGACCGACGGCCATCGCCGACGAGGTGCCGAGCAGGCTGAGCTTGGTCACCTTGTCGGGATGCCGCGCCGCGGTTTCGATGGCGATCAGCGAGCCCATCGAATGGCCGATCAGCCACGCATCCTTTGCCCCCGCAGCGGTGATCAACGCCGCGGTCCAGTCGGCCAGCTCCGCGATACTGCCGAGCGGCTTGCCGCCGGAATGGCCGTGGCCCGGCAGGTCCGGCGCGAGCAGATTGTAGCCGTGATGCGCGAACCAGCGGCTGTGCAGCGACCATGTCGATGAGTCGAAACCCGCGCCGTGCAGCATCACCACGGTCGGTAACGCCGCGTCGAAGTCGCGTCCGCCGCAGGCGATGAAGGTGTCGATGCCGTTGACCTTGAGCTGCATGGCTTAAACCTTCTGCGAAATGCGGAGCGCCTGGCCGAGATCGTCGAGGATATCTTGCGCCGCCTCGATGCCGACCGACAGCCGCACCATTTCCTCGCCGATGCCGGCCGCTTTGAGCTGCTCGGCATCCATCTGCTGATGCGTGGTGCTGCCGGGATGGATCACCAAGGTCTTGGCGTCGCCGACATTGGCGAGATGGCTGATCATGCGCAGCGTTTCGAGGAATTTCTTGCCGGCGGCGCGGCCGCCCTTGATGCCGAACGAGATGATCGAGCCGGCGCCGCGCGGCAGCAAGGTCCTCGCCAGTTCGTAATCGGGGTGATTCTCCAGCGAGGGATGCAGCACCCAGTCCACCGCCTTGTTGGCGGTGAGGAAATCCAGCACCGCCTTGGTGTTCGCCATGTGGCGGTCCATGCGCGGGCCGAGCGTCTCGATGCCTTGCAGGATCTGGAAGGCGTTGGTCGGCGACAGGCACGCGCCGAAATCGCGCAGGCCCTCGGTGCGCGCGCGCATCATGAAGGCGATCGGGCCGAACTGCTCGTCGAACACGATGCCGTGGTAGCCGGCATAGGGTTCGGTCAGCACCGGGAATTTACCGGAGGCGCGCCAGTTGAAGCGGCCGCTGTCGACCAGCACGCCGCCGATGGCGATGCCGTGGCCGCCGAGCCATTTGGTCGCCGAGTTCATCACGATGTCGGCGCCGAGTTCGATCGGCCGGCTCAGATACGGCGTGGCGAAAGTGTTGTCGACCAGCAGCGGAATCTTCGCGTCATGGGCGATCTGCGCCACCTTCGGAATGTCCAGCACCTCCATGCCGGGATTGCCGATGGTTTCGCCGATCACCAGCCGCGTGTTGTCCTTGATCGCGGCGCGCATGCCGTCGTGGTCGCGCGGATTGACGAAGGTGGTGGTGATGCCGAAGCGCGGCAGCGTGTGGGTCAGGATGTTGATCGAGCCGCCATAGAGCGACGACGAGGCGACGATGTGTTCGCCGGCGCTCACCAAGGTTGCGATCGCGAGATGCAATGCCGCCATGCCGCTGGCGGTGCAGACCGCGCCGACGCCGCCCTCCAGCGCCGCGATGCGCTCTTCCAGCACCGAGACGGTCGGGTTGGAGATGCGGGTGTAGATGTGGCCGGGGCGTTCGAGGTTGAACAGCGCCGCCGCATGGTCGGCGTCCTGGAACATGAAGGACGTGGTCTGATAGATCGGGACCGCGCGCGATCCGGTCACCGGGTCCGGATGCTGGCCGGCATAGAGGCTGAGGGTCTCGAAGGCGGGCGGTTTCGGTGCGGGCATGTCGGCTCAACGTGCGATGAAAGGATCATCGCCTATGCCACATTTCGCCGGGGAATGTTAGGGCGTTGTCCGCCGGCGGAGGGACCCTCTCAGTCGTCATGGCCGGATTTATTCCGGCCATCCACGTCTTTGCGGAAATTCAACATGAAGAGCGTGGATGGCCGGGACAAGCCCGGCCATGACGAGTTTTCGTCATGCGCGTTAATGTTACTGCCGCCGTATCAATCCCCTTGTCCCGGCTTCGGCGAGAAGAATTGCTTCAGCTTGTCCTTGACGCCGTCGAACGCCTTCGCGTCCGGCGGCGGGTCGCGTTTCTGGGTGATATTGGGCCATTGCGGCGCGTATTCGGCGTTGAGCGCGAGCCAGCTTTCCAGCCCCGGAGTCGAATCCGGCGAGATCGCTTCCGCCGGGCATTCCGGCTCGCAGACGCCGCAATCGATGCATTCGTCCGGATGGATCACCAGCATGTTCTCGCCTTCGTAGAAGCAGTCCACCGGACAGACTTCGACGCAGTCCATATATTTGCACTTGATACAGTTGTCGGTGACGACAAACGTCATCGTCGCAACTCCGTGTTCGGGTTGTGGTTCAGGATGTGGGGCGCGCAACCGCATTCACGCCGGCACATCCGGCGATGCTGCACGATGCGGCCGCGTTGAAAGCGCGGTCAGACCACCAGCGCGACGACGATGACGCCGAGCACGGTCCACACCAGCGAATTCACCAGCATCCGGATCAGGTCGCTGTATTCGGAACGGGGCAGGCCGAGCATGTCGCAGGCGATGTTACCCGGCAGCAGAAACGGCCATGCGAGCGCTGCGCCGATCGAAGAGCCAGATGACATGGCGTTCTCCTTCATCTTCATGAGCGCAGCTTAATCCAGTCGCCGGCTAAAAGCAATATTATAAATATATCTTTTGAGGCGCAGGAGAACAGATTTGGCAAGTGCCGGCGCACGGCCGGCGCGCGCCAGATCACTGCGCTCACCCGGAAATGAGACGTCATCGTCCGCGAAGGCGGACGATCTAGTAGTCCGTGCGCGCATTGGACATTTGATGACCGACACGGCGTACTGGATACTCCGCTTTCGCGGAGTAAGACGTTTTGCGTGTTGCAAATCCGCGCAAGACACGAGTTTTCGAGGCGTCGAGGATAACACCGGCGGCATCTGCAACGCAGCCATGAGCCCGCCCGGTTGCTCGGGCGAATCCGGATCGGTCATGATGCGGGCCGGCGAAATGCCGCACCGAACCTCCGGAGACCTTCATGAATCGCATCACCGGCCGTTCCGCTTTCCTGGCTTTGCTCAAGGACGAGGGCATCACCCATCTGTTCGGCAATCCGGGCACCACCGAACTGCCGATCATGCACGCGCTGAAGGACCACCCCGATCTGACTTACGTGATGGCGATGCAGGAGAGCCTCGTCGTCGCCATCGCCGATGGCTACAGCCGCGCCTCCGGGCGGCTGGTGGCGTGCAACGTCCACGTCGCGCCGGGGCTCGGCAACGCCATGGGCTCGCTCTACAACGCGCAGTTCACCGGCACGCCGATGATCCTCACCGCCGGCCAGCAGGAGCAGGGCCACGGCCTGATGGAGCCGCTGCTCTACGGTCCGCTGGTGCGGATGGCCGAACCGCTGGTGAAATGGGCGGTCGAGGTGACGCGGCTGGAGGACCTGCCGCGCATCGTGCGCCGCGCCGCCAAGATCGCCACCACGCCGCCGACAGGGCCGGTGTTCATCTCGCTGCCGGGCGACATCCTCAACGCCGAGGCCGGCATCGAACTGGGCGCCTCGACGCGGGTGGATACGCGGGTACGCCCGTCGGAGGAGGCGGTGAAGGCGCTGGCGCAACGCTTGTTGAAAGCCGAGCGGCCGGTGATCATCGTCGGCGACGAGATCGTCAAAAGCGATGCGTTGCAGGAGGCGGCGGACTTCGCAGGCGCGCTCGGCGCGCCGGTCTATCAGCAGTCGGCGCCCTACGGCTCACACTTCCTCTCCGAGCACCCGTGTTTCATGGGTGCGCTCTCGCGGGTGCAGACGCAAGTGCGCGACCTGCTGTCGGCTTACGATCTCGCCATCGTGCTCGGCGGCGATCCGCTGCGGATGTCGGTGCACAGCGAGGTCGAGCCGCTGCCGGCGAACATGCCGCTGGTGCAGATCGGGCTGGTCGATTGGGACATCGCCAAGAATTTTCCCGCCGAGATCGCGATGAAGGCCGACGTCGGCGAGACGCTGCGCGCGCTGACGCCGGCGCTGGTCGCGGCCGGCGGCGCGGCGCTGGCGTCGCGCGCGAAAGCGAGCATTGCGGCGCTCGCTGCGAAGAACTGGACCGCGCGGCGCGCGCAACTTGTCACCGAGATTAGCGCGCGCGGCGACCGCACGCCGATCGATCCGGACTGGCTGGCCTTGCAGGTGGTCGACGCGATGCCGGCGAATGCGATCCTCGTCGACGAAGCCTTGACCTCGTCGCGCTACATGCCGGCGTTGCGCGCGCATCGCGACCGCTACGGCTATCACGCGCTGGCGTCCGGCGGTATCGGCTGGGGCGTGCCCGCGTCGGTCGGCGTCAGCCTGGCGCAACCGGGGCGGCCGGTGGTGTGCTTCTCCGGCGACGGCAGCGCGATGTATTCGATCCAGGCGCTATGGACCGCGGCGCGCAACAAGCTGCCGCTCAACGTGGTCATCGTCAACAATGGCGGCTATCGCATCATCAAGCAGCGGCTGCTGGCGTTCCATAAGGACGACAACTACGTCGGCATGGATTTCGTCGACCCCCCGGTGGACTTCACCGGCCTCGCGCGTTCCCTCGGCGCGGAAGCGCTGCGCATCGACGATCCGCGCGAACTGAAGCCGAAGCTGACGGATGCCTTCGCGCGCCCTGGCACGAAACTCATCGAAGTGATGGTCGATCGCGCGGTGTGAGGCATCTCCGTTTTCATCATAGCTGATTAGTTCTGTCATGGCCGGGCTTGTCCCGGCCATCCACGTCTTGCTTGCTGATTTTCTGTAAGAACGTGGATGCCCGGCACAAGGCCGGGCATGACGGCTGATAGGGTTTCTGGCGCGTTGAGTTTGTGTCCTACGGAACGATCGCGCTGTTACCGCCGCCCGAACAACTTCTCGATATCCGCGAGTTTCAATTCCACATACGTCGGCCGCCCGTGGTTGCACTGGCCGGAATTCGGCGTCGCTTCCATCTCGCGCAACAGCGCGTTCATTTCCTCCGGCTTAAGGATGCGGCCGGAACGCACCGAGCCGTGGCAGGCCATGGTGGCGGCGACGTGCAGCAGCCGCCGCTCCAGCGGCAGCGCCTCGTCCCACTCCGCCATGTGCTCGGCGAGGTCGCGCAGCAGTCCGGCGGCGTTGGTCTTGCCGAGCAGCGACGGCGTTTCGCGCACCGCCACCGCACCAGGGCCGAAGGATTCGATGGCGAGGCCGAACTGGCCGAGTTCGTCGGCGCGGGCCAACAATTTTTCAACGGTGGCCTCGTCGAGTTCGACGATCTCCGGGATCAGCAGCATCTGCCGCTGCACGCCGTTCGCCGCGAGCGAGGCCTTCAGCCGCTCGTAGACGATACGCTCATGCGCGGCGTGCTGATCGACCACGATCAAGCCGTCGCGGGTCTGCGCCACGATGTAGTTCTCGTGGATCTGCGTGCGCGCCGCGCCGAGCGGGCGGTCGAGCAGATCCGGCGCGGGCGTCGCCGCCTCGAAACGAACATCAGCCGATGGCGCACCGACATCGAACGCCAGTTGCGGACGTTCGGCGAATTCCGGCGCGCGGTCATAGGCGAACGCGGGCGAGGCGGGCGAGCGCCGCCAGTCCCAGTTCGCGGGACGCGGCGAGAACGCCGGACGGAACGACGACAGCACCGCGCCGTCGCTGTTCGCCGCCGTGCGCTGGCCCTCCCGCGCCAGACCGTCCTTCAGCGCATGCACGATCAGCGCGCGGACGAGACCGGCGTTACGGAAGCGCACTTCGGTCTTCGCCGGATGCACGTTGGCGTCGACCTCTTGCGGATCGAGCGTGACGAACAGCGCCAACACCGGATGGCGGTCGCGCGGCAAGTAATCAGCGTAAGCCGCGCGCACCGCGCCGACGATCAGCTTGTCGCGCACCGGGCGGCCGTTGACGAACAGGTATTGCCCGAGCGCGTTGGCGCGGGTCAGCGACGGCGTCGCCGCGTAGCCGTCGACACGCACGCCCTCGCGCTCGCTCGCAACCGGGATGGCGGCGGCACGAAAATCCGCGCCGAGAATATCGCCGAGCCGCGTTAGTTGCCCCGGCGCGCCGGGCAGTGCCGCCGCCCAGGTCACCGGCGCGCGTTCCTCGCCGGCCAGCGTGAAGGCGACGTCGGGCCGCGCCATGGCGAGGCGTCGTACTGCCTCGCGGATCGCTTCGGCCTCGGTGCGGTCGGTCTTGAGAAATTTCAGCCGCGCCGGCGTCGCATAAAACAGATCGCTGACCTCGACGCGGGTGCCTTGCGTCAGCGCCGCCGGCACGATCTCGGACTTCACGCCACCCTCGACGCCGAGCGACCATGCATGAGGTTCGCTCTTGTGCCGCGTGGTGATAGCGAGCCGCGCCACCGCGCCGATCGAGGGCAAGGCCTCGCCGCGAAAGCCCAGCGTGCGGATGCGCAGCAAATCCTCGTCGTCGAGTTTCGAGGTGGCGTGGCGGTCCACCGCCAGCGCGAGGTCGGCATGGGTCATGCCGCCGCCGTTGTCAGTGATGCCGATCCGCCGCCGCCCGCCGCCGTCGGTGAAGACGTCGATGCGGGTCGCGCCTGCGTCGAGCGCGTTCTCCACCAGTTCCTTCACCACGCTCGCCGGCCGCTCCACCACCTCGCCGGCGGCGATGCGGTTGACGATGGTTTCGGGCAGTTGGCGGACGGGCATCGCGGACGGGCTCGATTCGGCTGGGAGCGCTTAACTTAAGCGCTCACGGCGGCAAATGCATGGGTGGAAAGCCGGATGTCCCGGGTTGATTGCATGCTCGGTGGAAGAAAGTCCCACCGCTGCTTTAGCCCAGGCAAAATCCTCACCGCCGTCATGGCCGGGCTTGTCCCGGCCATCCACGTTCTTCGTCCCGGACACTCATCAAGACGTGGATGCCCGGGACAAGCCCGGGTATGACGACGGAGAGGTCGATGTTTGTCGCTATTGCTGTTGAGACGCCAAGCCGAATCTAATCCTCATACCCCGCCCGCCCGCGCTTCGCCTTCACATCGCTGCGGCGCTTCTTGCCGTCGAGGCGGCGCAATTTGGAGCCGAGCGTCGGCTTGGTGGCGCGGCGTGGCACCGGGCGGATTGCGGCTTCGCGCAACATCCCGATCAGCCGGTCGATGGCGTCGGCGCGATTGCGTTCCTGGGTGCGGAAACGTTGCGCGTGGATGACGATGACGCCGTCCTTGGTCATGCGCTGTCCGGCGATGCGCACCAGCCGCGCGCGGGTGTCGTCGGCAAGCGTCAACCGGTTGGTGTCGAAGCGCAGTTGCGCGGCAGTGGCGAGCTTGTTGACGTTCTGCCCGCCGGGCCCCGAGGCGCGGACGAAGCCGATCTCGATATCGTCCTCATTGAGCGCGATGTCGCGCGTGATCCGCAGCATGGGGCACCGGGGGTGATGGATGCGAACATCTAGCACATCCGGCGATATCGTTGCCAACGGCACGCCTGCTCCTCTCGGCCGTCATTGCGAGGAGCGTCAGCGACGAAGCAATCCTGTATGTTTGGTTGGCCCGTTTTTGAGCAACGGGTCGGCAGCCGCAGCGCGTAAGCAATCCTGGTCATGACCGGTATCTGGCGAGCGCGCGGCTGCTTGTGTCGTTGAGCCGAACAGTCGCGAGGGCCG
>JBQCHY010000061.1:0-22931 GCA_051954235.1 Xanthobacteraceae bacterium
GAAAACGCGGTCCAGCAGCAACATGTACGGCCGCGTATCGCCTTGCGTGAAGAGCGTAGCAGTTCAGAAAACGCGGTCCAGCAGCAACCGAAACGCCAAACACCCCCAGAATTCCGCGGAGCGTAGCAGTTCAGAAAACGCGGTCCAGCAGCAACTTGGCGGCTTCCGCAACGGCCGTGATGTAAAGCGTAGCAGTTCAGAAAACGCGGTCCAGCAGCAACTCCGCGTGAGTTTCACGCGGCGACCGACCAGCGTAGCAGTTCAGAAAACGCGGTCCAGCAGCAACGGAGAAACCTCGACGGTGATGACGTCGGTGAGCGTAGCAGTTCAGAAAACGCGGTCCAGCAGCAACAAGGCGATGCCGGTCATATTGCATCAGGACAGCGTAGCAGTTCAGAAAACGCGGTCCAGCAGCAACATCGCGGCTTGCATAGCGTTTAAACGGCGCAGCGTAGCAGTTCAGAAAACGCGGTCCAGCAGCAACTCCCGGCGCTTTCGATCACGATGCCCGATCAGCGTAGCAGTTCAGAAAACGCGGTCCAGCAGCAACGCTCGGCGCTTGCAAGCGGAGTGCCGGCGCAGCGTAGCAGTTCAGAAAACGCGGTCCAGCAGCAACGAATATCTCCGACGGAACAACAAAGCCGAGAGCGTAGCAGTTCAGAAAACGCGGTCCAGCAGCAACATCCAGTAGGCGATACCGCCAGCGGTGACAAGCGTAGCAGTTCAGAAAACGCGGTCCAGCAGCAACCAATTCCGATGCGCGGGACGCTTGACCAATAGCGTAGCAGTTCAGAAAACGCGGTCCAGCAGCAACCTATCAAATGAGCAATCGCGGACGCATAAAAGCGTAGCAGTTCAGAAAACGCGGTCCAGCAGCAACGGCCCGGCAAGCACAATCGATCCGGCCCCTAGCGTAGCAGTTCAGAAAACGCGGTCCAGCAGCAACGTTCGTCCAATTGCTTTGATTGGCAGCGTCAGCGTAGCAGTTCAGAAAACGCGGTCCAGCAGCAACCAATGTCGGCAATTACCGACTTGAACTGGAAGCGTAGCAGTTCAGAAAACGCGGTCCAGCAGCAACAGAACTGCCAGTTCAAGCCGACGTCCGCACAGCGTAGCAGTTCAGAAAACGCGGTCCAGCAGCAACCGACCCAGCGTCAGAATGGACCGCGCTTCCAAGCGTAGCAGTTCAGAAAACGCGGTCCAGCAGCAACCACTCCCGCATCAAGATGGAGGATGACGATAGCGTAGCAGTTCAGAAAACGCGGTCCAGCAGCAACAGCAGCGGGGCGAGCCAGAGTGCGACGGAGCAGAGATGATTTGATGTTTCATTCGTCAGTCGTTCTAGCAGCGCGCACGAACGCGCGTGGCTCGCGACGCAAATCCGATCGGTGGCTGGAAAGCAGACCCGAGATAAATTATCGCTGCCGAGCGATCTAAATTGTTAGTTGCAACAATGAGATGAATGCGACGGTGTTGTGCGCGATTGCCGCTTTTGGTCGTTTGACCCGTCCGCAACAGCGCTATTCATTCCAATTGCTAAGATTGCTTAGGCCCGATCGGTCGGCTCTTAAAATCAAGGCGACTGTGGACGGCGGCAAGGCGATGGGCCTCTCGATCTCGCTGAGCGGCTTTGCGCCGTCCTTGATCACGTCGCGGTTTTCTCGCGTTGAGGCAGTTCAAAGCCGGTCAAACCGGACCGCAAATTCACAGATCACAGCACCGTTCTGAATGTGCGATCAGGGCAGCACTTACATTCCTTCATCCGTTCGGTGGGATTTTTCTCGGCGCCGTTATGGTGCTACGAGCGATCGCCTTAGTGATCTGCTTCCCGCGCAGATTATCACGATGCGTCTGGCCGCTAACGTCTCTACGGCTCCTTGGCGAGGGCGGCCATAGCCTGTGACAAGCCACGAAACGACAGCGGTATCGTGGCTTCGCGGTCGGCCGCATTCTTGAACACGATCCGGCCCGGTTCGGTCTGTGCGGTGAATTCACCGATCGCGGCGCTTGAGATGACGGTCGATGCGAAGCAGGCGCCAGGCAAGCAGCGCTGCCACGTCAATTCGATCGGCGCAGCGTCCGCCTTGGCTATTGTGACCTGCGGTTTGACGCCGATGGTAATGTTAGATGGCACGACAGTCGTCAGGCATTCGTCCTCTGTTTGGCGCGGGCCTGCCGATCGCAACTTGCGCGACCGACGCGGTCTGGCCTTGCGTCACGATCATGTGAGCGGCTTCGCACACGCGTCTGGGCTGAGCGGCAACACTCTCGCAGCGCAGGATCCAATCTCCGAAACTCGCAGTCGTTCGGTCGGGCGTTGCCGCCACAGGGGGCGCTGGAGGCTTGCTGGAATGGCCGTCTTTCGTCGTGCCCTTATGAGTTTGCGCCGAGGCGGGCAACGAGGCGACGCAGACGACCGCACCTCAGCCCGCCGGCATAGAGGACGCCGCCAATCGCGCTGCCTGTCACCCCGTGCCGGTGGCATAGGCTTCGGTGAGACTGCCTCTGTTCTGCGCTCCGATCAGTCCGCCGACGCTGCCACCGCCGCTCATTGCGCCGTCGGCATGGGATCGGATGATACTGCCGCCGCCGTCTCTTTGGCCCGCCAGCCCGCCAGTATAGGGAACGGATATCTGCGAACGTTCTACGCAAAAAACCGCATAGCTTCAGTGCTTTGTTGCGCCAAAATAATCGGCCACGAATGGGGGAGAACAAGTGGTGGGCAAGAGGGCACCGCACTATAGTGATATCAAGATGATTTCATTGATGAATTTTTGCGCGATTTTTGAAAACACCAACAATAACACCAACAATTTTTCCGATTGCCAGTGGATGATGGTGAGTTTTTGCAGGCCCTAAAAGCCTATCATTCACAAGGTCAGGAAAGTTCAGCCGTCGCGCAATCGAAATGTGATGGCTAACCCGGTCAATTCTCAAACCTCGCTACCAGTGCCAGCAGCCCGTCATTCAGCACGGCCTCGTAGCAATCAAATTGGCTTTCGAGCCGATTATAGGTTCGCCATCTCATCCATTTCGGTTTTGGCGGCAAATCCCATTCGTCCGGATCGTTCCCGCCAATCAGCCGAGACTTGATCCGGGCCTGCCCCATATGCGCGCGGCCGGTGGCGTCGTTGAATTGCGAGGCGTAGGCCACGCTGCGCAGCCCCCAACCTTGTCGACTGCGGAAGTGATCCGCTCCCGGTGGACGCCAAACCACCGATGCGCGGCGGCCGGTCACCGGGCAAATAAAGTACCACTGTCGGCCATCGAACGGTCGCGGGCTGGCAATAAGGTTCATGCGCTGACACCGGCCACCGATTTCAACCTCAAGCCATCCATGCCGCCAGCCGATCAGATCGGCCGCCACGCTGCCGGTAGCCACCTCGCCCCAATATGAATGCGACCACCGAATGAAGTTGCTGACAAATGCATCGCGCCGAATGAGGCGGTCGCGAATGAGCCGGTTCAGATCCAGCTTCAAGCCGTCTTGCAGACAAACGCGCTGGCGAGGTCGAGACATGGCCAAATCCGTATCTGAAATGACCCACCGACAACCGGTGCGATGGGTGGAAGTCAGGGGCGACACTAGCTCCGCTTCCCGGCAGTCAGCGGCGCAAGTGTCGCTCCCTTCCCGAGATATAGAAAGTAGTGGCGGTTTCTACACTATGCCCTGTAGTGGCGGTTTCCGTACTATGGTTTTGAGGTTTATCAGTGCGGTTTCCGCCACCAAGAATTGGCATTTTCCGCCACTGGGATTTTGTTTTCGCAGGCTTGGCCTTGCGGGCAGCAGCGGCAATCAATGGCGCATCTTCCTCGCTGATTTTCATCCATTCATGGGTGCCATCGTTGCGGTCGCTATCGCTCCGCGCAAAGGTGAGACGAAAGAGATGCGGCCGTCGCCATTCCGCATTCCCCGCACGCCCTTCCTGGGTGACCTCGACAAACCCCAGCGCGGCGGCTTCACGAATGGCTGCCGCGATGGAATGGCGGTGGATGCCATATCGTTCGAAGTCGTCAAAGGTGACGGGAAGGCGGCCGTTGTCCGCTCCACCGTGGTGCATCAGTTCAATCGCAATCCGATCAATGACGCGATGGGCTGACAAACTCAAAGCCCGCCACGCTGGCGATGACAGCATATCGATGCGGCGTGGCGAGAATTGCGCGCCGATGGAAGTGCGGCGAACGCGCCTCATGGCGTCACCTCGGCACATGCCGTGAGGAAAATCACCAGCGGGGCCAAAGCCCCGCCAGCGTCGATTTGTGAATCTGCCGCCGCCATCATGATCCGTCCTCGATTTCGAGAATGGTGATTTCGGTGCGCAGGACATAGCGGGCATGTTCACCGGCAAACGGTCCGCCATGAGCCTCGCGGATCGTTTCAATGACAATCCCGGCCTTGCGGAGCTTGTGAACGTATCCACTCCAGCGCGGCCCCGGATGGTCGATGGGCGTGCAGCCGTTGTCGTTGGCCGCATGCAATTGCTGCAAGGCCCATGCGTCCCGGCCTCGCAGGATTTTCACCGGCCCGTCGCCACCGCCAATGTGGATTTTCAACGTGAGGCGCTTCATTGGTGGCACCTTCCGCCGATGCCAGCATGTTCAGCAATGGTGCGCGCCGTCGCCATCGATACTTGGCAGCGTCGGGCAATCCAGCGGACCGCGTCGTTATCCGGTCCAATCATCGGCGGCAACGATGCAAGTACTGCCACCGCCGTTGGGTCGATATCGCCACAGAGAGAACCGGTGGACGCGATTAGAGCGTCACGGCTACGGTGGTAGCGCCAGCTGTCCCAACGCGGTCTGCCGTGCCTTTCTCCCGCACGACGCTGCAAAATCCACTGGATGCCATCGCGGCAATCGATGACGCGCCAGCGGTTGTTCAGGACGGCGACAACGCGGTGGTAATCGTCCGCGTTTTCGCGATGTTGAGATTGCGCGGTGGGTTTGGTATGGGGAAGCGTTCCGCTAAGAACGATTTTCCCGGCCCGGTCGCTTTCCAGAGCGCCGGGCCGATTTGTGCTATCCATCACGCCACCGCCGGAAGCGCCGTCAGGAACGCGCGCAAGTCATCGCGCAGGATGATGGTGCGCTTTCCATGCTTGCGGGCAATGAGGCTGCCATCGTTGATCGCCTCATAGATTTTGGTGCGGCCGATGGCTGCGACTTCCGCCGCTTCTAGGATCGAATATCCCTCGCGGTCGAGATGGGGCTTTTCCATCTATCATTCTCCTTTATTCACGTTCGCGATTGATTCCGCGAACGCGAATGAAGGATCGTGCAGGCCAAGCGCCGGAAAAAGGTGCTGACTAATTTTCGTCGGCGACGAAATTAGGTGCGGCTATTTTCCGTCGATTTCGGCTCGCCTGCACCGTCTGCAATGTGTGAAGCGCCGAGCGACAAAAGGCCGCCCATTATCGGAAGCGGTGCCACCGGGCCGGGTGGCTGCCGCATGAGCGCATCAACGATGGGTTTGATGCGTTCATGCCTACGCTTGGCCTCCCTGTGTCGGGTGACGAGATTTTCTGGCGTGTAGCGTCCCCATTTCCCTTGGGGCGCCCCGCGCAATTTCTCAATCGCCGCTTTGGTTGTGAGTGACGTGGATGCCTTTCGGATGGCTGCGACTTCACGAACAAGCTCAAATCCAAGACCGTCCTGCCAGCTTTTCTTTCGACCTCGGCGAGGTTTCTTACCGACCACAAATTTCATCCCAGGGACATGATCAGTGGCCAGCCTCATCGCGAGATGAAACCACGCATGTTCGTTGTCCCGATCAATTTGATAGTGCCGAAACAACAGCCCTATTTTTGCATTCTGGGTCGCGCGAAGGTAATCAACTAACTCATCCAACCGCTGATCTTCCGTTTTCCCAAGATTTGCGAGTGTTTGGGGGGACGATAAGTAAATCGGCTCTCCCAACGCACCCTCATAATTTCTTGCCACGGGCTTCGGCAGCCCCTTTCTTCTTGCCATTATCAACCCCGCCATCGTGAATCACGTGGACGGGATTGAACGCTGGCGGTTTGTCACGGCAAGGGCAGATGAATAAGTTACTAAATATTTTCACGTGTTTTTTTGCGCGCCACGCGCGCGTATTGGTCGCTAAAGCCGTAGTAAATCCAACTGGGGAGGGGTGCGACGGGAAAGATACCCTAGGGATATCCGGCAAGTATTCACACCTTGCCAGCCTCGCGCTTTGCGCGTTGCTCGCGCAAAAACGCTATGGCCTCGGCGCGCTTTCCCGGTGTCGCCCTTCGGAACGCATCTAACGCGTCCTGAATGAATTTGAGGCTTGCGGAGCAATCTTCTGTTTTCGGGCGCTGATCCATGATCCTTCCTTCTCCTCACCTACATCGAACCCGTCACGCAGACGCGCCCTTGAACTGCAGCACACGCCCGCCGTTGCGCAGCGTATCGAGATGATCCGCCCACCACGTCATCAACTTCACGCGCTCATCCCAATAATCGCCACGGGCATAGGCGCGGCGCACTGCGTTCGGCTCGATATGTGCCAGCGCCGCCTCAATGGCGTTGACGCTCCATTTGCCGCTTTCGTTCGAGAGCGTCGAAAAGGTAGAGCGGAAGCCATGCGATGTTGCTTCCTCTTGGCTAAATCCAATTCGGCGTAGCGCCGCGTTCATGGTGTTTTCGGAGATGGGCCGCGACACCGAACGCAATCCCGGAAAGACTAGCCCGGCCGCGCCATGGCCTGTCACCGGATGCAACGCCGTAAGGATGGCCACCGCTTGCGCTGGCAACGGGACGCGGTGCGGCCTGCGCATCTTGGTCCGCTCGGCAGGGATATTCCACACACCGCTATCCAGATCGAATTCAGCCCATGTAGCATGACGTAGCTCGCCCGGACGGCAGGCTAAGAGCGCCATCAACTGCAATGCCGCTTTCGTCACCGGCTGCCCCATGAAGCCGTCTATCGCCCGCAACAGACCACCAAACGCCACGGGATCGATGATAGCGGCCCGGTGCTTTGGCTTCGGAGCGGCGATTGCGCCCTTGAGGGCTTGTGTCGGATCGTTGTCGGCCCGTGCGGTCGTAATGGCGTAGCGGAACACCCCGCCGATGGTGGCCCGCAGGCGTTTGGCGGTTTCGAGCTTGCCAGCGGCTTCAAGCGGTTGCAGCACCCGCAGGACTTCCCCCGCCGAAATAGCACTTACGGGAAGCTGCCCCAGATCGGCCTTGGCCAGCCCCAAAAGCCATTCCAGCTTGTCGGCCGTGGCGGTCGCTACACCTTCCCGTTTTTTCTTGGCGAGCAATTCATCGGCCACCAGCGCGAAGGTGGTGGCCAGTGCCTCGGCCTTGGCGGCCTTCCGCTGGCGCTTCACCGCCGACGGATCATCCCCGCTGGCCAGCACCCGCTTGGCGTCGTCCCGTGCGGCCCTTGCGTCCGCCAGCGTGATGACGGGATAGGTGCCAATGGAGAGCATCTTTTGCTTGCCGCCGAACCGGTACGCGAAGCACCACAACTTGCTGCCGCTCGGCTTGATCCAGAGTTGCAGGCCACCGCCGTCCGAGAGCTTGTAGAGGGCTTTCCGGGGCTTCACCGTCCGGCATTTCAAATCCGATAGGTCCGACATTCCCGCCTCGCCACCGCCGCCAGTACCCCCGGCAATTGTTGGTGTCGGCATTGTTGGTGTTAGCGCCGACACCAACAACGACACCAACAAATTTCGCGGCTGTCAACGGACGGAACCGAACAGGCTTGGACGCAAAGCATGAAAAAATCCGCTGTTTCAGCGGCTTACGTGTCGGAAATGGACGGTGACGAACGTGGATAAAAGGGTGGTGGTGCCGCAAGAGGGATTCGAACCCCCGACCCCGTCATTACGAATGACGTGCTCTACCAGCTGAGCTATTGCGGCGAACCATCGGCGTCAGTGTCGAATACCCGACGCGCCCGAGCACCTGATATCGGGCGGCAACTGGATTGGCAAGAACCTGTGCGCCGACATTCGCATCGCGGTTGGCGCGGATCTTCGGCGATATGGTAGTCTATTGAAATCAAACCGCTTTCCGTTGTGGCAGAAGACGGCTCACCCGCCCAGGCGGGAGAGGAAGCCGCGCCAGCCGCCGGCCTGCGTGGCCCGGGGCCGGTTCTGCTCGCCGTATTCGTCCAGTTCCATGTCCTCGTCGACGCCGGGATCGTCGGGAGCCCGGGTCAGCGGAATCACGGCCGGGATGGGGGCGACGCTACTTTTCTCCGGAAGCTGCCGGGATCGGAAGAGGAGGCCGGGTGCCGGCGCTCCGTTCGGGCTTGGGGCGGTCGCAGTGGCTGGAGGCTCTGTGGCCGCAGTCGATGCAGTTCCGATTTTAGATTTCGTGAGAGGAGCCGGCGCTGCATCTGGCGTTTGCGGGGGTGCGTTGTCCGCAGCCGCGGTTGCTGACAGGGCCGCGGGCGTGGGCACTGTGGTTGGCGTGGCCTCATCGGCCTCGACCACCAGCGCACCATGGGAATCGGTGGGTAGCGCGGCGAGGGGCATTTGCCATTGGAAGGCGTCGAGCCGCCCGGTCAGCGGTGACACCGGCCGCCAATGATCGGAAACGTAGCCGTCGGCGGTCCACACCGGATCGGGCAGGGCGCGCACCGCGCGCAACGTCCATTCCCGCGCGCGGCCGCTGTCGCCATGCTCGGTGCGTTCGATCTCGGCCATCAGCATCGCCACGCGCTGCGTTGGCGCGGCGATGAACGGCGACAGCGCCTTGCGCGCGCGCTCGAATTCGCTGGCGTCGATGGCGGCGCGCGCCACCGCGAGCGCGCCCTCGATATGGTCCGGCGTCTTGGCCGCCAGCGTTTCCACCCGCGACAGCCGTTGCCGCGCGGAATCGCCGAGTTTGACGTGAGCGTAGGCATCGGCGAGATCGGGATGCGGCTGCGCCAGCCACGCCGCCTCGATGATGCGCATGGCGCGGCGTACCTGCTGCGCCTCGCTGTGGAATTTGCTGGCGAGCACCGCAGCCGGCACTAGCGTCGGTGCCAGCCGCACCGCTTCCATCACGCTTTCGCGCGAACGATCGCGCTCGCTGGTTTCGAGTTCGAGCGCGCGCGCGGTCAACAGCACCGCGCGTTGGCGCTGATACAGCGTCTTGTCGAGCAGCCCCGCCGCGAGATTGTTGTCGAGAATCGTGAGCGCGCCGCTCCAGTCGCCTTGCGCGCAACGGAATCCGAGTACCGCCTGCGATGCCCATGTCGATGACGGTGAGAGCTTGAGCGCCTCTTGCGCGATCTCGATGGCGGCGTGCGGATCGTCGGCGCGTTGCGCTTCGATGAACAGGCCGCGCAGACCGAGCAGGCGGGTGTCCTTGCGTTCGGTCATGGCGCGGAAAGCGCGTTGCGCGCCGTCGCGATCGCCGTCCATCTGCGCCGATTGCGCGTGCAGCAGCAGTGTCAGCGGATCTTGCGGCGCGAGTCGCTTGGCGACGGTCGTGTGCTTGCGCGCGGCGGCATGATCGCCGTGGCCGATCGCGAGCAATCCGTTGGTCACTGCGTTACGTCCGCGCGCAACGCGGCGTTCGCGACGGCGGCGTTGTAAGCGCTGCGGCGCCTGCCACAGGTTGCGCAGAACCGACCAGATCGCGATGGCGACGAGGGCTAGCAACGTCAATCCCAGCACGAACACCGGCAGCGTGGTTTCCGCGCGCCAGCCGCCCCACGAGATGGCGACGTCGCCATGCTGGTCGCCGACCCAGGTGGCGGCGAAAGCTGCGATGGCGATGATGATCAGGAAAATGATAATGCGGATCATCGGAGGCCTATGGCGTCGGTTTGCCAAGCGCCGCGACGGCGTCGGTTGCGAGTTGACGGGACGCGGCGAGCGCTGCATCGCGCGCGTCGACCAGCGCAATCCATGCCTGGAACGGCGCGCGGTCGGTGTTGCTGAGCGTCATCAACTCGCGGCGGGCGGTCGCGATATCGTCGCTTCGCGCGGCGGCGGCAGCGCGATTGACGATGTCGTTACGGCCTTCGCCGGCGGGCGTGTCGGTGCGGCGAATCCGCACCAGTCGCTCGGCGCCCGCTTGCAGGCGATCGAGAATGCCAGTGCCTTCGGCGGGTTTCGCCGCAACAGGCGCGATTGCCGCGATCTGTGTCAGCAGCTCCTTGCTGAGCGTATTGGCGCTCGGCACGCCGGAGGCGGCGAATTGCTCCAGCGGTTTGAGCGTACCTGCTTGAGTTACAAGCGGCGTGGCGGCTGTGAGCGCGGCGGCGTAGGAATCGCCTTGTCGCACCAAACGGTCGAGCAATGTCACGGCGACAATGCGGCGAAGCGCCTTATCGTCGGCAGGTGCCGCGCGCTGTTTCGCGGCGTCAGCCGAGAGCGCGCGCGTCGCGTTTTCGAGTTGGTCGATGCGGCCGGTGAAGAGAGACAGATCCGGCGCGGCGGCGGCTTCGCGCGGCGCAGTTTTGATATCGTTGACGGCAGTCGCCGTTTGTTGCTGCTGTGCGCGCAGGGCATCGAGATCGGCACGGAGCGCGGTCGCCAATTTTTCCAGCGCGTCGATCCGGGCCGTGAGTTTGGCGTCCGGTACGCCGGGCGACGGCGCGGGCCGTGCCTCGAGGCTGGCTAATCGCTTGGTCAGTGTGTCGAACTGAGCAGTGTCAGGCGCGGGGGTGACTACCGGCGGCGAGTGCGGCCAGCCGGCCCAGACGGCAGCGCCGATGACGCCGCAGGCGGCCAGTGCGCCGACCAAGGCTGCCGTAACCGCCGTTGCCGCCTTCGGCGGGGGCGCGGCGGCAGGTGTTTCGGTGTTGTCCCAAGCAGGCTCTTCGCGCGGGGCCTCGGTGGATGACGCGCCATCCGCCGGACCGGCGGAAGCCTCGGGCTGATCGCTGGGCTTGCTGGAAACTTCGGTGGCTTCGAGATCGATGGTCGGCGGCGTGCGCTTGGGACGGCCGGCGTCGGGAGTTGTTGCGGGGGCGTCGTGTTGGTCATCGACCATCGTGGCGGTTCCTCAACTCCAGATGATGCGCGTGGAGGATCGCCCTCCGGCCCGATTCGGCATACCCCTGCTTAGCGCGATTGCGGCCGTAGTGCACGGTCCAGCGTCTCGAACAGGGCATCTTCGTCTGGCGTGGCGGCGACCGCAACCTGCGTAGCCCCCGCCTCGCGAAGTACGGCGGCGACGTTGGCCGAGATGCAGCAATGGGGCACCGCCAGCGCCATGATTTCCAGCCCGGCGGCACGAGCCGCCGCGACGAAGCTGTGGGCGCTGCGGCCGGAATAGTGCAGCACCGCCTTGATGTTGCCGGCGATGAAGGCATCGCAAACGTCCGTCGGCAGGTCGGGCGTCGCGATCATGCGATAAGTCGTGACGGTAACGACCTCGAAGCCGAACGGGCTCAACTCGTCGTCGAGATTCACCGCGCGATCGGCGGCAGCGAGATAAAGCAGCCTTGCGGTTTTTTTCAGCGCCGATTTTTTCAGCGCTTTGGCGCGCATCTGCGCCACCACGAGATCGCGCAGCGACGCGCCGTCGCCGCTTGCCGCCATCACGCTGGCGAAACCGATATCGCGCGCGGCTTGCGCGGTGCGTTCGCCGACCGCATAAAGCGGCGTCGTCAGCCAGCGCTGCCGCACCGACGTTTCAGCGAGTGCGCGCAGCGCGTTGACGCTGGTGACCAGCACCGCATCGAAGTGCGCATCGGCGTCCGGCTCGAACGCGATCGGCTCGAAGCGCAGCATCGGTGCCAGCAGCACGTCAAAACCCTTGCCGCGCAGCACTGACGCCGTCGAGGCGCAATCCGGCGCGGGGCGGGTGACGAGGACGGTCACGAGAGCATGATCCCGAAAAGTGGAAGCCGGCTTTCGGACAAGATCATGCTCCATCAAAAAGACAATCTAGAGTCTGTTTCAACGTCGTTGAAGCAGACTTTAGCTTCCGGCGCCGGAGAATAGCGTGAAGAATTTCTCGCCGGCTTGCGCGCGCAATTCGCGCGCGGCGTCGGTGCCGAGCGGGATGGCGTCGGCGCGCGTGCCTTCGCGCGTCGTCTCGTAGGATTCGCGGCCGTCCGGCGAGATGATGAGGCCGCGAAAATGAATCCGCTCGCCATCGACGCGGCAATGGCCGCCGATCGGCGTGCGGCAGGAGCCATCCAGCAGCGCAAGGAAACTGCGTTCGGCGCTGAGCGCGACGTCGGTATCGGCATCGGCGATGGCTTTGACGAAGGCATTGGTGCGATCGTCGTCGCGGCGCGACTCGATGGCGATGGCGCCCTGGCCTACCGCCGGCAAAAATTCGTCGATGCTGAAAATGCACGTTACCTTGTCGGTGAGGCCGAGGCGTTTCAAGCCGGCAAGCGCCAGCAACGTGGCGTCAGCTTCGCCGTCGGCGAGTTTGCGCAACCGCGTTTCGACATTGCCGCGCATCACCTCGACCTTGAGGTCGGGCCGCAACCGCAGCACCATCGCCTGACGTCGTAGCGAAGCGGTGCCGACCGTTGCACCCGCCGGCAGATCGGCGAGCGAGGCCGCCTTGTGGCTGATGAAGACATCGCGCGGATCTTCGCGCGGCAGAAAGGCGGAGAGCCAGGTCGCGTCCGGCAGGAAGGTCGGCACGTCCTTGGAGGAATGCACGGCAAGATCGATGCTGCCCGCGAGCAGAGCCTCCTCGATCTCCTTGGTGAACAGGCCCTTGCCGCCGGATTCCGCCAGGGTGCGGTCCTGGATCGCGTCGCCGGAGGTGCGGATCACGCGGATGGCAATACGTTCCGGATCGACGCCGTGGGCGCGCGCCAGCCGGGCGCGCACGTCATGGGCCTGCGCAAGCGCCAACGGGCTGCCGCGCGTGCCGATGGTCGTCAGAATGTCACCCTCGGGTCTGGATTGTTCGCCGGAAGATTGCACCCTGTGGCCTCGCAATGCTACGCAAATGAAGAAGGGCAGACAAACGCCGGTTTGACCGCAAACGCAAGGGCTTGCATTGGCTGACGACACCCCGACGCTGGTTCTCGGCATCGAGACCACCTGCGACGAAACCGCCGCCGCCGTGGTCGAGCGCCAGAGCGACGGCTCCGGCCGTATGCTGTCCAATATCGTGCGCTCGCAGATCGCGGAACACGCGCCGTTCGGCGGCGTGGTTCCCGAGATCGCGGCGCGCGCCCATGTCGATGTATTGGACGGCATCGTCGCCGGCGCCATGAAGGCGGCCGGGATCGGCTTCGACAAGCTCTCCGCCGTTGCCGCCGCTGCCGGCCCGGGGCTGATCGGCGGCGTCATCGTCGGCCTCACCACCGCCAAGGCGATCGCGCTGGTCAGCGGCGCGCCGCTGATCGCGGTCAATCATCTCGAGGCGCACGCGCTGACGCCGCGCCTGACCGACGCGCTGGCGTTTCCCTACTGCCTGTTTCTCGCCTCCGGCGGCCACACCCAGATTGTCGCCGTGCTCGGCGTCGGCAATTACGTGCGGATCGGCACCACGGTGGATGATGCCATCGGCGAGGCTTTCGACAAGGTGGCGAAGATGCTGGGGCTGCCCTATCCCGGCGGCCCGCAGGTCGAACGCGCGGCGCGGCAGGGCGATGCGACGCGTTTCCAGTTTCCCCGGCCGATGATGGGCCGCCCCGACGCCAACTTCTCGCTGTCGGGACTGAAGACGGCGGTGCGTAACGAAGCGAGCCGCATGACACCGCTGCAACAACAGGACATCGACGATCTCTGCGCCGGATTTCAGGTCGCGGTGCTGGACTCGATGGCGGATCGGCTGCGTGTCGGGCTGCGCTTGTTCGCGGAGCAGTTCGGTGCGCCGACGGCACTGGTGGCGGCCGGTGGCGTCGCCGCCAATCAGGCGTTGCGCGCGGCGTTGCAGGAGGTTGCCGCGCAGGCGGGGACGCAACTGGTGATGCCGCCGCCGGCGCTGTGCACCGACAACGGCGCTATGATTGCATGGGCCGGCGCGGAGCGGCTGGCGCTTGGCCTCACCGACGCGCTCGGCGCGCCGCCGCGTGCGCGTTGGCGGCTCGATGAGAATGCGGTGGTACCGCCGCAATTCGCCAACACCCGCGCCAATAGCTGACGCATGGCCAGCACCGCATCATATCGTTCCGTCGCGGTGATCGGCGCCGGTGCGTGGGGCACGGCGCTCGCCAGCGCCGCGGCGCGCGCGGGACGAGATGTGATGCTCTACGCCCGCGATCCGGCGCAGGCGCAAGCGATCCAGGCCGCGCATGAAAACAAGCGATTGCCGGGCATGGCGATCGATGCCGCCATCGACGTGACGAACGATATCGCCCGCGCCGCGCGCGCCGATATCGTGCTGTTGGCGGCGCCGGCGCAAGCGACGCGCGCGGCTGCGGCGGCGTTGATGCCACATCTGCGCGCAGGCGCGCCGGTGGTCGCCTGCGCCAAGGGCATCGAGCGCGGCAGCCACAAGTTCATGACCGAGGTGATCGCGGAAGCCCTGCCGCAAGCTGTGCCCGCGATCCTGTCCGGTCCCGGTTTCGCCGACGATGTCGCGCGCGGCCTGCCGACGGCGGTGACGCTCGCGGCCGATGACGATGCGCTGGCGCAGGCGCTGGTCCACGCACTCGGCTCGGCGACATTCCGCCCCTATCACACCACTGATATTCGCGGCGTCGAGATCGGCGGCGCGGCCAAGAACGTGCTGGCGATCGCGGCGGGCATCGTCATGGGGCGGCAGCTCGGCGCGTCGGCGCTGGCGGCGCTGACCACGCGCGCCTTCGCAGAATTGATGCGGCTCGGGCTCGCCTGCGGCGCGCGGGCCGAAACCATCTCCGGGTTGTCGGGGCTGGGCGATCTGATCCTGAGCTGCTCCAGTCCGCAGTCGCGCAACTTTTCGCTCGGCATCGCGCTTGGGCGCAACGAGCAGCCGGCACGCGAGAAACTCAGCGAAGGGGAATTCACCGCGCCGGTGCTGGCCGAATTGGCCGCCGCGCGCGGTGTCGACATGCCGGTTGCAAACGCGGTGGCCGCGATTCTCGCCGGCACGGTGACGATCGATGTGGCAATCCAGCAATTATTGGCGCGGCCGTTCCGCGCGGAGGGGTGAAATCATGAATTACTGGCTGGTGAAATCGGAGCCGTCGGTGTGGTCGTGGGACCAGCAGGTGGCGAAGGGCGCGAAAGGCGAAGCCTGGACCGGCGTGCGCAATCACAGCGCCAAGCTCAATATGATGGCGATGAAGAAGGGCGACCGCGCTTTCTTCTATCATTCCAACGAAGGCAAGGAGATCGTCGGCATCGCCGAGATTGTGCGCGAGCACTATCCGGACCCGACCGACAAGACCGGAAAATTCGTCTGTGTCGATATCGCTGCCGAGAAACCGTTGAAAACACCGGTGTCGCTGGAAGACGTCAAGAAAGAGAAGCGTCTTGCCGAGATGGCACTGATCAAACTGTCGCGGCTGTCGGTGCAGCCGGTCACCGCGGCGGAATGGAAGATCGTCTGCAAGATGGGCGGCCTTTAAGGCGCGCGAAAACAGTCCATGCGCATCTCGGATCGCACCGCTTTCATCCTCGCCAATACGCGGCCGCGCGAGGTGCCGCTGGTACCGGAGATTTCGCTTCGCGTCGCCGATGAAGCCGTGCCGCTCTGGCAGAAGACCGAAGAAGATCTCGGCGAGATGGGTCTACCGCCGCCGTTCTGGGCTTTTGCCTGGGCCGGCGGGCAGGCGTTGGCGCGCTATGTGCTCGATCACGCGGAGATTGTGCGCGGCAAGGACGTGCTCGATCTGGCGTCAGGTTCGGGGCTCGTTGCCATCGCGGCGATGAAGGCCGGCGCGCGGCGAGCCCACGCTGCCGATATCGATGCGTTCGCCTGCGCGGCCATTGCGATCAATGCCGACATTAATGCAGTCGCCGTGTCGGCGACGTCCGACGACCTGCTTGCAACGGAGAATGGCCGTCGCTGGAATGTCATTCTCGCGGGCGATATCTTTTACGAGCGCGACACCGCCGAGCGTGCGTTTGCGTTTCTGGCGCGACATGCCGCGCGCGGCGCGACGATCCTGATCGGCGACCCGAGCCGGACTTATCTGCCGAAATCGCGCCTCGAGATGTTGGCCGAATACAGCGTACCGGTGACGCGCGAACTCGAGGACAATGAGATCAAGCGCACGGCGGTGTGGACCCTCGCGCAGGATACACCAACGCCGCACGTTTAAACATTTGCAGTGGCGACGACCTGCGCAAGGAACTGTTCGCGTTGCGCCTGGGTACGCCGGCCCTTAACGGTTCCGGCAAATCGTTCGAGGATTCCATCCTCGAATGCCGTTACGATCGTGTCATGAACATAGCTCTTGCGGCAAATCGCTGGTGTATTGGCCAGTTCATCCGCCGCTGTCCGCACTGCCGCCAGGATTTGTTTGCGGCGGCCTCGAGCGCTGGCAGCCGGTATCGTCCGTGATAGCGATTCGAGGACCGCAGCGGAAGCCACCAAGGTCCGGAAGTCTTTGAGCGAGATGCGAATCCCCGCGATGTCCCGAAGGAAGCCGTTGACTTGAGCGGTTGAAACGACACAGACGTCGCCGGCGTCATCGCGATACTGAAACAGTCGTCTTCCAGACAAGCCTTGCAGGACACGGATCGCTCGCACCAACCGCGCGGCGTCGCATTCCTTGCGGATGGACTTGCCGCCCTTGCCGCGAAAATTCAGGATCACGCAGTCGACCTCGATCGTCACGTTCGATTTAAGCAATGTGGTGGCGCCGCGCGTGCGATTGAGTCGGGCATAGGATTCGCTGCCCGGTCTTATCGCGGTGCGGGCGATCAGTTCGATCACCGCGGCGAGGGCAAATTCGCGCGTTGGCTCATCGCCGGAAAGATGCTGCGATATGGCGCGCCGGATTTTAGGTAGCGCGTCGACAAGCGTGGCCAGACGATACGCTTTCCGGCGTTCTCGAACTTTCTCCCAATCTGGGTGATAGCGATATTGCAGGCGGCCGGCAGCATCGCGTCCCACGGCTTGCAGATGGAAGGTCGGATCGGCGGCGTAGCGAACGTGCTCGTAGGCAGGTGGAACGGCCATCGCATTCAGGCGCCGGATCGTGGCGGCGTGATGGATGCGCGTGCCATTCGGCCGGACGAACGCGATAGCCTTGCCGCTTCTGACCCGACGAATGGTAAGATCGTCGGGTGAGTTGATGGTGAGGCCAAGCTCGCGCGCCAGCCGCTTAACGCTTAAGGGTTTCACGCGGGGCTGCGTCGAGGCTCGTCGTTTTCCACGAGGCCGGGATCGCACGTTGCCCGACGGCTTGGCGGCATCGGGCGGCCCGGAGGAAATGTCAAAATTCTGTCCGTCTGTCATGGCCTTAGACGCCGCCTGCCGATACCGTCCCAACGACAGAATGCGGCATCCGCAGCTTTTGTTCCTCGTCCTGGGAGTTCAAGCAGGCCCGATGTCTTCGCTGCGGCTCGTACCGTCTTTGGATCGGCTGCAATGTCGCCAAAAGTCCTATGTCTTTCGGCTTGTAGCCATTGCCCGCGCGGACGCATTATGAGTGCAATAGCGAAATCGAATTGGCCGCCAGCGCCGCGTCGAACCGGGGCGGGCGGCGTAGCGTGGAGGAAATGATGTCCGATAAGGTTTACGACGTTCCTGCGGATTGGGCCAAGCGAGCCTATGTCGACGAAGCCAAGTACAACGAGATGTACGCGCGCTCGGTCAAGGACCCGGACGGTTTCTGGCTGGAACAGACCAAAACCCTCGACTGGACCAAAGCCCCCACCAAGGCCGGCAACTGGTCGTTCGCGCCCGGCAACATTTCGATCAAGTGGTTCGAGGACGGTGTCCTCAACGCCAGCTACAACTGTATCGACCGCCATCTCGCAAAGCGCGGCGATCAGGTCGCGATCATCTTCGAGGGCGACGATCCCGGCGTCAGCAAGAAGGTCACCTACAAGCAACTGCACCAGGAAGTCTGCAAGTTCGCCAACGTGCTGAAGGCGCACGGCGTCAAGAAGGGTGACCGCGTCACCATCTATCTGCCGATGATCCTAGAGGCGGCCTACGCGATTCTCGCCTGTGCCCGCATCGGCGCGCCGCATTCGGTGGTGTTCGGCGGCTTCTCGCCGGATTCGCTGGCGGGCCGCATCAAGGACGCGGCATCCACCATCGTCATCACCGCCGACGAAGGGCTGCGCGGCGGCAAGAAGGTGGCGCTGAAGGACAACGCCGACGCGGCCGCCGACCGGGCCGGCGGCGTCAAGACCATGATCGTGGTCCGTCACACCGGCGGCAAGGTCAACATGCAGGCCGGCCGCGATGTGTATTACGACGAGGTGGTGAAGTCGGCCAGCGCCGATTGTCCGTGCGAGCCGATGAATGCCGAAGATCCGCTGTTCCTGCTCTATACGTCGGGCTCGACCGGCCAGCCCAAAGGCGTGCTGCATACCACCGCCGGCTATCTGCTGCACGTCTCCCTGACGCACAAATACACGTTCGATTATCACGATGGCGACATCTACTGGTGTACCGCCGACATCGGCTGGGTGACCGGCCACAGCTACATCATCTACGGACCGCTCGCGAACGGTGCGACCACGCTGATGTTCGAAGGCATTCCGACCTATCCGGACATCTCGCGGTTCTGGAACGTCGTCGACAAGCATCAGGTGAATATCTTCTATACCGCGCCGACCGCGATCCGCTCGCTGATGCAGGCCGGCGATGAACCGGTGAAGAAGACCTCGCGCAAGTCGCTGCGGCTGCTGGGGTCGGTCGGCGAGCCGATCAATCCGGAAGCGTGGGAGTGGTATCACCGCGTCGTCGGTGACGACCGCTGCCCGATCATCGATACCTGGTGGCAGACCGAAACCGGCGGGACGTTGATCGCGCCGCTGCCGGGTGCCACCAAGCTGAAGCCGGGCTCGGCCACCAAGCCGTTCTTCGGCGTGGTGCCGGCGATCGTCGATGCCGATGGCAAGGTGCTGGAAGGTAAGTGCGAAGGCAACCTGTGCATGGCGCGTTCGTGGCCCGGCCAGTTGCGTACCGTTTACGGCGATCATGCCCGTTTCGAGCAGACCTACTTCTCGACCTACAAGGGCATGTACTTCTCCGGCGACGGTTGCCGCCGCGATGCCGACGGTTATTACTGGATCACGGGCCGCGTCGACGATGTCATCAACGTGTCCGGTCACCGCATGGGCACCGCGGAAGTCGAAAGCTCGCTGGTCGCGCACGACGCGGTCTCGGAAGCCGCCGTGGTCGGCTATCCGCACGACATCAAGGGTCAGGGCATCTACGCCTATGTGACCCTGATGGCCGGCGTCGAGCCGAGCGAGCAGTTGCGCAAGGATCTGGTGGCGTGGGTCCGCAAGGATATCGGCCCGATCGCTTCGCCGGACCTGATCCAGTTCGCGCCCGGCCTGCCCAAGACGCGCTCCGGCAAGATCATGCGCCGCATCCTGCGCAAGATCGCCGAGGACGAACCGGGCAGCCTCGGCGACACCACGACGTTGGCCGATCCGACGGTGGTCACCGATCTGGTCGACAATCGCCAGAACAAGAAGGCGTAGGGGCGGACGCTTTAAGGCGGTTGCGCTTTGATGGAATCGTCCCAATTCATCATGCCCGGCCATAGCCGTTCTAAGAACGGCGTCGCTTTCGCTCGCCTATGTGCCGGGCATCCACGTCTTAGGTTGTGCAAAATGAAAACGTGGATGGCCGGGACAAGCCCGGCCATGACCAATTGTGAGGTCGATCTGAGGGAAACCTGCTGTAGCTTTCCTCGGGTCTGATGCTCACGCAAATGTCAGAGGTTCCGGCCTCTGACATTCTGCTTTCCAGCGCGGTGTTGTTTTCCAGACATTTACTTTACCGGCGAGATTTTCTTTTGATGCGCCCGCACTGCCCGGTGGTGGTGCCCGCGGCAACCGTTTGGTCAGCGCCGCCGGATAAATATTGAGCCGAAACGATCCATGGCAGCGGCGCTGCCGCACGTGGATCGAGCGAGTTGTTTGCGGAGTGATCGATGAAGGCGAAGGTTGCAGTGACGCTTGCCGCCATGGTGGGTGCGATGTCGCTGGTCAGCATTCCGGCGCAGGCGCGGCCGGATCTGGTGGCGTTTCGCGGGGCCTATTCGCCCGGTACCATCGTCGTGAAAACCAACGAGCGGCGGCTCTACCTGGTGCTCGATCAGGGGCACGCCGTGCGTTATCCGGTCGGCGTCGGCAAGGCCGGCAAGCGCTGGGCCGGCGCGACCCATATCAGCGGTAAGTACCAGCATCCGGCGTGGTCGCCGCCCGCCGAAGTGAAGCGGGACAATCCGCGCATTCCGGATGTCATTCCCGGCGGTTCGCCATCCAACCCGATGGGCGTCGCGGCCATGACGCTGGCCGGCGGCGAATACGCCATCCACGGCACCAATCGACCCGGCTCGGTCGGTGGCTTCGTCTCCTACGGTTGCGTCCGCATGTTTAATGAGGATATCACCGACCTTTATCAGCGGGTTTCGGTGGGGACGCCGGTGGTGGTGACGCGTTAAGCCGCGTCCCGTTTAGCATCGCAACTCAACACCAGCCGCCGCGATGGCCGCCGTTGTAGCGACGGGCTTGTCCCGCCGTCAGCAAGGCGTCCGAAACGTTCGGCGTCTGACGCGTCGCCGCGTCCGCCACCACACGGCCGTTATACTTGTCGGGGCCGACATTGAAGATCGTCACCTCGCCCTCGGCCAACAGCTTGCGCAACGCGACGCTAGCGGTCTGTGCCATGCGCCATTCCTCGGCGCAGGCGGCTTTCAGTTCCGGCGCATCGATGCCGCGCAGCCGCACCCGCGTCACCATGTCGAGACCGGGCCACAAATGCACCCGTGCCTCGAAGGTGTCGCCGTCGATGGTCCGCAACACGTCGACGGCGTGTCGGCCGCCAGAACTCCCGGCATGGGACAACACCATTTGTGTGTCGCGATCGGCTTGAGTTTCCACCGCCGGCTTGGAAAATGGCGCGTCGCTACGCCAGTTCCGTACCCCGGGCAGCATGGTGCCGGCGGCGACACCGATCACGAATATCCACGGCAGCACGAACGCCCAGCCGCCGCGGCCAGGTCGTGAGCGGAATGGATATATTCTTCGTGCTGGGTACATATTCCTAGAATATTGCGAGTAGACCCGATTCGCAAGAACAACCTTGGGTTGATTCTGACGAGATTGGTCAGTCACTCCGGCATCATCGACCGCAAAATCTTAAAAATCCGACGCGATGCCTTTGACTTCCCAATCGCCGAAGCGGGTCGGTTCCGGCCCCTTGGGGCCGTTGATCTCCGGCGCGGCGGGTTTCGCATTCGCGGCTGCCGTCGCGCGGCGGGCTTCCGCCTCAGTCAGCGCGCGCTTCGCGGCATCGGAGAGCGGCTTGCGGGGTGCGTCGGTGTTGGCGGCGGGGGCCGGTGTCTCTTGCATGACGCAAATTCCCTTGTGGTCTCGGTGGTTTGACGCGTGAGCGCGACGCTCTTCGATGGGTCGCGACCGTAGCTGTGTATATAGTTCGGATTCTTACAATTGGCATATTCGCATGCGACGAAAATGCATCGCGCGGTCGCGCGTGCGCCGACCGATCATTGTCCCACCGTTACGAGCGATACTTCCCGCCCATGCCGCTTTCGAGATACGCACCACCCGCCGAGGTGCCCGGACTGACCGCGCGTCGCATTGCCGCCGATATTTTGGATGGCGTCCTGCACAAGCACCGCACGCTCGACGAGCAGCTTGATGGTCCCGCCGCGCATCCCGGTTTGAAGGCATTGGCGGATCGCGATCGCGCGTTGATGCGCCGATTGGTGGCGACGATTCTACGCCGTCTCGGCACGCTCGGGCATGTGTTGTCGCGGCTGCTCGATCGCGGCGTGCCGACGGATGCGCCGCGCGCGCAAAGTGCCTTGTTGATCGGCGCCGCGCAGATTCTCTGGATGGACGTGCCGGATCATGCGGCGGTCGATCTCTCGGTGCGTTTGGTGCAGGCGGATCGTCGCGCCGCGAAGTATGCCGGACTTGTCAACGCCGTATTGCGCCGTTGCGCGCGCGAGGGACAATCGCTGCTCGATGAAGTGAAGGACCAGGCGCTCGACGTGCCGCCGTGGTTGCTGGCGCGCTGGAGCGCGCACTACGGCGAGACAGCGGCAAAGGAGATTGCGGTTGCGATCGGTCACGAACCGCCGCTCGATCTCACAGTGAAGTCCGATCCCGCGCATTGGGCGACGCGTCTTCATGGCGAGGTGCTGCCAACCGGCACCGTGCGCACGCCGTTGCACGGTTCGGTGACCATGCTTCCCGGGTTCAATGAAGGACAATGGTGGGTGCAGGACGCTGCCGCCGCGTTGCCGGTCCGCTTGTTCGGCGATCTGAACGGACGCACCGTGGTCGATCTCTGCGCCGCGCCGGGCGGCAAGACTGCGCAATTGATTCAGGCCGGCGCGCAAGTGACCGCGCTCGATCGCTCGCCGGCGCGGGTCGCGCGGCTGCGCGGCAATCTCGCGCGGCTGTCGTTCGAGGCCGAAAGCCTCGCGGTCGACGCTTGCGAATGGACCACCGACAGATCCTTCGATGGCGTGTTGATCGACGCGCCCTGCACGTCGACCGGCACCGTCCGCCGCCATCCCGACGTGGCCTGGCTGAAGCAGGACTCCGACATCGCCGCGCTGGCCATTCAGCAGACGCGGCTGATCCGGCGCGGGCTGGCGCTGCTCAGGCCCGGTGGCACATTGATCTATTGCACCTGTTCGCTGGAGCCGGAGGAGGGCGAACAGGTGGTCGCCAACCTGCTCGCCACCGAATCAGACGTACGGCGGCAGCCGGTCGGTCCGGGGGAACTCGCGGGATTAGCCGAACTTGTGACCTCGGATGGCGACGTGCGGACCCTGCCGTCACATTTGCCGCACGCCGATCCAGCCCTTGGAGGGCTCGACGGATTCTATGCCGCGCGGCTGGTAAAAGTCTGACATTACTTGAGTTTCGACGATTAATGAGCTTCCGGTCCAA
>JBQCHY010000062.1:0-35360 GCA_051954235.1 Xanthobacteraceae bacterium
TCCTGCCATGGCTCTGGTATCTTGAATGGCTTCCATCCTTCCGATGGTGCGGGCGAAGCGATCGTCCTGCGATCGCAGCCATTGGCCCGCGCGACGGGCGCCTCGCCCGTCAGATGCCCAGCCGCCGGATTGCTGCTGGACCCTTCTTCACCTCTCCCCGACGGGGAGAGGTCGGATCGCGTGAGCGATCCGGGTGAGGGGACTGACCTACGAGAGATTGTACGCCCTCACCCCAACCCTCTCCCCACGGGAGAGGGAGTTTGCTTCGCTGCGCTGAGAGCCCAAATCAACTCAGGCGCGCGATCTCCGCTCAGCGACGGATGTTATGCTTCTCGAGCATCGCCTTGTAGCGCGCCTCGTCCTTCTTCTTGACGTAGTCGAGGAGCGAGCGGCGGGTGGAGACGAGCTTCAGGAGACCGCGGCGCGAATGATTGTCCTTGCCGTGGGTCTTGAAGTGCTCGGTGAGGTTGTTGATGCGTTCCGACAGGATCGCGACCTGCACCTCTGGCGAACCGGTATCGCCGGCCTTGTTGGCATTGGTCTTGATGACTTCCGCTTTGCGTTCGGCGGTAATCGACATCGTCACACTCTTTCGTTGTTGTTGCGGCCGGTGCTGGCAGTCAGCCCGGACAGGTTGAAGACGCGCTTGGGGATGAGTTCGCCATTGCCCAGCTCGGCGAGGGCCAGAAGCCGGCCTGCCACCGTGACATAGACTGTGCCGCTGCAATTGGGCGCATCCCGTCCGCGCAACAAAACGGCCTGGCCCCGATGGAGCCTTGCCGCATCCGCCCGTGTGACGGCCAGTGCCGGGATGTCGTCCAGCGCGGTCTCAACGGGCAGTAGCGCGTCGGCGAGGCTGCCCTCGCCAGACGCGGCTCTATCGCACAAAGCCTCCAATTCCGCCAGCGGAATCATGTCGGCCTCGTCGAAGGGGCCAACCAGCGTGCGGCGCAGCGCGCTGATGTGGCCGTAGCAGCCGAGCAGGCGGCCGATGTCGCGGGCCAAGGCCCGCACATAGGTCCCCTTGCCGCATTCGGCCTCGAATACCGAGCGATTATTATCCAATTGTTCCGTAAGGACTAATTCGTGAATCTCGACCGGGCGGGGCTTCAGTTCCACCACCTCGCCGTCGCGCGCGAGGTCATAGGCGCGCTCGCCCTGCACCTTGATCGCGGAATACTGCGGCGGAATCTGCTCGATGACGCCGGTAAAGCGCGGCAGCAGGGCCTGGATGGCGTCAGGGGTGGGGCGGGCGTCGCTGGTGTGGGTGACGCGGCCCTCGGTGTCGTCGGTGTCGCGCTCCTCTCCCCAGGTCACGGTGAAGCGGTAGCGCTTGCGGCCGTCCATCACGAACGGAACCGTTTTGGTGGCTTCGCCGAGCGCGATCGGCAGACCGCCGGACGCCAGCGGATCGAGAGTGCCGGCGTGGCCGGCGCGCTTGGCGTTGAACAGGCGTTTGATCACCGCGACCGCCTGCGTCGAGGTCATGCCGATCGGCTTGTCGAGCACGATCCAGCCATGGACGTCGCGGCGGTTGCGTTTCTGCTGGCCGCCTTGCCGCTGTGGCTTGTCGGCGCGCGGATCGTTGGTAGCGCGCATCCGCTCCGGGGACGGGCCGAAATTATTTTCGGCACCCTGCTGAAAATCAGCGTTGTTGGCGACGACGGCGTCGTTTGGCGAGGTCACTGTCATTCACTTTCGTTCGAATCGGATTTGAGGTCGCGCTGTACCGCGGGTGTTCGCAATAGCTTCTCGATCCGTTCCGCTTCGTCGAATCGATCATCAACGCGGAAGCGAAGATCAGGCGCAAATTTTAAGTTAACGCGCCGCGCCACCTCGCCGCGCAGAAACTTCTTGTTGCGATCGAACGCGGCGATCACCGCGTTCATGTCGTTGCCGCCGAGCGGCATCACATAGACGGTCGCGAGCTTGAGGTCCGGCGACATCCGCACTTCGGGGATGGTGACGATGTGGCTTTCGAGATCGGGATCGTGCACGTCGCCGTGCGCGAGAATTTCCGCGATGGCGTGCCGCACGGTTTCGCCGACGCGCAACTGGCGCTGCGATCCGCCGGGATGTTTTGCGGGTTGATGATGGCGAGCCATAGGTTGAAATCCGAATTGCGGTCATCATCCGCGAAGGCGGATGATCCAGTATTCCCAAACATTCATGAATTCACGGCGTACTGGATGCTCCGCCTACGCGGAGCATGACAGCCGCTCGCGCTCCAGGTTCGTTGTGAGATTTGGACTCACAGCGAACGCTGGATCGTCTCCACGCGATAGCACTCGATGACGTCACCGACGCGCATGTCGTGATAGCTTTCGAAGGCCATGCCGCACTCCTGTCCGGACTGGACTTCCTTCACTTCGTCCTTGAACCGCTTCAGGGTCGACAGCTTGCCTTCGTGCACCACGACGTTGTCGCGGATCAGGCGCACGTTGGCGCCGCGTTCCACGGTGCCGTCGGTGACGCGGCAGCCGGCGACCTTGCCGACCTTCGAGATGTTGAACACCTCGAGGATCTGCGCATTGCCAAGCATGGTTTCGCGCAAGGTCGGCGCGAGCAGGCCGGACATCGCCTTCTTCACGTCATCCACGAGGTCGTAGATGATGTTGTAGTAACGGATCTCGATGCCGTTGCGCTTCGCCAGCGCGGTGGCTTCCTTGTTGGCGCGCACCGAGAAACCGATGATCGCGGCGTTGAAGCCTTCGGCCAGCGTCACATCGGATTCCGAGATGCCGCCGACGCCCGCATGCAGGATGCGCGCGGCGACTTCGTCGGTGCCGAGCTTTTCCAGCGAACCGAGGATCGCTTCCAGCGAGCCCTGCACGTCGGCCTTGATGACCAGCGGGAATTCCTTGCGGCCGGTGGTCTTGAGCTGCGACATCATCTGCTCGAGCGAACCGCGCATGCCGGAGATGCTGGCGGCGGCATTCTCACGCTTCTGATGCGCGCGGTAGCTCGTGACCTGACGGGCGCGGGCTTCGTTCTCGACCACGGCGAGACGATCGCCGGCTTCCGGCGGACCGTTGAAGCCGAGCACTTCCACCGGCACCGAAGGACCGGCTTCCTCGATGGTTTCGCCCTGATCGGAAATCAGCGCGCGGACGCGGCCCATCTCGGCGCCGGCGACGATGATGTCACCGACCCGCAGCGTGCCACGCTGCACCAAAACCGTCGCCACCGGACCGCGGCCGCGATCGAGCTTGGCTTCGATCACCGTGCCTTCCGCCGGGCGCTGTGAGTTGGTCTTGAGGTCGAGCAGTTCGGCCTGCAACGAGATCATCTCGAGCAGCTTGTCGAGATTGGTCTTGTTCTTGGCGGACACCTCGACATCGACGACGTCGCCGCCGAAGGATTCCACCTGCACGTCGTGCTGCAACAGTTCGGTGCGCACGCGTTCGGGCTTGGCTTCCGGCTTGTCGATCTTGTTGATCGCCACGATCATCGGCACCTTGGCTGCCTTGGCGTGGTTGATCGCCTCGATGGTCTGCGGCATCACGCCGTCGTCCGCCGCCACCACCAGGATGACGATGTCGGTGACCTTGGCGCCGCGCGCACGCATCGCGGTGAACGCGGCGTGGCCGGGCGTGTCGATGAAGGTGATCTTCTGGCCGCCGGGTGCTGCGACCTGATAGGCGCCGATGTGCTGGGTGATGCCGCCGGCTTCGCCGGAGACCACGTTGGCATGGCGCAACGCGTCGAGCAGCGAGGTCTTGCCGTGGTCGACGTGGCCCATCACGGTGACGACCGGCGAACGCGGCTCGGTGTCGGTCGAATCGTCGACGACATCGAACAGGCCTTCTTCGACGTCGGCTGCGGCGACGCGCTTGACGGTGTGGCCGAGTTCTTCCGCGATCAGTTGCGCGGTGTCGGCGTCGATCACGTCGGTGATCTTGTGCATCGCGCCTTGCTTCATCAGCATACGGATGACATCCACCGCGCGCTCCGACATGCGGTTCGCGAGTTCCTGAATGGTAATCGCTTCAGGGATCGTGACTTCGCGAACCAGCTTTTCCTTCGGTTCGTTGGAGGCGTGACCCTTGAGGCGCTGAGTGCGGCGCCGGAACGAAGCGATCGAGCGCTCGCGCACGTCGTCGGCGTTGAGCGCGGTGACGACGGTGAGGCGGCCGCGCTGCTTCTGCGGGCCAGGCTTCGCCGTCGGCTTCGGAGCGATCACAGGGCGCGCAGCGCCGCCGGGACCACGGCGCACCTGGCGCGGACCGTCATCCTCGTCGCTGCCATCGGCCGCAACGGCGCCCGGACGCGCGGTCGGGATCGGCGCGCGGGCGGTGGTCGTCGCGGGACGCGCGGGCGCAGCGGCCGGCTTGGCTTCCGCCTCGGCGCTCTTCTTGGCCTGGATCTCGGCCTTGCGCTTGGCTTCTTCTTCCAGCCGGTGGCGTTCTTCCTCCGCCTTGCGACGAGCCTCGGCGGCCTCGCGCTCCTGCTGTTCGATGTATTCGCGGCTCTTGCGGCGCTCGGCCTCGGCTTCAGCGGCGCGGCGCTCCTCTTCCTCGCGGACGCGGGCATCGGCCAGCGCGCTGGCGCGGGCGCTGCGCTCGTCCTCGGTCAGCGTGCGCAACACCACGCCGGAGCCGGCACGGGCCGGCGGCGTCGGCCGCGACGGCGCGCGGGCAGGTGCTGCCGCCGCCGGCTTCGCGACGATGGGTTCAACCTTGGCGGCGGGCTCGGCCGGCGCATCGCCGCCGATGCGGCGCTTGCCGCGTTTCTCGACCACCACCTGTTTGGTACGGCCGTGGCTGAAACTCTGGCGCACGGTGCCCTGCTCGACGCGCGGCTTGAGCGTCAAGGTCTTGGTCGGGCTGACGCTCAAAGTCTTGTCGCCAGGATTCTTCGTATCAACCATACAGTCGTCCCAATCTTCTCAGTCGTGTTGCGGTGCGCGGTGTCGCGCGGGTCGTGTCTGCGAATTCGCTGTCGTCTTGTCCGGTGCCGTCTTGTTCGGTGTCGCCTTGCTGTCGGTTCCGCCGCCGTTCGCCATCCGGTATCGGACCAGGATCTGGCTTCGCGACAGGAACGTTTTGCCGGCCGGGCCGGCGAGCACGGCAGCATGTATCACATTTGAGCGGCCAAGTGCCAAATCCAATTCTGCCGAGGTGAGCGCGGAAATGACCGGAATCTTGGTCATTTCGCCATCCCCGGCAGGTATTTGCCGGTTGGCTGCCATGAGTTTGGCGTCGAGCTTGCGAATGCCGTCCTCGGCGCCGTCGCTGGCGTGCAGCAGAGCCATCGCCTGATGCCGGTCCAGCGCGTCCTCGACCTTGCCGAAACCCGCCACCACCAGAGAGGCCTTCGCCGCCATCGCCAGCGCCTCGACAACGCCGCGCACCAGCAGGCGTTCGGTGTCGTCAGCGAGCGAAGGGGCAGCCTTGACGTTCTTCTTGAAGCCCCGGCTGAACAGCCCGCGTTTCGCCGCCTCCGCCACCGCGCCATGATTGGCCGTGACCCAGAGGCCGCGACCGGGCAGCTTGCGTTTCAGGTCCGGCACCGCCGCGCCGTCGGGCGCGACGACGAAGCGGATCAGTTCGTCGACCGGCTTGACTTGCCGCGTGACCACGCACATCCGCTCAGTCCCCGGCTTTGCAGTCCGGGGGCCGTGATCGGGATCGGCCGGGTCGACGTGGTCAAGCATACCGGTGACATGCTCCTTAAACCGCTTGGTCTTCGGCGACGTCGGCGTCCTCGCCTTGCTTGGCGAGGTCGGCCTCGGTGATCCAGCCCGCGGCCAAACGCGCCTGCATGATCAGGTGCTCGGCGTCCTCGCGCGACAGCTCGATGCCGTCAAAGAAGCCCGGATACTTGGTCACTTCGCCGCCGTCCTTGCGCTCGGTCCAGCCGACCAGATCGTCGGTGGCGCAGCCGGCAAGATCCTCAATGGTCTTGACGTCGTTCTCGCCGAGTTTGACCAGCATCTTCGAGGTGATGCCGGGCACGTCCTTCAACGCGTCCTCGACGCCGAGTTCCTTGCGCCGGGCTTCCAGTTCCGCTTCCAGCGTTTCGAGATATTCGCGGGCGCGGCTCTGCAATTCCTCGGCGGTTTCGTCGTCGAAGCCTTCGATGCTCGCGAGTTCGCGGACATCGACCAGCGCCAGTTCCTCCACCGAGGTGAAGCCTTCCGACGCCAGCAACTGCCCGACCACTTCGTCGACGTTGAGGGCTTCCATGAACACCCGCGTCGAGTTTTCGAAGTCGGCCTGGCGGCGTTCGGATTCCTCGCTTTCGGTGAGGATGTCGATGTCCCAGCCGGTGAGCTGGGAGGCGAGACGCACGTTCTGGCCGCGACGGCCGATCGCAAGCGATAGTTGGTTATTGGTGTCCGGAACGACAACCTCGATGCGCTCGCGATCTTCGTCGATGACGACCTTGGAGACTTCCGCCGGGGCCAGCGCGTTGACCACGAAGGTCGCGATATCCGGCGACCACGGGATGATGTCGATCTTCTCGCCCTGCAATTCGTTCACCACCGCCTGCACGCGCGAGCCGCGCATGCCGACGCAGGCGCCGACCGGATCGACCGAGGAATCGCGCGAGATCACGCCGATTTTCGCGCGCGAACCCGGATCGCGGGCGACCGCCTTGATCTCCACGATGCCGTCGTAGATCTCCGGCACTTCCTGCGCGAACAGTTTCGCCATGAACTGCGGATGGGTGCGCGAGAGGAAAATCTGCGGGCCGCGGGTTTCGCGGCGGACGTCGAACACGAAGGCGCGGACGCGGTCGCCGTTGCGGAACACTTCGCGCGGCAGCATTTCGTCGCGGCGGATGATAGCTTCGCCACGGCCGAGATCGACGATGACGCTGCCGTATTCGACGCGCTTCACCACGCCGTTGACGATGTCGCCGATGCGATCCTTGAACTCCTGATACTGACGGTCGCGCTCGGCTTCGCGCACCTTCTGCACGATCACCTGCTTGGCCGACTGCGCGGCGATGCGACCGTATTCCAGCGGCGGCAGCGTGTCGGCGATGGTGTCGCCGATCTGCGCGCCGGGATTGGCGCGCTGCGCGTCGAACAGCGAAATCTGGTTCGAGGCGTTTTCGACCTGCTCGACCACCAGCATGTGGCGGGTCAGCGACAGTTGGCCGGTCTTGGGATGAATCTCGGCATGCACGTCGGTCTCGGCGCCGTAGCGGGCGCGTGCGGCCTTGGCGATGGCGTCTTCCATCGCCTCGATGACGATGTTGCGGTCGATCGACTTTTCGCGCGCGACCGCGTCCGCGATCTGCAAGAGTTCAAGCCGGTTGGCGCTGACGGCAGCCATGGTTCAGTCTCCTTCGGGGTGGTCGGTGCGGTCCCGCCGTGCCTGTTCGGCGGCGAGCCGGTGTTGCTTGGTGTTCTGCGGCAAAGGCTTCTTGGCCTTCGCGGGTTTCGATTTCGCGCCTTTCGCGCGGGCCTTCTTGGCGTGGGCGGGCGGCGGCGGCTCGATGCCGAGGTCTTCCTTCAGGTCGCGCTCGGCGGCCTTGCCGCGGCGCATCGATTCCGCAATCAGTTCGTCGGTCAGCACCAGCCGCGCGTCGCCGATATCGGTGAGCGGCAGCGCGACCACGGCATCTTCGCCCTCGCGGATGTCATCGCGATGAAGCCGGACGGTGTCGCCGTCGAGGCTCTCGATGATGCCGCGATAGCGCTTGCGGCCCTGATGCGGCACCGCCATGTCGATCTTCGCCAGATGACCCTGTGCGCGCTCGAAGTCGCTGCGGCGGACCAGCGGCCGATCGATGCCGGGGGAGGAAATCTCCAGCCGGTAGGCGCGCTCGATCGGGTCGTTGACGTCCAGCACCGGCGACAGCGCCTTGGAGACCGCCTCGCAATCGTCGATCAGCATGGTTCCGTCGGGCCGTTCCGCCATGATCTGCACGGTGCAGCCGGCCTCGCCCGACACCTTGATGCGGACCAGCCGGTACCCCATGCCTTGCAGCACCGGCACCGCCACGGCGGCCACCCGCGCGGCGACACCGGGTTCCGTCACCAGGCGGGGCTCGTTCAGAAGATCAGCGGTCAGCTCGGTTTCGGTCATCACGGCGATCGGATGTATCCAGTTTGTTCCGATGGCGGCTTGGGTTCCCGACGGCAGGCCTGGTTCGTCCCAGCGGCCTGCTTCAGGTAATAAAAAAGAGCGGGTCCCGGAGGGGCCCACTCTCAATACGCCATCGTATGAGAAACCTTTAACTGGCCGCCATATAGCGGTTTTGCAGCGATCCGGCAAGGCCCGCGAGCCCGGGCACGGCGATTTGATGATACGGCGGCCGGTCCGCGGTGGAAGCCGGGTCGATTATTTGTAGACGGCGCGGGACCACAGCGCGCTGGCTTCCTTCACCACCTTGTCGAGATCGAAGTCGTCCTTATCGGGCTGCCATCCGAACGACAGCCAGGAATAGGCGGTGAACTCCACCATGATGACCAGCAGGAACGAGGTGATCGCGGGGTCGATGTCGTGACACTCGCCGCGCGCGACGGAGCGTTCGAGATGCGTCCGGATGCGCTCGATGAACTTGCCGCGCAATTCGCTCAAGGCCTTGGCGACGCCGGCATCGAAGGTCGCGACCTGCAAGGCGCTGCGCATGAAGGCGCGGTGGCGTTTGAAGGTCTCGAGATAGGCGCGGTTGGCGCTCTCGATCCGGGTCTGGCGCGAGCCTGTCGGGCGCGACGCCGACAACGAGAACATTTCATCGACCGCCTGCGACAGCAGCGTCGCGAAGATCTGCTCGCGGTCCTTGAAATAGAGATAGAACGTGCCCCGGCTGACGCCGGCCTTATCGACGATGTCGGCAATGGTGGTGTCGAAAAAGCCTTTCGTGGAAAACAGCTTTTGCGCGGCGCGCAGGATGGCGCTGCGCGTTTCCGCCGCCATCGCCTTCTTGTCGGCGCGGGGCTCTTTGCGGGGTGTCTTCGCCATCGGTCGGCCGTTTCCAATCGTCTCGGTTGCTTGCGGGTGCGGCGAACCTGCGTTTCGGGAGGAGGGGTGTCAATCCGACAACCTGATCCGCAGGTCGTATCGGGAGCGCGCGGCCTCTCCGGATGATAGGTTATACATTGACACTGACGTCAGTGTCAGTATAAATTTTTAGAACAGAAGTGAGCCGGCGCGATCGCGAGGGATATGCTTGCGCAAGGAGGCATTCACACAGTCGTTCACCGTGGGAGGTTTCTGATGTTGAGCGAAGCCGAAATTACATCACACGCCGACCGCATCCGCGAGGACGGCTACACTGTGCTGGAGCGCGTGGTGGCGCCGCAATTAGTCGACGATCTCAAGGCGGCGGTGGAGCGCATCGAGCGGGAGCATTCGCTCACTACCGCGAAGACCTCGTTCGAGGGTTACAAGACGCTGCGCGTCAACAATCTGCTGACCTACGACGACGTGTTCTGGGAAGTGCCGCTGCACGAGGCGGTGCTGCCGGTGGTGGAAGCGGTGCTGGACAAGGAATGTCTGCTGTCGTCGTTCTGTTCGCTGGTGCTGGGGCCGGGACAGGAAGCGCAGCCGATCCACGAGGACACGCAACTGATTCCGCTGCCGCGTCCGCACATTCCGATCACCATCAACGCGATCTGGGCGTTGTCGGATTTCACCGCGACCAACGGCGCGACGCGCATCGTGCCGGGCAGCCACAAATACGATCGCGCCCCGGAGTACGGCAAGGACTACGACACGGTGATGGCGACGATGCCGGCCGGCAGCGTCATGCTGTTCGACAGCGCGCTGTGGCACGGCGGCGGCGCCAACGAGAGCGACGCACGGCGCTTCGCATTTTCTTGCGCTTATTGCTGGGGCTGGATGCGGCAGCAGGAGAACTTGCAACTCGGTATTCCGCGCGACACCGCCGAGCGCTTTCCGCGCCGTTTGCAGGAGTTGTGCGGCTACAGTGTCTACAAAGGGCAGTTCGGCCACATCGACAATCACGATCCGATCGAACTGCTCGGCCGCGAGCGCGGCAAGCGCATGGTGTGGGAAGCCACCGACGTCAAGAAAGCGCGCGCGGCGGCGCAGTGGTAGATTTCGTCATGCCCGCGCTTGTCGCGGGCATCCACGTCTTTTCTCACTTGAGCGCAGACGTGGATGGCCGGAACAAGTCCGGCCATGACGGCACTCTTAGTCCGCTCGCCGAAACCGCAAATAACTCGCCCGCCGCCCTTCGCGGGTGGCTTTGCGGCCGTAGCGCGTCATGGTGTAGTTCGGCCACGGCAGGCGCCAGTCGTCGGCACGTCGTGCGAGCCATTCGAATTGCGGCGCGCGCACGAGATGCGCCAGCGTCCATTCGACATAGCTGTCGATGTCGCAGACGAAACGGAATTCGCCGCCGGGCGGAATGGCGCGCGCCATCGCGGCGACGGTCGCGTCCTGTACGAAGCGGCGTTTCCAGTGGCGGCGCTTCGGCCATGGATCGGGATGGATCAGATCGATCCGCACCAGCGATTGCGGCGGCGCCCATGCCAGCAGTTCGGCGGCGTCGCCGGCGACGAGGCGGATGTTACGAATCTCGTGCGTTTCGATCTGCGCGAGAATCTTCGCCATGCCATTGACGTAAGGTTCGCAGCCGATGAAGCCGAGATGCGGATATGCCTGCGCCTCGGCGACGAGATGTTCGCCGCCGCCGAATCCGATCTCGAGCCGCACCGCGTCCACCGCGCCATCGAACAGCGCGCGCAGGTCCGAGGGCGCCGGATGGCTCATGTCGATCGAAAGCTGCGGCAGCAGTTGCGCGATCAGGTCGGCCTGATGCAGACGAAGTTTGTGGCCCTTGCGGCGGCCGAAGAACGAGCCGTGCGGGCGCGCCGATTCAGTCATGTCTTCGAACCCGTGCCGGGATTGCGATCGCGAGGCGCGACCAATGCCAGCTTCCTTTCAAACCAGAATTTCAGAGCGCAGAATTTGAGAACGCTTGCCGTGTGCCCAACGGTCAGTCCGTCGACCTCGACCGGTCAGCGCCTGCTCTTACGGGTTGAAGGGGGAAAGCGTCAATTGTTCCGGGAAGCGGAATAGACGCGGTCGCGCATCGCGAACGGGATGCGGGCGATGGCGATCAGCGATCGTCCGGTTGCTCTCGTGCCGCGATCTGTTCGACCATGTCGACGATGCTGCGGCGGAGTTTGGCATCGCTGATGCGGGTGAAGGCGCGGGTCAGCGCCAGACCTTCCGACGTCGCGAGAAAATCCGACACGTAAGCCGGCGACGGCGCTTCGCTCAAACCCTCGGCGTTGACGTTGCCGCCCGGACCGCCCTCGAACAGGAACGATACCGGCACTTGCAGGATTTCGGATATCTGCTGGATGCGGCTGGCGCCGACGCGGTTGGTGCCCTTCTCGTATTTCTGGACCTGCTGAAATGTCAGCCCGAGTGCTTCGCCGAGTTTCTCCTGGCTCATGCCCAGCATGATGCGGCGCATGCGCACACGACTGCCGACATATTTGTCAACAGGATTGGGCGCTTTGGTCGACATCAAACTCTCCTTGGCTGCTGGCGGAGTATGCCGCACGCGACAAACCCGTCAAATCCGACCGCGATGCTGGATCGCAATTGCGGTTAATTTCGGCAATCTGAAGGCCGGATACATATACCCCTGATGGTTCTGTACCTAATCCTTATACTCAAATCCGGAATCTAAGTAACCGAAAAGTTGATAAGCAAGAGTTGACGCATCAACCGTTGCCAGATCAACGCTCAGTCCGTCAACAGTCGTTCTGTCACACCCCGGTTCTTGGGCCCTCGCAGTCGATTGCGGTCACAAGGTCCGCTTGCGGCCACGGCGTCGCGCCGCGACGATCATGGCAAGTGCGACGAGAATGGCCGCAGGGATGTCTCCCGCGCGGCTGTAGAAGGTCGGCGGGAGCGCCGTCGGCAAGCGGGCGTCAAGAACGCCTTCTTCGCCAAGGCCCAGCGATGCCACGATACGCCCAACCGGATCGATCACCGCGGAAACTCCGGTGTTCGCCGCGCGCACAAGAGGTAATCCTTGTTCGACGGCGCGCAGCCGTGCCTGTTGCAGGTGCTGGTAGGGTCCGGTGGAAATGCCGAACCAGCCGTCATTGGTTAGGTTGACGATCCAGCCCGGGCGCTCGTCGCCGACTGCGGTATCGGAGGGAAAGATCGCCTCGTAGCAGATCAGCGGCAACACCGGCGGCGCGTGCGGAACGTCGATCAGCTTGCGTCGCGTGCCGGGAATGAAACCGCCGCGCACTTTGGTGAGTTGCTCGAAGCCGAGTTTCTCCATCAAGGTCTGGAACGGCAGATACTCGCCGAACGGCACCAGATGCAGCTTGTCGTAGACCGACAGGATGCCGCCGTCGTCGCCGATCAGATAGATCGAGTTGTAAGCGCGGCGGATGGGCGTGCCGGGCGGCAGGTCGGGCGCGCGCACCGCACCGGTGATCAGCACCGTGCCGGGCGGCAACAATTCGGCGATCTGCGCCATCGCGTCGCCTTCGCGGGTCAGGAAAAACGGAAAGGCGGATTCTGGCCACAGCAGGATCGTGGCGTCGCGTACCCCCGATGTCTGCGGGCTGGTGGCGCGATCCGACAGCGCGAGGTATTTCCGCATCACGGCAGCCTTCGCCGCGTAATTGAAGCGATCGTCCTGCGCTAGGTTAGGCTGCATGATGCGCAGCTTGACATTGGCAAGCTGCCGCGTCGGATTGTTGGTGAGACGGATGGCGCCGTAACCGCCCATGACAGCGAGCAGGATCAACGCTGCGAGCGGCGCGAACCGCGCCCGCCGCGCCTTGCCGTCGATCAGCACCGCGGGACTCGCGAAGATCGCGACGCTGAGAAACGTCATGCCCCACAGTCCGATCAGCGACGCGGTCTGCGCCAGCGCCAGCGGCTCGGTCAGCGCGTAGCCGAACGCGTTCCAGGGAAAGCCGGTCAGCACATGGCCGCGCAGCCATTCGGCGATGGTGAGCGCGCCCGCGAGCGCAAGGATGCGTGCGGCGTCGCGGCTCCACAGCGCGCGCGCCAACGCGAAGCCGGCCGCGGTGAACAGCGCGAGATAGGCCGGCAGGCCGCAAACGGCGAACGGCAACAGCCAGCCGAAATTGGCGGCGTCGACAAGAAATGCGTAGCCGATCCAGTACAGCCCCGGCACGAAGTAACCGAAGCCGAACCACCAGCCGGCGATCGCCGCCGACGGCAGGCCGTTGAAGCGGCCGGCGCCGGCGCCGTCAATCAGCCACACCATCACCGGGAAGGTGACGAACAGAATCGGCCAGGCGTTGAACGGCGCCATTGCCAGCGACGACAACGCGCCGGCGAGGAGTGCGATGAGCGCGCGCCGCCATCCCCACGACATCACGATGAACAGCGCCGCCGCGCGCAGCTTGCCGCCAAGCATCATGAGTTATCGTTTCCGCTCGATGGTGAAGTCGGGCGTTCGTTCGGCGGCGGATTGGACTCCGGCGCGGCGTCGCGGCGGCGTTGCTCGCGGGTGCGTAGCGCCGGTCGCTCCTTGCGCGGGCCGATGCGCAGCCGCTTGACGCGGCGCGGGTCGGCGTCGAGCACTTCGATCTCGAAATCGCCGGGACCGGAAATGATCTCGCCGCGCACCGGCAGGCGGCCGACATGGGTGACGATGAAGCCACCGAGCGTTTCCACTTCCTCGCCGGCTTCACCGGTATCGAAGGCGTCGCCGATCATCTCGCGGACATCGTCGAGGCTGGCGCGTGCGTCGGCGATGAAGGTGTTCTCGCCCTGCCGCACGATGGACGGCGGCTCGGTGCTGTCATGTTCGTCGTCGATTTCGCCGACGATCTGCTCGACGATGTCCTCGATCGAGACCAGGCCGTCGGTGCCGCCGTATTCGTCCACCACCAGCGCGAGATGCAATCGCGACGCCTGCATCTGCGCCAGCAGGTCGATGGCTCGCATCGAGGGCGGCACGTAGAGCAGGTTGCGGATGATGCCGGCGTCGGTCAGCGGCAGCGCCAGATCGAGCGCGCGCAGATCGAGCCCGGCGGTGAGCGGCTTCTTGCGCCGTGTCTTCGGTGGCTCCGGCACCTTCGCTTTCACCGTCATGAACGCCAGCAAGTCGCGGATGTGGACCATGCCGACCGGATCGTCGAGCGTTTCGTTGTAAACCACGAAGCGCGAATGCGCCGCGCTCTCGAACAGCGCCATCAACTCGCCCAGCGGAATGTCCTGTTTCACCGCGACGATGTCGGCGCGATGGATCATCACGTCGGCGATGCGCTGCTCATGCAGGTTGAGAAGGTTGCGCAGCATGGTGCGCTCGACGGCGGAGAAGCCGGAGTCGTCCGGCGTCGAGGCGTCGAGCACCACTTGCAAATCGTCGCGCACCGAGCCGGCCTTCCAGCCGAACAGCGTGCGGATCGCGCGCATCAGCCAGTTGTCGGCAGCGGGCCGCAACACGTCGCCGTCGCGCACCGGCACCGGCAGGTTCTGGGTGTCGCGCGGATTGTCCTGGACGGGATCGGAGTCCGGCATATCAGGTCACGCGCTCCTGATCCGCATAAGGATCGGGGATTCCTAATTGCGCCAGAATCCGCCGCTCGAGATCCTCCATCTCCTCGGCCTCGTCGTCGGTCTCGTGGTCGTAGCCGATCAGGTGCAGGAAGCCGTGCACCGCAAGGTGAGAAAGATGATGATCGAACGGCTTGCCTTCGTCGTCGGCCTCGCGGCGCGTCGTCTCATAGGCGATGGCGATGTCGCCGAGCATCGGCGGTGGATCGTCCGGCCGTCGCGTGCCTTCCGGCCGTAGCGCCGGGAACGACAGCACGTTGGTCGGCTTGTCGATGTTGCGCCAGTTGCGGTTGAGCGTGCGGATGCCGGCGTCGTCGGTCAGCATCACCGCGAGTTCGGCATCGGCGATATCGTCGGTCACTGATGCTGCGGCGGTGTCGATGGCGCGGCGGATCACCGCTTCGGCGTCGGGCTCGGCGTCCCAGCAGGTTGCGACGGTCATCACGTCGGTATCGAGAATCGAATCGGTCATTTACGGGCGGCTGGTTGCCGGCCGCTGCGGCAATCCCTCATAGGCGGCGACGATGCGCGCCACCAGCTCGTGGCGGATGACGTCCTCGGCCTTGAAATGCACCTGCGCGATGCCGTCGACGCCGTCGAGCAGGCGCACCGCTTCGATCAGGCCGGAGGTCTGGCCGTTGGGCAAATCGATCTGGCTCGGGTCGCCGGTGACGATCATGCGGCTGTTCTCGCCGAGACGCGTCAGGAACATTTTCATCTGCATCGACGTGGTGTTCTGCGCCTCGTCGAGGATGATGGCGGCGTTGGTCAGCGTGCGGCCGCGCATGAAAGCCAGCGGCGCGATCTCGATCTCGCCGGTCTGCAACGCGCGCTCGACGATGCGGGAATCCATCAGGTCGTACAACGCGTCGTAGATCGGGCGCAGATAAGGGTCGACCTTTTCGCGCAGGTCGCCGGGCAGGAAGCCGAGCCGTTCGCCGGCTTCCACCGCCGGCCGCGTCAGGATGATGCGGTCGACTTCCTTGCGCTCGAACAGTTGCGCCGCCTGAGCCACCGCGAGCCAGGTCTTGCCGGTGCCGGCGGGGCCGATGCCGAATGTCAGCTCGTGATGCTTCAGCGCGCGAATGTAGGCATCCTGCGCGGCGGTGCGGGCGCGTACCGGACGCTTGCGCAGATTGATCGCCTCGAACGCCGAAGTCGGCGTCTTGGCGTCGATGTCGAATAGCGAGCCCTGCGCCATCACCGAGCGGATCGCGCCCTCGACATCACCCTGCGCCAGATCGTGGCCTTGCAGCGCCAATGCATAGAGCGCGTCGAGCACGCGATGCGCGGCGGCGCAGGCGTCGCGGGTGCCGGCGATGGAGATGTGGTTGCCGCGCGAATCCACCACCACGTTGAGGCGGCGTTCGATCAGCGCGAGATTTTGTCCGTAAGGTCCGACCAGCGCCGAGGCGGCGCGGTTGTCGTCGTAGTCGACTTCGATCCGGGTATCCGGCGGGGTCTGCATGTCGCGATCAAACTTGCGGCGGGGAACGAGCGTTGATGAATCCGATGCGCTTTTGGGCAAGGGTTTCAGGCTCCGGTGGTGGCGGATGCGAAGGGCGCGCGTGCGTGCGGCGCTGCCGTGGCTAGTCGGCCGAGCAGGCTGTAGCGCTCGAGGCTGTCAATGGTCACCGGCAGCACCTGTCCGATGATGTCCTCGGAGGCCATCACGTGCGCCGGTTGCAGGTAGGCGGTACGGCCGACGATCTGGCCTTCGTTGCGCGCGGCGCGTTCGAACAGCACGTCGACCGTGGTGCCAATCGCCGCCCGGTTGAAGGCGTGCTGCTGGCTGTCGATCAATTCCTGAAGCCGTGCCAAGCGTTCGTCCATTGTGGCCGGTGCAACCATCTCCTGCATGTCCGCGGCGGGCGTGCCCGGTCGCGGCGAATACTTGAACGAATAAGCCCCAGCGTAACCGATTTGCCGGACCAGCGCGAGGGTGGCCTTGAAATCTTCCTCAGTCTCGCCGGGGAAGCCGACGATGAAATCCGATGAAAAAGCAATGTCCTGGCGCGCGATGCGGAATCGCTCGATCACGCGATGGTAATCGTCGGCGGTGTGCTTGCGGTTCATCGCCGCGAGAATCCGGTCGGAGCCCGACTGCACCGGCAGATGCACGAACGGCATCAGTTCCGGCAGATCGCGATGCGCCGCGATCAAGTCGTCGTCGACATCGCGTGGATGACTGGTCGAATAGCGGATGCGTGCGACGCCGGGAATTTCAGCCAGACGATAGAGCAGCCTGCCGAGCGACCACGTCCGCCCGTCGGGACCGTCGCCGTGATAGGCGTTGACGTTCTGGCCGATCAGCGTGATCTCGCGCACGCCATTTTCAGTCAGCCGCTGCACGTCATCGAGAATGCGCGCTACCGGCCGCGAGACTTCCGCGCCGCGCGTGTAAGGCACCACGCAGAAAGTGCAGAACTTGTCGCAGCCTTCCTGCACGGTGACGAACGCGGAGACGCCGCGCGCGCGGATCATCTCCGGCTTCGGCTGCGGCAACAGCGTGAACTTATCCTCGACCGGAAATTCGGTGTCGATGGCGCGGCCTTCGTTGCGCGCGCGCGCCAAAAGCTGCGGCAGGTTGTGATAGCTCTGCGGGCCGACCACGACATCGACCACCGGCGCACGGCGGATGATCTCGTCGCCTTCCGCCTGCGCGACGCAACCGGCGACGACGATGTTCATGTCGCGACCGTGATTTGCCGCCTCCTCGCGGGCGACGCGCAGCCGGCCGAGTTCGGAATAGACCTTCTCGGAGGCTTTTTCGCGGATGTGGCAGGTGTTGAGGATCACCAGATCGGCGTCGCCGACGCTGTCGGTCTCAACGAATCCTTCGGGCGCGAGCGTGTCCACCATGCGCTGCGCATCGTAGACATTCATCTGACAGCCGTATGACTTGATGTGCAGCTTGCGCGGCGAGGACATGGAACCTTTGGTGATCGGGGACAAAGCGCGCCCGGCGCGCGCTGCTCAATTATAGGCTCGGACGCGGAAAATCCAGCACGAGGCGGCAAAAAAGCCCAGCCCCGCCAATTGGTTCTATCGCGCCGGCAGCGGGGCCAGGGCGAATTTCCGGATCATTTCAGGCAGTTGGCGCATGTCGTCGAAACCGGCATGGGCACCGGCCGCGATCAGGGTCGCAGCGTGGCCGGCCCGGCAATGACTGCCGCCGGAAAAACCGAACGCGGTCATTCCCGCCGCCCGCGCGGCGGTAACGCCGGGAACGCTGTCCTCGATCACCAGACAATGGCCCGGCACCGCGCCCATCTGGGCGGCGGCGAACAGGAACAGGTCCGGCGCCGGCTTGCCGTGCGCGACTTGTGTGGCCGAGAAGATGTGCGGCGCGAGGCGCGGCAGCAGGCCGGTGTGGGTCAGGCTGGTGCGGATCTTGTCCGGCGTGCCGCTGGAGGCGACGCAAACGGGCGTGGCGATGGCGGCGAGCGCTTCGGCGACGTGCGGCACCGCTTGCAGCGACACCGCGAATTCGTCGAACAGCGCCGCCTTGAGTTGTATGTCGAAGTCATCCGGCAGCGCACGGCCGAGTTCGGCTTCCACCTCACGGCTGGCGGCGAGCGCCGAACGGCCGAGGAAGCGCGCAAATACTTGCTCGGCGGTGATGGGATAGCCATGCCGCGTCAGCACCTCGGCATGGACGCGGCAGGAGATCACCTCGCTGTCCACTAGCACGCCGTCGCAATCGAAGATGATCAGGTCGAAGGGCAAGAAGTTCTCTTACTTTTACTCAGAAGTGGGCAGGAGCCGCTTTCAATAAATCCGGTACTTTACTATCAGCACGTCATGGCCGGGCTCGTCCCGGCCATCCACGTCTTTCACGATGCTGCGCGGTCAAGACGTGGATGGCCGGAATAAATCCGGCCATGACGGCAATGAATGCTGCGCTCGCAATGACGGAAAGAGCGGTAGTTTCAGCTTTTCTTCTCGTCGATCGGCACGCAATAAAGTTCGAGCCGGTGATCGACCAGCGTATAGCCGAGCTTGCGGGCGATTTCCTTTTGCAGGATCTCGATTTCCTCGGAGGTAAACTCGACCACGGTGCCGTCGCGCAGGTTGATGAGGTGATCGTGATGGCTGTCGCGCATGGTCTCGTAGCGCGCGCGGCCCTCGCGAAAGTCGTGACGCTCGATGATGCCGGCATCCTCGAACAGCTTCACGGTGCGGTATACCGTCGAGATCGAAATCTTGTCGTCGACCGCTGCGCAGCGCCGATACAGTTCCTCGACGTCGGGATGATCGACCGCCTCCGCCAGCACGCGCGCGATGACGCGGCGCTGCTCGGTCATGCGCATCCCGGTGGCGGCGCAGCGCGCCTCGATGCTTGCCGATTTCGATGTCGGTGCCGGTTTCAAAGCGGTCATGGTCCTCATGCTCCACGAGGATGCTGTCTTGCCACCGCAAGGCGGCTACGACAAGTCGCGACGCATCACCAGGGCGTTTCGTTCCTCGCCGCCGGCCTCGCGATAGTAGCGCTCGCGACGGCCGACCACGGCGAAGCCGGCCTTGGCGTAGAGCCGCGTCGCCGGCTGATTGTTTTCCTCGACTTCGAGGAAAACGGTGCGGACGCCGTGCCCGGCGAGGTGCCCAAGATGGGTGGCGAGCAGGCCGCGCGACAGGCCCCGACCGCGCTCCTTCGCCGCCACCGCGATCGAGAGGATTTCCGCTTCGTCGGTAGCCATCCGGGATACCGCGAAGCCGATCACCTTGTTGCCGCGTCGCAACCGGTGCACCAGGGTATTGGGTTCCCGCAACATGGCGTCGAATTCGCCCTCGCCCCAGCCGCGATGGAATGCGGCCCCGTGCAGTTGCGCCAGCGCGGCGAGATCATGACGGGTGGCGGGTTCCACCACCGGCGCTTCCGGGGTCAACCACGCGGTGAGGGGGTTTTTCATGGTGCGGCGGGTTGAAGCCCGGCGGCCGGTTTGGCGTCCGGCGCGCGAAGGTAATAGGGCCGCGCCGGTGCGCTCGCAGGGCTGACGGCGGCGCCGAGCCAGGCCACCCAGCCGATATCCGGCGCAGGTCGAGGTTCGACCATCGCGGGCGGCGGTGCGTCACTCGGCCAGCGCGCGGCGATAAGTTGCGCGGCGTTGCCGACCAGGATCGGCGCTCCGAATCGCGCGGCTTCCAGCGCGGCGTCGACCGGAACGACGTCGGGACGCACCAGCGTATGGCCGTTGCCGCTCGCGACCTGAAGATAGACGTGGTCGTGGCGCGCATCGATCACCGACATGATGGGATGCTCGCCGCTCTCGCTGACATAGGGCGCGGCGAAGGCTGTCAACGTCGTCAGTCCGACGACCGGCTTGCCGGCGGCCAGCGCGATGCCGCGCGCGGCGGAGATGCCGACACGCAATCCGGTGAAGCTGCCGGGACCGGTGGTGACGGCGATGCGGTCGAGCGCGGCGAAAGCCATCGCCGCGTGCTTCATCACGCGCGCGATCAGCGGCATCAGCGCTTCGGCATGGCCGCGCTGCATCGGCTGCGATTCATGGGCGATCAGCCGCGTCGACTGCGTGTCGAGAATGGCCGCAGAGCAGGCGTCGAGCGCGGTATCGATGGCGAGGATCAGCATGAGAGAGCGATGAAGTGAGCGAATAGCGAATAGTAAGCCGCGAATAGATTAGCATGAAAAGAGCGCGCCGCGCCCACGCATCTCTGGCTTCTTTCTTCTATTCGCTACTTCCTACTTACTATTCGCTTCCTACTGCACCGCTTCGACTTCGGTGACTTCCGGCACGAAGTGTTTCAGCAGGTTCTGGATGCTGTGCTTCAGCGTCGCGGTAGAGGATGGACACCCCGAGCACGCGCCCTTCATGTTGAGATAGACGATGCCGTCCTTGAAGCCGCGGAAGGTGATGTCGCCGCCGTCGTTGGCGACCGCCGGCCGCACCCGCGTCTCGATCAGGTCCTTGATGATGCCGACCGTCTCGGCGTCGGTCTCGTTGAAGAACTCGTCGGCGCTGTCGGTGTCTTCGCCGTCGATGCTGCCGTCGGCCATCAGCGGGCCGCCGGACATGTAGTGCTCCATGATGGCGCCGAGGATCGCCGGCTTGAGGTGCTGCCAGTCGCTGTCGTCCTTGGTGACGGTGACGAAATCGGAGCCGTAGAACACGCCGGTGACGCCCGGCACGTTGAAGAGCCGCTCGGCGAGCGGCGAACGCGCGGCGGCCTCGCGGTCGTTGAACTCTATCGTGCCGCTGGCCAGCACTTCGCGGCCGGGCAGGAACTTCAGCGTGGCGGGATTGGGGGTGGCTTCGGTCTGGATAAACATGATTTTCTCCGATCGCTGCCGGGTTCAAGGCCCGGCGGATGGTTTCTCTATGGCCTCAATCTGGCTCTGGCCTCAATCTAGCAAATAGGCGCGGGAAACGCACGATCAAGCCGCAGTTGTGTGATTTCCAAGCCGCATCAAGCCCTTACGACAGCGCGTCGATATCCTTGTCGGACAGGGTGCCCGGTACGATGGTGACGGGAATCGGGAACGAGCCCACCGTCTTGGCCAGCGCGGTGATGATCGGACCCGGCCCTTCCGGGCCGCTGCCGGCGGCCAGCACCAGCATCGAGATGTCGACGTCCTTGTCGATGACGTCGAGAATCTGGGCGTTGGGAAGTCCCTCGCGGATCACCCGCTCCGGGGTGATGGCGGCGATGCCGTTGGCGCGGCCGGCGGCGCGGTCGAGCGCGGCGTTGGCGATCTCCTCGGCTTCCGCCCTCATGATGTCGGCGACGCCGAGCCATTGCTGATTGTGATCCTCGGTGTCGATGACGCGCAGCATCACCACGCCGCCGCCGACCCGCACCGCCCAGCGGCTGGCATAATACACCGCGCGGTCCCACTCCGCGCTGTCGTCAACGATCACCAGACATTTCGGCTTGTGGCCTTGTTCGTAACTTCGTCGTTGCGTGCTCATGCAAGTCTCGGTGTTGATGTCCGATGCTCGAGCCATCGTCCGGATCGATCGACGTCGATGGGCGGACGCGGTGCCCCTCCAAAACCATCTTCACGCCACACGGCGGCGCAAAACCCGACCATGCTGCCACGGTGCGGGCGCGTTCGACAAGCGTGTCGCGCAAATGGATTCGCTTTGCAGCAATTTTAGCAGGGCAAGGAGACGCGGAACCGCGCCGGATTATTTACGGCGGATGAAGCCGACGATGTCCTTCACGTCCTTGATGGTTTGCTCGGCGATCACGTTGGCGCGCTCGCCGCCGTCGATCAGCACGCTGTCGACATAGGCATGATCCTGCGACAGCCGCTTCATCTCCGTGGTGATCGGGCTGAGCTTGGCGACGGCGATATCCACCAGATTCGATTTGAATCCGGAGAATTGCGCGCCGCCGAACTCGCGCAGCACATCCGCTTTCGGCTTTCCTGACAACGCTGCGAAGATGCCGACGAGGTTGTCGGCTTCGGGCCGCGCCTCAAGGCCTTTCTCTTCGCTCGGCAGCGGTTCGGGATCGGTCTTGGCCTTGCGGATCTTTTGCGCAATGGCATCGGCATCGTCGGACAGATTGATGCGCGAATAGTCAGACGCGTCGGACTTCGACATTTTCTTCGCGCCGTCGCGCAGGCTCATCACCCGCGTCGCCGGACCTGTGATCACAGGTTCGGGCAGCGGGAAGTAGGTGGCATTGTGGCCATTGGAGGCGATCGACTCGGAGAAGTCGTTGTTGAACTTCTGGGCGATGTCGCGCGCCAGTTCGAGATGCTGCTTCTGGTCTTCGCCGACCGGCACATGCGTCGCGCGATAGAGCAGAATGTCGGACGCCATCAACACCGGATAATCGTATAGGCCGACCGACGCGTTCTCGCGATCCTTGCCGGCTTTCTCCTTGAACTGGGTCATGCGGTTGAGCCAGCCGAGCCGCGCGACGCAGTTGAACACCCAGGTCAGCTCGGCGTGTCCCGCGACCTGGCTCTGGTTAAAGATGATGTTCTTTTTCGGATCGATACCGGAGGCGATGAAGGCGGCGGTGACCTCACGCGTGCAGCGGCGCAGTTCATCCGGTCCGCCCCACACCGACATCGGCACCGTGATGGCGTGCAGATCGACCACGCAATAGATGCATTCGTAGGTCGATTGCAGTTTGACGAAATTGACGATGGCGCCGAGGTAATTGCCGAGATGCAGATTGCCGGTGGGTTGAACGCCGGAGAAAACGCGCTGAGTGGTCATGGTTTCAAGTTCCTCTGAAGGCCGGGGTTGGATGCCGGCCTTATTGCAGGGCGTGCTTGCCACGGCGGCTTCAGGCGCGCAAGTCAGGCTTTCGCAGCGCCCGGATCGCCTCGCGCGGGCGCACCACGCCGAGCAGCGCGAGGCTCACCGCGTAGACGACGATGCCGGCGGCGATCAGGCCGGCCAGCATGACGGCGACGATCAGGCGATGTCCGCCGTCGAGCCAATCCGCGAGGCTGTGCGTGGCGAGCCACAGCAAGCCACCCATCACCAGCGCCGCGAGCACGATGCGCCAGAGCCGTGTACGTGTCGCGGGATCGAGCGTGAGGCTAAATCGAGTTGCCGCACAGATCGCCAGCAGCAGCGCGCCGACCGATGCGCCAAGAGCGACGGCGGCCGCGATTCCCGCAACGCCGTGGGAGCGGTCGAGCGCCAGCGCCGCCGCGACGGTCACGGCCAACGCTGCGAGCGCCGCCAGCATCGGCGTTTTGGTATCGCCGCGCGCGAAGAACGCAGGCGCCAGCGCCTTGGTCAGCACATGCGCGGGCAGGCCGAGCGCGAGCCACGTCAACGCCAGCGCGGTGGCGCGAGTATCGACTGCCGTAAACGCGCCGTGCTCGAACAGCAGCCGCACGATGGGTTCGCTCAGCAGCATCAATCCGAATGTGGCAGGCAGCGCCAGGCCGATAGCCAGTTCAAGCCCGCGCGACGCGGCTTGCGCGAAAGCTGCGTTGCTGTCGCGCGCGGCGCGCGTCAATTCCGGCACCAGCACCGTGCCCATGGCGACGCCGACGATGCCGAGCGGCAATTCGATCAGGCGATTGGCGAAGTAGAGCCACGAGATCGCGGCGGGCGAGGCGGAAGCAACCGCGGCCGCGCCGACGATCATCAGTTGCGGCGACGCACTGGCGATCATGCCGGGAATGGCGCTGCCGAAGAAGCCGCGCATCTCGCGGTCGAATGCGATGCGGAGCGGCTTGGCGATACCGCCGCCGCGCACCGCCAGCATCGTAAGTTGCAGCAAGCCGGCGAGGCCGACGGTAGCCGACATCAACAGCGCCGCGACGGCAGGCTCGCGCGGAAAGATCAGCAACGCGGCGATGACTGCAATCAGAGCGATGTTGAACAACAGTGGCGAGAACGCTGTCAGCGCGAAACGATGGTGCGCGTTGAGCAGCGCCATCATCACCGTCACCGGTCCGGCGAAGGCGAGATAAGGCAGCATCAGACGCGCGTCGCCGATCGCCAGCAGAAACGCTGATTGTCCGATGAAACCCGGCGCCAGCGCCGCGATCACCACCGGCATCAGTACACCGATCAGCGCGGCGGCGACGAACACTGCGAGACTGACGGTGCCGAGCACGCGGCCGGCGAATGCAGCCGCCGCGACAGCGCCATCGCGGTCATGCACACGCCAGTAGGCCGGCACCAGCGCGGCGTTCAGCGCGCCCTCGGTGAGCAGCCGCCGGGCGACATGGACCAACTGGAACGCGGCCAGAAAAGCGTCCGCCACCGGCCCGGCACCGAGCAGCGCCGCCATCAAGGCATCGCGCGCGAACCCCAGCAGGCGCGATGCCAGCGTGCCGGTGGAAACGGTGAAGATATGACGGATCATCAGGCGGTTCGCGCGATCGATTCAAAAGGGCTGGCGCTTGCTGGCGCATGGCGGAACGTGTTAGGCCGCAACCGCCTCTTTCCCGACTTTGATCGGATTTTCCCGGCATCCGCAATCGCCGCAACCGGATTTTTGACGATGACCTCAGCGACTTACGACGTTCTCGGAATCGGCAATGCCATCTTCGACGTGCTGGTGCGCACCGACGAGGCCTTCCTCGCCGCGCAAGACATGACAAAGGGGTCGATGGCGCTGATCGACGAAGCGCGCGCCAAGTCGATCTACGACGCGATGGGCCCGGCGACCACCATGTCCGGTGGTTCGGCGGCCAATACCATCGTCGGCGTCGCAGGGTTCGGCGCGCGAGCGGCTTACGTCGGCAAGGTGAAGAGCGATGAAGTCGGCAAGCTCTACAGTCACGGCATCCGAGCCGCGAAGGTCGCGTTCGACACACCGGCGGCCGCCGACGGTCCCGCAACCGGCTGCTCCTACATCCTGGTGACACCGGACGGCGAGCGCACCATGAACACCTATCTCGGCGCGGCGCAGAACCTGACGCCGAGCGATATCGATCCGGCGCAGATCGCGGCGTCCCGCATCGTCTATCTCGAAGGCTATCTGTGGGATCCGCAGAAGGCCAAGGAAGCCTTCCTCAAGGCATCGGAGATCGCCCACGGCGCCGGCCGCAAGGTGGCGCTGACCTTGTCGGATTCGTTCTGCGTCGATCGCTATCGCGATGAATTTCTCGACCTGATGCGGCGCAAGGTGGTCGACATCGTATTCGCCAACGAGAGTGAACTGCATTCGCTGTATCAGACCGCCGACTTCGACACCGGCCTCGGCGCGCTGCGCAAGGATGTCGGGCTCGCGGTGGTGACGCGCAGCGAAAAGGGCTGCGTCGTAATCGAAGGCGGCGAGACGACCCCGGTGCCGGCGCATCCGATCAGGGAACTGGTCGACACCACCGGCGCGGGCGATCTGTTCGCGGCGGGATTTTTGTTCGGCCTGGTGCGCGGCGCAAGCCATGTCGACGCCGGCCGGCTCGGCGCGCTCGCCGCTGCCGAAGTGATCCAGCACATCGGCGCGCGTCCGCAGGTGTCGTTGAAGGACCTCGCGCAGCAGAGCGGGTTGCCGGTGTAGTTTTGCCGTATCTGTGAGTTAGTCGTCATGCCCGGCCTTGTGCCGGGCATCCACGTCCTTGCAAATGAGCGGCAAAGAAGACGTGGATGGCCGGGACGAGCCCGGCCATGACGAGTCGAGAAGTTCACGAGATTTGTCGCAAAGACGGCCTGCTCTCTCTCCCGCTTGCGGGGGAGAGGTGGAGAGGGGGCTCTTGGTCCCCGGCGCAATGCCAAAGGAGTTGCCCCCTCCCTAACCCTCCCCCGCAAGCGGGAGAGGGAGCGGGCGTGCCGCAGCCGCAGCTCTTACGCCGTCTTCGCGGCCTTCAATCCAAGCCGCTTCTCGACGTCGTCGCGCATGACGAATTTTTGAATCTTTCCCGTTACCGTCATCGGGAAGTCCTCGACGAACTCGACGTAGCGCGGGATCTTGTTGTGCGCGATCTGGCCTTCGCAGAAGGCGCGCACTTCGGCTTCGGTGAGCGTCTCGCCGGCGCGGATACGAATCCAGGCGCACAATTCCTCGCCGTAGCGCTGATCGGCGACGCCGAAGATCTGCACGTCCTGAATCTTCGGATGGCGGTAGAGGAATTCCTCGATCTCGCGCGGATAGAGATTCTCGCCGCCGCGGATCACCATGTCCTTGATACGGCCGACGATGTTGCAATAGCCCTCGTCGTCGATCACGGCGAGATCGCCGGTATGCATCCAGCCGCCCTTGTCGAGCACCTCGGTGGTCTTTGCCGCCTCGTCCCAATAACCGAGCATGATGCTGTAACCGCGCGTGCACAATTCGCCGCGTTCGCCGCGCGGCACCACGCGGCCTTCGAGATCGACCACCTTGACCTCGACGTGCGGATGGATGCGGCCGACGGTGGAAACGCGGCGCTCCAGCGGATCGTCGGTCGAGCTTTGGAAACTCACCGGGCTGGTCTCGGTCATGCCGTAAGCGATGGTCACCTCGCGCATGTTCATTTCGTCATTGACGCGTTTCATCACTTCAATCGGGCACGGCGCGCCGGCCATGATGCCGGTGCGCAGCGATGAGAGGTCGAACGTCTTGAAATCGGGATGATCCAATTCGGCGATGAACATCGTCGGCACGCCGTAGAGCGTGGTGCATTTCTCGGCGGCGACGGTTTGCAGCGTGGCCAGCGGATCGAAACCCTCGCCGGGATAGACCATGGTAGCGCCGAGCGTCACCGAGGCGAGATTGCCCATCACCATGCCGAAGCAGTGATAGAGCGGCACCGGAATGCAGATGCGGTCTTGTTCGGTGAGGCGCATCGCGCGGCCGACGAAGTAGCCGTTGTTGAGGATGTTGTGGTGCGTCAGCGTCACGCCCTTGGGCGAGCCTGTGGTGCCGCTGGTAAATTGGATGTTGACCGGATCGTCGAACTGCAAGGTTTTGCTCAGCGCCACGATCTGTTCGCGATGGCGCGGGCCTCCCATCTTCACGACGTCCTCGAAGGCGAGGGTGCCCGATGCTTTCGGACCGCCGACCTGAATTACCGCGCGCAAATGCGGTAGCCGCTTTGCTTGCAGGTTGCCCGGCTCGGCGCGCGCCAGTTCCGGCAATAGCGTGTTGAGCATCTCCATGTATTTGCTGGTCTTGAATTCGGTGGCGGTGACCAGCGCCGAACAACCGACCTTGCCGAGCGCGAATTCCAGTTCGCTGAGGCGATAGGCCGGATTGATGGTGACGAGGATGAGGCCGGCGCGAGCGGCGGCGAATTGCGTTAGCGTCCATTCCGGCCGGTTCAGCGACCAGATGCCGATGCGCGCACCGGGTTCGAGTCCGAGTGCAAGAAAGCCGGCGGCAAGATCGTCGACGCGCGTCGCGAACTCGCGCCACGTCCAGCGCATGTTATGGCTTGGCGAGACGAGTGCCTCGCGGTCGCCCCAGCGTGCAACGGCACGTTCAAGGGCGGTGCCGATGGTTTCGCCGAGCAGCGGCGCATCCGAGGTGCCGCAGACATAACTGTCATTCGAATGGGCCACTGTGCACGGTCCTCTCATCGTTTTCGTCATTGCGAGGAGCAAAGCGACGAAGCAATCCAGTTCTTTCTGGGTCGCTTCGCTCGCAATGACGGTTAACGGCGGTCGGCTCGACGTCTGCCGAGCGACCGGTGTTGATCTTAAGCCGCGCGCTGCGCGTCGAGGCCGGCATAGATGCCGGATTCGAACGCCGCGAACGCGGCAAGGCACTTCGGATCGGCGAACGGCAGCACCTGCATCAGGATCACGCCGGTGACGTTGCGCGCCGGGTCGATCCAGTAATAGGTGTTGGCGAGGCCGGCCCAGGCGAGGCTGCCGGGGCTGCGGCCTTCCGGTGTTTTGGCGGTGTTGATGAGGAAGCTCAGACCCCACTTCTTCACCATGCCGGGATAGAGATCGACGTCGTTGGTGGCGAAGGCGACGGCCGATGTCATCTTGCCCATGCTGATGTCGCCGATATGGTTCTGGCCCATCGTCGCGACGGTTTCGGGCTTCAACACTTGCGCGCCGTTGCCGCGTCCCTTGTTGAGGATCATCTGGGTGAACTTGAGATAGTCGGCCGCAGTGCCATAGAGGCCGCCGCCGCCCATCTCGAATTCCGGATTCTGCTCCAGTTCGAACGGGATCGGTTGCAGCGCGCCATCGGGGCCGCGCGCGTGCATTCCCACCAGCCGCTTGCGCTGGGCGTCGCCGATCTTGAAGCCGGTGTCGTTCATGCCGAGTGGTTTGAACATGTTGTCGCGCAGATAATCGCCGAGCCGTTTGCCGCTCGCCGCTTCCACCGCCTTGCCGACGAAATCGATATTAGTGCCGTATTCCCAACGTGTGCCGGGATCGGTCATGATCGGCGTCTTCAGCGCAGCGTTCTGGCACGAGGTGATGCCGGGCGTGCCGGTCTTCTCCAGATACTTCACCATGTCGCCGTTCCACATGTCGTAGCAGAAGCCGGCGGTGTGGGTCATGAGATGGCGCAGCGTGATCGGCTTTGTTGCCGCGCGCAGCTTCGGATTGCCGTCGGCGTCAAAACCTTCCAGCACTTGCGGCGCGGCGAGATCGGGCAACACCTTGCCGATCGGATCGTCGAGCGACAGCTTGCCCTGCTCGACCAATTGCATGGCGCCGGCCGAGGTGATGGCCTTGGTCATCGACGCGATCCAGAACACGCTGTCGGCCGTCATGTCGACGCCGGTGCCGAGATCGCGCTTGCCGAACGCGCCTTGATAAATGATGTCCTTGCCCGTCGCCGCGATGGCGACCACGCCGGGAATATCCTTGGCGTCGCTCATCTGCTGCAACGTCTGGTCGATCCGAGCTTTGCTCTGCATGACAACCTCCCCGCGGATTTTTCTTTGTGCCGCCGAGTTTCCACCGGGGCCGCGCGTCCGGCAAGTAAGGCCAAAGTGATAGGCGCGCGTTGCATTGCGAAGCGGCGGACAGGTTCCCCCGGTTTCGGGCAGTGACGCGGGTCCACGGCCATGCGTGGCGTCGCTGGCTTGCGCCGCCGCGAGAACTCGGGTTTATACCGGCGGCCGCGCACGGAGCTGCGCTAGCTTTTTGGGGGTAACGTCATGAGAATTTGGTTGATGGCCGCGCTCGGCCTGACTTTGGCCGGCTGCAATACGACCCAGACCGGGTCTCCGGTTGCATCGACCGCGCCGGCTGCCGCGCCCGCGTCGGCGACAGCGGAAGCCTTGCCGCCGATCTACGAGCCTTTGATCGATATGCACCGCGTCAATCCGACCAAATACGCGCGCGATCTCGCCGAGTGCCGCCAGCAGGCGGCGCCGCAGGAAGCGACGGCGCGTGCGGCGCGTCAGCAGCAGGCGGCGGGAACGGCGGTCGCGGTCGGCGCGGCGGTGGCAAGTTTCATTCCGGTGTCGAGCTATCGCCAAGCGCACACGCTGTACCATGCCACCAGCGCGGCGCAGGATGTCGGCGCGGCGAGCGCCGAAGCCGGCGCCATTACGGCCGATCAGGCCACGGCAGACTATGCGCTGGTGGTCAACACCTGCCTGACGCACAAGAAGTATCGCGTGCTGCGCTAAGCCCGGCTTATTGCGTGCGGGCTCGGTCACCCTGTGGTGGCCGCGCTTTGGCGCGGCCCTCGAAGGGCGGGTGATCATCCTTCGAGGCTCGCGGCGAAAACCGCTCGCACCTCAGGATGACGTTTCGCCGTGAAAGCGACTTCACTCGCCGCCGAATTGGCCGTGGCGGCCGATGCCGGCGGCGAAGCGCGTTGCGCCCGCCAGCGTTTCGCCGGAATTGATGACCTCGAGCCCGCCGCGCATTTCGTTGGCAATGGCTTCTTCCTCGTCGGCGATGTCCCATTGCTTGAGCGCCGACATCCGGTCCGCGCGCATGCAGGTCTGCGGGAATTGGGCGATCTGTTTGGCGAGCGCGACCGCCTCGGCGCGCGCGCTGCCGTTCGGCACCACGCGATTGGCGAGTCCCATGCTCAGCGCCTCCTGCGCCGGTACCGGACGACCGGTCAGGATCAGATCCATGGCGCGGGAATGGCCGATCAGCCGTGGCAAACGAATGGTGCCGAGATCGATCAGCGGCACGCCGAAGCGGCGGCAGAACACGCCGAAGGTCGCGCTTTCGCCGACCACGCGCATGTCGCACAACAGCGAGAGTTCGAGACCGCCGGCGACGGCGAAACCTTCGATCGCGCCGATCACCGGCTTCGACAGCCGCAGCCGGCTCGGCCCCATCGGGGCGATGGTGTTGTGACCGCCGATCTCGCGTCGCTTCTCGATGTCGCCGGCCGCGACGGCTTTGAGGTCCGCCCCCGCGCAGAAATGGCCGCCGACGCCGGTGAACACCGCGACGGACGCGCTGTCGTCGGCGTCGAATGCGAGGAAGGTGTCGTAGAGGATGCGCGCGGTGCGGCCGTTGACGGCGTTGCGGCGTTCGGGCCGATTGATCGAGATGATGGTGACGGGGCCGTCGCGCTCGACGAGAACGGCATTGTCATCGGTCATGGGATTTCCTCTCTGCGGCGTTTCCTTTTGACGGAACGCTTCCGTCGTCATGCCCGGCCATAGCCGTTCGGAGAACGGCGTCGCTTCCGCTCGCCTATGTGCCGGGCATCCACGTCTTGATGTGCATCCAGACAGTAAGGAAGACGTGGATGGCCGGGTCAAGCCCGGCCATGACGCGTGGAGGGACTGCAAGCCGCGGAGAGGACTACAGATAGGTGTAGCTAAGAGTACAAACGTGCGAAGGCGCAGGTCCCTCGTTCATCCGACCTTCAACTCGCTTCCCGTCAATCGCCGGTAGGCGTCGCGATAGCGCTTGCTGGTGGCGTCGACCACGGAGGCCGGCAACGGCGGCGGCGGGGCTTCGCCGTTCCAGCGCCCGGCGCGGCGTTCAGTGTCGAGATAGTCGCGTAGCGGCTGCTTGTCGAAGCTCGCCTGCGCGCGACCCGGCTCGTAGGCATCCACCGCCCAGAAGCGTGAACTGTCCGGCGTCATCACCTCGTCGATCAGGATGATATTGCCATCCTTGTCGCGGCCGAATTCGAATTTGGTGTCGGCGATGATGATGCCGCGTTCGCGGGCGATGGCCTCGCCTTTCGCATAGATAGCGCGCGTCATGGTTTCCAGCGCGGCGGTGGCATCCGCGCCGATGATCTCGCGCGTCCGCGTGATCGTGATGTTCTCGTCGTGACCGGTTTCGGCCTTGGTCGCCGGGCTGAAGATCGCGGGCGCGAGCTTGATGCTTTCGATCAATCCGGCGGGAAGCTTTTCGCCCGCCAGGGTGCCCGACTGCGCGTACTCCTTCCAGGCAGAGCCGGAGAGATAGCCACGGATCACGCATTCGATGGGAAATACGGTGGTGCGTTTGCACAGCATCGCGCGGCCTTTGAGCGCGTCGCGATGCGCGCGCAGCGCCGGCACCTGCGCGATGATCTGGTCGGCATCGGCGCTGATCATGTGATGCGGCACCGTGTTGCCGAGTTGACGAAACCAGAATGCGCTGGTCTGGGTCAGCACCGCGCCTTTCATCGGAATGGTCTCGCCCATCACCACGTCGAAGGCGCTGATGCGGTCGGTGGTCACCAGCAGCACGCGGTCGTCGCCGGCGTCATAAATATCGCGCACCTTGCCGCGCCCGAGTCGTGGCAGGGGCAGGTCGCTGGCGAGCATCGTGGTCATGGCGGGCTTCTCGAATAGGAGGAAAGCCTGGTGATACGCCGGGCCGGGCCGCCTGCAAAGGCCTATCGCTCCGGCAGCGGGATGAATTCGGTCTCATTCGGCACCGCCTCGAAGCGTCCGCTCTTCCAGTCCTCCTTGGCCTGCTCGATGCGCTCCTTTGAGGAGGACACGAAATTCCACCAGACGTAGCGCGGGCCTTCCAGAGCGGTGCCGCCGAGGAACATCATGCGCGAGGGCCGCGTGGCGCGCACGGTGATGCGGTCGCCGGGACGGAAGATCAGCATCCGCGGCCCCTCATAGCGGTCGCCGGCAATCTCGATCTCGCCGTCGACGACGTAGATCGCGCGCTCCTCATGGTCGGCGTCGAGCGGCACGCTCTTGCCTTCGTCGAGCGAAACCTCGGCGTAAAACCACGGCGACACCATGTCGACTTTTGACGCCACGCCGAACGAACTGCCGGCGATGACGCGCGCGGTGAAGCCGGTGTCCTGCACGCTCGGCAGGCTTTCCGCGCCGTAGTGCTGGAAGGTGGGTGCGATTTCCTCGCGGTCCTTCGGCAGCGAGATCCAGCTTTGCAGGCCGAGCATCTTCTGCCCGTTGGCGCGCTGCACGTCCGGCGTACGCTCGGAATGCGCGATGCCGCGCCCGGCGGTCATCAGGTTCATGGCGCCGGGCTGGATCTCCTGCACATTGCCTTCGCTGTCGCGATGCATGATCGAGCCGTCGAACAGATAGGTGACAGTGGCGAGCCCGATATGCGGATGCGGCCGCACATCCATGCCCTGACCGGAGACGAATTGCACCGGCCCGAAGTGATCGAAGAAGATGAAGGGTCCGACCATCTGCCGCTTGCCGTGCGGCAGCGCGCGGCGCACCGCGAAACCGTCACCGAGATCGCGGGTGCGCGGCACGATGACGAGGTCGAGCGCGTCGCAGGTCTGCGGGTCGCCGAGGATCGGATCGTTGGACGGCATCCAGCTCATGGGTCACCTCGTTGTTCGCGGAAAGAAGATCGTCATTATCCTGCCCGATCGAGGGTGTTTCAAGGCGAAGGGTTGCGCATGTCACGGAGGCGTGTCGGCGCGGCCGAGCGAGGAGCGGCGACATGCCCGATGCGACCTATCCGCCGCTCAACACTTTGAAGGCGGTCGCGAACGATGTGTGGATCGTGGATGGGCCGCTGATCCGCTTCGGTCCGCCGTTGTTGAGGATGCCGTTTTCGACGCGCATGACGATCGTTCGCCTGGCTGGCGGACTTTTCATCCATTCGCCGACGCAGTTGACCGTCTCTTTGAAGCAGGCTGTTGAAGCGCTCGGCACGCCGCGCTGGATCATCAGCCCCAATCGCATCCATTACTCGTGGATTCCGGACTGGCATAAAGCATTTCCCGATGCGGCGGTTTATCTCGCGCCGCGGGTGCGCGAGCAGGCCGGCGGCCGGATCGATTTCGATTGTTCGACGCTCGACCGGGCTCAAGGGTTTCCGTGGGACGAGGCGATTGCCACGCTGCCGGTTACCGGGCGTTACATGACGGAAGTTGTCTTCTTCCATCGCCCGAGCCGGACGCTGATCCTGACCGACTTCATCGAGAATTTCGAAGCCGACAAGCTGCCGTCGTGGTGGATGCGCGTGTTGACGCGGCTCGGCGGCGTCCGCGATCCCGATGGGTCGATGCCGCGCGACATGCGGGCAACGTACAGGGATCGTGCCGCGTTAAGAGTGGCGGTCGAAACCATGATCGGCTGGAATCCGGAGCGCGTGATCCTCGCGCACGGCCGCTGGTATCCGCGCGATGGCGCGAACGAGTTACGTCGTGCCTTCCGCTGGCTGCTTGCATGAGAGAGGTGAAGTTGCCGCGCGAAAGTCGAATGTGTCTGGCTCGACGTCATGCTACAAGCATTCGCATCACAGGGAGGACACCATGCCGAAAGCCTATTGGATCGCTCGCGTCTCGGTTCGCGAACCCGATCGTTATCCGGAGTATGTCGCGACGGCACGGCCGGCGTTCGAGAAATTCGGCGCGAAATTTCTGGTTCGCGGCGGCGCGTTCGAGGCGCTGGAAGGCAGCAACCGCAATCGCAACGTCGTGATCGAGTTTCCCGATCGGGCGACCGCACTGGCCTGCTACAACAGCCCCGAATATCAGGCGGCGATCCGCATCCGCCAGCAGATCGCCGACGGCGATGTCGTCATCGTCGACGGCGTATCATGAGATAGTGGTCTTGCGTCAGGCGCGGCCGAGCTGGATCGCGCTGGCGGCGCGGTCGTAGGTTTCCAGCGACAGGATGGCGTCGGCGAATTTTTCCGCGCGGCCATCGAGCACCGGGCGCGCCAGCGTGAGGAACTTCTGGCGCATCGCCGCTGAATCCGGGAATGAGGCCGGTTCGCCCGACGGATCGGGATAGAGTTCTTCGTGAACGCCGTCGTCGGTGGTCACGGTGACGCGCGCGCCGAACGGATGGGTGCGGCCGACTTCGAGCCGGTCGTCCTGCACCACGTCGATCTTGTCGGCGAGCGCGTTGATCGCCTTGTCGCCGAGCCGTGCATAGTCGTCCCAGCCGAAGCGGCCCTGATCGAGCGCCAGCGCGCCGGTGAAGAACATCGAGAACTGGCCGCCGACGATCGAGGTTGGGTGCCGCTTGGTCGGCGCGTCGCCGGTCAGCGTGATGCCATTACGGTGCAAGCCGATCTCGACGCGTTTGATCTGGTCCGGCGTCAGGTTGTGTGCGCGGCGCATCGCCAGCAGCGCATCGATGGCGGCATGGGTGTAGCGGCAGCTCGGATAGGGCTTCACGCCGATCTTCATCGTCTCGTAAACCTTGCCGAGATCGGCCACCGCCTTGTCGGGATGGGCGTCGTCGGTGTAGCCGACCAGCAGGCCGTGCTTGCCTTCCACCGACTCGCTCGAGCCGAGGAAGCCGTCGCGCGCCAGCGTCGCGGCGATCACGCCGTTCATCGCGGCGGCGCCGACCTGATAGCGCTTGTTCCACGAACCGTTGACGAGGAATTGCAGCGAGCCCGCAGCCTGGCTGCCGGAGACGCCGAAAGCGGAAATGATCTGCTCTTTATTCAAGCCGAACAGTTTCGCCGCTGCTGCTGCCGCGCCGTAGGTGCCGGCGGTGGCGGTGGGATGGAAGCCGCGCGCGTAATGCGAGGTCGGGTCGAGCGCGTTGCCGAGCCGGCAGCACACTTCATAACCGGCGACAATGGCGGTGAGCACGTCGCGGCCCGAGGCATTCACCATCTCCCCGGCGGCGAAGGCGGCAGGGACCACCGGCGCGCTCGGATGCAGCGAGGAATCGGCATGGGTGTCGTCGAAGTCGAGGGAGTGGCCGAGCGCGCCGTTGAGCAGCGCGGCGACCGCCGGCGTCCAGGTCTTGCTGTCGCCGACGACGGTAGCCTCGCCGTTGTGATCGAGGCCGAGCGTCTTCAGCATGCCGAGCAGCGAGGGTGTGGATTCCGCCTCGCGCCGCGCCCGCACCGCGCTGCCGAGAAAATCCAGCGTCAGGTGCTTGGCCCGCTCCAGCACCTCGCGCGGAATCGCGTCATAGGTGAGGTCGGCGACATAGGCGGCGAGTTTCGCGGTTTCGTCGGTCATGGTCTTGTCCTTCGCGGTCCGTGTGGCACGTTAGTGCGGCGGGGAAGGGTGTTCAAGCGGGCGAGGCCGTCACAAAAAGGAATGGCGGTTATCGCGATTTGTTGGCATGGACATGACGCGGGGGATCGGGACGAACGGCATGGATTGCGTCACGATTTTTTGTCGTGCGGAAAGGGC
>JBQCHY010000063.1:0-15240 GCA_051954235.1 Xanthobacteraceae bacterium
TGCGTTTCGCGCCGCAGGTCATACCTAAAATCACCGTTTGTAATAAGCGCATCGTCAACTTTCCGTGGGTCGCCATCGGCGGAATCATGTTGTAGCACGCCGGGGAGATTTTCGCCGCGGGCGCCGACTCCATCGCCGTCGTCAGCGACGTGACGCAGAACGCCGATCCGGACGCGCGGGTCAAAGCGTGGCTCGACCTTTCTGTTCCCTCCCCCCATAGCCCGTCGAAGACGGGCGTGAACGCCCTTTTGGTGGGGGAGGGTCAGGGAGGGGGCGCAACCACGAACGCCACGCACCCGAACACCCCCACCCCTAACCCCTCCCCACAAGGGGGAGGGGAACATGTCCTGCGTCCCGCGACGCGCTCGTAATTGCAGGGAGACTTGCCATGAACAAACCCATCGCGACCACCGACATCAAGCCCGCCGTCACCACCGGAAACCTCTCCTCATCCCGCAAGATTTTCTCGGTGCCAGAGAGCGCGCCCGACCTGCGTGTGCCGCTGCGTGAGATCATCCTCTCCGAGGGCGCAGGCGAACCGAACCTGCCGGTCTACGACACCTCCGGCCCCTACACCGATCCGAACGTCATCATCGACGTCAATGCCGGCCTGCCGCGCACGCGCCTTGCGTGGGTGAAAGAACGCGGCGGCGTCGAGGAATATGACGGCCGCGACATCAAGCCGGAAGACAACGGCAATGTCGGCGCCGCCCACGCGGCCGCTGCCTTCAGGGCGCACCACCGGCCGCTACGCGGCGTCGGCGATGCGCCGATTACGCAACTTGAGTTTGCCCGCGCCGGCATCATCACCAAGGAAATGATCTACGTCGCCGAGCGCGAGAATCTCGGCCGCAAGAAACAGCTTGAGCGCGCCGAAGCCGCATTGGCCGACGGCGAATCGTTCGGCGCGTCGGTGCCGGCGTTCATTACGCCGGAATTCGTGCGCGATGAAATTGCCCGTGGACGCGCGATCATCCCGTCGAATATCAACCACGCCGAACTCGAGCCGATGATCATCGGCCGCAACTTCCTGACCAAGATCAACGCCAACATCGGCAATAGCGCGGTGACATCGTCGGTCGAGGAGGAAGTCGACAAGATGGTGTGGGCGATCCGCTGGGGCGCCGACACCGTGATGGACCTCTCCACCGGCCGCAACATCCACACCACCCGCGAATGGATCTTGCGCAACGCGCCGATCCCGATCGGCACCGTTCCCATTTATCAGGCGCTGGAGAAGTGCAACGGCGATCCCGTCAAGCTGACGTGGGAGCTCTATCGCGACACGCTTGTGGAGCAGTGCGAACAGGGCGTCGATTACTTCACCATTCACGCCGGCGTTCGCCTGCCTTACATCCACCTCACCGCCAACCGCGTCACCGGCATCGTCTCGCGCGGCGGCTCGATCATGGCGAAGTGGTGCCTCGCGCATCACAAGGAGAGCTTCCTCTACACGCACTTCGAGGAGATCTGCGACCTGATGCGGAAATACGACGTGTCGTTCTCGCTGGGCGACGGCCTGCGCCCCGGCTCCATTGCGGATGCCAACGACCGCGCGCAATTCGCGGAGCTCGAGACGTTGGGCGAACTGACGCAGATCGCCTGGAAGAAAGGCTGTCAGGTGATGATCGAAGGCCCCGGCCATGTGCCAATGCACAAGATCAAGATCAATATGGACAAGCAGCTCAAGGAATGCGGCGAAGCGCCGTTCTATACGTTAGGCCCGCTGACCACCGACATCGCGCCGGGCTACGACCACATCACCTCCGGCATCGGTGCTGCGATGATCGGCTGGTTCGGCTGCGCGATGCTGTGCTACGTGACGCCGAAGGAGCACCTCGGCCTGCCCAACCGCGACGACGTGAAAGTGGGCGTCATCACCTACAAGATCGCGGCTCATGCCGCCGATCTCGGCAAAGGCCATCCGGCGGCGCAACTGCGCGACGATGCGCTGTCGCGCGCGCGCTTCGACTTCCGCTGGCAGGATCAATTCAACCTTGGCCTCGATCCCGACACCGCGATGGCGTTCCACGACGAAACGCTGCCGAAGGACGCGCACAAGGTCGCCCACTTCTGCTCGATGTGCGGCCCGAAGTTCTGCTCGATGAAGATCACGCAGGACGTCCGCGACTACGCGGCGACGCTCGGCGACAACGAAAAGGCCGCGCTCAATCTCGGCGGCCCGGCGAACGTCGGCATGTCGATGAAGGGCGTGGTCGAAGACGGGATGGCGCAGATGTCGAAAAAATTTCTCGACATGGGCGGCGATGTTTATGTCGAAGCCGACGCCGTGAAGGACAGCAACAAGGCGTTGTAAGCATTTCCGACGCTTTATGACTTGCGACAACGAAATGCCCGGGGCTTGCCCCGGGCTTTTATTTTGAAGGCTACAAGAACCGCTTATCCTCGCCGACCAGCATGTCGTGCAGATTTGGCGAAACGGGAAAGCCGTAGCCGCGCCATTCCTGATCCCACATCAATTGCCCCGCTTTATGCGCATCGCTGCAATAAAGCTCGGCACCAACCATTGTCAGTGCGTTGAACATCGCCTGCACGGCATCGACGCCCCGGCCTGAATTCGAGCGGGATTGACCGGGCCAATCGATCTCCCATCGGCAATCCCAGCCAGCATCGTCAACGACCGGCCAGAAGATACGGACAGTCACGTCACGCACCGCCCCATCCTTCTGCAACTTCAGAATACGCGTCATCACGCTCGACATAGTCAAAACCTCAATTGCGGAATGGGCCGACCGGCAAGACAGGCTCCATATCGCTCTGCGGCTTGTGCCCAGCAGAGTGGAGTCTGCACTAGATTGCAGATCAGTTTGTCCTGCTTGTACTGAAAGTCGCACTCAGCGGCATTATCTCGCGCTGCAAGATTTACTTCCGAACTTCCAGTACTCGTCCACTGTCCCCGATCATCGCGCGGTTGATCCGGATCGAATCCTGCTTTGATCGCAGCACGTATTAGTCGTTTGAATACGAGATCGCTTTTAATCCGATGAAGCTCATTGCTCCATTGCAGCAAATCTTTCCGCATTTTTGAGACGACATCCATTTCAAACCTCATCTAACTGGCATTCAGTATATAGGATTCTTTTCCCAATTATATGGTTGACAAAGCAAGCTTCAAGGTTCAAAGTCCTAGCAGCAGATAGGACAACAGCCATGAACCTCACCGATCCCCGCTTTCACGATGCAGACAAAGCCCGCGCATGGCTTGAAGCGCAGCGGTGGCCGCATGGTCCGTTCTGTCCTCATTGCGGCAACTCCGATCAAACCAAGATCAAGGCTTTGCAGGGCAAGTCACACCGTCCCGGCCTGTACCAGTGCGCCGAGTGCCGCGAGCAGTTCACTGTGACCGTTGGCACGGTCATGGAGCGTTCCAAAATCCCGCTTAACAAGTGGGTTCTGGCGATGCACCTCATGTCAGCGTCAAAGAAAGGCATGTCCGCGCATCAACTGCACCGGATGCTCGGCATCACCTACCAATCCGCTTGGTTCCTCTGTCATCGTATCCGCGAAGCGATGGCCGACCCGAAAGGCCCCACCAATCCGATGGGCGGCGAGGGCAAAATCGTTGAAGCCGACGAAACTTATTACGGACAAAAAGCCGATAAGCCGAAGGTCACAACGTCCGGCCGCCCCTTCATTAAGAAGGGCAAAGCCGCTCATAAGATCGCGATCGTTTCGCTAGTCGAGCGTGGCGGTAACGTCCGCTCATTCCATGTTGACCGCGCCGACGCCAATACCGTTCGGGAAATCCTGTTCACCAACGTGAAGCGCGATACCACCCTGCACACTGACGAGTCGCGGCTCTATACCGTGTTGGGCAAAGAATATGCCTCGCATGAGACGGTGAACCATTCCGCTAAGGAATACGCTCGCGGGACCGTTCACACCAACACCATTGAAGGCTACTTTTCGATCTTTAAGCGCGGCATGAAGGGCGTTTATCAGCACTGCGGCGAACAGCATCTGCACCGCTACCTCGCCGAATTTGATTTCCGCTATAACCGCCGTACCGCCCTTGGCGTGAATGATGTAATGCGGTCCGAAGACATTGTGCGCGGCGCAGAAGGCAAGCGCCTCATGTATCGTAGTCCTAACAGCCCCTCGTTATCGTAAGCAGATGGTCCGCCGTTTCATGCGGTGGAAAGCGCGAAAAGACCGGGCCTAGCGGCTCGGTCTTTTCTTTGCCGCTGGACTCGCCTTGGCCTTAGTCTTGGCTGTAGACTTGCCAAGTTTTGAATTTGCGCGCTCTTTCCTTGGCATCGCAAGGAGCCGTCGAGCCAAGTTGGCTAATTCAGCCTCGCCGTTGTCCTCATTTCCCGACAATTTTTTGAAACTGTTAGACATGAACAAAATCTCACACAGCTATGGCAGTTGAACCGTTCGAGGGGCCGATATTAAAAATAGAGAGGGCCCACCTTCACATCGCCGATATAGAAGCGCGAATCCGAGAATTTATTCATTGCGGTAATATCCGACTCGTCTCTGAGATAGATACCAAAACCAGTCGGAAGTTCATCCGCATCGAAAAAAACAAACCCATCCCGCCAGAATGGGCCCTTGTCATCGGGGACGCGATCCATAATTTGCGGGCCGCTCTCGACATTCTGGCCTGCGATTGTTTGCGGGTTCAACGGAAATCCGCCAAAAAATTAGGTTCCCATTCGCGATAAACGCAAGCTGTTTGGAGGAGGCCCTGAAAGGAGAGATACGTCGAGCCGGACCAAAGGTCGTCGATGAAATACGTCGGCTGAAACCGTACACGGGAGCGAATAATTCGCTTCGCGATATCCATGACTTGGATATCGCCGATAAACACAACGTCATCATCCCTACGGCCGCCGCCGGCGTTATTCTTGATCCGGCGTCCGCCACTAACGGCCTTATCATCGGGGGCGGGAGCATCACAGTCATTCCTTCGGAACATAAAAACCTGGCGAATATGGCATTGATGATGCAGCGCGTCCAAATCCCCAACAGACAGACCCGCCGGGCTACTGGCTGGACCGGCGAAAAACAAGAGATCGCTGGAGGCATTAAAATAGTTTTCGGTGACTCGAAAATTCAAGGCAGCCGGGAGGTCACGCCTGCCCTCAAGCTTATGGAGGAAGATACGCGGAATGCGGTCAACCGCATCGCCGCTCTCTTTCGATAATGTCAGTCTGTTCTTAGTGCCGGCCTGTCTCAAGGAATATACTCCCGGACGACTGCTTTGTCATCCATATAATTGGGATTATTTTCCTTGTGTCATTTACCTCCACCGGACCATCACGCGGTCACCAACCGCATGGACTCATTGCCTAAAACGATCCCAAAGACTGCGAACATTGTGCTAGCCTCCCCCGCCATCAAGCGGTGAGCGGAGTCTCCCATGCTGGACGCGGACAAGATTTTCGCCGGTTCTGTGCCGGAAAACTACGACCGCTACATGGTGCCGTTGATCTTCGAACAATATGCCACCGACATGGCGCAACGGGCGGCGGCGTTGTCGCCGAGTGACGTGCTGGAAATCGCCGCCGGCACCGGGGTCGTCACCCGCGCGCTGGCGCCGAAGCTGTCATCCACCACAAGCTACACCGTCTCCGATCTCAATCAGCCGATGCTCGATTACGCGGCGTCGCGACAGCCGCCCGACAAGCGCATCACATGGCGTCAGGCGGATGCCATGGCGCTGCCGTTCGCGGACGCGAGCTTCGATCTTGTGTGCTGCCAGTTCGGCGCGATGTTCTTTCCCGATCGTCCGGCAGCTTATCGTGAAGCCAGACGCGTGCTGAGGCCCGGCGGTCATTTCCTATTCAGCGTGTGGGATCGCATCGAGGAAAACATCTTCGCGGACGATGTGACGAAAACACTCGCACAAATGTTTCCCGACGATCCACCGCGCTTTCTGGCGCGCACGCCACACGGCTACCACGACACGGCATTGATCCGTCGCGACGTGGAGGACACCGGCTATTCCCGTCTGACGATCGAAACGCGCACTGCGATGAGCCGCGCTGCTTCGGCGCGCATTCCGGCGGTGGCCTATTGCCAGGGAACGGTGCTTCGCAACGAAATCGAAGCGCGCGCGCCGGGCAAGCTGGAAGCCGCGACCGACGAGGCCACATCCGCGATCGCCGCGCGGCACGGAAACGGCGAAGTCGCCGCCAAGATTTCGGCCCACGTCATTCTGGCTGTGGTCTAGTCATCGCTACCGAACCTTTTGCAAGCATCGCACGACCAAGAGGCGGCAGATCGAGCCGTCGGACGATCCCGACCGCCGATTAGCCGCGGCCCTATTCCCACAGCAAAGCCTCGCCAATGTGGATCTATCGCCTGTTTCTCATCGCAGCCGCAGCGCCGCTTGCCGTTGCGCTGTATTTCTTCGGCATCGGCCTTGCCGATGGTACGGTGTCGTCGTTCAACATCGTGATGTGGCTGGCGCTGCTGGGCGGGCTTGGTGCGATCCTGATCGGCGGGTTCGGCCTCAATCGGTCCGGCAAGCGCGCGGCCGCCGTTGCTGTGTTGGCGATCGTCGCCGTGCCCGCCCTCCTCGCGGCGCTGTTTTTTCTGGTGTTGATCGTCACCCAGCCGCGGTGGAATTGACGACACAGGACGATTACCGCCGACCAATCGCAATCGCGCTGTCACGAACCGGTTCCGACAGATACGACGACTTGCGCTCGCGTGAACCTTTCCCTCCAATGGCGCGACTCAAACGGGCCTAGGCTGGGAGACTCTCGTGAAACAGATCCGGACATTCATTTTCGCCGCCGCTGCGCTCGCACTCGGCATTCCCGCACTCCCCACGCCCGTCGCCGCGGAGACCTCGACGGCGGTTGAGAAGATCAACGCCTATGTCGGCTGCATCAATCGGCTGTCGGAGCGCTCCTACGATTCCCGCAGCCGCTATTTCAGTTGGGCCAAGCCCAGCGGGCCGACCGGCAAGGAACGCATCATCTACGGCACCTACACCATCTACGACACCTCCGATTGTCGCAAGAAGGTAGAGGCCGCGAACGCTCTGGAGCCGCGCGATGCCGAACTCGAGGCCGCCGCATCCGCTTATGCCGATGCCGTCTCCAAGCTCGAACCGCTGCTGAAAGAGGCGGACGACTACTACACCCAGCAAAATTACAAGGACGACAAGATGGCCAAGGGCAAGGCCATGCATCCAAAACTGGTCGCGGCATGGGATGCGTTCGGTGCTGCCGACAAGAAGCTGCGCGCCGGCATCGAGACGATCAACGACAAGCGCGCAAAAGAGCGCCTCGCCGAGATCGAGAGCAAGGAAGGCCGCAAGGTGAATTACCACGTCGCGGCGCTGATGATCTACGCCAAGCGCGTGCTCCGCGCGGAAACCGCCGACAAGCCCGACGTCGCCGCGATTACCCAGGCATTGAGCGACTACGAAGCATCCGTCAAGGCGATCGAGGAAGCCTCCGGCAAGGATGGCGACGTCAAGCTCGGCTCGTTCTTTACCGGCAACGCCAAATCCTATCTGACCACGGCCAAGCAACTGATGCGCCGCATCCGCGACAAGACACCTTACAGCAGCGGCGAGAAAATGATGCTCGGCAACAGCGGCGGCAGCTGGATGGTGGAAGGCTCGCCGCCACGTCTGATGCGCGACTACAACCAGCTCATCGACAGCTACAATCGCGGCGTCAAGATCTAGAACGGAATGAATTGAGGTCGGATCCTATATCGCCGTCATGGCCGGGCTTGTCCCGGCCATCCACGTCTTTGAACCTGCAATGTTTTTAAGGACGTGGATGCCCGGCATAAAGCCGGGCATGACGACGGATGATTGCGTCAAAAGCGGAAAGATTCCAAGCGCCGGACATAAATTGACCGGCGAAGCAAACACCACAACGTGCGCGCCGCGCAGATGCGCGATAAGGTGAAAGGCATTTCCCGCCAACGAGGATCACTCATGCCCATCACCCACTTCGCTCCGCCACCCGGCATCAAGGCCCCGCCGCTGTCGTTCGCGACGCGTGTTGGCGATCTGCTGTTCATCTCCGGCATTCCCGGCTTCGATGCCAATGGCGCGCTGCCGGAGAGCTTTGAGGCGCAGTTCGCCAACGTCGTCACCAACTTCACGCGCGTGTTGAGCGAGGCCGGCGCGACCACGCGCCACCTGCTCAAGCTCAACGTGCTGCTGATCCGTGCGTCCGACGTCGCGGCCATGAATAAGCTATATGCCGAGGCGTTCGGCCCCGCGCCGTATCCCGCGCGCACCACCTGCGTGGTGCAGGCCCTGCCCGATCCGAACATGCTGATCGAGATCGAGGGCGTGGCCTCGCTGGCGTAACGCTTCGTGCAGGCCGCCGCTTGCGGATCGCGCGTTATTCGCCGCCTTCCGGCGGCGTGGTGCGGCCGTAATACTGCACGCCGAGTTCGATCGGCGCGCGGCCCATGGCGCGGCGGTGCGCGTTGGTATCGCGCAGGGAATAGACGCAGCCGCAATATTCCTGCTGATAGAACTCCTCGCGCTTGCTGATCTCGATCATCCGCGCCGCACCGCCGCCCTTGCGCCAGTTGTAGTCCCAGTAGCTCAGGCCGTCGTAGCGGCCGGCGGCGCGTTTGCCGCAATCGTTGATCTGCGCCATGTTCTTCCAGCGCGAGATGCCGAGCGACGAGGTCATCACCGGAAAGCCGTGCTCGTGCGCGTAGAGCGCGGTGTGCTCGAAGCGCATGTCGAAGCACATGGTGCAGCGCGCGCCGCGTTCCGGCTCCCATTCCATTCCCTTGGCGCGGGCGAACCAATTGTCCTTGTCATAATCGGCATCGACGAACGGCACGTTGTGCTTCTCGGCGAAGCGCACGTTCTCGTCCTTGCGCAGAAGATATTCCTTCTCCGGATGGATGTTCGGATTGTAGAAGAAGATGGTGTAATCGACGCCGGAGGCCAGCATCGCCTCCATCACCTCGCCGGAGCACGGCGCGCAGCACGAATGCAGCAGCACCTTCTTCTCGCCGCCGGGCGGCGTCAGGATAGGGCGGATCACATCGTCCATCGGGCAGGCTCTCGAAAATGCATTGAATTGGGGCGACCAGGCGCCATTTTGCCGGGACGATAGTTGGCACCCCGGCGCTGTCAAGCCATAAGGCTTGTGGGTCAAGACGGAACAACGGGTCACGGTGCCCACACATTTATGTGAAACTCGGGCACGATGGCCGACGTAACAATGACGGGAAGCGACGCGTCAAACGAGGCATAGATAACAACGCCCTCCGCCACGGAGACACTTCGCGATGATCCTCTTTCTGCTCGCCTATCTCGGCGGCGTTCTCACCATCGTCAGCCCCTGCATCCTGCCCGTCCTGCCGTTCGTGTTCGCGCGCGCGGATCGCCCGTTCCTGCGCAACGGCCTGCCGATGCTGATCGGCATGGCGCTGACCTTCGCGCTGGTGGCGACGTTGGCCTCTGTCGCCGGCGGCTGGGCGGTGGCCGCCAACCAGTATGCGCGCTTCGCCGCCATCGCGCTGCTCGCGGTGTTCGGCGTCGCCCTGCTGTTTCCCTCGCTGGCGGAGCGGATCACCGCGCCGCTGGTGACGCTCGGGGCGAAGCTGTCCGACTCCGCCTCCAATACAACCCCTGATGCGCGCGGCAACGTCGGCTCGTCGCTGCTGCTCGGCGTCGCCACCGGCCTGTTGTGGGCACCCTGCGCCGGACCGATCCTCGGGCTGATCCTTACCGGCGCAGCGCTGCAAGGCGCGAGCGTCGGCGCCTCGCTGCTGCTCGCCGCCTACGCCGCCGGCGCCGCGACCTCGCTGGGGCTGGCGCTGCTGGTCGGCGGCAAGTTGTTCGCGGCGATGAAGCGTTCGCTCGGCGTCGGCGAATGGTTGCGGCGCGGCCTCGGCGCGCTGGTGCTGGTCGCGGTCGGCGCCATCGCGCTCGGGCTCGACACCGGCGTTCTCACGCAGGTCTCGCTCGCCGGCACCAACCGCATCGAGCAGGGACTGCTCGACAAGTTTCGTGCGGCATCCGGCAATGCGATGACGAAGACCAACACCGCCGCCAACACGGCGATGACGAGCGACAAGTCAAAGACCGCGAGCACCGAACCCGACGCGATGGCCGACATGCTGCCGGTCGAAGGCACGCTCCCCTCGCTCGACGGCGCGGTGGAATGGCTCAACTCGCCGCCGCTCACGGCCGAACAACTCAAGGGCAAGGTGGTGCTGGTCGATTTCTGGACCTATTCCTGCATCAACTGCCTGCGCGCGCTGCCTTATGTCCGCGCATGGGCCGAGAAGTACAAGGATCAGGGTCTCGTGGTGATCGGCGTGCACGCGCCGGAATTCGCTTTCGAGAAGATCATCGGCAACGTCAAGAAGGCGGTGAGCGATCTGAAGGTCGATTACCCGGTGGCGATCGACAACAACTACAAGATCTGGCGCGCGTTCAACAACAACTACTGGCCCGCGCATTACTTCATCGATGCCGAAGGCCGCATCCGTCATCATCACTTCGGCGAAGGCGACTACGACGAATCCGAGCGCATCATTCAACTGCTGCTGTCGCAAGCCGGCCACAAGCTGAAGAGCGCGGACCTCGTCAACGTCAGCGCGACCGGCGCGGAAGCCGCGGCCGACATGAACCGCGTCAAGTCGCCGGAGACTTATCTCGGCTACGCGCGCGCGGAGAATTTCGTCTCGCCCGGCGGCGCGGTGCGCGACATGCGCCACACCTATCAAGCGAGTGTCGACGAGTTGAATGCCTGGGGCCTGACCGGCGACTGGACCATCGCCAACGAGCGCGCCTCGCTGGATGCGCCCGGCGGCGGCATCGTCTACCGCTTCCACGCCCGCGACCTGCATCTGGTGCTGGGCCCGGGCAGCGACGGCAAACCGGTGCGCTTCCGCGTCACCATCGATGGCAAACCGCCCGGCGACGATCACGGCATGGATACCGACGCCGAGGGCAACGGCACCGTCACCGGCGAGCGGCTCTATCAACTCATCCGCCAGAAAGGCGACATCGCCGACCGCACCTTCGAGATCGAGTTTCTCGATCCCGGCGTGCGCGCCTATGCGTTTACGTTCGGGTGACGGATGAAGTTCGCAACACGAAAATCGTCGTCCCTGCGAAGGCGGGGACCCAGAATCCCTGGCCCTGATTGTTTATCGCACGCGCGGGCAACAGGCGCTCTTCGTCTCGCCGCTGCGGAGTCTGGGTCCCCGCCTTCGCGGGGACGACGATTTTTGCGATTTTAAGTCCGCTCAAGCAATTCGATCGAAATACCTTGCGGGCCGCGGATGAAGCAGATGCGGACACCGGCGCGCACCTCGTGCACGTCCTCGGTGAAGACGACACCCTTCGCCTTCAGGCTGGCGACCAGCGCGTCGAGCCCCTGCACGGCGAGGCCGAAGTGATCGAGTCCCTGATACGGCGTGACCGGCGGCGGGTTGACGCCATCGCCAGCGACGACCGCCGCGAGATAGATGTTGTTTCCGCCGAGCCGCAACTCGATCCGCACCGGCGTGCGCACGATCTCCGCACCGAGCATATCGGCGAACCAGCGCGCGGTCGCTTCCGGGTCCGGCGTGCGGAGGTGAATGTGATCCCATTTCAATTGCGGCTTCGCATCGGCCATGGTGTCGCTCCCGGTCTGTCTGTCGTCTTATGATTTTATCGCGCGCAGGAACACGAACTCGGTATCGTCGTAAGCGCGGCGCTCAAGTTCTTCGAAACCATCCGGCACGGAAAATGCCGCCGCCTTGGATTCCTCGACCACCAGCAACGCATCGGGCGTTAACCAGCCGCCGTCACGCAGCGAGGCCAGCGCTTTCTCCGCAAGTCCTTTGCCGTAAGGCGGATCGAGAAACACCAGCGCGAACGGCTCGACCGGATAGGCCGGACCGAGATGGGTGGCATCGCGGCGATAGACCTTGGTGACGCCGCCGAGGCCGAGCGCCTCGACGTTGTTGCGCAACAGCGCGCGCGATTCCGCGCCGTTGTCGACGAACAGCGTGAACTTCGCGCCGCGCGAGACCGCCTCGATGCCGAGCGCCCCGGTGCCGGCAAACAGATCGAGCACGCGCGCGCCTTCGATCGGATTGTCATAGGCGTGCATCAAAATGTTGAACACAGACTCCCGCAGCCGATCCGCCGTCGGCCGAATGTCGCGCGACGCCGGCGCGACAATGTTGCGGCCCCGCAGCCGTCCTCCGACAACGCGCATCAGAAGGCGCCTCCGCCATCCTCAATGTTCGACCGGGAAGTCGCTTTGCGGAGAACTTGCCGCCCGAAAATCGTCGTCCCCGCGCAGGCGGGGACCCAGAACCCCTGGCGGTCGCGATTCCGATGATAGTCAAAGATCATGAACGCCACCCGCATCATGAGCGACACGGAATCTGGGTCCCCGCCTGCGCGGGGACGACATGGGCATCATTCCGATCAACCCGCCGCATCGCTCAATCTCGCGGCGTGAGATCGCGTTTGCCGTGATAGCCACGCTTCGGGCGTTGCTGGTGGCCGCGCGCGATGGCTTCGTTGTGGGCACGTGCTTCGTCGCTGCCGGTGCGCTGCACCTTCACGGTGCGGCCCTTGCGGTCCTCGATCTTGGAGGTCTTGGGGCGCAGCTTGTTGGCCTTCTTCGAGCGCAGCGGCGTGCCGTCGCGGCCGAGTTTTGGCGTGGCATCGGGCTCGGCGGCTTGCCCGAACTCCGCGCCGGCTTTCTTCACCACCCGGTCGCCGAGTTGATCGCGCAGCACGCGGGCGCGCACCTCCTCGACCTGGCCTTCCTCGATCTCGCCCAGTTGGAACGGCCCGTAGGAAATGCGGATCAGCCGGTTCACCTCGAGCCCAAGCGCGCCCAGAATGTTGCGCACCTCGCGGTTCTTGCCTTCACGAATGGCAATGGTGATCCAGACGTTGCTGCCTTGATCCCGCTCCAGCGTCGCTTCCACCGATCCGTATTTGACGCCCTCGACCTCGATGCCGTCGCGCAACGCATCGAGCTGCGTCTGGGTGATCTCGCCATGGGCGCGCGCGCGATAACGCCGCAGCCAGCCGGTGTCGGGCAGTTCGAGCACGCGCGCGAGGCCGCCGTCGTTGGTGAGCAGCAGCAAACCCTCGGTGTTGAAATCGAGACGCCCGACGCTGATGAGGCGCGGCAGCCCTTCCGGCAGATGCTCGAACACCGTCGGCCGGCCTTCCGGATCGGAATGCGTCGTCATCAGCCCGCGCGGCTTGTGATAGAGGAATAGCCGCGTGCGCTCGCGCTCCGGCAACGGCTTGCCGTCGACCATCACCACGTCGTTGGCGGTAACGTCGAGCGCCGGCGAATTGATGATGCGGCCGTTGACGGTGACGCGGCCCTGCGTCACCCACTCCTCGGCATCGCGGCGCGAGGCCAGCCCCGCGCGCGACATCAGCTTGGCGATGCGCTCGCCGGCCTTCTTGGGCGCCGGCTCCGGACGCGAGATGCGCTTGTTGGGGTCGAGCTTACGCTCGCGATAGGCGCCGCGCCCGCCGAATGCCGGGCGCTTGGCGAACACCTTGCTGTCGTCCTCATTGTCGCGACGCAGACGATCCGCGAAACGCTCGCCGCGTCCTTCGCTGCGCGGATGCTCCTGCCAGTCTCGCGAGCCCCCGCGATCCTCGCGCGGGCGGCGGAAGGTCGGACGGTCCCCGCGATCTTCCCTCGCCTCTCGCGGCCGGTCGAATTTCGGACGGTCGCCGCGCGGCCGATCGAACTTCGGCTTGTCGAACGAACGCCCGCCACGGCCCGCACCCTCGTCGCGCGACCGTGAGAAACGCGGGCGCTCCTCACCACCGCGATCGTCACGCGAGCGATCGAAGCGCGGCTTGTCGAACTTGCGCGCGTCGTCGCGTCCATGGCTGTCGCGGCGCTCGCGATTTTCCCACGGCTTCTCGTCGCTGCGATCCCGCCCCTCGCCAAACTCCCTGCGCGGACCGCGCGAGAATTTCGGGCGATCGTCGTCGCGCCGGAATCCGCCGTCGCGCGGCCGATCGAATTTGCGTTCGCCGTCGCGTGAACCAAAATCCTTGTGCGGACCATCCTTGCGGACACCGCCTTCACCGCGCGGGGTGTAGGGACGCTTCTCGCCAGAGGTCTTCTCGCCAAATTTCTTGTCGCCGAAACGGCCCGCAGGGCGTGCATCGCCGCGCTCACCGCGCGGCGTATACGGGCGCTTCTCACCGCCGCGATCTTCGCGCGGCCGAAAATCCTTACGCGGTCCACGCTCGGGCCGATCGCCGCCACGCGCCGGGCGCTCGTCCCGATTGAAGCGTGCCGGGCGCGCATCGTCGCGATCGCGGCGTGGCCCGTCGCCATAGCTGCGGCGCGGCGCATCGCCGTCGCGTTTGCCGGCATAAGGCTTCTTGCCGAACGGCTTGTCGCCGAATGACTTGCCGCCTTCGGATTTGCCCGCGTAAGCGCGCCGCTCGCCGTCCGGCTTAGCCCCGGCCGCCCGCTTGGCGAATTTCTTCTCGGGACCGCGCTTGGCGCCGGAACGGCCTTCGGAGCGCCCCTTGCCGCCGGTCTGCCGGTCACGCCGGCCGCGCGGCGAGGCGTTGTTTTTGTCGTTATCGCGGGGCATGAATGCTCTCGTCTGGTGTGCGTCGAAATCGCGGGTGAAGCGACGGGAGCAGGTTCAAGCGCCCCCGTTTCGGGGCGCTGTCTCAAGCAAAAACCGGCATCCACGTGCTGAAGGCGCCCTCATAACAGAGTTCTTTGCGAGAAACGAGGCGAGAAACGCGGTATGAGCGCGGCAACTTTCATGGATTTGGCGCTGGAACAGGCCGAAAACGCCGAAAAAGCCGGCGAAGTGCCGATCGGCTGCGTCATCGTCCGCAACGGCGCGGTGATCACCCGGGCCGGCAACCGGACGCTAACCGACCGCGACCCCACCGCCCATGCCGAGGTGCTGGCGCTGCGCGAGGCCGCCCGCACCCTCGGCAGCGAGCGGCTGACCGGCTGCGATCTCTACGTGACGCTGGAGCCCTGCACCATGTGCGCCGGAGCCATCTCGTTCGCGCGGTTGCGTCGCATCTACTTCGGAGCCGCCGACGAAAAGGGCGGCGCCGTGACCAGCGGCGTACGCTTTTTCGCCTCGCCGACTTGCCATCACGCCCCCGAAGTCTACCCGGGGCTGGCGGAAGTCGAATCGGCGGCCATGCTCAAGGCATTCTTCGAAGACCGCCGCTTACCTTGACGACCGGGCGTCAGCCCGGCCGGATTGCCCTTACCAGGGCAACCAGTCGAACAG
>JBQCHY010000064.1:0-15319 GCA_051954235.1 Xanthobacteraceae bacterium
CAGGAAACCGGTGGGCGAGGGCGCAAAGCGGGTGATGACAGGTTTGGTCATGATGCCGGAATTGAGGGAAACGGGGCGGGCTGGAAACGCGCGGTCGGTGTATAGAGCATGATCCCGAAAAGTGGAAACCGGTTTTCGGACGAGATTATGCTCGAATAAAAAGATAAGCGCGACGGGTCCAATCCGACACAGTCGGATCGGACCCTAGCAGGATCGCGGCATAACTAAAGCCTGTTTGAAGTGACCCACGCCGATATGCGGGCTTTGCGGCGGCAGGCGGATTTGGCTAAGGAAGGCGCTGCAAAAGGTAGCGAACTTCGGATTCGGAACACTGGAATGACGGCAGAAGCGACGACGGCAGAGGCAGGGCGCGATTTCATCCGCGATATCGTTCAGGGTGACCTCGACAGCAAGCGGCACGCTCAGATCGTGACGCGCTTCCCTCCGGAGCCGAACGGCTACCTGCATATCGGCCATGCCAAGTCGATCGCGCTGAATTTCGGCATTGCGAAGGAATTCGGCGGCAAGTGCCACCTGCGCTTCGACGACACCAATCCGGCCAAGGAAGAACAGGAATATATCGATTCAATTCAGCGCGACGTGCGCTGGCTCGGCTTCGACTGGGGTGACAACCTGTTCTACGCCTCGGACTATTTCGAGCGCCTCTACGGCTGGGCGGAAGATCTGATCCGCGCCGGTCTCGCTTACGTCGACGACCAGTCGCAGGAAGAGATCCGCCTCGCGCGCGGCACCTTGACCGAGCCCGGCAAGAACAGTCCGTTCCGCGACCGCAGCGTCGAGGAAAACCTCGATCTGTTCCGGCGCATGAAGGCCGGCGAATTTCCCAACGGCGCGCGGGTGCTGCGTGCGAAAATCGACATGGCGTCGGGCAACATCAACCTGCGCGACCCGGTGCTCTATCGCATCCTGCACGCCGTGCATCCGCGCACCGGCAAGGCGTGGTCGATCTATCCGAGCTACGACTACGCGCACGGCCAGTCCGACGCGATCGAAGGCATCACGCATTCGATCTGCACGCTGGAGTTCGAGGACCATCGGCCGCTGTACGACTGGCTTCTCGACAAGCTGCCGGTGCCGTCGCATCCGCATCAGTACGAATTCGCGCGGCTCAATCTCACCTACACGCTGCTGTCCAAGCGCGTGCTCACCGAATTGGTGCGCGGCGGGCACGTCGGCGGCTGGGACGATCCACGGATGCCGACCATCGCCGGGCTGAAGCGCCGCGGCGTGCCGCCGGAAGCGATCCGCGAATTCATCAAGCGGATCGGCGTGGCGAAAGCCAACAGCGTGGTCGATGTCGGGATGCTGGAGTTCTGCATCCGCGAGGTATTGAACCGCACGTCGCAGCGGCGCATGGCGGTGCTGCGGCCGCTCAAGGTGGTGATCGAGAATTATCCGGAAGGGAGAAGCGAGGAGCTGGAAGCCGTCAATCATCCTGACGATCCGGCGGCCGGCACGCGCACGATCACCTTCGGTCGCGAACTTTATATCGAGCGCGACGACTTCATGGAAAACCCGCCGAAGAAATTCTTTCGCCTGTCGCCGGGCAAGGAAGTGCGGCTGCGTTACGCCTATTTCGTCACCTGCCGCGAGGTGGTGAAGGATGCCAACGGCGAGGTGATCGAACTGCGTTGCACCTACGATCCCGAAACCCGCGGCGGCAACGCGCCCGACGGCCGTAAAGTGAAGGCGACGATGCACTGGCTGCCGGCGGCGCAGTCGGTCCCGGCCGAGATCCGGGTTTACAATCCGCTGTTCAGCAATCCCGCGCCGGATGCCGCCAACTTCGTCGCCGATCTCAATCCGGATTCGCTCGAAGTGCTGCGCGACGCCCGCATCGAGCCGTCACTGGCGACGGCGAATTCCGATGACGTCATGCAATTCGAACGGCAGGGCTATTTCGTGCGCGACCGGGACTCGACACCGGAAAAGCCGGTCTTCAACCGCACCATCGGTCTGCGCGACAGTTTTGCGAAGGGCTGAGGCAGCAACGGCGAATTTGCCGGGCACATCCTCGCCCACAGCGTCGTCCCCGCGAAGGCGGGAACCCAGACTCCCTGTCTCTATCGTGGCCGCAGAGTTTGAGATGACCAAAACAACCGGCGTTTCTCGCCTCACGACTGCTGCGGCGTATGGCCCCGCCTGCGCGGGGACGACGATCATCGTATTGGTAAATCCGCGCCCCAAGCGAACGTCTGTCTGAACATCGAAACCGCGTTGCCGCCGCCTGCCGATTGATCCATGCTGCCTGACCGTTTGCGGGAGTGCGCATGACGGACGGGGGCGAGAGCAAAGTCAGGGCACGAACCTGGCCGGTATTGAACGACGCGCAGGCCGCTGTCGGTTCTGCGCGGAACGCGAGCCTATGGTCACCGCTCGTCGCGAGTCTGCGCGAATGGCTGCGCGCGGAGGCGGGGGAAGGGCGCCTGCTGCCATGGGTGCCGATCGCGTTCGGCATCGGCATCGCGCTGTATTTTTCCGCCGATCGCGAACCGGTCGCATGGGTGGCGGCCGTTGCCGCGGCGGTGCTGTTCGGCGTCGCGTTTTTGCTTCGGCACCGCAAAGCATTTGCCGTCACGCTGATGCTGGCGGCGATGGCCGGCGGTTTTGCCGTTGCGTCCCTGAAGACGGCGCGCGTGGCGCATCCGGTGCTGGCGCATCCGATCTATTCGGCCTCACTGCAAGGTTTCGTCGAGACCCATGAGGAGCGCGAACGCACTGACCGTTTCGTGCTGCGCGTCACTGAACTAACTGCCGCGCGCAATGCGGTGACGCTGACCCGGGTGCGGCTCTCCGTGCGCAAGGGCACCGCGCCGCCCGTCGGCAGTTACGTTGCGCTGAAAGCACGGCTGTTGCCGCCGCTGTCGCCGCTGCGGCCCGGTAGCTACGACTTCAGCCGCGACCTGTATTTTCAGGGCATCGGTGCATCGGGCTTCGCGATGGGCGCGATCAGGACGCTCGATCCGCCGGCGAGCGGCGGCTGGAAACTGCGCTATGCCGCCATCATGCAGGGCATGCGCGACGGCATCGATGCGCGCATCCGCACCGCGTTGGAAGGCGACAACCGCGCCATCGCCACCGCGCTGCTCACCGGCCGGCGCGACGCCATCACGCCGCCAGTCAACGACGCGATGTTCATCTCCGGCCTCGGCCATGTGCTGTCGATCTCCGGCTATCACATGGCAGTGGTCGCGGGCGTGGTGTTCTTCGCGGTGCGCGCGCTGTTGGCGCTGATCCCTGGATTGACGGTGACGTTCCCGATCAAGAAGTGGTCGGCGGCTGCGGCGCTGCTGGCTGCGACGTTCTATCTGCTGCTGTCCGGTGCCGAGGTCGCGACGCAGCGCTCGTACTTCATGACGGCGGTGGTGCTGCTCGCGGTGATGGTCGATCGCCGCGCCATCACCTTTCGCACGCTGGCGATTGCAGCAATGGTGGTGCTGGTCGCCGCGCCGGAAGCGCTGGTGCATCCGAGTTTTCAAATGTCGTTCGCGGCGACGCTGGGGCTGGTGGCATTGATCCAGATCGGCATGCCGCGCCTGTTCGCGACGCCGGACAATTCGGCGGCGGCGCGGGCGGCATTGTGGGGCGGCCGCGAGATCATGACATTGGCGCTGGCGTCGCTGGTCGCCGGGCTCGCCACCACGCCTTACGCGGCGTTCCACTTCCACCGCGTCACGCCTTACGGCGTGCTGGCGAACCTCGCGGCGATGCCTGTGGTGTCGGGCGTGGTGATGCCGGCGGGACTGATCGGCCTGATCGCGGCGCCGTTCGGGCTCGATCGCGTGTTCTGGGAGATCATGGGGCTCGGCATCGACTGGATGATCGTGGTCGCGGTCTGGGTCGCGGCGCTGCCCGGCGCGATCGGCCGCATGGCGGCGTTCGGCACCGGGCCGCTGCTACTGGCGAGCGCCGGCATCGTGCTGCTCGGCCTGCTGCGCACGCCGCTGCGCTGGGCCGGCGGTGTGGCCGTGGTCGCGTCGACGATATGGGCGCTGGCGGTGACGCAACCGGATGTGCTCATCGCCGGCGACGGCCACAGCGTTGCGGTGCGCGGCGGCGACGGCCGGTTGCGGGTGATGCGAACGGCGAAAGATACGTTTCTGGTCCGCGAATGGCTGGCGGCGGATGCCGACGCGCGTGGTGCCACGGATACGGCGCTGGCCTCGGGCGTCTCCTGCGATCCCGATGGCTGCGTCACGCCGCTGGGCGATGGCCGGCTGGTGGCGCTGACCTTGCAGCCCGAGGCGTTCGACGATGATTGCGCGCGGGCCGCGATCATCGTGACGCAGCAGCAGGCGCCGCCTCATTGCGCGGCCATGGTGATCGATCGGGCGCGCTTGCAGCGACAGGGCGCTCTGGCGCTGCGCAAGGCTGGCGAAGGCTTTTCGGTTACCGCGATCCGGCCCGAGGGCGTCGACAGGCCGTGGTCGCCTGCACCGTCGGCAGAAATAACGGCACCCGCCCCGAAAGCGCGACCGCGCCTCGCGCCGCCGGTCGATGCGACGCCGGCCGAAGGGGATCGGGAGGGGGAGGATTGAGAGTTATGTTTCTTGGTCATGGCCGGGCTTGTCCTGGCCATCCACGCCCCTTGGTCTGCCATGCCAATAAGACGTGGATGCCCGGGACAAGCCCGGGCATGACGAGATCAATAAGGCTTCAAGACTTCTGACAGCGCTCAGTACCGCCGATACAGCCCGATCAGCTTGCCCTGAATCCGCACGCGGTTCGGCGGCAGGATGCGGACTTCATAGGCAGCGTTAGCCGGCTCCAACGCGATCGACGCGCCGCGGCGGCGGAAGCGTTTCAGCGTGGCTTCTTCCTCGTCGATCAGGGCGACGACGATGTCGCCGGTGTCGGCGCTGTCGTTCCTCTGGATCAGCGCCATGTCGCCGTCGAGAATGCCGGCCTCGACCATCGAATCGCCGCGCACTTCCAGCGCGTAGTGTTCGCCGGAGCCGAGCATGTCGGGCGGCACGCTGATGGTATGGCTGCGGGTCTGCAACGCTTCGATCGGTGTACCGGCGGCGATCCGGCCCATCACCGGCACGGCGACGGGATGATCGGCATCGTTGTCCGAGGTACTGGCGGCCGGACGGACCTTGCCGAGATTGCCTTCGATGACGCTGGGCGTGAAGCCGCGCCGGGTGCTGGCGCCGGTCGAGGCTTCTGGCAGCTTGATGACCTCGATGGCGCGGGCGCGGTTGGGCAGGCGGCGGATGAAGCCGCGTTCTTCCAGCGCGGTGATCAGACGATGGATGCCGGACTTGGAGCGCAGGTCGAGCGCGTCCTTCATCTCGTCGAAGGAGGGCGGCACGCCGCTTTCGCTCAACCGCTCGTTGATGAACCGCAGAAGCTCGTATTGTTTGCGTGTCAGCATGTCGGTCCCATCCCCGGTATCAAAACAGGTAGCAAACGCCCGTTATCTTGCGCCGGTCATCCACCGGCCGATACGCATATCGAACGAGGTGACCGTTCGAAACAAATCATGAACGGACACTATATGTTCGATATGTGTTCCGCAACCTCTTAATTTTCGGTCAATGCAGGATCGATCCGGGACATCAATCCGGCAGGCGGATCAGGGTGCAGGGGTCCCCGGCCGCAGCTGCGGGGGCAAATGGCGGCCGGATCACCAGTGCCTGGGCGGCCGCGAGATTCGCCAGCAGCGAACTGTCCTGATGGCTGACGGCGGTGGCGACGGCGACGCCGTCGGCACGTCGCGTCAGGCTTGCGCGCAGGTAATCCTGCCGCTGGTCGTTGGCGGTGAGCGCGTTGCCGAGCACTGCGGGCTCGAGCGCGTGCTGGATGTCGGTGCGGCCGGACAGCGCGCGCAGCAACGGCACCATGAACAGGAAGGCGCAGACGTAGGACGAGACCGGATTGCCGGGTAGCCCGATCACCCTCATGTCGCCGAGGCGGCCATGCATCATCGGCTTGCCGGGGCGCAGCGCGATCTTCCAGAACGACAGCGCGACGCCTTCGGCCTGCAACGCGACATGCATCAGGTCGTGATCGCCGACCGACGCGCCGCCGGTGGTAACAAGGATATCGGCACCGCTGTCGCGCGCGCGGCGGATCGCGGCGGTTGTCGCTTCCATCGTGTCGGCGGCGATGCCGAGGTCGATGGTGTCGGCGCCTTCCTGCCGCGCCAGCGCGTGAAGCGCGTAGCCGTTGGACAGCACGATCTGGCCGGGCTTCGGATCGGAGCCCGGCAGCACCAGCTCGTCGCCGGTCGCCAGCACCGCGACGCGCGGGCGGCGATGCACCGGCAGGCGCGGATGATTCATGCCGGCCGCGAGTGAGAGGTCGCGATCGGTGAGGCGACGACCGGCGCGCAGCAGCACGTCGCCTTCGCGAAAATCGATGCCGGCGCGGCGGATGTTGCGGCCGGCGGCAATCGGCTCGTTGATGATGACGGCATCGCCGTCACGCGTGGTGTTTTCCTGAATGACGACGGCGTCGGTGCCGGGCGGCACCACGCCGCCGGTGAAGATGCGAACCGCTTCGCCTTGCTTTACCGGGGCATCGAACGGACTGCCGGCGGCGGCTTCACCGATGACTTTCAGGCGCGCCGGCGTTTTCGCGGCGTCGGCGGCGCGCACCGCGTAACCGTCCATCGCCGACATATCGGCAGGCGGTTGCGTGCGCAGCGAGGCAATGTCGCGGGCGAGCACGCGGTGGTGCGCATCAGGCAGTGCGACCATGTCCTCCGGTAGTGCTTTGACACCGTCCAGCACCGCAGCCATCGCATCGGCGACCGGCATCAGCGCCATGATGAACTCCAACGTTGGCGGAACGCCTCGTTCATGTCGACGCCTTGCGCGCCGGCGCGCGATAGTGGCCGGATTTGCCGCCGCGCTTTTCGACGAGACGAATGCCTTCGATGTGCACGCCGCGCTCCACCGCCTTGATCATGTCGTAGACCGTCAGCGCCGCGACCGACACTGCGGTAAGTGCTTCCATCTCGACGCCGGTGGGGCCGGTGACCTTCACCGTGGCTTCGATCCGGCACCCCGGCAGCGCGGCATCGGGCGTGATGTCGAGCGTGACTTTCGACAGCGCCAGCGGATGACAGAGCGGGATCAGTTCGGAGGTCCGCTTCGCCGCCATGATGCCGGCGATGCGCGCGGTGCCCAGCACGTCGCCCTTGGCGGCGTCGCCCTTCACGATCAGATCGAGCGTCGCCTTGCTCATGACGACACTGCCCTCGGCGACCGCCACGCGTTCGGTCGAGGGTTTGGCCGAGACATCGACCATGCGGGCTTCGCCCTTGCTGTCGATGTGGGTGAGGGCGGGCTTGCGTGCCATGACGGTCAATGCGCTCCGGCGGTGCGCGCCAGCAGTGCCCGCGTGGCGGCGGTGACATCGTCCTGCCGCATCAGGCTTTCGCCGACGAGGAAGGTCGAGATGCCGACGCGCGCCAGCCGCGCCAGATCGTCCGGCGTGAAAATGCCGCTCTCGCCGACCATCAGCCGATCAGCGGGCATGTGCGCGGCGAGATCCTCGCTGGTTTTCAGCGTTGTCTCGAAGGTGCGCAGGTTGCGGTTGTTGATGCCGATCATCGACGAGCGCAGCTTGAGCGCGCGATCCAACTCCGCGCGGTCGTGCACTTCGATCAGCACGTCCATGCCGTGGACGCGCGCGGCGTCCTCGATCTCACGCGCCGCGCCGTCGTCGAGCGCGGCCATGATGATCAGGATGCAGTCGGCGCCATGGGCGCGGGCTTCGACCACCTGATAGGGGTCGAACATGAAGTCCTTGCGCAGCACCGGCAGCGACACCGCCGCGCGCGCCGCCACCATGAAGTCGAGGTGGCCCTGGAACGACGGCGTATCGGTCAGCACCGAAAGGCACGCCGCGCCGCCGGCTTCGTAGGCGCGCGCCAGTGCCGGGGGATCGAAATCGGCGCGGATCAGGCCCTTCGATGGCGAAGCCTTCTTCACCTCCGCGATCAGCGCATACTCACCGTTCGCGAGCTTGCGACGCAGCGCCGCGATGAAGCCGCGTGGTGCGGTCGCGGTGCGCGCGAGGTGTTCGAGATCGGCCAACGAGCGCACGCGCTTGGCGCTCGCGATCTCCTCGCGCTTGTAGGTTTCGATCTTGGTCAGGATGTCGGACATCGCCGCCTCCCTGCATCAACCGTTGGACACGGCGATCAGATGTTTCAGCCGCTCCGCCGCCGCGCCGCTATCGAGCGCTTTCGTGCCGATGGCGACGCCTTCCTTCAAATCCTTGGCGCGGCCGGCGACGATCAGCGCGGCGGCGGCGTTCAGCAGCGCGACGTCGCGATAGGCGCTCGGCTTGCCGTCGAGCACGCCCTTGAGTGCAACAGCATTGGCGTCGGCGTCGCCACCCTTCAGCGCATCGCCATGGGCGCGCGGCAGGCCGGCATCGTCCGGCGTGATCTCGAAGGTGCGGATGTTGCCGCTTTCAAGCGCGGCCACGAAGGTTGGGCCGGTGAGGGTGATCTCGTCGAGGCCGTCGGAGCCGTGCACGACCCAGATCGATTCCGCGCCGAGATTCTTCAGCACTTGTGCGAGCGGCTGCACCCATTGCCGCGAGAACACGCCGACCATCTGCCGCGTCACGCCGGCGGGGTTCGACAGCGGGCCGAGCAGATTGAAGATGGTGCGGGTGGCGAGTTCGACGCGCGTCGGGCCGACGTTCTTCATCGCCGGATGATGCGCGGGTGCGAACATGAAGCCGATGCCGGTTTCCTTCACGCAACGCGACACCTGATCCGGCGTCAGGTCGATCTTGACGCCGAGCGCCGCCAGCACGTCGGCCGCGCCGGACTTCGACGACAGCGCGCGATTGCCGTGCTTGGCGACCGGCACGCCGGCGCCCGCCACGATGAACGATGCGCAGGTCGAGACGTTGACCGACCCGGAGCCGTCGCCGCCGGTGCCGACGATATCGACGGCGTCGGGCGGAGCCGTCACGCGCAGCATCTTGTCGCGCATTGCCGACACCGCGCCGGTGATCTCGTCGACCGTCTCGCCGCGCACGCGCAGGCCCATCAGCATGGCGCCCATCTGCGACGGCGTTGCTTCGCCCGACATCATGCGGTCGAACGCGTTGGCGGCCTCATCGCGGGTAAGGCTGGCGCCGGTGGCGACCTTGGCGATAATCGTTTTCAGATCGTCCATCGAATCCGTGCCTTCAAGTCGTTATTTCGAGATGAATTGCAATTGAGCCGTCATTGCGAGGAGCGAAGCGACGAAGCAATCCAGGAGTCGCAAAGAAAAAGCTGGATTGCTTCGCTTCGCTCGCAATGACGGAAAATGCAAACTCATCATGCTTCAAATCGCGTCGTTCTCAGTTGTTCGCGCCGGTGATCTGCGCCACCGCCGGCTGGTTGACTGTCACGCCGATCTCGTTTTCCATCTTGATGACGTACTGGCCGACGAGTTCCTCGGCGAGGCCGCGCTCGACAGACGCCTTGAGCTTCTTGGCATCCTCGGAGGCGAGGTCCAGCGTCGGTTCGATCACGTCGGTGACGCGGAATATGACCCACTCGGTCGCACTCGCGCCTTCGCTCTGGCCCGCCGCATCCTTGGCGGTGCGGAACGCGCCCGCGACCGCGCCGGCCGGAAGGTTGGCGACGGTGGCGTCGCGCTTGAACGTCGAAGCGGTCTCGACCTTGACGCCGGCAGCCGAAGCCTCATCGGCCAGCTTGCGGCCCTTGTTGAGCTTCTCGACCATCTCGGTTGCCTTGGCGCGCAGCTTGTTGGTGATCTGATCGGCGCGCCAGCGGGCTTCGACCTGATCCTTCACCTCATCGAGTTTTCGCTCGCGCGACGGCGTGACACCGACCACGTCGAAGGAGACATAGCCGCCGTTGTAGGAGATGGTTTCATTGTCGACGCCGACATCGCTGGCGAACGCTTGCGAGACGAGGTCGAGGCCAGCCGGAATCGACGTCACCGGCTTGCCATCGGGCGCGCGACCGGACCGGTCGACCGCTTCAATGGTGGTGACGGGCAGCTTCAGCTTCTCGGCGGCTTCGGTGACGTTGGCACCGCCGCCGCGCTCGTCTTCCAGCTTGTCGTGCAACTCCTTTACCGACTTGCGCGCACGCTCCAGCGCGATTTCCTTCTTCAGGTTCGCGGCGACGCTCTCGTAACTCGCCTGGCTGCCCGGCTCGATCTTGCCGACCTTGATCAGCACTGTGCCGAAGGTGCCCTGAATCGGTTCGCTGATATCGCCGGGCTTCATCGTGAAAGCGGCATCGGCCACTTTCGAATCGATGATCGCGGATTTCGTCACCAGACCGAGATCGACGTCGGACGGCTTTAGGTTGCGCTCCTTGGCGAGGTCGTCGAAGGAAAGGCCGCCGACCAGACGCGCGCGAGCGGCGGCGGCGTCTTCGGCATTGGGAAACACCATCTGCGAGACGTCGCGCTTCTCCGGCGTCGCGAAAGTATCCTTGCGCTCCTCGTAGACCTTCTTCGCATCCTCGTCAGATACCGTCGTCCACTTCGCAAGGTCGTCCGGCGTGATCGCGACGAAGGCAATCTTGCGATACTCGGGCGCGCGGAACTGCACCTTGTGCGCGTCGTAAAAACTCGCCAGCGCTTCCGGCGTCGGCGTGTCGATGGTGCCGGCCTGCGCCGCTTCCAGCTTGACGAATTCCACCGAGCGCTGTTCGTTCTGGAATTGGTTGAGCACCGCAACGGCGGTCTTGCTCGGCTCCAACTCTCCGGAGATCGATCCGACGAGCTGGCGGCGCAGCGCGTTGCGCTTTTGCTCGGTGATATAGCGCTGCTCGGAGAAATTGGCCTGGCGGATAAGCTGGGCGAAGCGCACCGGATCGAACGCGCCGTTGGCGCCCTTGAAATTCGGATCGCTGGTGATCGATTTCATGACCTCGTCGGTCGACACCTGCAAGCCGAGCTTGCGCGCGGATTCGTCCAGCGTCGTTTCGGCGATCACCTGTTGCAGCACCTGGCGGTCAATGCCGAAGGCGCGGGCCTGATCGGGCGCGAGCGGGCGGCCGATCTGGCGGCTGATCTGTTGCAGCCGATCGGTATAGAGCTGGCGGAATTGCTCGATGGAAATCTCGGTCTTGCCGATCTTCGCCAATGTCGATTGGCCGAATCCCCGGAAGATGTCGCCGATGCCCCAGACGCCGAAGCTGATGATCAGGACGCCCATCACGATGGTCATGATGGTTTTGCCGAACCAGTTGGATGAGGCGTTACGTATTCCTCGGAGCATGGGCCTATCTTATTTGCAGGAGGGAGCGGGCCGTCTCCGGGGCGAATTCGGCGTCATGGAGTACGGCGATGCGCCAAGCCGCCCCGCCGGCACGGGATCCGGGTAGGTCCTGGCATGAACCGGCGTTCCACGTCGCCGGAAGGCGTCCGAAGGGCGGCACGAACTGATCCAACCATCATAAAGAGCCCGTCGCGCCCTCGCAACCGTGGCGGAAACGCGCAATCGGCCGGTTAGGCGTTGTCAGGGCCGGTTGTGGCGGCTATTGGCTCTGGCCATCCCGATTGCGTGAGGGCGCTTTGCCGCCGTCGCGAGAACCCGTCCGAGCATGAGAGTTCGATCCCATGACCAAGCCGATTCGTCCGCTGATTGCGGGCAACTGGAAGATGAACGGCCTCAAGACCTCGCTGGGCGAGATCGCGGCGATCGCGCAGGGGGCCGGCGCGCTGTGGCGTAAGGTCGATCTTCTGATCTGCCCGCCGGCGACATTGCTGTTCACCTCGGCTGCATCAGTGATCGGTTCGCGGGTGGCGATCGGGGCGCAGGATTGCCATGTCGCGACCTCGGGCGCGCACACCGGCGATATTTCCCCGCAGATGCTGGCAGATGCCGGCGCCACCGCCGTCATCGTCGGCCATTCCGAACGCCGCGCCGACCACGGCGAAACCGATGCGCTGGTACGCCGCAAGGCCGAAGCCGCCTGGAACGAGGGGCTGGTGGCGATCATCTGCATCGGCGAGACGCAAGCCGAGCGCGACGCCGGACAGGCGCTCGACGTGGTCGGACGGCAACTCGCGGGTTCGGTGCCGGACGGCGCCACCGCAGCCAACACCGTGGTCGCCTACGAGCCGGTATGGGCGATCGGCACCGGCCGCACCCCGACTGTCGCGGAGGTCGCCGAAGTGCATGATTTCATGCGCAAAACCCTCGCTGGTCGATTTGGCACCGAAGCCGCCGGCATCCGTCTGCTCTATGGCGGCTCGGTCAAGCCGTCGAATGCCGCGGAATTGATGGCGGTGTCGAACGTCAACGGCGCGCTGGTCGGCGGTGCCAGCCTGAAGGCGGCCGACTTTCTTGCGATCGCGGCCGGCTGTCCTTAATTAAGCGCCAATCGATCAGGTATCGGATTGCGCACTTGTGCGGCCGGGCAGGGGTGACAATCGCCCCGCCGGTCGTGTAGACACCCTGCGAATTCATGTCCCGCCTGCTGCCGGTGGATTCGATCCGCCGGCGCTGCGATGGAAGGTCTCGATGGAAACCGTCATTATCGTCATTCACCTGATGCTGGTCGTGGTGCTGATCGGCGTGGTGCTGATCCAGAAATCCGAAGGCGGCGGCCTCGGAATCGGCGGCGGCGGTGGCGGCGGCTTCATGTCGAGCCGCGGCACCGCGAACCTGCTGACGCGCACCACGGCCATCGTTGCGGCGTTGTTCTTCGTCACCAGCCTGTTGTTGTCGTGGCTTGCCAACTATGAGCGCCGGCCGACCTCGATCATCAATAACACCTCCGCGCCGTTGTCGCAGCCGGCGACCCCGGTCGCGCCGAGCGGCGGCGGCGTGCTCGATTCGTTGAAGCAGCAGGAACAGCAGGCACCGAGCGCCCCGCAGCCTCCGCGATCGCAGTGAGGCCCTGCAATTCTGCAAGGCTCTTCAATGTGAATTGTTGAGAAACGTCTCCAAGACTCTGTTTTCGCTTTGAATTTTAAGTCACCCACAGCATGGCTCGCGATCGGGCCGTGGTTCCGATTCGTTTTGGCGAATCGCTCAGGTCAGCGTAGAGGTTAAGTCCCATGGCGCGGTACATTTTCATCACCGGCGGCGTGGTCTCCTCGCTCGGCAAGGGTCTGGCTTCGGCGGCGCTCGGCGCCTTGCTGCAAGCCCGGGGCTACAAGGTCCGGCTTCGCAAGCTCGATCCCTATCTCAACCTCGATCCCGGCACGATGTCGCCGTATCAGCATGGCGAGGTGTTCGTCACCGACGACGGCGCCGAGACCGACCTCGACCTCGGGCATTACGAGCGGTTCACGGGACGTCCGGCGACCAAGCAGGACAACATCACCACCGGCCGCATCTATCAGGACATCCTGACCAAGGAGCGCCGTGGCGACTATCTCGGCGCCACCATTCAGGTGGTCCCCCACGTCACCAACGCCATCAAGGATTTCGTCCTCACCGGCAATGACGGCTATGACTTCGTGCTGGTCGAGATCGGGGGCACCGTGGGCGACATCGAGGGCCTGCCGTTCTTCGAGGCGATCCGCCAGATCAAGAACGACCTGCCGCGCGGCCACGCCATCTACGTCCACCTGACCCTGCTGCCGTTCATTCCGAGCGCGGGCGAGTTGAAGACCAAGCCGACCCAGCATTCTGTCAAGGAATTGCGCTCGATCGGCATCCAGCCAGACATCCTGCTGTGCCGGACCGACCGGCCGATCCCGAAGGAAGAGCGGCGCAAGCTCGGACTGTTCTGTAACGTCCGCGAAAGTGCCGTGATCGAGGCCCGCGACGTCGACAACATTTATGCCGTGCCCGAGGCTTATCACGACGCCGGGCTCGACGACGAAGTGCTGGCCGCGTTCGGCATCGAGCCGAAAGCTCCGCCGGCGCTGGAGAGCTGGCACACCATCAACGAACGCGTCCGCAATCCGGAAAGCGCCGTGACCATTGCCATCGTCGGCAAGTACACCGGCATGAAGGACGCCTATAAATCGCTGATCGAGGCGCTGTCGCACGGCGGCATCGCCAACAACGTCAAGGTCAACCTCGACTGGATCGAGAGCGAGGTGTTCGAGAAGGACGATCCGGCGCCGATGCTGGAGCATGTCGACGGCATTCTGGTGCCGGGCGGCTTTGGCCAGCGCGGCGCGGAAGGCAAGATCCGCGCGGCGCGGTTCGCGCGCGAGCGGCGGGTGCCGTATTTCGGCATTTGCTTCGGCATGCAGATGGCGGTGATCGAGGCGGCGCGCAATCTCGCCGGCATCGACAAGGCCAACTCCACCGAGTTCGGCCCGACCGACGAGCCGGTGGTCGGCCTGATGACTGAGTGGCTGCGCGGCAACGAACTCGAGAAGCGCTCGAAGGCGGGCGACCTCGGCGGCACCATGCGGCTCGGTGCTTATCCGGCGATGCTTGTGAAGGGCAGCCGTGTCTCCCAGATCTACGGCGATGCGCTGGAAGTCTCCGAACGCCACCGCCACCGCTACGAGGTCAACACCGCCTACAAGGACCGCCTCGAACAGCACGGCCTGCGCTTCTCCGGCCTGTCGCCGGACGGCGTGCTGCCGGAGATCGTCGAATACGAGGACCATCCCTGGTTCATCGGCGTGCAGTATCACCCCGAACTGAAATCGCGCCCCTTCGAACCGCACCCGCTGTTCGCCTCGTTCATCCAGGCGGCGGTGGTGCAGAGCCGGCTGGTTTAGGTGGCTTGTAGGCGAGGGGCGATGTCGTAATTCCGACGGCCGTTCTTTCGCCGTCCCCACCTCTCCTTCGTCGTCCCGCTCCTTCGTCGTCCCCGCGCAGGCGGGGACCCAGACGCCGCAGCGCACGTAATGGATGGAAGCACTCATTGCTCTCGTCTTGCGCGCCCGTAATCGCAACCAAGGCAAGGGGTTCTGGGTCCCGCCTGCGCGGGGACGACGTTATTGTGTGTGCCCGGTGCTCACCACGACGTCATTGTGTGTGGCCGCCGCCCCCCACCGCGTCATCACCGGGCTTGTCCCGCCTGCGGGGCCGTAGCCCCTTCGGCGCGGCGAAGGCCCGGTGATCCACGTTCTTTCTTCCTGCGACCGCCCAAGACGTGGATGGCCGGGACAAGCCCGGCCATGACCCGTGGCCAAGTGCATCCTCAGGCGTGGGGTGATGTCGATCTTGACAAAATCAGCATTCTAGGATTATATTCATATTTATCCCGCCCCGATGAGAGGGGCGTTTCGCGATCGTCACGATCCGCGGGGCGGGATGCGGTGGACGCGGCAGCGTTCGGCGCGAGGCTTTGCGGCAGGGCGGTCCCCTCCATGGCGAGGGTTCCGTGAGCCATCATCCTCGCGCAGACGACGACGCTGCGCGGTGCGGACCGGGG